>CAIRYQ010000120.1 GCA_903882875.1 uncultured Spartobacteria bacterium | reverse complement strand
GCGGACATCATCCGCACGGCGGCTTTGGCTCCGGCTGATCCTGGTGAGTTCACGTCGTTCCGGCGGACTCAAACGAAAGGGTGCTGGCATGAATCCAATCATACACCAATACCGTCACATCTCAACGTTACACTGCACTAGAGGCTCTCACAGCGATTGCCGAGAGTCCCACCACTATTCACGGTGACACGGTCAAGCCGCTCACCGGCGAACTTCAGGGATGTTGGCGGTATCGTCTTGGAGACTATCGGCTCATCTACTCGCCCAACCAGTCATCAGGCAATATCACCTTACTAGCTTTCGCTTCTCGCGGATCTATCTATGAGGACTAGGCCGCGTTGCCAGTGGTGGCGGGGCTTGCATTCAGTTGTTTTACAAGTTTACTCATTCTCATGATGACTAAATACTGGAAGATCGCCGCCACTCAAGACAGCAAACCCGTTACGTTGTTTACGGTCACATCTGACCGCCAGATTGCTAGTGACTTAAAGCTTCCGTCGGGACGTTCGCTTATTGATTACGTCCGCTTGCCTTACAGCAGGCCGAGCAGTGATGAGCAGAATCACGCCGACCTTGCCCACGGTGCGTTCTTAAACTGCGGATGCGCGAAAGTCGCATCCGGGACGCCATTAGAGCTTGCAGAAGCCGTCCCTGATTGCGATCCAACCACCTTTCTGGGCGGAGACAAAATAACTGGTTTCCTGATGTCTATATGGGTCCAGCCGCGCGCCTAACCCCTATGAAATTGGTCAGATGGAAGTTGGGTAACTGAGTTGGATTTTTTTTGCTGAGTGTTCGGGTTTGTCCGAGCGACAGATGAGGGCTTCAGCTTCCATTCTCCTTTCCGTGTGGCAGTGATCCCTCACACGCCGCATTCGGATGGGAATCCGATGTGCATCGGCAGGGGAGGGCACTACACTTTCGCGCAGTGCCTACCCATCTCCACCATTGGCTGCCGTCGGACCGTGAGACGCCGAGTGCGATCCTGCTGGATCGTTTCCTCGACTACATCGCGGCGGGGCGCCTCGCGCTGTATCCGGCGCAGGAGAATGCGATTCTGGAGCTGTTCGACGGACGCAATGTGATCCTGAACACGCCGACGGGGTCGGGGAAATCGCTGGTGGCGACGGCGCTGCATTTCCAGTCCGTGGCGCAGGGGCGGCGCTCGGTGTACACGTGCCCGGTGAAGGCGCTGGTGAATGAGAAGTGGCTGGCGCTGTGTCGGGAATTCGGCCCCAAAAATGTCGGTCTGAGCACGGGCGATGCGTCGGTGAACCGCGATGCGCCGATCCTGTGCTGCACGGCGGAGATTCTCGCGAACATGGCGCTGCGCGAGGGGGCGGAGGCGAAGGTGGACGACGTGGTGATGGATGAATTCCACTATTACTCGGACCGCGACCGCGGCGTGGCGTGGCAGGTGCCGCTGCTCACGCTGCCGCGCGCGCGGTTCCTCCTGATGTCGGCGACGCTGGGGGATACGGCGTTTTTTGAAAAGGATCTCACGCAGCTGAACGGGCGGGAGACGGTGACGGTGTCCTCGAAGGACCGGCCGGTGCCGCTGGAGTTTTCCTACGCGGAGACGCCGCTGCCGCGGACGCTGGAGGGGATTCTCGCGGAGGGGAAGGCGCCGGTGTATGTGGTGCATTTCACGCAGCTCGAGGCGGCGCAGGGCGCGCAGGATTTCACGAGTATCAATGTGTGCTCGCGCGAGGAGAAGGCGGCGCTCGCAGAGGCGCTCGCGGGGTTCCGCTTTTCGAGTCCGTACGGGGCGGAGATCAAGAAGTTCCTCCGGCACGGAATCGGGCTGCATCACGCGGGGCTGCTGCCGAAATATCGCGTGCTCACGGAGCAGCTCGCGCAGCGCGGACTGCTGAAGGTGATCTGCGGCACGGACACGCTGGGCGTGGGAATCAATGTGCCAATCCGCACGGTGCTCTTCACGCAGCTCTGCAAATACGACGGGAAGAAGACGGGGATCCTGAGTGCGCGCGACTTTCACCAGATCGCGGGGCGCGCGGGGCGCAAGGGTTTCGATGACCGCGGCTGGGTGATGGTGCAGGCGCCGGAGCATGTGATCGAGAACCTGCTGCTGGAGCAGAAGAAGGCCGAGGGCGGGAAGAAATTCGTGAAGCGCAAGCCGCCGGAGCGGAACTTCGTGAACTGGGACCGGCAGACCTTTGCGCGTCTCGTGAGCGCGCCGCCGGAGCAGCTTGGCAGCCAGTTTGCCGTGACGCACGGGATGCTGCTGAATGTGCTGAGCCGCCGCACGGATGGCTGCGCGGCGATGCGGGAGCTGATCGCGAGTTCGCACGAGCCGGCGCGCGCGAAGAAGGAGCACCGGAAGCGCGCATGGCAGCTCTTCCGCGCGCTGGTGGAGAAGCGGATTGTGGAATTCATCCCGCGCACGCCGGAGGGCGCGAAGCTGCGCGTGAATGTGGCGCTGCAGGATGATTTTTCGATGACGCAGACGCTGTCGCTTTTCCTGCACGACACGATCCCGCTCATGGATCCGAATGCGCCGGATTACGCGCTGGTGCTGCTCACGCTTGTGGAATCCATCCTGGAAGATCCGGACATCATCCTGCGCCGTCAGCTCGACAAGGTGAAGGGGCAGGCCGTCGCGGACATGAAGAACGAGGGGCTCGACTACCACGCGCGCATGGAGGAGCTGGAGAAGCTCGAACACCCGAAGCCGAACCGGGATTTCATCTACACGGCGTTCAATGATTTCGCGGCGCGGCATCCGTGGGTGGGCCAGGAGAACATCCGGCCAAAATCCATCGCGCGGGAGATGTTCGAGGAGTTCCGGTCGTTCTCGGATTACATCAAGGTGTATGATTTGCAGCGCTCCGAGGGCGTGCTGCTGCGGCACCTGTCCGGCGTCCACAAGACGCTCACGCAGGGCGTGCCCGACTCCGCAAAGAACGACACGGTGCGCGAGATGGAGGTCTATCTCGGCACGATGCTGCGGCAGGTGGATTCCAGCCTGCTCGACGAGTGGGAGCGCATGTGCGACCCGGATTGGAAGCCGGGCGACGAGCAGCCCGAAGCGCGCCCACCCGGCAGCGAGGAGGCGCTGCGCGACATCACGCGGGATGTTAAGAAATTCACAGCGGCGATCCGGAACCGCGTGTTTGCGTTCCTGAGCGAAGTCATCCGCGGGGATTTCGAGGAGGCGCTGGCCTTGGTGCCTTCGTGCGAAGATGCGGATGGCGGGCCGTGGACTGCTGAGCGGCTGCGACAGGCGCTCGCCACTTTCCACGCGGGTCACGCGCGAATCCGGCTCGATCCCGAAGCGCGCAACGTGCGGCACACGTACGTGACGCCGTCCGAGGGCAAGCTGCGCTTGCGCGTGCAGCAGATGCTGATCGATCCCGGCGAGGCGAACGACTGGGTGGCGGAATTCGAAGCGGATGTGGCGTCATCGCGTGTGAGCGGCGAACTGGCGTTGCGGCTCGTGCGGGTCGGGAGTCTGGTTTGATCCGTAGCTGCCGACGGCAGGAGGCGGGCTGATCTTCTGTCCGCGTTTCGGGTTCAAAAGAGTGCCCGCCTCCTGCCGTCGGCGGCTACGGACAAGAAATGCTGGGAGAATGCGCAAATATATCCGTGGCTCACGGGTCTAGCAGGCGTGATTTCCTCCGCTGAAAAGTTTGTGCCGGGCTCCGCGTGCGATCGCGTTGAAAGTGTCCCTTGCTCCGCGTGATTCCGCTCGCCTCCGCACTTGCAGTCCTCCTCCTCGCGTCGCTTGCCGAATGGCTGCATGTGCGTCGCATCCGTGCGGTCGGGCGGCTGGCATTCGGGCCTGCGGGCGCGCCGCATCGGTGGACGCGCATCGTGCCGTTCCTGCGCGTGCTTTCGCTCGCGGCGTTCGCGTGGGGGCTGGCGACTTTGGTCGTGCTGAAACTCACTCCGCCGGAAGGCGGAAAAAATCCGGCGGACAAGAATGCGACGCGCGTCGTGTTTGTCGCGGATCTTTCGCCGAGCATGTATCTCACGGACGCGGGGCCGGACGGGAAACAGACGCGTCAGGAACGGATGCGCGATGTGGTCGAGGGCATTCTCCAGCGCGTGAGCGGGAATCTGCGCTTCGGCGTGATCGCATTTTACACCGACTCGATGCCGGTCGTGATGGAGGCGCGCGATCCGGAACTCGTGCGCAATGTCCTGAACGGCCTGCCGGTGAGCTACGCGATGCCGGTCGGCCAGACCGATCTCGGGCAGGCGATGAACGCGGCGGTGAAGCTCGTGAGCGATTTCCCCGATGGCAGCACGCGGCTCGTGATTTGTACGGACGGCGACTCCGTGAATCTCGTGCCGATCACGCCGCGGCCAAAATCGGTGAAGGAAGTTTTCGTCCTCGGCATCGGCAATCCGCACAAGGGGCTGTTCATTGACGGGCACCAGTCGCGGCAGGAGCCCGAGACGCTTCAGACGGTGGCGTCGGCGCTGCGCGGGACGTATTTTGATGTGAATGAAAAGCACCTTCCGACATCGGTGCTCGGCGATCTCGTGGTGACGGCGCCTCCACCGAGGCGAGGACTGAGCCTCGAAGAACTTGCGGTGCTCGCGATGGTGCTCGGTGCGGCGGTGCTCGCGCTCGTTCCGGTCGCGTTGGAGTATTTTGGCAGCGATTGGAAAATCGCGGGACGTGAGGACAGGAAAGGAGCGCGTGCAAAGGAAGGCGCGCTGACGCCACGATGAGAAAGTTTTTCACGCTGCTCTGGCTGCTGTTTCCGGTGGCCGTGCTGTATTACCATTTCAACGACGGGCAGAATCAGATCGCACGCGACAAGGCGCGCATTCACGTCGCGAAGATCCGTGCGCTCGAAAAGGCGAAGGATCCGGACTGGGAGACGATCATCGAGGAATACGACAAGGTGTCCGGCGAATTGCCTGCGAATGAAAAGCCGCTCGTGCGGCATCAGATCCGTCTCGCGAAGGCGAAGGCCAGGCTGGAGATGCTGGACATCGTCGGAGCCATCGAGGACCTGACCGCGCTGCTCCAGGAGGCCGCGCAGACGCATGGCGACGATGCGCAGGTCACGCGCGCCGTCCGTGAGATGCTCGGCAAGGCGCACTACTATGCGACTTATCTGCTGAAGACGAACGGCGCACCCGAGGAGGAGTGGCGGCCTTACGCCGAGCGGACGCGGCAGATTTTCCGCTACCTCGCCGAGCACCAGGAGCCCGCGGCGCTCGCAAAATACGAGCAGCGCGTGGAGGCGGAATTTGAGAAAACATTGCAAAGGAGAACACCATGAAAATGCGAAACAGACCCGCCGCGATTGCGTCGCTGATCATTCTCGGCGGCATCGCCGGCGCGCAGGAAAAAATTCCACCTGCGGGAATTGAAGGCATCAAGGGCGTGAAGCAGGACGCCGTCGAGCAGGTGAAGAACGTCGAGACCGGCACGGTGAACACGGCGAAGGACGTGAATAAGGTGGACGGCATCAATACGATCAACGGCGTGAAGGCGGACGGCCGCGCGGTGATTCCTCCGGTGCAGCCGGTCGTGCCGCCGCCGGTGTCCGGCACCGCGGTGAAAGTCGAGACCGGGACAGCGACCGGCACGGCGACGACTGCGAAGGGTGTGAACAAAGTGGACGGCGTGGACACGATTAATGGCGTGAAACCAGAGGGCCACGCGGCGGTTCCGCCGGTGCAGCACATTCCGCCACCGCCGGTCGTGGCGACTGCGGCGACTGTCCAGGCCGTGCAGGGCGTCGCGGGAATCAACGCTGCGAAATTGCAGAATCTCGAAGCGGCGCTGAAATTGAAGCACGATGCCGGTGGCGCACCGACGGGCAAAGGCGCGGCTGCTGCGGCGGCGCTCGGCGGCGCAGGCCCCGGCATCAAGCCCGGGCCGAAGCAGGACGGCCGTGCGGGTTTTCAAGAATTCCAGAAGCTCCAAACCAACGGCTCCTAGAGTGACGACATTCCATTTTTTCTTTTCCCAATCATTCATGAAATTTGCACTTCCTCGCATGTCGTCGCGCGTGATTCTCGCCGCGGCAGTTTGTGTTCTCGCACTTTGTCCGGCCGTGAGTTCGCAGCAGCCGGGTGACACGCCCGCCGCTCAGCCTCCGGCCACGACACCTCCAGCGCCTGCCGCGCCGACGCCACCGCCGCCGGATCCAAAATGGATCAAACAGATCGAGGCGCTTCTCTCTCGCAAGTTCTCGCGCGACCTGAGCGAGATTTTCAGCCTCATCGAAAAGACCGGAACTGCGGACGCTGCTGCGATGACGGTGACGGATCGGTTGATCGCTGAATTCCGCTCGGGCGACTGGAAAAAGATCCGCGAAGAGCTGGCGCAGATGCCGCCGGAACTCGCTCGCAAGATTTTCGACAAGATGCTTGCCGACCTCACGGAGAAGGCGAAGCCGAACATGCGCCTCGACGACGTGCTCGGCCTTGCCGATGCGGTTCCGGGCGAATTCACTGGCGACGAGCTGCACAAGATCGGGCAACTCCTCGGCCTCACCGTTCCCACGAACGAAACGTACTGGCTCTCCGACAGGCTGCGCAAAGGCACGGGCAAACTCGGCGGCGCGGATGCGGCGAAGCACCTGCTCGCCGCGCGCGTGCTCGTCGCGGGCGGTTTCAAGGAGCTCGCCCGCACCTTTCTCCCGCCGATTGGGGACGTGCAGAAAATCGCGGACGAAGGCGTGCGCAACGAACTCTCGGCGTTCCTCACCTCGCAGCGTGAGAGCGAGGCTGCGCAACGCGAGCAGGTGCAGAAAGTGTGGGACGACAACCTGCGCATCCTCACGCTGGAGAAGGTGAATGAATTCGAGAAATCGAAGGCCGGCATGGCGCTCGCCCGCGTGATCACCCAGATTCCGCAGACTTCGATTGCGCCCATTTTCTCCGAGATGGTGAAGAAGGATCCCGACACGGCGATCCGGCTCGTGAGCGGGCTCGCGCGCAAGATCGAAAGGGAACTCCGCGGCGACGTGGCGACGCGCACGGATAACATGAAGACGCAGGCGACCATCGTGAACCTGCTCTCGGAAAATGCGGATCTCGGTGCGCAGCCGTGGAACCAGCTCGTGCAGATGATGGCCGAGTTTTGGATCACCGAGGCGGAGACGACTTTCACGCTGAAGACGACCGCGCCGGACAAGGGGAAATACGTCGTGCCTGAGGAACTGCTGCCGACTTCACCGTCGGGAAAATGGGCCGCTGTCCTCGCGCCCGGAATCCGCGAGCGGCTCGATACGGTCGTCTCCAAAATCATCCTCGTCGGCGCGAACTTTGATCAGGCCGCGGATCGCATCGCCGAGATCGGGAAGCGCAACCCGGAGGCGGGCGTCGCGCTGGCGGAAGATTTTCTCACCGTGTGGGCGAAGACGCACAACCCGCAAATCCCCGAGACGCTCCGTAAGAAATACGGCCTCGCGGAGGACGCGCGGATTCCCGTCACGCCGATCATGATGGAGAAGAACATCGCGAGCCTCGCGCGCATGATGGAGATTTTCCGGAAGGCGGGAGTCGCGCCGAAGGACTACGAGAAAGTAGTCGCCGCATTCGACCTCGCATACAGCAGCGCCGAGGCGTACCGCGCGAGCCACATCGAGCAGGTCTTCGGGCCGCTGGAGAAAATGGATGAGCCACTTTTCCTCCTCATCCTCTCGCGCATGAACGCGAACCTCGGCGATCGTTGGCGCAAGATGGATGTGCAGAAGGCCGGCCTCACGCGCCGCGACGAAGGGGCGACGCTCGACATGGTGCGCGCCGGTTACGCGGGTGCCCTGAAGATGATTGACGGCTGGGTGGCCGGTCATCCCGAGGCCGCGCGTGTGCTCACGATCGGCGGTTCGCTGCTCGTGGACTGGGGGGACTTCGAGTATTTTCAGGAACTCGTGACGGGCGACGCGCGCAAGCGGATGCTCGGCTACAAGGAGAAGAATTTGCAGGCGCAGAATTATTTCCTGCGCGGCACCGAGGCCTACGCGAAGCAGGTGCCGAAGCTCGCGCCTGCGGACTATTCGCTGGAGCCGTACGTCGCGTGGTTCCACGGGCTGCTCGGCATCGGTTCCGGCGGGCAGCTCAATCTCTCGAAGGCGATGAACCGCGCGGCGCTCACGAAAATCCGCGAGCAGATGCTGGCCCTGCCGGGCAAGGCGGGAAAGGCGCACCTGAGCCAGTTTGCAAAGCTCGTGAATGCGCGCCTCGCGGACGAGACGAACCCGCTGCACGAAGATCTGAAATACCGCTACCTCGCTAGCGCGCTCGTGATCACGAAGGACGATCCTTTCACCCTCGGCGCGGAAAAGAAGGTCGCGTATTTCGACGAGCTGCTGAGCGAAATCCGGCTCCAGACGCGCGTGGACGGGCCGAATACCGTGGGACGAGATCAGGATTTTGGAATCATCGTCAGCATCATCCACACGGAGGCGATGGGCCGCGTCGCGCAGTTCGGCCAGTATTTGAGCAGCGATCCCAACTCCGGTCCCGGCGCGAAGCAGAAGAAAAAAGCGTCGCCGCTCGCGAAGAAAATGCGCGAGGCGCAGTCGCCGCGCGAGGAGCTGGAATTCGGCCTCACCGAGGCGCTCTCGCCGTTCTTCGACATCAAGTCGTTCACCTTCACCACGCCCGAAGTGAAGGCTCGCCCGACCGCGAAGCCCGGCTGGGAGGAGACGGTCCTCGCCTACATCCTCGTGCGCGCGAAGGACGCGAGCGTGGACAAGATTCCGCCGGTCGGGATGGAGCTGAAATTCATGGATCTCACCGGCCCCGTGACGATCCCGGCGGAGTCGGCTGAGACGGTGATCAAGGTCGCTGCCGATGCGCCCGCGCGGCCCGCGCAGAAAATCGAGGTCACACAGGTGCTCGACACGCGGCAGTTCCAAATCAACGGCGCGCTCGCGCTCGAAGTCAAAGCCACGGCAAACGGCATCGTGCCGGATCTCGAACAACTGCTCGATCTCGGCGTGTTGAAAAAGGTCGTGGCGATTCGGAGCATCAGTCCGCACGAGGGCTTGCAGGTGAAGGAACTCAACACCTGGGGCGATCAGGTCGCGCCGGTCACCGAGCGGCTCTGGACGCTCTCGCTCGACGGCGATCCCATCCGCGCCGCAGACACGCCGACGGAAATCCCGCTCCCGGCGGCGAAGTCGCCGGACGTGGCGGTGGTGAGCCAGAGCTACCGCGACATGGATTTGATCACGCTCGATCAGCCTTTGGTGAAAGTCGGACGCACTGCGACGATCGCCTCGATGATCGCAAAGGCGACTCCGGGCATCGCGCCGTGGCAGCTTGCGGCCGGAGGCGGAGGCGCGCTGCTCGTGATCATTTTGATCATTGTTTTCGCCACGCGCGGCGGCGGGAAAAAGGAGCGCCCGCTGCGGGCGCGCGATGTTTTCAAGATGCCGGGAGACCTCGACGGTTTCGCAGTGATCGCGCTGCTCCGCCGCATGGGCTCCAGCCCGCTCGTGGAACTCCGTGAAAAGCAGCGCACGGAACTCCAGCAGGATCTCCAGCGCGTGCAGCAGGCGTGCTTTGGCGCGAAGGGCGGCACGATGTCCGAAACCGAACTTCGCGGCGTCGCCGAAAAGTGGCTGCGTGCCGCGTGCTAGTCGCCGCCCCTCATTTCAAAAGAAAACAAACTTCATGGAAACCAATACCCAATCCACAGCCACCGCGGGCGCGAAGAGCGCACAGCAATTTGTCGCCGGAGTGCGCGAGCGCGTCGCGAAGATCGTCGTCGGGCAGGACGTCGTCGTCGAGCGCGTGATGATTGCGCTGCTGACCGGAGGCCATCTGCTCCTACAAGGGCTGCCGGGTCTCGCGAAGACGCTGCTCGTGAACGCGGTCGCGAAGGCGATCAACCTCGATTTCAAGCGCGTGCAGTTCACCGTGGACATGTTGCCCTCGGACATCGTCGGCTCGGAAATCATTGATCAAAAGAGCGGCGAGTTTCGCATTCATCGCGGCCCGGTTTTTACGAACCTGCTGCTCGCGGATGAAATCAACCGCGCCGCGCCAAAAGTGCAGGGCGCGATGCTCGAAGCGATGCAGGAGCGCAAGGTCACCATCGGCGGACAGAATCTGAAACTGCCCACGCCATTCCTCGTGATTGCTACGCAGAATCCGGTCGAGCAGTCGGGCACTTTTGAGCTGCCGGAGGCGCAGCTCGACCGCTTCATGCTGCTGCACCGACTCGGCTATCCGGGGCGCGACGATGAGCAGATGATCCTCCAGCGCCAGCTCGGGATGGGCCTGCGACGCGAAGGCGGCGGTGCGGTGCCGCGTTCGGCGTTCGACATGATCGAGGACAATGCCGGCGCGTCGGTCGAGGATCTCGTCATCGCGATGGAGGCGGTGCAGGCCGTGCATGTCAGCGAGGTCTTCGTGAAGCATTGCGTGGAGCTGGTGCGTCGCACGCGAGAATCGAAGCTGCTCGACTTCGGGTGCAGTCCGCGCGCAGGTCTTGCGCTGGTGAATGCGGCGCGCGCGCGCGCTGTGATTCATGGTCGCGATTACGTTACGCCAGAGGATTTGTTCGACCTCGCGGAGGATGTGGTTCTGCATCGCGTCCGCGTGAGCTACGAGGCGTCTGCTGCCGGGCACACCGGCGCGCAGGTGCTGGAGTCCATCCTCGCGAATCTCGGCTGATCTCGCTCCATGCGCCGGCAGGTCAAACTCAACCAGGAGCCCGTGGATGCGCGGCAGTTCGAGATCGCTGTGAAGCACCTCGCGAACAGCCTGAACTTCGGCCAGGAGGACTCGGTCTTTCACGGCGCGGGGCTCGAGTTTGCGCAGTCGCGGCTCTACGTCGCGGGCGATCCGGTGAAGTTCATTGATTGGAAAGTTTCGGCGCGCGTAGGGAAGCTCTACATCAAGGAATTTCAGGAACCGCGGCAGATCCCGCTCTATCTGCTGCTCGATACTTCGGCGTCCATGTGCGTCACCTCGCAGCCTCTCAGCAAGTACGCGTGGGCCGTGCAAATCGCCACGGGCATCGCGCTCGCGGCGCAGGCAAATGTGACGCCCGTAGGCCTTCTCGGTTGCGGCGCGCGCGAGCTGCATGTGCGGCCGACGCTCGCACGGAATGTCGTCATGGAATGGTCTCACCAGCTTCGGCATCACGACTTTGTGGAGGAGACTTCGCTCGCACACCGTGCGCGCGAAATCGCACCGTCGCTGAAGCGCCGCACGATGGTCATCGTGCTCAGCGACCTGCACGATCCCGAGGCGTTTCCCGCGCTGCAAGTGCTCGCGCAGGAACACGACTGCATCGTGCTGCACCTCCAGGATCCCGCGGAACTGCGCGTGAAGGGCGCGGGACTTTTTCGCGGCGTCGAGGCCGAGTCGGGCCGCGCGTTCACGGGCCACGGACGCCGCGCTTGGGTGGATGCGGAGGGTTGGAAGGGCGAGCTCACGCGCTTCGGAATAGACTACCTGCACCTGCCGACGGACCAACCGATCCTCGGCAAACTGCGCCACTTTTTGAAACGTCGCGGCTTCGGCGGGAGCACGGGGAGATAGCATGGCGGCGAAGCGATTCTTCCAGCGAAAGACTGTGTGGCTTGTGCTCATCGCGAGCGTGCTCGCAGCAGGGGCGATCGTTTTTTTCCGAAAGGAAAAGGAGAAGGATTCGCTCAATGTTCCGCTCGGCGTGGAGCAGGCGGCGATTGTCACGTACAGCGGGCCGCCGGTCGCGGTGACTCCTTACAAATGGGGCGTGGCCGTGAATGTGCGCATCGCGAAAGTCAGCGGGCAGTCCGGTGCGCGCATCTACGACGTGCGCTACATCGTGAACCGCGCGGGCACCTTTGATCTGAAGGACTACCTCACCGGGGAGGACGGCAGCGCACTCGACGGCTTGCCGTCGTTCAAGTTCACCGGAGATCCGAAGCTTTCCAAAAATCTCGACGCGCGGATTCAGGAGACGGAGGAAGTGCGCGTGGATGTCGGCGGGTACTACTACGCCACGCTCACCGCGCTCGGCGTGTTTTGGATCGTGTGGCTGCTGCTGCTGATTTTCTGGGGACGCGCGAAGCCGCCGAAATCCATCGCAGTGCAGCCGGAGCCGACGATCGCGGAAATGTTGAGCGGATTCCTTGCTCAACTTAATGCCGGGACGCTCGACGCGGAGGCAAAGGCGAAGATGGAAATGCTGCTGCTGCGCCGCTGGCGCGAAGAACTCTCGCTCGCAGGAGTGCCGATGAACGCCGCGCTCGATGCGATCTCGCGCAGTGAAAAGACCGGGAGCCCGCTGCGGCAGTTGCAGGACTGGCTGTATCGCCCGGCAACGAAAATTCGCGGTGAGGAAATCGCGGCGCTTGTCGCGCCGTACACGCGCGAGACACGCCAGCCGGAGGTCACGGACAGGCCATGATTTTTCTCCATCCGCAATGGCTCGCTCTCCTCGCTCTCCCGGTGATTCTCGCCTTCTGGGAGTGGATCCGGCGCGGCCAGCCGATTGCGCTGCCCTTCGATCACGGACGGCAGCGGCGCGGTCTCGTGCTGCGCTTCCTCGTGCTGTGTGCGAACTGCCTGCCTTCTGCTCTGCTCGCGCTGGCGATCATTTTCCTCGCGCATCCGGTCAGGTTCCTGCCGCCGGAGATCGAGCGGAAGCTGAACAACGTGCAGATCGTCCTCGACACCTCGGGCAGCATGGCCGAGCCGCACGGGTCGCAGGCCGCGGGACGGCACCGGCGGTTCGATTCCGCGATGGAGGCAATCGAGACGTTCATCAACCACCGCCAGGGCGACGCGTTTGGACTCAGCATTTTCTCGCGCCATTTCATCCACTGGGTGCCGCTCACGCTCGACACGCAGTCCATCATCCTTGCGAGGCCGTTCATCCAGCCGGACAATCCAAAGCTCGATCCGCCGAGCATGGGCCGGCACGGGTTGCCGGACGCGCTGTGGGGCATCACCTACGTCGGAAAAGCCATGTACGGTGCAGCCGATGTCCTCGCGCAGCGGCCAGTCGGTGATCGCATGATGATCCTCCTCACCGATGGCGAGAGCAGCGACATCACGCCGCCGCAGGACGGGCCAATCATCGCGACGATGCACGCGCAGAACATCACCGTATTCGCCATTCTGCTCTCGGACGAAGTCATGCAGCCGCAGCTCCTCGGCATCGCGCGTGCGACGGGCGGCGACGCGTTCCAGGCGCTCACGCCCGAAGCGTTGGCGACGGTTTTCAAGCGCATTGATGAGATGAAAAAGGTCGTCGTGCTCGAAAAGAAACCGCAGGTCGCCGACTTCTACGATCCGTTCTTCATGCCTGCGATCGGCGTGCTTGCGCTCGCAGTCGTCGCGCTCTTCGGTCTGCGCTTCACGCCGTGGTGAAAGTGCGCGGAACTTCTGCTTGAGAAACTGCGTGCGCCGGGCACTTCTGCCGTGATGCGTCTCCCTCTGAGTCCCACGCTCCTGCTTTGCACGTTTGCCGCGCTTGCGACTGCGGCCGATTTTCCTGCGCCGTACAACAGCGAGACGGCGAAGTTCCCTCTCTCGACTCCCGCGGAGGCGCTCGCCGCGCTGAAGATGCCGGAGGGTTTCCGCGCGACGCTTTTTGCGAACGAGCCGGACGTACAGAATCCCATCGCGATGGCGTGGGATCATCGCGGGCGGATGTGGGTCGCGGAAAATTACACTTACGCCGAACGGCCGAAGCGATTCGACCTCGGGCTGCGCGACCGCGTGCTGATCTTCGAGGACAAAAACAACGACGGCCATTTTTCCTCGCGCAAAGTCTTCACCGACGATGTGCAGATGCTCACGAGCATCGAGGTCGGGCGCGGCGGCGTGTGGCTGATGTGCCCGCCGCGGCTGCTCTTCATCCCGGACCGCAACGGCGACGATGTGCCGGACGGCCCGCCCGAGGTGGTGCTCGATGGCTTCACGGTCGCGCAGGACAACTACCACAACTTCGCAAACGGCCTGCGCTGGGGGCCGGACGGCTGGCTCTACGGACGCTGCGGCCATTCGTGTCCGGGGCGGCTCGGCGTGCCCGGTACGCCCGACGCACAGCGCGTGCAGATCAAGGGTGGTGTGTGGCGTTATCATCCGGAGCGGAAAGTCGTGGAGGTGCTCACGCACGGGACGACGAACCCGTGGGGCCACGATTGGGACCGGCACGGCGAGGGATTTTTCATCAACACGGTCACGGGCCACCTGTGGCACCTCATTCCCGGGGCGCACCTCGTGGACTCGAACCCCACGCTGAACCCGAGCGTATACAGCCGCCTCGACACGATCGCGGACCACTCGCACTTCGACAAAAAAGGAGGACGCAAGGCGCTGAGCGACGAAACAGCGAACTTGCTCGGCGGCGGACACGCGCACATCGGCATGATGATCTATCAGGCAGACCAGTGGCCCGCACCATTCCGGGACAAACTTTTCACGCTGAACATGCACGGGCAGCGTACGAATGTGGATCGTCTTGAACGCGCGGGCAGTGGCTACGTTGGGCGTCACGAGCCGGATATTTTTCCGTCGGATGATCCGTGGTTTCGCGGATTGGAGATCAGCACGGGGCCTGACGGCAGCGGGTTCATTCTCGACTGGAGCGACATCGGCGAATGCCACGAGGCGACCGGCGTCCACCGCACGAGCGGCCGCATTTTCAAAATCACGTACGGCACGCCGCAGCGGCCGAGCTTCGACGATCTCGCGACCTTCACGGCGGAAGGCGCGGAGCGGTTGCTGCGAAATCCGAACGTGTGGTTCGATCGCCGGTGCCGTGAACAGATCGCCGCGGGTGCGAGACCGGCTGGACTCACCGCCATGCTGATGCGGATGCTCGATGGCGAAAATGATGTCGTGCTGCGGCTCCATGCGCTCTGGAGTCTGAACCTCACGGGCGACCTCACACGCGAACGGCTTGTGAAATTGCTGCACGAAAAGGACGAGCACTTGCGTGTGTGGGCCATCCGGCTGCTCACGGATCGCTGGGCGATTGATGGCATCACCGGGCCTGCGCCTGCTGCGGTGAGGGATGTGGACGAGGAACTGAATCGTGAGTTTGCGACGATGGCGAAACATGATCCGTCCGGTCTCGTGCGGCTCGCGCTCGCGAGCACGCTGCAACGCATGCCGGTCCCGAGCCGTGCCGCACTCGCAGCGGCGCTCGTCGCGCGGAAGGACGACGCGGAGGATGCGCAGCTTCCCGCGATGGTGTGGTTCGGACTGATCGCCGTCGCGGATTCCAATCCTGCGGCGTTGCTTGAAGTCGCGCGCGTGTGCGAATGGCCGACAACGCTGAAATGGATCACGCGCAATCTCGCGTCGCGCATGGACAAGGATGCCGCGCCGCTGAACGCGCTGCTCCCGCAGGCGCAGCCGGCGCAGCCGGCGCAGCGCGCGGCAATTCTCGAAGGCGTCACCGAGGCGCTGCGTGGCTGGCGCAAGGCGCCGAAGCCCGCGGAGTGGGATCGCTTTGCTGCATCGCTTGCCTCGCAGGGCCACGATGCCGCGCTGCGCGATCTCGGCACCGTGTTCGGCGACGGGCGCGCGCTTGACGCGGTGAAGGCGATCGCGCTGGACGCGAAGGCCGAACTTCCCGCGCGCCAGTCCGCGCTGCGCGCGCTCATCGAGAACCGGCCACCCGATTTGCGCGCGATCTGTGAGTCGCTGCTCGATTCGCGTGGGCTGAACGCGACCGCCGCGCGCGGCCTCGCGCTTTTCGACGATCCGAAAATCGGCGAGACGCTTGCGGCGAGCTACCGGAAATTTGTGCCCACGGATCGCCCTGCGGTGATGGAGGTGCTCGTGTCGCGCGTTTCGTTTGCGAGGTCGACGCTCGACCAGATCGCCGCCGGCAAGATTCCCCGCACCGATCTCACCGCATTCCACGCGCGGCAGATCCGTTCGCTGAACGACGCGGCGCTCACGCAACGTCTCACCGAGATTTGGGGCGAGATGCGCGATTCATCCGCGGAAAAACAGAAGCTCATCGCGGAACTAAAGGCTCGGCTCACGCCGGAAGTCCTCGTAAAGGCCGATCTGGGACGGGGGCGTGTGACTTTCCAAAATGTCTGCGGCGCGTGCCACACGATGTACGGCAACGGCGGAAAAATCGGCCCGGATATCACCGGCTCCGGGCGCGCAAATCTCGACTATCTTCTCGAAAATATCGCCGACCCCAGCGCGGTCGTGAGCGCCGACTACCGCATGAGCATCCTCACGCACAAGGACGGCCGCGTGCTCATTGGAATCATCACCGCGCAAACGGAGCGCACGCTCACCGTGCGGATGCTCACCGAGGAGGCGACGCTGGAAAAAAAGGATCTCGCAAAGGTCGAGTCATCGCCCATTTCGATGATGCCTGAGGGACTGCTGCTCGCGCTCCCGCCGGAGCAGACGCGCGACCTCATCGCGTATCTCATGCACCCAGTCCAGGTGCCGCTTCCGCCCGCGGATTCCACTTCACGGCAGCGTCCAGACAAACAGTGATATTCGCATGTGAAGCCGGGCGGATTAAAGGCTTCAGGACGTATGGCGGAGAGTCTGGACGGAATTTGGAAAGGCGCCGTGCCTCAAATCTTTGGAACTCTGCGCTTCGCTGCGGCTAAGTGCATGACACGCTCTAAGCGAGCATCACGCCCGCGGTTTATCCTGAACCACACGCACTCACTTTTCCCGCATCATGAAACTCCGCACCCTCGCATCACTCGTCATTGTCACCACCGCCACCGCCTTTGCCGGCGACTGGCAGCAATGGCGCGGGCCGGAGTTCAACGGCACTTCGCCGGAGAAAAATCTGCCCTCGAAGTGGAGCCAGACGGAGGGTGTGAAGTGGTCGCTCGATCTGCCGGGCATCAGCGGCGCGACGCCGATCGTCTCGGGCGGGCTCGTCTTTGTGATGAGCCCCGATCCGGAGAACAAGCAATGGCTCATCGCCGTGGATCGCAAGACCGGCAAAGTCGCGTGGAAGTACAACGTCGCCGACGGCGCGCTCGCGAAGGGCCGCGGCAACAGCACCTCGCCTTCGCCCGTGGCGGATGGCAAGACCGTGTGGGCGCTCGTGGGCACCGGACAGCTCTCGGCGTTTGATTTTACCGGCAAGCCGCTCTGGGTGCGCGACCTCGCGAAGGACTACGGCAAATTCAACATCAACTGGGTCTATGGCAGCAGCCCGCTGTTGTACGGCGGCAAACTTTATGTCCTCGTCCTCCAGCGCACACCCGCGGACGGCGGCTACCCTGGCATTGAGGAAAAGGACAAGGGCCCGCGCGAAAGCTACCTCCTCGCGCTCGATCCGAAGACGGGCAAGACGCTGTGGAAGCACATCCGCCCGACCGACGCCGAGCAGGAGACGCAGGAAACCTACGCGACGCCGATCCCTTACACCGTCGGCGGCAAGACGCAGCTCCTCATCGCGGGCGGCGACTACCTCACCGGCCACGATCCCGAGACCGGCGCGGAGCTTTGGCGCGGCGGTGGAATCAACAACAAGAAGGGTCTCAGTGGAGGCGGCTTCATGCGCCTCGTGCCGAGCGCTGTCGCGAGCGGCGACGTCGCGCTCGTCTGCGGCCCGAAGCAGAGCCCGGCCATCGGTTACAAGATGGACGGCAAGGGCGACATCTCCGAGAAAGGCCGCGCGTGGGTCTTCGACGAAAAGAACACGCCCGACACCTGCACGCCCGCGGCGCTCGGCGGAAAGTTCTACGTCCTCAACGGCGACAAGCAGGTGATGACCTGCCTCGACGCAAAGACCGGTGCGAAACTCTGGCAGGAAGGCTTCGGCATCGAGCGCACGAAGGGCATGGAAATCTTCCGCGCCTCGCCCACCGTTGCCGACGGAAAAATCTACAATCTCGGCGAGCGCGGCACCGCCATTGTGCAAAATCTCGCGGACGGAAAGGTGCTCGCCACGATCCCGATGGGCAGCGTCGGCGAAACCACCCGCAGCAGCATCGCCGTGAGCGACGGCAATCTCTTCATCCGCACGAGCGAGAAGCTCTGGTGCATCGGGAAGTGAATGGCGCAGTGGCAGCGGCGTTTGCAAGCCGCGAGAGCCGCGCCGGAATGCGTGCCTGCCTCCTGCTGTCGGCGGCTACTGGATTTTGAAGCGCCCTTCGTCCGCCGCTTCCTCGGCGACGGGATTGCGCAGGATGCCGATTTTCTCGATCTCGATCTCCGCGACGTCGCCGGGCAGCAGCCAGCGGGGAGGCGTGCGCGCCATGCCGACTCCGTGCGGCGTGCCGGTGAGAATCACCGTGCCGGGCAGCAGCGTGTTGCTGCTGCTCAGAAACTCGATGATCGTCGCGATGTCGAAAATCATGTCGGCGGTCGTCCAGTCCTGGAGCGTCTCGCCGTTCACGCGCGCGGCGATTTTGAGTGTGTGCGGGTCGGTGATTTCGTCCGTCGTCACGATCACCGGGCCGAGCGGGCAGAAGGTGTCGAATGTCTTGCCGCGGCACCACTGCCCGCCGCCGCCGTCCTTCTGCCAGTCGCGCGCGCTCACGTCGTTCGCGCAGGTGTAGCCGAGGACGTAGTTGAGCGCATTTTCGCGCGACACATTTTTCGCGGACTTGCCGATGACGACGGTGAGTTCCGCCTCGTAGTCCACCTTGTCGCTGCGCAGGCGGCGCGGGAGAAAAATGGGATCATCGGGATTCTGCACGGCTCCGGCGGACTTCACGAAGAGCACGGGAAATTTCGGCAGCGGCGAATTCGATTCCGCAGCGTGCTTCCGGTAGTTCAGCCCGATACAGAGGATCGAGGTCGGCACGATCGGCGCGAGCAGTTTGCCGGTCACAGCTTCGCCCGTGTCGGTGAACGGCCCGAACGGTCCGCCGGTGAGTCGAGTGAATTTTCCGCCGGCGTGCTGGCGGGCGTGGGTGATTGAGTGGTCGGGGAGTTGGAAACGTGCGATGCGCATCCGGCTTCGTTAGCGGGTCGGGCGGGGCGTGGGCAACTTTCGATTTGCCAGCGGTGGATTGCTGCGCAGACTGCGCGCCCATTTTCTACAAAGCACAATGAACAAACCAAAAGTCCTGGTGGCAGATCCTGTGAGTGAGCGCGGCATTGCCGAATTGCAGGAGGGCGGCCTCCTCGACGTGACCGTGAAGACCGGGCTGAAGGAAGACGAGCTTCTGAAAATCATCGGCGAATTCGACGGCCTCGTCGTGCGTTCGCAGACGAAGGTGAACGCGAAAGTCATCGAGGCTGCGAAGAAGCTGAAGGTCGTGGGACGTGCCGGTGTCGGCGTGGACAATGTGGACGTGGAAGCAGCGACGAAGCGCGGTGTGGTGGTGATGAACACGCCCGCGGGCAACACGATCTCGACGGCGGAACACGCATTCAGCCTGCTCATGGCGATCTCGCGAAACATCGCGCAGGCGGATGCCTCGGTGAAGGCGGGCAAGTGGGATCGCAAGTCTTTCGAGGGCGTCGAGCTTTACGGCAAGACGCTCGCCATTCTCGGCATGGGCCGCATCGGCACGGAGATCGCGCGGCGTGCGATTGCGTTTGGGATGCGCGTGTATGCCTACGACCCGTATCTTTCCGCGAGTCGAGCTCGTTCGTTGCAGGTGGAACTGGTCGAGCGTCTCGATGAGATCGTGCCGCTGGCCGACTACATCACGATGCACATGCCGCTCACGGATGAGACGAAGAACATGCTGAACGCCGAGCGCCTCGCGAAGACGAAGAAGGGCGTGCGGATCATCAACTGCGCGCGTGGCGGACTCGTGGACGAGAAGGCGTTGTATGATGCGCTGAAATCGCGTCAGGTCGCGGCGGCCGCGCTCGACGTGTACGAAGTGGAGCCGCCGCCCGCGGATTTTCCGCTGCGTTCGCTTCCGAACATCGTCCTCACGCCGCACCTCGGCGCGAGCACGGCGGAGGCGCAGGAGAATGTGGGCATCGAAGTCGCGCAGCAGATCCGCGCGATGCTGATGAGCGGCGAAGTTCGCAACGCCGTCAACATGCCGAATGTGGATGCAAAGACGCTCGCGATCATCGGGCCGCACATCCGGCTCGGCGCGCGCCTCGGCACGCTATTGCGGCAGATCGCGGCGAAGCGCTGCGACACGCTGAACATTAATTTTGCCGGAAAGATCAACGAGCACGACACCACGGCGATCACGCGCGCGATTTTGAAGAACTTCCTGCACATCGCGAGCGGCGGCGAGGCGAACGAGGTGAATGCCCCCGACTTTGCAAAACAGATCGGACTCAAGGTCACCGAGAGCCGCGAGAGCACCGGCGGCGACTTTGCGGAACTGATCGAACTCACCGCGACCGGCGAGGGCGGGTGGGTGAGCGTCGCGGGCACGTTCTTCGGCAACCAGCCGCGCGTCGTGAAGATGAACGGACGCCACATCGAGGCGCGGCCCGACGGCGTGCTGCTGATCTACGAAAACAAGGACCGCCCCGGCATGGTCGGCTGGATCGGAAACCTCATGGGCAAACACGGCGTGAACATCGCCAACATGAGCCTCGGCCGGAATGAAGCCGGCGGTCTCGCGCTCGCCGTGCTGAACCTCGACAGCGTCCCCGGCGAAGCCGTGCTGAAGGAAATGCTCGCCGAGCCGGACATCCGTTCGGCGCAGGTCGTGCAGTTGTAGTCCGTTTCCGCGTTGTTGAAGGCGCGGCTGTGACAAAAGCATCTCGCCGGATGCACGGCGCCGCGTGTAAACGCGCGCGTGAAATTTTCCATCCTCAGCAAAGCTCCGGCAGGTTTGCCGTCCGTCCGCCTTTTCACCACCGCGCAGCGCAAGGCATTGCCGCGCGGAATCTCGGAGGCTGAGCTTTCGCTGAAGCCCGGCACGCGCGTTTTTCACCACGGCGAAAACGTGCTATGTGTCGGTCTCGGCGATGCGGAGAAAATCACGGCCGACGAGATGCGCCACGCGGCGGGCAGTGCGGCGATGGCGATGAAACGCAGCGGGCGCACGCGCTTCACGCTGGATCTCGGCGGACGGGAGCAGTTCGCGGGTGCCGCGATCGAGGGCATGGTGCTTGCGGATTATTCAAACGACGAATTTAAGACGACGCGCACCCGCGTGCTCGAACAGGTGAATGTCATCGTCGGTGCGCGGCACGTTGAGGCTGTGAAAAAGGCCGCGGCACGCGCGCAGACGCTCGGCGAATTCACAAACCTCGCGCGCGGCATCGCGAACCGCCCCGGCAACGTCGTGTATCCGGAGACGCTCGCCGAGGAGTCGCGCTGGCACGCAAAGAAAGTCGGCTTGCGTTGCACGGTGCTGGACGAGAAGCAGCTTCGCGCGCGGCGCTTCGGCGGCATCACCGCAGTCGGCAGCGGCAGCGCGCGTCCGCCGCGGCTCATCGTGCTGGAGCATCGCGGCGGCCCGCGCACGCAGGCGCCGCTCGCGCTCGTGGGCAAGGCGGTGACGTTCGACACGGGCGGCATTTCCATCAAACCCGCGGCGGACATGGAAAAGATGATCTGGGACAAATGCGGCGGCGCAGCGGTGCTCGGCGCGATGCTCGCCATCGCGAAGCTCGGAATGAAACGAAACGTCATCGGCCTCATTCCCACGGCGGAAAACATGCCAAGCTCCACGGCGTACCGTCCCGGTGACATCGTGACGTGCTATGACGGCCGGCACGTTGAAATCGTGAACACCGACGCCGAGGGGCGCATGATTCTCGCCGACGCGATTGGCTTTGCGCGCAAGGATCACAAGGCCGCCGCGATCGTGGACATTGCAACGCTGACCGGCGCGTGCGGCATCGCGCTTGGTGAAAGCGTCGCGGGATTCTGGAGCAGTGACGATCGGCTGCGCG
Organism: uncultured Spartobacteria bacterium; assembly: GCA_903882875.1. GTDB lineage: Bacteria > Verrucomicrobiota > Verrucomicrobiia > Chthoniobacterales > Chthoniobacteraceae > SXWH01. The sequence continues at coordinate 198,641 of CAIRYQ010000120.1, read as the reverse complement.
ATGCGACGCTCGATGCCGCGAAGATTGCGGGCGAACGCATCTGGCCGATGCCGCATTTTCCCGAATACGACGACGCGATCCGCAGCGATGTCGCGCTCCTGAAAAACAGCGGAGGCCGCATGGGCGGCGCATGCACGGCGGCGGCATTTTTGAGGACGTTTGCGGACAAGACGCCCTGGGCGCATCTGGACATCGCATACACGGCGCAGCGCGGGAAGGACAGCACATCGCTCGCGCGCGGCGCGACAGGATTCGGCGTGCGCACTCTCGTGGAGCTCGCCTCACGCTGGCCTTGAGGCGAGAGACGGGCGGGCTTTTTCCGTCCTGGAAAAAGTGGAGAGTAGGGGGGTCGAACCCCTGACCTCGTCATTGCGAACGACGCGCTCTACCAACTGAGCTAACTCCCCGTAATTGAAACTGAGGCTGCGGAATATCTGCGGGAGAAAATTTCCGGCAAGAAAAAAGTGAAGCCGATTCGCGAAAAAGGCGCGGAGTCTGGCGGGCACGCGAACGCACTCTCCAATTCGCGCGAGTACGCGCATCGGCGCTCCGGGGCGGGAAAGATGCCGACGACACAAAACGCGCGAAGGAGATTGAACTGAGGCGGACTTTCCGAAAACTGCACGCGTGTCCGCCGAATCATCATCCTTTTCAAATATGGCCGCGCCGCGCCGCGCCGTGGAATACCGCGCCGCGTGCGGATGCGCTGCGCAGCCCGCGTGATGGAGGGCACACGTCCCTCACCGGCGACGGATGCCGGCAACCCGAGGCATGGAGACGCACTCGCGGCACCGTTCGAGTTTACAACGTCCTTGGGCAGGGCACGCATCGTATCCTCGCTCGAAGGCGATGACGTTGCGCGATGGCAGAAGGCATTCGCGGGACACGCGAAGGATCACCGCTATCACCGCATCTGCGCGGAGACGCTCGCGGGGCAGTTCGATCACCGCTACCTTTTCCTCGAAAATTCCGCGACGGGCGAGGTGGCGATGCAGCAGCTTTTCATCGTGAAGCAGGACCTCACGGCGGGGATGCCCGGCAAACTTCGCGCGATGCTGAACTGGCCGCGCAAGGTTTTCCCCCGCTGGCTCTCGCTGCGGATACTCATGCTCGGCTGCTCCGCCAGCGAAGGCTCGCTCGACAGCACCGCGCCGTGGGCGGTGGACGCGCTCAGCGATGCGCTCGCGGCATTCGCGCGCAGCCTGAAAGTCTCAATCGTCCTGCTGAAGGACTACCCGTCGAAGTATCGCGACGCGCTCAAGCCGCTCCTCTCGCGCGGGTACAGCCGCGCGCCCTCGATGCCCGCGTGCGGGCTGGCGCTGGACTTTGCGAGCTTCGAGGAGTTTTTGCAGAAGCGCGTGAGTTATTCCTTCCGCAAAAACCTGCGGCGGAAATTCAAGAAGCTGACCGAGCATCCGCCGCTCGCGCTCGAAGTGGTGACGGACATCTCGGGTGTGATTGACGAGATTCATCCGCTCTACGTGCAGACGTTCGTGCGCTCCGAGCTGCGCTTCGAGGAACTCACGAAGGACTTCCTGCTCCGCATCAGCCGCGAGATGTCCGACTGCGCGCGCTTTTTCCTGTGGCGGCAAAATGGGAAGATCGTCGCCTTCGCGCTGTGCCTCATTGAAGGCGACACGATCCACGATCTGAATGTCGGCCTCGACTACGCCGTGGCGCTGGATCTGCACCTCTACTTCGTCACTTGGCGCGACGTGGTGCAGTGGGCATTGGACAACGGCCTGAAACGCTACTACACCGCGCCGCTCAACTACGACCCGAAGTTCCACCTCCGCATGGAACTCGCCCCGCTCGACCTCTACGCATGGCACACGTCCCGCCTGATCAACCCGATTTTCAAAATCGCGCTCCGCTGGCTCCAGCCGGTGCGGCACGACAAGACGATCCGCAAGTTCCCGAACTTCCACGAACTCTGATCGCGCGGCTATGGGCGTGCGTTTGGAAGTATGTCAGGCATCCCGTTGCGCAGGTCTTCCTCGCATCGCTGCTCGTCGCAGTGTCCGAGATGGCAAAGAAGCGCGGAGCGGATTCCGCCGTGGCGGAATCGGTGATTGATGTCTCGCAGCTCCGTTCCCCGTGGGTGTGGCTGAGCGTGATCCTCGGCATCGGCAGCCTGCTGTGCTGGCTGAACGCGCTGCGCAGCATCCGCCTTAGCGTAGCCTACAATCTCTCCGGCCTGCAGCACGTCCTCGTGCCGCTCGGCTCGTGGTGGCTGCTCGGCGAACACATCGGCGCGAAGCAGTGCATCGGCATCGCGCTCGTCTTCCTCGGCGTGATGATCACCGCGCCAGCAGTCGCGCAGGCCGAGGAGCGCGCGGAGAAAAAGGAGCACGCATGAGGCCGCTCGCAGTCGCGCTCGTGTCGCTCACCTTCGTCCTCCAGGTCGTCGGCCAGATCTTTTTTAAGGCGGCGATGGACGAGACCGGCGAGGCCAAGCCGATGCGCAAACGCGTCGGCATCTTCGCCGCGGGCATCACCGCGATGGCGTTCAGCTTTTTCCTCGGCCTCTCGCAGCTCTCGGAAATCCCGCTCAGCAAGTACTATCCGTTCGAGGGTATCGAGCGCATGACCGTCGTGATCGCCGCCGCGATTTTCCTTCGGGAAAAAATCACGCCCCGCATCCTTCTTGGCGTCGCGCTGATCTGCGGCGGGCTGTTTCTCGTGGCAGGTTAAGATCGCGTCCGTCCAGCGCGACGATTTGCAATGGCCAGCGTTTGCGCACTTGTGCTTGCCAAGGATGGACGGGCGTGGCGACCCTCGCGCTCCATTCCAATCCCACCATGATCCTCCGCCCTATCCTCGCCCTGTCCTGCATTTTCACCGCTGCCGCATTCGCCGCCGATGCACCCGCCATTCCGTCCGCGCCCATCGCGAAAAAGAAGGAACTCCTTTTCTCCGACGACTTCAAAGGCGACACGCACGACAAGCGTTGGCACCGCGTGGTGGACACCTTCACCTTTGAAAATGGCGCGCTCAAGGGCACGCAGACGCGGGAGAAGGACATGCCGACCAAGGACGGCAAGGGCGTCATCACCGCCCACGCCGCAGTCTTCGGCCTTGAGCTGCCGACCAAGGACAGCATCGTCGAGGTGAAGATTCGCTTTGCTGGCAATACCCGCATGGACGTGGAATTCGACGACCGCAAATATACCGGCTCGCACTACGGCCACCTCTGCCGCGCCATCGTCGCCCTCACCGGCGTCACCATCATGGACGAGCGCGAGGGCAGCCAGAACGAGGCGATCAAGGCATTGAAAAGCGATCCTACGAAGAAGGCCGAAGTCGCCAAGCTGATGGCCGGCAAGAGCGCCACCTTCCCCGGCACCTACGAAGCGGGCAAGACCTACACCTTCACCGTCGAGACCGTCGGCGACGAGATGCGCGCGAGCATTGATGGCAAGCCCGTTGGCTACCTCAAGTCCGCTGGAATCGGCCATCCCACCAAGTCCAAGATCGAAATCGGCGTCTCCGGCAAGGACGGCTACTTCGAGGACATCAAGGTGTGGAATGCGGAGCCGGCGAAATAGTAATTCTGCCGCTCGTGGCAGAACGACTTATTGGCTGACAGCGGCTCAATCTAAGTGTTAGGCGTCGCTACCCGCTATCCCGAATGAAACGGTATTTCGTCATCCTGTTTTCGATGGCTTCGTTGCTTTGGGCAGGAGTGTCTTGTAGTCTCAGAGCAGAAACGCCCCCTGAAACTCTGGCGAAACCAGCATGGAGGGATGTCAAATTCATGCTGATCAAAAGAGGATGGGGTTCAATGTGGCTGTTTCATATAGAAAATAACTCTCGCAAATCGCTCGAACTAATGAGCGTATTTCCGAAAGAGAATACGCATGAGAAGTTCATTCCGCGATTTTGTGAATATGAATCTTATTCAGGTCGTAAATGGAAAAAGATTAACGTGGGATATGATGGAGTCGCTCACCCATATGCATTGGATCCTAGAGAAGCGTTAGCGTTCAAGTTGGACATGTCACCATTTCATGGTATCTCGAACGGTACATGGGTCCGCGTGAGTCTCAATGGTATCGGCTCTAGCCCGTTTATTTGGGGGAAGTAGGGGTCAAAGCAATGGTGAGCCACTATGACAATGGGACATTTGCCTCCGGCTGGGAGGGAGGTTTGCACGGCGTCAGATTACTCACGGAGGCCTATCTCCCCTTTTCCACACAAGGTGTGCTCTTGCCTCCTGGTTTCCTTTCCGGTACGGCACGCGCATGATTTCACGCATCCTCGTCCTCACCCTCAGCGTCATTTTTCTCCCGCACGGCCTGCGTGCGGCATCTTCCGCAGCGACGGAAAAGGAATACCAGCAGGTCCGCACCATCGCCTTGCGCGATGCGCGCGTGCAGTCCGCGTATCGCGATGCGGATCGCCGGCTCGATGCGAAGATCGTCCAGATCGATCCCGCGCTCGAATCGTATGTGAAGGCAAGGCAGGCCGCGCGCGACGGCGTGCCCGCGCCGAAGACCTCGGCGAAGCCGCCGACAAAGCCGTTCACGACTGCGAAGCCCGCGGTGAAGACTGTGCCCGCGAAGACCGCCACCGTCGGCAAGGGCACGCATGTCGTTGCCCCCGGTGAGACGTTGAGCGGGATTGCGAAGAAGTATCGCGTGAGCGTCAGCGCGCTGAAGGACACGAATCAGATCAAGGACGAGCGCAAGCTGCGCGTCGGGCAGGTGCTCACGATTCCTTCCGGAAAAGCGGAAGCCCCGACGAAGAAGGAAGAGAGCGGCTGGTCCCGGCTCATGCACTGAGCCGGAGCGATCGCTCCGCTACTTGCGCTCCTCGACGACGACGAATTGCGTCGCGCCCTTGCGGCTGATGCGCAGGCGCACGGAGGACTTCGTCTTCACTTCCTCGCTGAGCTTCACGGCTTCGTCGGAGGTGGCGACTCGCTTTCCGTCAATGTCCACGATGACATCGCCCGCGCGCACGTCGGCGTCGGCGCAGGCGGAGTCGGGATTCACCTGCGTGATGAGCGCGCCCTTCACATCCTCGCCGATGCCGAATCGCTTGCGGAGTTCCGCGTTCAGATCCGCGACGGTCACGCCGTCGAGCACGTCGGGGACTTTCACGGGAGCAGGGGAGGGAGCGCCGGGATTCCCGAGGGCCACGCCGTTCGTGGGGCGTTCGACGAGCGTGACGGAGATGGTCTGCGGTTTTCCGTTGCGGTAAATTTCCAGTTCGACCTTTGTGCCGGGCATCATGTTCGCGACCGTGTTGCGGAATGCCGCGATGTCGTCGGGCCGCTGGCCGTTCAGCTTGATGATCACGTCGCCGCTTTTCACGCCGGCCTTTTCCGCGCCGCCGCCTTGCACGACTTCCGCGACGAGGATGCCGTCCTTGTCCGGCGCCTTGAATTCCTTCGCGAGCTTGTCGTCGAGCGGCTGCATCTGGATGCCGAGGAAGCCGCGCTGCACCTTGCCGAATTTGATGAGGCTCTCCATCACGCTGCGGGCCTGGTTCGAGGGGACCGCGAAGCCGATGCCCATGTTGCCGCCGCTCTGGCTGAAGATGGCGGAGTTGATTCCCACGAGGCGTCCGAGCGCGTCCACGAGCGCGCCGCCGGAGTTGCCGGGATTGATGGACGCATCGGTCTGGATGAAATTTCCAAACTCCGAGATGCCCGTCTGATTGCGTCCGACCGCGGAGATGATTCCCTTCGTCACCGTCTGCCGCAACGCAAACGGATTGCCGATCGCGAGCGCGTTGTCGCCCACCTTGATCTTGTCGCTGTCGGCAAAGGTGATCGCCTTCATATCCTTGGCCTCGACTTTGATCACGGCGATGTCGCTGCCGGCATCCGCGCCGATCTTCTTCGCCTTCAGTTCGGTCTTTCCGTCGTGGAGCGTCACGGTGATTTCATCGGCCTGCTCGACGACGTGGTTGTTCGTGATGATGTAGCCGTCTTTGCTCACGATGACGCCGCTGCCGAGGCCCACGGGCATCTGGCGCTTGCGGCCGGTGCCGGAGTCCTTGCCGCTATCCTGTCCGTTGCGAGGCTCGTCGTCCGGGACGCCGAAAAATTTGCGGAAGAAGGGATCGTCCATCAGCGGATTGCCGCCGCCCTGGCCGCGTGCGCCGACACGCATATTCTTGCTGATCGAAATGGTGACCACGCTCGGCGACACTTTCTCCACGATGGGAGCATAGCTGTTCTCATGTGTGCGTTCGAGCGGCGTGGCATCCACGGCGATGTCCGGCAGCTTGTTCTCCGCAAATGCGAGCGCGGAGAATGCGAATGTCGCAAGCAGGGTGAGTCGGAGCGGTTGGAGCAGAGGGCGTAGTTTCATGTGGTGTGTGGCAGTGTGACAACCGGCCACCGTGCGCGTTCAATGCGAAAATCGGCGGGCCAGCCTGTCAGTTCAGTCGAGGGCAAAGCGGAACGCACGCCGCATTTTGTCTGCGATATTTCATTTTCCCGCGAAGTTCCCGAGTGCCGCGTGGGGACAGAGAATCTACAACGGTTTCACAATGGTGTGACAACTTGCGCGGCGAAAGGCGCGACGTTGGAACTCGAAAGGCACCTCATCACCATTATGAAAACTCGCATCACCGTCGTCCTGTTGTCGCTCACGTTCGTCTGCCTCTGCTATGCGAGGCACATCGCTTGGAAACCAAATGAAAAGCCGTCCATTTCACTGGTGAACGCTCACAAGAAAGCCATGGAAGCCCTCGAAGCGCGGCATGTGGACTACTACTGTCTCTCGGCTACCGTCGCGCGGACGTTCTCAGGATGTGATTGGGAAATGCATTTTGCTGCGACTGACGGAAAGGAAGTTTGGGTCTCGGTCGGGCTGGATTCGGTGCGTGTCAGCGAGCAGGGATTTCAATACTGACGCATCGCCTTTCAGGACGCGTTCTTCGCGCAGGACGACAAGCTCCGCAGAACATGCCCGTCAAATTTTCGGCTCGAAGCCCTTGCGATACTCACGGCGCTGCCAGAGCTTTTCACCCTCGGGATTGCCGATCATTTTTCCAGTCGCGGGGTCGCAGCGGACGATGGTGTTCGTGCGGTAGGCGATGTTTCCGAGGTGGCACATCATCGTGCTCTTCTGGCCTTCCTCGATGGGTGAGTTGAGCTTCGCATTGCCGCGGATGGCTTCGATGAAATTGCCAATGTGCGCGGCGTCACCGCCGCCCTTGCCCTTGCCTTTGCCAGTCTCTTTTCCATTCGGATCAAAGATGATCCATGAGTCGCGGCTGATGGCCATGGTGCCGCCTTCGCCGTAGAAGACGATCTCGGCGAGCGGCTTCTCCGCGTTGCGCGGGTGGCAACTGCTTTGCACCCACTCGCATCCGCCTTTTTTTCCAAAGTCGTAAATCGCGGTGCCGGTGTCGGGCGTCTCCTGCTTGTCTTCGTACCAATAGCGGTTGCCGAGGTAGGTGATGCGCTCGGCGTATTCCGCCTGCAGGCCCCAGCGCAGGATGTCGAGCGTGTGGATGCCGTTGTTGCCGAGTTCGCCGTTGCCCCAATGCCAGAGCCAATGCCAGTCGTAGTGCGCGTATTCCTTGATGTTGTGCTGCGCGTCATCCGGCACGGGGCCCTGCCAGAGATTCCAGTCGAGATCATCGGCGGCCTTGAGCGCGCCTTTGCCGATCGCGCCGCGTTTGTTGTAGTAAAATGCGCGGCCAAATTTCGTGCTGCCGATCGCTCCCCCGTGGAGCGCCTCGATGGCTTCCTTCATCCAGGTGCGGCGCTGGTTGCCCATCTGCACGACGCGCCCGTATTTTTTCTGCGCGGCGACAATCATCTCCGCCTCGTGCGGGTTCTGGCTGCCGGGCTTCTCGACATAGACGTGCTTGCCAGCCTGCATCGCGAGCAGCGCGGCGGGCGTGTGCCAGAAATTCGGCGTCGCGATGAAGACTGCGTCCACCGTCTTGTCGTCGAGAATGCGGCGGAAATCGGTGACGGCCTCGCAGATGCTCGACTGCTTGGCGGAGATCGTCTTCGCGCCGCTCGCGAGGCGCTTCGGATCCACCTCGGCGATGTAGGTGATCTCGACATCCGGCAGCGTGAGCAGCGCCTGCACATGCCCGAGCCCGCGCCCGAGGGCGACCACGGCGACGCGCAGCTTGCGACCCGCGGCATCGGTTGCGCGGAGATTTGGGATTCGTGAAAGCGCCGCGCCTGCGGCGAGGACGGCGGTGGACTTGAGTGCGGAACGGCGGGTGATGTTCATGGGTGCGGATGGGGTTCGGAGTTGCGGAGACTGCGTGGAGAAAAGTCGCGCGCGGGCGTTTGCTTTGGGCCGAGTTCCGACATGCCTGATCAGATTGTCGGCCCCACATTCACTTGGCACACCCGTGCGCCTCGGATAATCCGTGCGGAAATGAAACTGCTCGGCCTTTTCCTCCTCCTGATCGCGTGCGCGCGTGCGGATGAAGCCCGGCTGCGTGTGTCGTCGTTCTCGACAGTGCTCACGGAGATCGTGCGCGAGGTGGGCGGTGAAAAAGTGGACGTGACGGGACATGTGAAGCCCGGCGTGGATCCTCACGAGTTCAGTCCGAGGCCGGCGGATCTGGAAGCAGTCGCATCGTCGGAACTGATCCTCGTTTCATCGCGCCACATCGAGGGCTACGTCGAAAAGCTGCGTGAAGCGGCGGGTGGAAAATCCGTGCTGCTCGAAATCGGTGCGCAGCTTCCGGGCGCGGCGGAAGATCCGCACTGGTGGCACACGATCGGCAACATCACGCGGGCGACGCGCATCGTGCGCGATGAACTGATCCGCCAACGTCCCGCATTGCGCGAGCAGTTTTCCGCAAATGCAGCAGACTACACCGAGCGTCTCGAAAAACTCGAGAAGTGGGTGAAGGCGAAAGTCGCGGAGCTTCCGCGCGATCGGCGCAAGCTCGTGACGAACCACGATTCATTCGGCGGCTTTGCGAAGGAGTTTGGATTCGAGGTCTATCCCATCGCGGGCATCACGAAGAATGATCAGCCGGGCGGCAGGAAGGTCGCGGAAATCATCGGCGTGATCCGCGCGCAGGGCGTGAAGGCGATTTTTTCCGAGGACACCGAGAATCCGAAGGTGATTGCTCAAATCACTCGCGAGACGGGGGTGAAAATCGGCGGCAGTCTCCTGGCCGACGGGCTCGGTGCGAAGCCGAACGACACGATCGAGGCGATGTTCCGCCACAACGTCACAACCATCGTGGAGGCTCTGAAATAGATGCGTGGCTCGCCGATCCTGCGTGCCCTTTTGGCATTCGTCGCACTGCTCGCGCTCGCGCCGCTGCTGTGGCGCATCACGCATCCGGCGGCGTCCGCACGCGCGGTGCAGCAGCCCGCGAGGCAGCAGCCTGAGAATGCGAAGGTGGAGGTGCGGCTCCTGTTTTCCACCCCGCCGCTGCGCGTGGTGTTTCAGCATCTCGGACGCGATGTATGGCACCAGTTGATGCCTGCGGTTCAGGAAAATTTCTCCTGCGAGATCCCGTGGCCCAAGGAAGGCGTTGAACTGCATGTGATCATCGCATGGCCCGAGGGGACGCGCAGTGCAGCGATGCGTGTGCGGCTCACTGCGCCCGACGGCACGGACCACGATCGCACCGTGTGGGGCGATGCGAGCGCGGACGATGTCCTCACTTTCAAATGAAGCACGATCACGCGCTCAAGATTGCGGACCTCACGGTGAGTTACCGGCGCATCCCGGCGCTGCATCACATCGGTTTTGAGGTGAGCTGCGGGCAGTGTGTCGGACTGCTCGGGCCGAACGGCGCGGGCAAGACGACGCTGCTGAAGACGCTCGCCGGACTGCTCGGACGCGAGACCGGCACGATCCATTTCCACGGACGCGAAGTGCGCGGCGCGACGCCCGACATCGCTTACCTGCCGCAGCGCGGGCAGATTGACTGGGACTTCCCCACGACCGTGCGCGGTCTCGTGGAGATGGGCCGCTACCTGCGCCTCGGCTGGTGGAAAAAATACCGCGCAACGGACGATGCGGCCGTGGATGCCGCGATCACCGCGATGAGCCTTGAGCCGCTGCAGGATCGCCAGATCAGCGCACTCAGCGGCGGCCAGCAGCAGCGCGCTTTCCTCGCGCGTGCGCTCGCGCAGGAGGCGCATGTGCTGCTGCTGGACGAGCCATTCGCCGGCCTCGACAAGCCGAACCAGGACACGCTGCGCGCGACTTTCCGAACGCTGCGGCAGGCGGGCAAACTACTGCTCGTCTCGCACCACGACCTCGCGACGGTGCCGCTCATTTTCGATCGGGTCGTGCTGCTCAACGGTGAGATGATCGCAGCGGGGCCGACCGCGCAGGTGTTCACAGAGGAGAATATCCAGCGCGCCTACACGACGCGCGTCTTCGCGGGCGTGGATCACGGGCACGCCGTCTGAACCATGAACTTTTTCAACGACCTCTGGAGCCACGAATTCATGCGGCGTGCCCTCGTCGGCGGCGCGCTCATAGGGTTCACGAACGGCTTCCTCGGCACGTTCATCGTTCTGCGCCGCATGTCGCTCATGGCCGATGCGCTCAGCCACTCGATGCTGCCGGGGCTCGCGCTCGGCCTGCTCGTCGCGGGAGGTCTCAGCGCGTCGGGACTTTTTCTCGGCGGGATCACCGCGGCATTTCTCGTCGCGCTCGGCGCGATGCTTCTCGCGCGCACGTCGCGGCTGAAGGAGGACGCTTCGCTCGCGATTCTCTACACCGTCGCATTCAGCGCGGGTGTGGTGCTGCTGCAGTTTGTGCCGACGCCCGTGGATCTGAAGCACTGGCTCTTCGGCGACATCCTCGGCATCGGCGACGCGGATCTGTGGATCGCGTACGCCGTGACGCTCGCTGTCGTGCCCGGCCTGCTGCTCGTGCTGCGCCCGCTCGTGCTCACGCTTTTCGATCCGATGGTCGCGCGCAGCCAGGGCGTGAAAGTGGACGCGCTGCATGTGCTCCTGATCGCCGCGAGCGTGCTGGCGATGATCAGCAGCGCGCAGGCGGTGGGCGTGATTCTCATGCTAGGGCTGCTCGTCGCGCCCGCGGCGACGCTCTACCTGCTCACGGATAATTTCAGCACGATGCTGTGGGGCGGCGCTGCGCTCGGCACCGCCGGTTCCGTGCTCGGGCTCGTGCTCTCATACCGTTTTGAAAAAATCCCAAGCGGTGCGGCGATCGTGCTCGTGCTTGGTGTCTGCTTCCTCGCCGCGTGGGCATTCGGCCCGCGTTACGGGCTGCTCGGTCAGTTGCGCAAGCGCCGGCATTTCCACGATGAGTCGCTCTCGCGGTGGGAGCACGGGCACGGGCACAAGCATTGAGCCGCCGCAGTCACGATTTCCGCCAGTAGTCGGGCAGGTTCTTCTTCGTATCGAGTAGGATTTCGAGGATGGCCTTGCGATCCTCGGGCGTGAGCCGTGCGAATTGCGCCTCGTCATTTTTCCCGGTGAGGATGTCGTGGAGCTTGCGCAGGATGACCTCCTTGATCTGCGGCTCGATGGCGTCGAACGACGGCGAGTAGATGAGAAAGCTGCACGGGTATTTGAAGAGGCGCGTCTTGCAGTCGAGTTCGCGCAGGCTGAGGCCTTTCGAGTCGCGGATGGCGTGCGCCTCGAAGTCGCGGAGGAAGTCGGGATTGCCTTCGATTTTTCCCGAGAGCGGGAATTCCTCGGTGAAGAGCAGGTAGCGCAGGAAGGCGTCCACCTGTGAGCGGATGTAGCGCACGTGGCCGTAGGCGGAGAGCATCTGCCTCGCCTCGACGTTGAGGCGCGCGACGTAGTTGTGCATGTGCGCCTGATGCTCGAGCACCATCAGCGCAACGATGTCGCTGCCGCTGCCGTGGTATTTCGAGGTGTCGAAGAACGGTGAGAGGTCGGTGAGATTGCTCTTGAAGGACGGCTCGCGCTTGAAGTGCTCGATGTCCTTTTCACCGATGAGATTGCCGCGGTGGAACTGCGAGCCGCTTTTGCCGGTGACGTAGTAGCCGCCCCAGCGATCCTTCAGCGGCGTGCATTGCGTGATGTCGCGCACTTCCTCCAGCGTGATCATTTCGCCGCTCGCATCGGTCGGCACACTGCGCACGAAATGGCCGGGCACGCCGAGCGTGCGCTGCCCACCGTGGCACGAGAGGCAGTCGTTGCTGCGCGTGAACTTCGGCTTCCGCACCTGCTCCTGCTCGATGAAATAGAATGTCCCGCCGAGTTGCGAATCCACGGATGAGATTTCCATCACGGGCGCGCCGGGGATGTAGCCGATGTAGATGTCGTCGGCGAAAAAGACGGAGCGCGGATTGTCCGGCGTGATGTAGCGGCGCTGGAGCGAGGTCTTCGACATCACGAGCACCTGCGAGGATTTCTTCGCGCCAAATGCGTCGAGCAGCGCCGGCAGCCAGCCGAATTTCTCATCCCACTTCAGCTTCAGTTCGCCGCTGAGGATCTTCTGCTGCACGGCCGATACGGCATCGTGCGGCTGGCTCGACGAGTAACTGATCGGCTCGTGATCGTATTCGAGCGGATGGTCCGCGCCTTGGAAATCCTCGGCGCGTGCGACGGCGAGAAGCAGCGGGAGAAAAAGGGGGAGCGCTCGTTTCATGCGGGGAATGGCTGTGGCATGATTAACCATTTCGGGACTGCGGAGCATCAGGCTGTTCTTGCCGAAGACTGTGCGGAATTTGCCGCACTCATCCGTCCGTCCGTGTGGATTTGATTTGCGCGAAGGCATCGAGCGCGACGATCCGCATCTCGGCGTGATCCACGATCGGCATCGGGTATTCGCGTCCAAGTGTGATGCTTGCGGTGCGGAGAATCTCCGGCGGTGCCGCGTGCGGCTTGTGAATCCACGCCGTCGCCACATTCGCCAATTCGGGGCACCAGCGGCGCACGTAGTCGCCGTGCGGATCGAATTTTTCACCCTGGCTCACGGGATTGAAGATTCGGAAATAAGGCGCGGCATCGGCACCGCAGCCTGCGGTCCACTGCCAGCCGAGCGTGTTCTGCGCGAGGTCGGCATCCACGAGCGTGTCCCAAAACCATCGCGCGCCCTCCTGCCACGGCAGCAGCAGATCCTTCACAAGAAAACTCGCGACGATCATGCGCACGCGGTTGTGCATCCATCCGGTCGCCCACAGTTCCCTCATGCCTGCGTCCACGATGGGGAAGCCCGTGCGCCCGCGCTGCCATGCGTGGAGCATTGCGGGTTCGTCGCACCACGGGAAATTGCGGAATTCCGCACGCAACGGCTCCGTCGGCGTGTGTGGAAAATGGTAGAGCAGGTGGTGCGAAAATTCGCGCCAGCCGACTTCGGTGAGGAGCTTCGAGCCGCGCCATGCGGTCTCGCCCAAGCCGCGTTTCGCGGCGAGCGTGCGCAGGCCACTCCAGATTTGGCGCGGGCTGATTTCGCCGAAGTGCAAGTGCGGCGAGAGCCGCGAAGTGCCGGTGATGTCGGGCCTGTCGCGCATCGCGGCGTAACTTTCGAGCGCGTTGGCAAGGAATGCATGCAACTGCTTCTTCGCGCCTGCCTCGCCGGGAATCCAAGCGTCGCGCAGACCGTCATCCCATTTGATCTTCGGCTCCAGTTCCAGCGATCCCAGTGATTCCGACTCCGGCCATTTCGCAGGTGCGTTGAGCGTGACAGGAGTGGGCAAGGGCGCGTTCGTCCCAGCCTGCTCCATGCACGTTTTCCAAAATGGAGTGAAGACCTGGAACGGCTTGCCGCTCTTGTTCCGAATCTCCCACGGCTCGTGCAGCAGTGCGCCGTTGAAACTTTCCACATCCAGTCCATCGCCACGCAGTGCCTCCTTCACCTTCGCATCCCGCGCGATGATCGCAGGCTCGTAGCGCCGGTTCCAAAACACCCCGGTGGCGCCTGTTTCCATCACGAGCTTGCGGAGGACATCGAGCGCGGGACCGCGACGAATGATGAGCCGCGAACCGCACGCGGCGAGCGTTTCGCCGAGTGCTTGGAGCGATTGGTGCAGCCACCATTTCGACGCACCGCCAGGCTGCCACGGTTCCTCTTCACCGGGCGAATGAATGAAAACCGGCAGCACCGGATGTCCGCATTTCAGCGCGTGGTGCAGCGCAGGATTGTCCGCAAGCCGCAGATCCTGTCGGAACCAGACGATGGAAACGGGAGTGCTCATGTGCGTGGCGAAATGTGGATCACACGCCGGCGTTTGCACGGGCAGTGGCGCATTCGGCGGCGAGCGCGTCGGCAAGGCGCGCGTAGTCTTTGCGAGAGTTGTGCGCGTGCGCGGAGATGCGGAGCAAACGGCGCGGCGGACTGCCCCAGCGCACGACGGGCACCTCGATGCGGTGCCGTTCCAGCAGAGCGGACTGCAGCGGATCAAAGCGCGCGATGACTGCGCGAGATTCGCCGGCGTTCTTTTCCCGCAACGCATCCGGCAAAGGCAGCGTGGCCATCGAGCCGAGCATTGAGTCCGGGCACGGAGGCTCGACGCCGAGACATTCGCAGAGCAGGCGGCGCGCGTCGCAGACGAGATCGTGATTTTTCCTCACGAGCGCGGGCCAGCCGCCGGGGAGCAGGCTTTCGCAAAAGCGGATCGCGGCGGGCACCGTGAGCCATGCGGTGAGGTCTAGCGTGCCCTGCCAGTCAAATGCGTCGTGAAACGGTGAGCGGCCTGCGCGCGGCGTGTTGTAGCCGTGGCTGATCACCGCAGGCTGCAATTTTTCCTGCCGGTCGCGCCGCGCAAAAATGAATCCCGCACCGCGCGGCGCGCAGACCCACTTGTGTAGGTTGCCCGTGTAGAACGACGGACGCAGCGTGCGCAATTCGAGCGGCAACATGCCCGGCGCGTGCGCGCCATCCACGAGGACTGCGATGCCGCGCGGTTCCAATTCGCGGATGATTTCCGCGATGGGCAGCACGAGCGCAGTCGGGCTTGTGACGTGATCCACGAGCACGAGCCGGGTGCGCGGCGTAACTGCGGAGAGGATCGCAGCAACGGCTTCCTCCGGCCCGGCGATGGGAAAGGGGATGCGTGCGGTGATCATTTTTGCACCGCTGCGACGCGCGCACTCGGCGGCGACGTTGTTGCACGCGTTGTAGCCGTGGTCGGTCACGATGATTTCGTCGCCCTCACGGAAATCGAACGAACGCAGCACGGAGTTCACGGCAGTTGTCGCATTCGGGACGAACGCAAGCTCCGCCGCATCCGCACCGACGAAGCGCGCGAGTTCGTTGCGCGCGGCGTCGAGGAGCCCCTCGATCTCGCGCCAGAGGAAGCGCACGGGATTGCGCTCCAGTTCCGCACGCAGCCGCACCTGTTCCTCGATGACTGCACGCGGGCACGCGCCGAATGAGCCGTGGTTGAGAAATGCGAGGCCGTCTTCGAGCAGCCAGTGGTGGCGGTGTGGATTCATCGTGAAACGAAAAGAGCGCGGGCATTGCACCCGCACTCTTCGCGTGAAGTCTCTGCTGAACTAAGAGCCATCTCATCAATGGTCAACCGCTCCGGGTAGGCGCGATTTTACGCCGGCCGACTTCGGATCGGATGGTTCGATGTGGGATTGCGTGCGATGCTGGCGGCGATAATCTCTTTGTTCCTTTCCATCCCATGCACCCTCCGAGCGATTCCTCCCGTCGTGAATTTCTTGCCGCAACCGCTGCCGCCGCGCTGGGCGCTGTCACTGCGCGCGCGGCGGATCCGGCCGCGCAGTCATCCGCCGGCAAGGTTTGGCGGATTGGCGTCATCTCCGCGAGCATCCACGGCAAGCCGCAGAAGACCAATGGCCACACGTGGCACTTTGCGCAGGGATTTCACCCAGAGGTCAAGATGGCGGCCGTCGAGAAGACTCTCACGAAGGGGCCGATCGATCTTTTCAATAGCCACTTCCGCAACCCGAAAGAAGACTTCGCGCGACTGCCATTTTCCGACACGCGCATCTCCGCGATCTACGATGCGGATCCGGCGAGCGCCGCGTTATTCGCCGAGGCGTTTCCCGGCGTGCAGGTCGCGCGCTCGCTCGATGAACTCGTCGCGAACTCGGACGCGATCTGGCTCGGCGATGCCTCCGGTACGGGCGACGATCATTTCGATCTGATCGCGCCCGGACTTGCGAAGGGGCTGCCGACTTTCTGCGACAAGCCTATCGGCGAGACGGTCGCCGGGACGCGGAAGATTCTGGAGTTTGCAAGGAAGAACAATGCGCCGCTGATGTCGTCGAGCCTCTACCGCCACCAGTGGGGCACCGAGGAGGCGCTGCGGATGAAGCGCTCCGGCGAATTCGGCCCGCTGCAATATGTCATCGCGAGCCAGGCCGGCGGCTGGAGTCTTCCGGGCTGGTTTGTCTATGGCCAGCACCCGGTGTGGATGGCGATGACGCTCTGCGGCTCCGGCGTGAAGGCCGTGAACATGTATGCCCGCGAGGCGGCGTGCCACGCGCTGATCACGTACGAGGATCGCATGCCCGCCGAGGTGTGGTACGGCCGCCCGGATGTCCGCGCGACCTATTGCAGCACGAGCGCGCACTTTGAAAAGAAGACGCACGAATGGACGCCGGCCATTGATGGGAATTACTGGCTCGGCCACCACTACCAAATCTTCCGCATGGCGCAGGCATTCCTCGGCATGGCGAAGATGCGCATCGAGCCGGTGCCGCATCAGGAGATCCTCGAAGTCACCGCCATCATCCACGCAGCCGCGAAGTCGTTGCAGGAAAAAGGTCGGCTCGTCGAGCTGGCGGAAGTCATGGGGTAGAGTTGTCTCAAAATATATTGTAGCCGTCTGGGTGAAGGCGCGAAGTGTGGGCGGAGCGCGTCGCTCCGCGCGCGCTTCTTCCAGCCGCACGCGAGCTTTGCAGTCCACGCCGAAACGCGCGCGGAACGACGCGTTCTACCGCGAATCCCTTGCGTGCGCCGGGCAGCATGACTAAGCCCGCGTCCCGAGCGCGATTGACTGTGCGCAGCAGCGCAATGGCCTCCATCCTCCGGCTGCCGAAACGTGAATCCTCCACACTCCTACTTTCATGGCAAACGCAACCGGACACGATGAGTTTGCGGCCCTCACGCGGCGGCAGTGGCTGAAGCGCGGCGGGGCGATGGCCGGGGCGATGCTGTGGCCGGAGCTGCTCCGTGCGCAGGCCGTGCAGGGCGGCAATGCACCCGCGCGCCAGGCGATCGTGATCTATCTGCAAGGCGGGCTTTCCCATTACGAGAGCTTCGATCCGAAGCCCGACGCGCCGTCCGCTTACCGCGGCGATTTTGGGCACGTCCGGACGACGCTGCCGGGCATTCACTTTTCCGAACACCTGCCGCTGCTCGCGAGGCGCGCGCATAAGTTCAACCTCATCCGCAGCGCGTATGTGAATTCGCCGAGCCATCCGGTCGCGATCCACCAGACGCTCACGGGCTGGGATCTCCCGGATGCTTCCGTCGAGGTGAAAAATCGCAATCTGCTCCATCCTTCGATCGGATCCGTCATCGCGCAAAAGTGCGGAGCGCGCGTGCCGCTGCTTCCGGCTTACGTGACCGTCCCGCACGCCGGCCAACTCGGCCGCCGCGTGCATTACGCGACGGCGGGGCCGCTCGGCGCGGCGTTCGAGCCGATGGATTCCGGCATCCCGCCGGGGCGCGCGGACGGCGCATTTTCCGGCCCGCCGGATTTGAATCTGCCGCCGGGACTTTCCATGCGCCGGCTCAAAGATCGCATGACGCTGCTGCGGGCGTTCGACGGAGTCGCAAAGCCTCACGACGTGGAGGGCCTCGACCATTACTACCGCCACGCCGCGGAACTTCTCGCGGGGGGTGTGGCGGGAGGAGCATTCGATCTCGGCCGCGAGCCACTGCGCCAGCGCGAACGCTACGGCCACCACCTATGGGGACAGCAGACGGTGCTCGCGCGGCGACTGGCCGAGGCGGGCGTGCCATTCACGCTGGTGAATTACACGCTCACTCAGGATCACGGGCAGGACTGGGACACGCACGTGGACGGGTTCAATCAGATGAAAAACGTCCTGCTGCCGCCGATGGACATGGCAGTCAGCGCGCTGCTAGATGATCTCGAGGAACGCGGCCTTCTCGCCACCACGCTCGTCGCGATGTTCGGGGAATTTGGCCGCACGCCGAAAATCAACGCAAACGCCGGACGCGATCATTGGGAGAAAGTCTTCTCGGTCGTGCTAGCCGGAGGAGGGCTGAAGTCGGGAGTCGTCGTGGGCTCGAGCACGAGGGAAGGCGATCTGCCAAAGGATCGGCCCGTGCCTTTCAACGATGTGCTCGCGACCATCTATCATCAATTGGGCGTGCCGACGGACACGATTTTCCACGACCAACTGGGCCGGCCAAACCCAGTCCTCGCCGTGGGTTCGCCGATCGCGGAACTGATCTAGCGGCAAGGGAGCGGCACACTTTTTCCTGCGTGCGGCGGCCAAGACTCGGCGCGTTTTCGGGTTACTGCTGGGACGCCTTCTACAAACCGCAGCCACATGTATGTCTGCTCTCACTCAGATGAATGTTATCGCCTTACTCATGAAATTCCGGATTTTCGCTCTTGCCTTCACATTGGTGGCACTCTCAGGAACGCCGGTTGCCGCGGCGGACACGCCGGAAGTCCTGTTCGAGGATAACTTCTCCGGCAAGCTCGGTGAAGGCTGGCAATGGCTCCGGGAACGGCCGGAGCACTGGCGCATCGCCGATGGATCGCTGATCATTGACACGCTGCCCGGTTCCTATTGGCAGAAAGAGAACAGCGGGCAGAACACGCTCCTGCGCAAGGCCCCCGCTTCCCTCAAGGACGGATTCACCGTCGAGGTCCACATGGACAACTCGCCCAAGGGGCAATGGGAACACGCGGGCATCCTTGTTTATTTCGATGGCTACACCTTCGTCGCTTTCAACAAGGAATTCACCGGCAAGCAGTGCATCTTTGTCTTTCACCAGCAGGACGGCAAACCCATCCATGGCCCCGGTGAAACGGATTACAAGGACAGCGGCGTCTGGCTGAGGCTCACCCTGCGTGGCACGAAGGCCACCGCCCAGTATCGCTCCTCCGAAAAGGAGCCCTGGCAACCCATCGGCGAATGCGCCATCCCGACCTCCACCAAGGAACCGCTCGTCGGCTTTCAGTCCGGCTACGGGCAGGAAAAGCCGGTGCGCCAGGCGCGATTCCGAAGTTTCCGCATCCTGAAAGCGAGTGAGTGAATCGGATGGGAATCTCAACGTATGCGTCTGTGTATGGTCGCTTCGGCGGGCGCATCATTTGACTGCTTGGATTTCGACGCGCGTCTTTCATTTTCCGATCCGCTCGGCGAGCTTCTCGTCGGGCGGTGCGCCGAGTTCGAGTGAACGGACGTAGTGCCGGCGCGCGAGTTCCACCGAGGGCGGGACGTGCTCCATGTAGATCGCAGCGAGATTGTAGTGGGCGTCCGCGGACTTCGGATCGAGTTCCAGCGCGCGGCGCAGCTCGTCCTCGCCCGCGCTGTACCAGCCGCGCCGTGCGAATGTCGCGCCGAGATACTGGTGCGCGCGGGCGTCGGCCGGCGCGTAGAGCACGGCCTGCGCAAGGTGTGCGTGCGCGGCCTCGAGTTCATTGTGCTCGTAGGCGCCGATGCCGAGCAGGAGCCAGGCGGTCGCGTTGGCGGTGTCCTTTTGGATCACGCGGCGCAGGAATTTTGCGGCGTCATCGCTGCGATCCTGACGCTGTGCGATGAGGGCAAGATTGATGAGCGCCGGAGGATTCTCCGGGGATATCGCGAGCACTTTCTGGAAGCCGGCTTTTGCGGTCTCGAGATTGCCTGTCAAAAAATCCTTCACCGCCGCGGCGTAGAGCTGCTGCGAGGTCTGGTGCTCCTGCGTGATCATCGGCACCGGGGTCGCGAAGCGGTAGGTCGGCTGCGCGGGCACGGCTTTCGGGATCGGCGGAGGTGCTGCGGGCGAAAGTGCGAGCGCACCGAGCGACACCATGCAGACGCATGCCGTGCGTTTCATTTTCCCGAGCCGAGCGTCGCCGAACGCTCCGATGCGGCGCGCACGGCTGCGATGAGCGATGCGCGAAGGCCGCCGGATTCGATGGCCTCGATACCCGCGATGGTTGTCCCGCCGGGGCTCGCGACCTGATCGCGGAGCACCGCGGGGTGCAGGCCCGTCTGCAACACCATCTCCGCCGCACCGGCGACGGTCTTTGCCGCAAGCTGGAGCGCGAGATCGCGCGGGAGGCCCATGAGCACGCCGCCGTCGGCAAGTGCCTCGATGATCGTGTAGACGTATGCGGGACCGCTGCCGCTGAGGCCGGTGACGGCATCAAGCAGGCTTTCCTTCACGCGGAGCGCGATGCCGATGCCGCCAAAGATTTTCTGCGCAATGTCCGCGTCGGCGTCGGTCGCGAGCGTGCCGGTGGCAAATGCGGACGCACCTGCGAGGATCAGTGCGGGCGTGTTTGGCATCACGCGGATGATGCGCAGTTTTTCCCCGGCGGCTTTTTCGAGGGTCGCCAGCGAAAGGCCCGCGACGATGGAAATCAGGAGCTTGCTCGTCTTTCCACCGCCGCCCTGCCACGCCCAGCGCATCGAGGATTCCATCTGCTGCGCGGTGAGGCCCTGGATCGCGGCGAGCGCGTCGCCGGGCTTTACGGCGAGAATGATGACTTCGCTCGCGCCCACGACTTCGGCGTTGGACGCCGCGATCGTCACGCCGGTTTCGCCGCGCAATTTCTCCACAGCGGGAGCGTGGACATCGCTGACAGTGACATCCGCCGGCGTGCAGATGCCGGACTTGAGGACGCCTTTGATGAGGGCCGCAGCCATCTTGCCGCCGCCGATGAATCCAAGTTTCATGGGGCGACGTGTAGCGTCCTGAGCGGGGAAGGGAAGCGCGGAACGGATCCGCGGATCAATTTCCGAGGCACGAGGCCGCCGCCGCACGCGCGACGCGTCCGCGGGCATGGCGGCGGTAGGCGAGCTTCACGATGGAGTCGAGCATTGCGCCGGCGGACGGTGCGGCCTTCGTCGAGTGCGTTGCGGATGAAGTGCGCTTTTTCATGGAAAGCGAACCAATGGGAGCAGGAGCCGGGCCAGCGGACATCTGGTGGTTTTTGATTTGAGGTGCCATCGGGATTCTTGTGCAAGGTGGGCGGCCCACGCGTCCGGCGCAATGGTGCCACAGTAAATTCGTGGTGTCGGAAACGTCACGGCAATGCGCTGCGCATTTTTCCATTTGCTCGCGGGGTTGCACCGCACAGACTTCGCGGCGTGAGCAGCTACACGGTTTTCGCACGCAAGTATCGCCCCAAGACTTTTGCCGACGTCCTCGGCCAGGAGCACATCACGCGCACGCTGCGCAATGCCATCGAGCAAAACCGCATCGCGCACGCGTACATTTTTGTCGGACCGCGCGGCACGGGGAAGACCTCGACGGCGCGCATCTTTGCCAAGGCGCTGAACTGCACGGGCGGGCCAAAGGCGGACTTCGATCCCGAGGAGGAAGTGTGCCGCGAGATCGCCGAGGGGCGATCGCTCGACGTGATCGAATTCGACGCCGCATCGAACACACAGGTGGACAAGGTGCGCGACCTGATCCTCGACCGCGTAAACTACGTGCCGGCGAAAGGGCGCTACAAAATCTATCTCGTGGACGAGGTCCACATGCTCTCGACGGGATCGTTCAACGCGTTGCTCAAGACGCTCGAGGAGCCGCCGCCGCATGTGAAATTCCTTTTCGCGACGACCGATGTGCAGAAGGTGCCGACTACGATCCTCAGCCGCTGCCAGCGGTTCGATCTGAAGCGCATCCCGACCGCGACGATCACGAAGCACCTCCTTTTCATCGCGCAAAACGAGGGCTTCACGCTTGAGCCCGCCGCTGCCGAATCCGTCGCGCGCGGCGCGGAGGGCGGGCTGCGCGATGCGGAATCCATGCTCGATCAGCTCGTCGCATTTTGCGGTGACACGATCACCGAGGCGGATGTGCTCAGCGTCTTCGGCTTCACGAGTGCGCACACGGTCACGGCGCTGTGCGAGGCCATCATCTCCGCCGACGCTTCCGCCGCGCTCGCAAAAATCCACGAGCAGGCCGAGGCAGGAAAAGATCTCGCGCGGCTGATGAGCGAACTCATCACGCACCTGCGAAACCTCCTCGTGCTGAAGGCCGATCCCGACGGTCTCGGCGACGAGTGGATGCCCGAGGCCGTGGCCGCGATGCAGGAGCAGGCCGCGCGTGTGCCGATGGAAAAAGTGCTCGACCTCATCGAGCAGTTCGCCGCCGCGGAAGGCCGGATGAAATGGGCCGTGAACAAGAAGATGCACTTCGAGGTCGCGGCGATCCGTGCGATCCAAATTTTGCAAAGCGCGACGCTCACCGAGGTGCTCGACACGCTCGCCGCGCTGCGCGGAGGCCAGCCGCTGCCCGCAGCCACGCAGCAGGTGAAGCCTGCCGCGCCGCGCGGAGAATCGCTGACGCCTGCCCCGCGCCCGCAATCAGCGGTGCCGACGGCGCGCGTGGCGGAACCCGAATCCGCACCGGCTCCGATTTCCAAGCCGCGCACCGTTGAAACGCCAAAGGTTTCCGAGCCGGGGCCCGCGTCCGTTCCGAAAGCACCGGCGAAATCCGAAACGCCCGCGCCCGCGCCTGCCGTGAAAGTTTCCGACGGGGAATTTTGGAAATTGCTCGTCGAGACGGTGCGCCGGGATCGCCCGTTGATCAGCGGATGGCTGGAGGGCGGCGCGTTGATCCGCATCGGGGACGCAACAGCGCAGATCGGCTTTCCGCCGGAGCAGTCATTCTCGAAAGACTTTCTCGAAAAGGATCACGGCGCATTCCTTGCAAGCGCCGCGGGCGCAATCCTCGGGCGCAAAGTGAACGTCTCGCTCGCAGTGCGCGAGGGAATCACGGTCACGCCCGTCGCGCAGCCGCCGCCAGCACCGAAGCTCGATCCGATGGAGGAATTCAAGCGCGACCCGCTGATCCGCAAGGCGCTCGAAATTTTCCGCGCCGAAGTGCAGCCGGCGTAGCCCGAAAGGAACTGGCAGCGCGTACGGGATTCAAACCCGTCTGAGAATTGCGCGATCTTGCGCAAGATGGGGATTCTTGTGCGTTACTGCGGCATCCCGCTGGCGTTGGCGACTGCGAGCGCGCCCGCAAAGGCGTCTCCCGCACCCGCGGGACCCACTGGAGTGGCCGACGGCTGGCGGGGCCGGTTCCGACGCGGACACCCCGATGCAGTCCTGCTCCGATACGCGCTCGAAAGAGTCGGCAAACTCACCGGCCTGCTCATCAGCCACCTCGACGTCCTCGACCGTGGCATCGTGCTCAAGTGGTGCGAACGCTACACGAACGCCGCCCGCCTTCCCGCCTCAAGTCTCGCTTCAAGACCGCCGCCGAAAAAATGCTCGGCAAGGCGGCGCGGATGATCATTCTCGCGAACAACGCTTGAGCCCATGAAGCTCGTTGCGATCACATCCCGCGGCCGGAAATTTCTCTCCCGGTCACGCGTGGAACTCCGAATTCATCCTTCTTCCTTCATTATTCCAACTTCTGCCGCCCCTCACTCCCCGACGCCCGGCCGCGTTCGGACCGTTTCCGGTGCGGCGGGCGCGAAAGCAAATTCCTAGCAGACAGACTGAAGAAAGAGAAACATGCGAACCGCCGGTCTGATAGTTCTCTCCCTCATCGCCACCGCCAAGGCGGGACCGCCGCTGCTGACGGACGACCCCGACACGCCAAAGCTGCACGAATGGGAAATCAACATCGCCGCCATCGGCGCCCGGCAGGGTTCGGAGTGGAACCTCAACACGCCGCTGATCGATCTGAACTTCGGCCTCTTTGAGAATGTGCAACTGAAGTACGAGCAGCCTTGGCTGGTCGGCACGGGCAAGGGCAAGCCGCTGGGTGGCGTCGGCGATTCGCTGTTTGGCGTGAAGTGGCGGTTCATCGGCAACAGCGAGGAGGATTGGAAGGTGTCCACGTATCCCCAGTTTTCGATGAACGATTCCCTCCGCTCCACCCGGCGCGGGCTGGTGCCGGGCGGCTGGCAGATGATCCTTCCGCTGGAGGTGCAGAAGAAATTCGGCAAAACGACGCTCTTCGAGGAGGTGGGTTATCTCATCAATGAATACGGCGGGAACGGCCTGCTGTGGGGTTCCGCCTTTGAGCAGGAAATCACCGAAAAATTTTCACTGCTGGGCGAATTGCACGCCATCTCCGCAACGGGGTTTCGGAACGACAACATCGTGTTCAACGTGGGCTTTCACTGGAAGACGACTGAGCACGTCGCGCTCATCGGTTCCGCGGGGCGCGCCATCCACGAAGGCGGGCAGAATGGCCCGCAATGCCTGACCTATCTCGGGGTGCAGCTCACCTTCTGAGTTTCCTTGCAAAAGACCATGCGGCGAGCCCGCCGGGCATGATGCGGGGAGGGGAGGACGTGATGCGTCATTTCCCGGCCGTTTTGAAAAGCGCTTCGATGCGTTTCCTGTTCTGCTCCGTCGGTGCGGTCAGGCGCACGTCGGTTTTTGGGAGTTTTTGTTTCAATGCGGCAACATCAGACGCGGCGATGTCAATGTCATCGAGCGCCTTAACCGCCGCATCATTGAAGCCTTTGCCAAACGACAGGCTCTTAGCTGCGGGAGCTGCCGCAACTGCGCGTAGTCTCCCACGCCGAGCACCGAGCCAGCCTCCTCACTCCCCGACGCCCGGCCGCGTTCGGACCGTTTCCGGTGCGGCGTGCGCGAAAGCAAATTCCTAGCAGACAGACAGAAAAGCCGCCCCGGCATTTCGACCGCGGCGGCTGTGATTCGTGAACCGGACACTCCTGTCCGGTTTCGCTTGGCTACGGGCAGCAGCGCCCGCGTTACTTCTTCTTCGCGGCGCGCGTTTCCTCGATCGCGGCCTGGGCGGCGGCGAGGCGGGCGACGGGCACGCGGAAGGGCGAGCAGCTCACGTAGTTCAGGCCTACGCGGTGGAAGAATTTCACGCTGTCCGGATCGCCGCCGTGTTCGCCGCAGGTGCCGAGCTTGATGTCGCGGCGCGTGCTGCGGTCTTTGCGGGATCGTTGCCCTGCGCGAGGTCGCGGAGGAATTTACGGACGGCTTCGGGATTGCGGAGCCGGCGGGTGGCGTGGGTGGGGCCGTCGCCGACCTTGATGGCCATGCAGTGCTCGGGCAGGGCGGCGAAGAGATCCTCATCGGTGCGGTCGTCGCCGAAGGCCATCACGAATTCCTCCGGGGACGCGATGATCCCGGTGAGGATGGAGGGGAGGATGATGCCCTTGTTCGCACCCTGCTGGCGCACTTCGACGATGCGGTGGCCGCGCAGGACTTCGACGGGGAGGTTCGCGAGGAAGCTCGTGAGGTGGAGCGCGAGTTCGCGGCTCTGGTTCCGGCCCAGCTCGGGATCGGCGAGCCGGTAGTGCCAGCACAGGGCGGCCTCCTTTTCCTCGACGAAGGCACCGGGCGTGCATGCGGCGAAGTCTTCCATCACCGCGCGGATGCGTTCCTTCCAGCTTTGGTTCACGACGGCGTTCGCATGCCATTTGCCTCCGGCGAACCGGCTCCAGAAGCCGTGCTCGGCGTGGAGCCCGAGGGGCAGGCTGCCGAACCAGCCATCGAGCACCGTGCGCGGGCGACCGCTGATGATGTGGACGCTGAGCCGCGGGTGCGACGCGAGCGCGCGGAGCAGATCGAGCAGCGCCGGATCGGGTTCGGCCAGCTCGGGCCGCGCGGCAAATGGGACGAGCGTGCCGTCGTAATCGAGCAGCAGATGCAGCCTCCGCGCGGAGTGCATGAGTGCGATGTCCGCGGGCGACGGCGGCGTGTCCTCCGCAGTTTCCCGCTGCGGACGCGCGGTTGCTTCCATGGCGGCGATGAAGCTGCCGACCCACGCGTGGATGTCCCATTTGCGGATGCGCTGGCGCATCGGCACCATGCGCGCGTGCTGTTCGGCGGGATCCATGAGGATGGCCTGCTGGAGGGCGAGCGCGGTCTGGTGGACGTTGTAGGGATTGACGTGGACGGCCTCGCCGAGTTCCCACGCGGCGCCGGCGAATTCGCTCAGCACGAGGACGCCGTCGTCGTGAATGCGGCACGCGAGATATTCCTTGGCGACGAGGTTCATGCCGTCGGCCAGCGGCGTGACGATCATCACGTCCGCCGCGCAATAAAGCGGGATGATTTCCTCGATGGGCGTGGCGCGGTAGAGATACTGGATCGGAGCCCAGTCGGTGGTGGAAAAGCGTCCGTTGATCCGGCCCACGAGTTCGTCGAGCTGCCGGCGGAACTGCGCATAGGTCTCGACATTCGTGCGCGAGGGCGCGGCGATCTGCACGAAACGGAAGCGGCCCGCGAGCGTGGGATCGATCTCGAGCAGCCGTTCGATCGCAAGGAACCGCTGCGGCAGCCCCTTGCTGTAGTCGAGCCGGTCCACGCCGAGGAGCAGCTTCACGCCCGGCGTCTTTCCGGTGATTTTCGCCACGGCCTCCTCGGTGGCCGGATCGCTGGCGCGGGTGATGAAGTCCGCCGTGTCTATGCTGATCGGGAAGCTGCCGAGCCGCACGGTGCGGCCCTGCCAGTGAAATTCATCCACGACGACATCGAGCGACATCATGCGCAGCAGGCACGATGCGAAGTGCCGCTGGTAGCCGTAGGTGTGGAAGCCGATGAGATCCGCGCCCAGCAGCCCCGTGACCACTTCGCGCCGCCAGGGCAGCGTGCGGAAAACTTCCAGCGAGGGAAACGGGATGTGGAGGAAAAATCCGATGCGGGCCTTTGGCAGGAGCCTCCGGATCATCGCCGGCGCGAGCATGAGGTGGTAGTCGTGAATCCAGATGCGGTCGCCTTCGCGCCACTGCGCGGCGACAGCCTCGGCGAACTGGCGGTTCACGGATTCATAAGCCTCCCAGTCACGCCACGCGTCCATGTTCACGCGCTCGATCTGATAGTGGAAAAGGGGCCACAGCACGCCATTTGAGAAGCCTTCGTAAAAGCCCTCCACGTCCGCCACGGAGAGATGCAGCGGGACGAGGCCGCGTCCGCGCAATTCGCCATCGAGCCGCTCTCGCATCTCTTCGCTGAGCGCGGTGGTGTCGCCCGGCCAGCCAATCCAGAGCGTGTCATGTTCGCCGCCGCCGAGCCCGGTCATCGCGGTCGCGAGGCCGCCGACCGAGGGCTTCAGCTCGTAGCCGTCACCAGCGGTGACAACCGTGACGGGGAGCCGGTTTGAGACGATGAGGTAGCGTGGCATTGGTCATGAAAATTAAGCCCATGCGCGGACCTTGCCGTCGCGCGCTTCGAGCAGTTCGGAAATGGTCATGGCTGCGTGGATGAGGCCGACGTGTGTGTATGCCTGCGGGAAATTTCCGAGCATTGCGCCCGTGGACGGCTCGATGTCCTCGGAGAAAAGGCGGAGCGAATTCGAGTGGCGTTCGAGGCGGTGAAACAGCTCGCACGCATCGTCCAGCCGGCCCATCAGCGCCAGCGCCTCGCACCACCAGAACGAGCAGATCGTGAACGCGCTGGTGGTCTCGCCGAAGTCATCCAGTGCGGCGTAGCGCTTCATCAGGCCGTCCGGTGCGAGGATTTTCTCGTAGGCATTCACGGTGGAAACGAAGCGCGGATCGTTCGCGT
This sequence comes from uncultured Spartobacteria bacterium, assembly GCA_903882875.1. Taxonomy (GTDB): domain Bacteria; phylum Verrucomicrobiota; class Verrucomicrobiia; order Chthoniobacterales; family Chthoniobacteraceae; genus SXWH01. The sequence continues at coordinate 171,109 of CAIRYQ010000120.1, read as the reverse complement.
CAATGATGCCGAGCGTGGGCAGGAGCAGGAGCGACGCGTCCGGATGCAGGCCGTCGAGCACCTGCGTGAAACAACCCTTGGCGGCGTTGTAGCCGCGGGTCAGCACGATCTCCCTTTCCTGATCGGCGATCTTTTCCCAGCGCGACGCATGGACGGTCTCGCCGAGATGCCTCGCCAGCCGCGCACCGCGCGAGATCGCGACCCAGCACATCGCACGGGAAAAAGTGTACGGTCGCGGCGTCTGGCGGAATTCCCAGATGCCGGTGTCGTTGGTGGGGGCAGCGGCAATGGCTTCCTCCACCAGCCGCTGCACGAGGTGAAAATAATCGCCGCCGCGCAGATGCGCGAGCCGCGGATCGGTGAGCAGCGTTTCGAGGCAGAGGATAAGTTCGCCCATGAGATCATTCTGCCGCTGCTCCGCCGCCTGGTTGCCGATGCGCACCGGGCCGTTGCCGCCGAAACCGCTCAGGTGCCCGAGCGTTTCCTCCGGCAGATCGCGTTCGCCGCCGATTCCGTAGAGCGGCTGGAGCGGCCCGGCCTCCGCGACATCGCGCAGGTAACGCAGGAATTCCTCGCCCTCCCGCAAGTGCGCGAGCCGTCGCAGCGCCTCGACGACAAACGCCGCATCGCGCAGCCAGCAATAGCGGTAATCCCAAGTGCGCAGCGTGCCCATCGCCTCCGGGATGCTCGTCGTCGCCGCCGCGATGATCGCGCCGGTGTCGTGATATTGGTGCAGCTTCAGCACGAGCGCCGAGCGCAGCACGGTGTCGGGTGCAAAGGTCGGCAGCGCGCAACTCATCGCCCATCGCCGCCAGCCTTCGACCGTGCGCTCGAATTGCTCCAGCACATGCCAGAGCGTGATGCGCTGACGCGTGCCGCCACAGGCGAGCGAAAAAAACATCGGCTTGTCCAAGGCGAACTCGCGGCTGCCCGTGACGTACGGCATCGGCACATCCGTGAAAAGGCGCAGCGGCTCGGCAGCCCCGGTGATCAGCAGGCAGTCGCCTGCCGGCATCATCTGCACCTCCGCGCGGGCGTAGTCGGGCCGCGGATCAAATCGCACGCGCAGCCGCGGATGGCCGCGCAGCGGACGCACCAGCCGCGCCAACTCAAAGGGCACGCGGATTTCCATCCCGTCCGGCAGCCGTGGTGCAAAATCAATCACCTCCCACGACGCATCGCCGACCTCGAAGACGGTGCGGAGCACGTTGGTGTTCGTGATGTATTCGGACTTCCCGCGCACTTCGCCCGACGCGTGCTCGATGATGAAGGTGCCACCTTTCTCCCGGTCGAGGATGCGGGCGAAAACCGACGGCGAATCAAACCGCGGCATGCACAGCCATTCCACCGCGCTGGTCGGCGAGACAAGCGCCAACACTCGCCCATTACCGATCACACCGTGATCGAGGGGAGGAATAGCCTGCGCATTCATCACACCCCATTATCGCGTGTGAACCGCATTTCGCACCTACGAAAAAGCCGCCCCGGTTTCGCGGGGCGGCTTTCGTGATTGTTTCAGGCAGCGCGGCCTACTTTTTCTTCGCGGCGCGCTTTTCCTCGATCGCGGCCTGCGCTGCTGCGAGGCGCGCGACTGGCACGCGGAAGGGCGAGCAGCTCACGTAGTTCAGGCCCACGCGGTGGAAGAACTTCACGCTGTCCGGATCGCCGCCGTGTTCGCCGCAGATGCCGAGCTTGATGTCGGGGCGCGTGGCGCGGCCCTTTTCGATGGCGATCTTCACGAGCTGGCCGACGCCGCTCTGGTCGAGCGAGGCGAAGGGGTTCTTCTTGAAGACTTCGTTTTCGGTGTAGGCGTTGAGGAAGTTGCCCATGTCGTCGCGCGAAATGCCGAGCGCGGTCTGCGTGAGGTCATTCGTGCCGAAGCTGAAGAACTCCGCGGTCTGCGCGATCTCGTCGGCGGTGAGGGCGCCGCGCGGGACTTCGATCATGGTGCCGACCTGGTAGCTCAGCTTCACCTTCTTCTCCTTCTGCACTTCCGCCGCGACGCGGTGGACGATGGCCACTTGAAGATCCAGCTCCTTCTTGAATCCGACGAGCGGAATCATGACCTCGGGCTTCACTTTGATGCCCTTCTTCTGCACCTCGGCGGCGGCTTCAAAAATCGCGCGCGCCTGCGTCTCGGTGATCTCGGGATACGCGATGCCGAGGCGGCAGCCGCGGTGGCCGAGCATCGGGTTGAACTCATGCAGCGCAGCGACGCGGGCCTGCACTTTCTCGAGCGTGACGCCGAGTTTCTTCGCGAGGTCGGCCTGCGCCTGTTCCTCGTGCGGGACGAACTCGTGGAGCGGCGGATCGAGCAGACGGATGGTCGCCGGGAAGCCTTTCAGCGCTTTGAAAATGCCGACGAAGTCCTCGCGCTGATACGGAAGAATCTTCTTCAGCGCGTGGCGGCGGCCCGCTTCGGTGTCGGCGAGGATCATCTCGCGGACGGCATCAATGCGGTCGCCCTCGAAGAACATGTGCTCGGTGCGGGTGAGCCCGATGCCGGTCGCGCCAAATGCGATTGCCTGCCGCGTCTGCTCGGGCGTGTCGGCGTTCGTGCGAACGGCGAGGCGCGTGGCCTTCGAGCACCATGCCATGAGCTGGTTGAACGCCTTGAACTTCTCCGTCTTCTGCGCGGCCTTGTCGCCGCCGATGGTGCCGGTGACGATGTTGCTCGGGCCGGTCTTCACCTGGCCGCCGTAGATGGTGCCCGCGGTGCCATCAATCGAGAGGAAGTCGCCTTCCTGGAACGTCTGGCCGGAGATGGTCACGGTCTTCTTGTCGTAATCAATTTGCACGCCTGACGCACCGCAGATGCAGACCTTGCCCATCTGACGCGCGACGAGCGCCGCGTGCGAGGAGACGCCGCCCTTCGCCGTGAGAATGCCCTCGGCGGCGATCATGCCGCGGAGGTCTTCGGGCGAAGTTTCGTTGCGGACGAGCAGCACCTTCTCACCTTTTTCCGCAGCCGCAGCAGCGCGGTCGGCGTTGAGATAGATCTTGCCGGACGCTGCGCCGGGGCCGGCGGGCAGGCCGCTCGCGAGGATCTTCGCCTTCTTGATCTCAGCGAGATCAAAGTCGGGCGCGAGGAGCTGCTCGAGCTGGTCGGCGGGATTGCGCAGGATCGCGGTTTCCCAGTCGATGAGCCCCTCTTTCACCAGGTCCATCGAGAACTTCAGCGCGGCCGCAGCGGTGCGCTTGCCGTTGCGCGTCTGGAGCATGAACAGCTTGCCTTCCTGCACGGTGAACTCGATGTCCTGCACGTCCTTGAAATGCTTCTCCAGGATCTGCCGAACCTTCATCAGCTCCGCGTAGCTCTTCGGCATCTGCTTCTTCAGCTCGGCCACCGGCTCGGGCGTGCGCACGCCGGCGACGACATCTTCGCCCTGCGCGTTGATCAGGAATTCGCCGTAGAATTCATTTACGCCATTCGCCGGGTTGCGCGTGAATGCGACACCGGAGCCGGACGTTTCGCCCGTGTTGCCATAGACCATCGCCTGCACGTTCACCGCCGTTCCCCATTCCGTCGGGATGTTGTATTTGCGGCGATACACGATCGCCCGGTCATTCATCCACGAGCCGAACACCGCGCCCGCTGCGCCGCGGAGCTGGTCCCATGCGTTGTATGGGAACGCCTTGCCGGTGCGCTCCTTCACGAGCTTTTTGAAACGCACGACGAGTTCCTTGTAGTCGTCCACCGTGAGGTGCGCGTCGTCCACCTGCTCCTCGTGATGCTCCTCCTTGAGATGCTCGATCACACTCTCGAACGGATCGTGATCCTCGCCCGCGCGCTTCTGCACGCCCATCACCACGTCGCCATACATCTGGATGAAACGGCGGTAGCAGTCCCACGCGAACCGCTCATTCTTCGTCGCCGCCACGAGCGCCAGCACCGTGTCATCATTGAGGCCGAGGTTCAAAATCGTGTCCATCATGCCCGGCATGGAATCGCGAGCGCCTGAGCGCACCGCGACGAGCAGCGGCATCCCGGTGGTCGCGCCGAATTTGCAGCCCATGATCTTCTGCATGTTGGCCACGCCCTTTTCCATCTCCGCTTGAAGCGTCGCGGGATACGTGCGCTTGTTCGCGTAGTAGTAGGTGCAGACTTCCGTCGTGATCGTGAATCCAGGAGGCACGGGCAGGCCGATGCGCGTCATCTCCGCGAGGTTCGCGCCCTTGCCGCCGAGCAGCGGCTTCATCGAGCCGTCGCCGTCTGCCTTCGCAGCGCCCCAAGTGTAAACATATTTCACGGATTTGCCCGCGGACTTCGCCGGGGCCTTGGATTTCGGAGCGGATTTCAGTGTGGATGCCATAGAGATGTGTGTTGTGTGAATCAGGGTTGAAAACATTGCGTCGGCGAGGCGCGGGAGCGTTCCTTCCGGGCAAAATGGGCGCGCTGTATGCCACAGCGGGCGAGGGGAGGAAAGGGATTTTGTGTGGAAAATCAGAACGATCCAAATCGGGCCGCTTCGGGCTCCGGCGCCTGCTTATCCGTTTGGTTGACAAGCAGACAAATTAGGAAGGCAGGAAAGGAGAGCTTCCGTCCCTCTGAGCATGATTTCCTGCCTTCCCAATTCAATTCTCCCTCCGATTGTCACGCAATCCGACAAGCATGCTTCGGCGAGCCTCGCGATCCTCGGATCATTTTCCCACGGCGGTTCAGGAAATCCCGGAGCCGCGTTCGTGAGAACGCGGGCATCTTTCCGTGGAGACGCCGTGGCCGCGCTCTCACAAGTGCGGCTGCCGTTTTGGTGGAACCGCTCCCGCGCGTGTCCTGCACGCGGCGAACTCCGGGCCAACGGCCCGACACAAGCCAGCCCAGCAAGGCCGCGCTATCAATCATGGCGCGGACGCCGCCCTGGTGTGGTGAGCGATTAGTGCGCTTACAAAGCCTACCGCCGCAGCGCGGTGATCAGCTCGTTGATCTTCGCGCGGAGGGTCTCCATGTCCCCGACGGTCGGGGGATCATTGGTGAAAGGGGAGAACAGCGTGTCCACGGAGTTGGAATTGGCGGAGGAATTGGAGGCGGCGGCGGAGAGCGCCCCGGCGATTGCGGCGTCCAATTCGGCACTGGTCACATCGCCGGGCATTCCCTGCGGGCCGGGAGGGCCGTCGCTGCCATTGGTCCCCGCCGGGCCTTGCGCGCCATCGTTGCCCTGCGGCCCCGTCGGCCCGGTTTCGCCCTGCAAGCCTTGTGGCCCGTCATTGCCCTGCGGACCTTGCGGGCCGGTCGCCCCGTCGCTCCCGTTCGCGCCGGGAGGGCCCGGCGGCCCAGCGGGGATGGCGTCAATCAGATCTTTAAGACCGTTGAACTGCGCGCGCATATCGGAGGCGCGCGCCTTGGTGCTGTCGGCGGGGAGGGAGGGATCGTAAGGCATGGGGTGGGATGATTGGTTGTATGGATTGCGTTATTGTGACTGGTGATTTGTGATTGGTGGCTGGTTGCTGGTGAGAGGTGTTCCTGCGGCGTGCATCGGGCGGTGGCGATGGGATGGGCGGGGCTTTGACCAGCGACCAGCGACCAGCGACCGGTCACCAGTCACCAGTCACGATGCCCCCACTCCCCGCATCGGATTCGCGACGACGGACTGTCGCCGCCGCCGCTGCTCTACGTCACCACGACCTGCGCCTCCGGGCTCGGTGCCGCGTCGCCGCCGTCATTCCCGGCGACCACGCGCACCTTCACGGTCTGGCCTGCGGTGAAGCCTTTCAGGATCGCCTCGAGATCCTTGTAGCTGCCCGCATTCTGCCATTCCGTGTCCACGCCCTCGCGCTTCGTCTCCACGCGGAACCGCACCGCGCGCGTCGCGTAGGGCCAGTTCAATTCAAATCGCCCGTTGCCCAGCGCCGCCGCCGTGACACTGGCCACCGAATCCGGCGCGCTCGGATTCGCCGGCACGTTCAGCCCGAACGCCTCGTAGCGCGAATCATCGTCCTTGATCAGCCCGCCCAGCTCATTGATGAGCCCGCGGACCCGGTTGCGCAGGCCGCCCTCGGCATCCGTCCGTGCGTCGAGGGCATCCGTCTGCGCCTGCTCCGCATCGGCCACGCCCTGCCGGGCGGTCGAGAGCGTGTCCCACGCCGCACCGCAGAGCGCGGCGGTCGCCCCCATCTCGGCGCTCTCATGGGCCGGCTGGTCGGTGAAGTAGGTCTTCAGCTTGTCCAGCAGGGTGAAGCGCGGATCCATCGTCGTCGGCACCGCCGTGGATTGGCCGGGGAACCCCGTGGGCTCCCACGCGGCGCTCCACCGCTGGCCGAGCTTCTGCGCCAGCCGCAGCTTGCAGTTCGTCAGCGTCACAAATCCCGCATCATCCGCCGTCTTCAGGGCCGTGTAGGCGTCATCCACCGCCTTCTTTTTCTTCCCCACCTGGAACTCCGCGGTTCCGAGCGTGGCAATGGCGGTGCGGATGGCCGCCTCCGTGTTCTGCTTGATGCCGATTGGCGCTTCATAAGTGTGGCATCCGTCCGCCATTCGGTCGGCGAGCGCGCGGAGGATGTCGTTGTTGTCGGGGGTGGGGTTGCTGCTCATGGTTCGTCGGTTGGTTTTTTTGCTGCTTTTGGAGGGCGGCCCCGGATCATCCGGAGCATCCCAGAAGAATTCATCCCAGACGGTGGACGGGTCATCCCAATCGCCCATGGTGGTGGGGCGCGTCGCTCCGCGCGCATTGCTGCGTGTGTGGGGAAACCGGCCCTTCATGCGAGGAAGCGCGCGCGGAGCGACGCGCTCCACCCTGTCGCCTTCCCGGTGCCAGCCGAGAATCCCGGCTGAGGACGGGGAGACTCGGGAACGTCAGCCGAGAATCCCGGCTGAGGATGGGGAGACTCGGGAACGCCAGCCGAGAATCCCGGCTGAGGATGGGGAGACTCGGGAACGCTGGCCGAGAATCCCGGCTGAGGCCACCGAGCCTCCGCCCCGTTCCGCGACCAATGTTCCAGCCATCCCCAAGGCAGGCCCGGTGGAACGCGCGCTCCGCCGCGCGTTCCGGCACGGACTGGAATGCGTGCCCACAGCCGGAGGAAGCGCGCGCGGAGCGACGCGCTCCACCGCACCCCATTCCCCGGCGACGCCCAGGCAGCCCGTTCCCGACGGGAAAACTCCCGCCGCCCCGCGCCTCCCGGTCCCCGAGTCGCGCAGTCCTCTTCATGACAGCGAGGCGTGTTCCATGCACCGGCGGGAATGCAGCCGGCTCAGTTCCGCGACGGACTTCGGCAGCCCCGTGTAAATGGCATCCGCGCCCACCCCGAAGGCGGACGAGAGCTTGCAGATGTCGAACCCGCACGGCACCGCGCTCCCGCCTTCCCACCGCTGCACCGTGGAAGTGTCCACGGACGCCTTCTCCGCCAGCTTCTCCTGGCTCCACTCGCGTTCAACCCGGAGTTTGGCGATGTTCATTCCGATCCTGCGTGAAAAGGGGGTCTTCATGCCCGCGGAGAATGCCCGAATCCCAAACGCCGCACCACCGCAAGAATGCGGTTTTTTTCATCTTCCATTCATGCGGAAAAATTGGCGCAAAAAATCGCCACGCCACGCCCCCCGCCGGCCGATCGCCTCCCGCCTTTCAGACTGCATTCCTGCCGCGCCCGCGCCAGTGGGAGAAGCCCCACAGCGCGCCCATCGCCGCCGCGCCGAGCCCGGTGAATTCCGCGCGCTCCTGCCAGTTCGCGGGCTCCGCGCCCTCCTTCACCTGCTCGACCACCGGCTTCGCCTTCGCCGGGACGGAGAATTCCCATGCGCCGCGCTTCGCCGTGCGGGCGGCGGCTTCGAGTTCGCCGAGACGTTCGAGGTAATCCTCGGCCTTCGTGCCTTCGGGCAGCGTCACCTTCGTCCCGTGCAGACGCGCGAGCCCGGCTTCCACGAGCACGTCGGCGAGGTTCCGCCCGTCCACCTCCACGATGGCGTAGTGCCGCGGCAGCTTGCTCGACCCGAGCGCCGACGCCCAGCGGGTGTAAATGGTGAGCTTCTTCCCGAGCAGCAAATCATGCACGAACTGCTTCGCCACCTTCCCCATCGCCACCGATTGCTCCGGCGTGATCCCGAAATACTCCGCCTGCTCCGCATTCCGCACGGGGAACCGCGTGTCCGATTCCGGCGCATCCACAAAGTAGAGCCGCAGCACCCGCTCCTGCCCGTCCACCCGCACCCGGAACGAATCCCCGTCCGCATACGCCGTGTCGAGGAACTCGCAGTCCGTGAACCGGAGGAATTTCTTCACGTGCCTCGGCTCCGCCGTGTCGTCCGCAAGGGCCGCGCCGGTGGTGAACAGGACCAATGCCGCGAGCAGGCCGGTAAAATGATGGAACACTTGCGGCAGGAATGACGGGAAGGGTGGGGCGCAGCAACGGGAATCAGCAAATCATTGCGTCCCGCATTTCCTCCGTGCCACGCGCCGGGCATTGCGCTACACGATGCGCCATGAGCATTGGAAAGTGACAAGCCATGAAGCGAAAAGCCAACTGGATCCAGCAGGCCGACGCCGCGCTCATGCGCGCCGCGAAGCGTGCCCGTGAAGTGGCGGAGCAAACCAACACTCCGCTCATTGTGATGAGGGACGGGAAGATTGTCGATCTGCTGGCCGTCGAGCGCCATCAGCGCGCGACGGATCAGGAGAAGGAGGGCCGGCGATGAAAAGGAAGTGGCGGCTGTATCTCGACACATCGGTCTTTGGCGGCGTGTTTGAAGCCACCGAGGGACGCGACGCGGCCTCGCGGCAGGTGCTCGATGCGGCGCTATCCGGGCAAGCCGTAGCCTGCTTTTCCGATACGGTGGTGCAGGAACTCATAGACGCTCCGCCGCGCGTGCGCCTGCTGCTGGAGAGCCTGCCGGCGGAGTGCCGGGAAGAGATCGCGATCAACCATGAAATCCGTGCGCTGAGCCAGGCCTATATCGCGGCGGGTGTGGTGGGTCCAAAGTGGGCTGAAGACACACTGCACGTCGCCGCCGCAACCGTCGCGCGAGCAGATGCGATCGTGTCGTGGAATTTCAAGCACATGGTGCGGCTGGACAAAATCCGGGCTTACAACGCGGTGAATATTGCGGAAGGTTACGGCATGATCCAGATCATCAGCCCCAAGGAGGTGAACTTCGATGAATGAAGAATTCTGGCGGGAGTTCCCGCCGATTCCCGGCTTCGATTGCGTCGCGATGAAGCACCGTGCGCAGGAACGCATCCACCGCGCAACGGAGGGGATGACGGACGACGAATTGATCGAGTATTACAACCGCACCGGACGCGCTTTTCGGGAGACCGGAAAGATTCCTTCGGTCGAGGCCGGGAGCATGGTGTTGCGAGAGGAGCCGTCGAAGCCTGGTGAATCTCGATGACAATTGAAGACTCGAAAAAAATCCAGCCGATCCCCGGCTTCGACTGCGTGAAGATGAAGCACGACATCCAGGCGAAGATCTACGAGGAGATCAAGGACATGACCGCGGATGAGCGCATCGCTTATTTCCGGCGCGGGAGCGAGGAATTCCGCCGGGAGATGGCGCAGCGAAAAGCTCCGGAAGGCGATCTGGTGCTGCGCGAAGAACCGCCGCCCTACGGAAAAAAGAAGCGCTGACTGCTGCGGATCTGCATTTCCAAGTCTCCTTTTCTCCAAATCCCCAAGTCCCCAAGTCTCACTGTCCGTCCGCATTCTCCGGTTCTCCCCATCTCCCAGTCTCCGGCTCTCCCCGTCTTGCCTCAATGCCCCGGCTCCCCCGATTCTTCCGCAAGGGCCGCGCCGGTGGTGAACAGAATCAGCGATGCGAGCAGGGCGACGAAATGATGGAACACTTGCCCGAGCAATGGCGGGAATGGCGGGGCGCATCAACGGGAATCGCGTGATCCTTATCCGTGGCATCTCGCGCGCAAGACAGCGCTTGCCCTCGTGTCGCTATCCTGTCATGACGCAGCCGGATTCCTCCCATGAATACGACCTGCGGCAGAAGGTACGGTGCCGCCCGGAGAGCAGTGCTGCCGGGTTCGGTTCCGCGTCCTCATAAAAATTCCGTGATGCTTTCCGTGGAAAGCAAACGGGCGGAGTCTTGCGACGCCGCCCGTTTGAGAGAGAACGCTTTTGAACCGGTGTGTCCGCCTAGCGGACAGGGAAGCGGTCTGCGCTATCTAACTTTGTCTTGAATCCATCCCCTCACTACCACCTCCTATGACAACAGCAAACAAAAAATCTGCCGCTGATCTGCAACTCGCATTTGATGTCGGCCACAGTTCCATCGGCTGGGCCGTGCTGAAAGCTCCTGCTGGACAATCGCCGTCGCTGCTCGGCTGCGGCTCGGTGATTTTTCCTACTGATGATTGCCTCGCCTCGGAGCGGCGCGGTTTTCGCAGGCAACGACGGCACATCCGCGCCACGCGGTTGCGCATCGCGCGGCTGAAACGGTTGCTCGCGCATCTCGGAGTGCTCACGCAGGAGCAACTCGACGAGCCGGGCTGCGCGTGGCCGTGGCTGCTCGCCGCGCGCGTTCTGCGCGGTGGAAAGAAACTGACATGGAGCGAGCTTTGGGACGTGCTCCGCTGGTATGCGCACAATCGCGGCTACGATGGGAACAAGGGCTGGAGCCGTCACGATGCCGCGAACGCGGAGGATACGGAGAAGGAACAGCGCGCGAATGAACTGCTCGCCGATTTCAAAAAGAAGCACGGGCGTGACGGCACGATGGCGGAGGTTTTCTGCGACGTGCTGAAGATCGATCCGCTCGGTGAACTGAAATCCTCAATGATCCGCGTGCGCAATCTCGGTGCGGCGTTTCCCCGTGAGGGAGTGGAGACGGAGGTGGAGCGCATCCTGCGCGCGCATCTCGATGGTGTGTTGCCGAAGCTGGACGACCTCGTCATTCAGGCGGTGATGCGTGATCACACCGCGCTCTCCGGGCCGGACTACCGTCTGCCCTCGCGCTACGGCCAGCGGCTCGCCGATGGTTCGCTGAGTCCCGGCGGGCTGCTCTTCGGCCAGCTTGTTCCGCGTTTTGACAACCGCATCATTGCGCGCTGCCCGATCACCTTCGAGCGCGTGTACCAGCAGGCGCTTGCGGATGAAAAAGATGAGGCGGAGGCGAAACATGAAGCGGAGAAACAGGCGAAGGTGCCGGGTATTGATTGCGTGGAATTCCACCGCTTCCGCTGGGCGATGCAGCTTGCCAACGTGCAGGTGGCGACGGGCGATGCGCGCAAGACGCGCCGGTTGTCCGTGGCGGAACGCGCTGCGGTGAATGCGGAGATGGAGAAGGAAGGCTCCCTCACACCGGGCGATTTCAAGAAGGCGGTGCGGGCACTCACCGGAGGAGCGAAGGACAATCTCGAACAGCTTCTTTCCCATCCCGATGCCGACCGCGCACTCGTGCTCGATCCGGTGCGGCGCTACGTCCACGGGAATGCGCTTGCGTCCTCGCTTTTTCCAGCGCTCTCCGAGCGCTGGAAAAAGCGGCTCATGGGGCAACTGCGGCGTGGAAAGCAAATCACCGTCGGCGAACTGCTCTCGGAGTGCCCTGAGATCGAGCCACAAGTGGTTTCCATTCTCGACGGGCAGAACACCAAGAAGAGGAAGAAGGACGAGCCGCTCACACGCGAGGCATTGCTGAAAACCCCGCTCCATGTGCAGCCGCCGAATGGCCGCGCCCCGCACACGCGTGACGTGATGAACGCAGTGGTGAAGTTTGTCTTTGCAAACGACGGGCACCCGATGGAGGAGGACGGCCCGCTCTTCCGCAGCGAAGCCATCCGCAACGCGCAGCTTCAGCGCGCCCTCGACGAGCAGACGAACAATCACCTCGTGCGGCACCGGCTGAAACTGCTCGAACGGCTGCACGGGGACTTGATCAAGGAATATGCGAAGGGAGATCGCGCGCTCATCGCCCGCATTACCATCGAGGTGAATCGCGATGTGAAGGAGATGTCCGGCAAGACTGCGCAGGAGCAGGCGAAGATCACCGGGCAGCAGCTAGCGCACTTCAAGGGCGTGGCGAAAAAACTTGAAGCCGCCTACGAGGGGAAGGGTGTCCACGTCGGTCCCGGCCTCATCCGCAAGGGGCGCATCGCCGAGGATCTGAACTGGACGTGCCCCTACACGGGGCATCCGTATGATGCCATTCAGTTGCTGCATCGGGCGGTGGACAAGGATCACGTCATCCCGAGAAGCGAGCGCGCCAGCGACAGCCTCGATTCGCTTGTGATCACTTTTGCAGAGATCAACAAGTGGAAGGGAAAGCGTACTGCGGTTCGCTTTGTGGAGGAAGAGCAGGGCAAGCCCGTGCCAGGGCTTCCTCAACTCACGATCAAGACGCTGACACGGTTCACTAAGGATGTGGAGGCGCTGGAAACATTCAAAGGGCATGACGACGACCAGCGACGGAAGAAGAACCGCAAGCGCCTGCTGCTCTTGCGCGATTACGTGGAGAAGGAATTCACTCCTGGCGATCTCACGAAGACTTCGCAGATCGTCCGCCTCGGCGCGCAGGCATTGCAGCGGCATTACCTTGGTGCGGAGGAGCAGCCTGTGATCACTTCGCTGCCCGGCAGTGTGACCGGCGCGGTGCGCAAGTCGTGGAATCTCATCGGCTGCCTCTCGACCGCCAATGCACAGGTGCTCGACCCCGAAGGCAAGGTGAAGACCAAGACGGAAATCCGCGGCATCACCCATCTGCACCATGCGCTCGATGCGTGCGTGCTCGCCTTCACCTCACTCTTCCTTCCGCGCGATGGTGGCGCATGGGAACTGCTGGTGAAGCGACGTCTGAACGCCGATGAGCAGAAGCGCGCGAGGGAAATCTTCCGCAACATGATCGAGATCACGCAGGACGGGGAAATGCGGCTGGCCGACATCGCACCGCAGTTGAAGATACAAATCTGCGAGAGGCTGAAGGAACGCCGCGTGGTGCAGCACCTGCCGTCGGATCTCTCCGGCCTCCGGTGCAAGGAGACCGTGTGGCGGGTTTTTGATCCCACGGACATTCATCCCAATGCGCTGCGGATTTCTCGCTGGCTTACGAAGCAGGGAATACCAATTCCATTGAAGGATGACGAGACATTACTGATTGTCGCCCGCAAGCGGAGGGACAAGGGAGCCGAGAAGCCGAAGAAGCTTCTTCGTGAGACACCGACTTGGTGGTGGTTTTACGACTCCCCGCTGAAATCAAAACTGATTGGGTTGGAGCCGACTGTCGGCACCACAGGAAAATTACGTGCGATCAAAGCGGTGAAGGTTCTCGGTGATAATTTTGGAATCGCCTTGGCCGGTGGGGATGGCGTTGTCGTGCGACCGTTGAAAATATGGCCGCAGCTTGCCGCTCTCAAAGCATCGAACGGAGGGAAGCGTCCCCAAGTCATACGAAAAGGAAGTCTACTTTCAGTCCCGCGCGGGAACTACGAAGGAGTCTGGATGGTCGTTGAATGCAAGGACGATAAAACGAAGGGTACGCTCGTCACGCTCCACGTTCCTGATTTGGCGTCGGCAGAGAAGGCTGGAGAGAGACAACGAATTCGCGATGTTCGCGTAAGGACACTTGTGAAGGATGGAATGATGCTGCTGTCCCCACGACTCTGCGGCATCCCGTCAACCCAGGTTGAAAAGGCAAAGCAAGACTCGAAGGAATGACCGGATGGAGGAATGAGGCATGTCCTTCCACATCGTCAGCATTGACTCGCCGCAGTGTTCGCTCTCGTGCCGCGATGGGCAACTGACTTGCAAGACGGTGGACGGGGAGAGGAAGCTGCCGCTGGAGGACGTGGCTTCCATCATCATCACCAGTTTCTCGGCGAGCATCCACAGCAACCTATTCCTCGAAGCGGCGAAGCACGGCGTGGCGCTGATCATCTGCGAGGACTTCAAGCCGGTGAGCCTCGTGCTGCCGGCGAATCGCTCCACCGACACGCTGCTCACGCGGGCGCTCTTGAAGCTGGAGGAGAAGACCATCGCACGAATGTGGCAGCAGACGGTGGATGCGAAATGCCGGAACCAGCACGCACTCGCCGAGCATCTCGCGCCGGATGACCGCGCGCTGCCTGCGCTCCGCGCAAATGCGTGGGGACGCAAGCCGCACAAGGAGGCGGTGTGCGCGAAAATGTTCTGGCAGATCTTCGGGCGGAGCCAGGGCGACCCGGAGTTCACGCGCGACCGCGCGTCGGGCGGACTGAACAATCTGCTGAACTATGGCTATGCGGTGCTGCTCTCCACGATCCTCCAAAAACTTTTCGGCGTGGGGCTGGACCCAACTTGGGGCATCTCGCACGCGCCGCGCGAACGCTCCACGCCGCTGGCGTATGATCTGATGGAACCGTTCCGACGGTGCGTGGACTGGCGGGTGGTGCAATGGGTGCGGCAGCAGGGAGGCAACGGCGCATCGTCCTCGCCGGAGAAGCCATTGGAAGTGACGCCGGAGTTTCGCAAGTGGGTGACGGGTTTCCCGCTCGAACGCGTCGAGTATCTCGATCTCACGCTGGATGTGCGTGGGTGCATCGAGGGCGTTGTGCGCGGCTTCCGCCGAGCGGTGCTCGGGGGCGACACAAAATTCTACCGGCCATGGACACCGAGAAATTCAAAATGGGCTGGCTGATCGTCGCCTTTGATCTGCCCGTCGGGACCAAGCAGCAGCGGAAGACGGCGAGCGGTTTCCGCGAATGGCTGAAGGACGACGGCTACCAGATGCTGCAATTCAGCGTGTACGTGCGGGCCTGTGTGACCTTTGCACGGCAGGAGACGCACATTGATCGGGTGAAGAAGAATCTCCCGCCCGAAGGGAGTGTGCGGGTGATCTTCGTGACGCGTGCGCAGTGGGAAAGGAGCATTGTCCTCCACGGTTCCCCCGCCGCCGAAACGGCGGCGGAGGAACTGCCGGAGCAGATTCAGCTTTGGTAAAGCGCTCTATTTGAGCGCCCTGCTCCCAGCGACTCTGCTGTGCCGGGGATTGGATTCAAGGCAAAGCGCTCGCCACTTCGTCATATTCGCCGCCCTTACTCTGCTGTGCCGGGGATTGGATTCAAGGCAAAGCTGGCGCGGACGGCTGCGTGGGAGCGGTCGTACTCTGCTGTGCCGGGGATTGGATTCAAGGCAAAGCTGATTGTGCGCCATCACCTTTTCACCGGGCACTCTGCTGTGCCGGGGATTGGATTCAAGGCAAAGCTGAAGTCCATCACGCGCAAGCGCATGGCGAACTCTGCTGTGCCGGGGATTGGATTCAAGGCAAAGCGGCGCGGTGCCATTCGTCGAGCGGTTCGCGACTCTGCTGTGCCGGGGATTGGATTCAAGGCAAAGCTGCGCGCCGCGGCAGAGGACGGCAAGCCACACTCTGCTGTGCCGGGGATTGGATTCAAGGCAAAGCAAGGATATCACCGTCTTCTGGGTAAGCGAAACTCTGCTGTGCCGGGGATTGGATTCAAGGCAAAGCTCCTCGCTCTCACTCCCGAGCGGCCGCTCTACTCTGCTGTGCCGGGGATTGGATTCAAGGCAAAGCGGAAACTCCCCGCTCCCTTTCCATTTAATAACTCTGCTGTGCCGGGGATTGGATTCAAGGCAAAGCCACGAGCGCAGTGTAAAGCGAATAGGCGCGTTCGCGCCATGAGCGATGGCTGATGAACGCGCAGCGTTCGGCAGACAGCGCGAAAATTTTTGCGAACAACAGGGCGGCGAGAGCGCGGAACTGAGGGACATGCTGATTGCCCGCAGTTCTCCCCGTTCTCGACGATCCTGCCCCCCGCCTGCGCAGGTGCGGGCATGTGCAAACACTACCGGAAGGAGTGGACTGGACAAGGAGAGCGGGGGAAGAGGGGACGGGGAGACTGGGAGACGGAGAGACGGGGAGACTTGGGGACTGGGGGACGGGGTGAAGAGGAGATGGGGAGATCCGTCTTGCGCCACCGGCTTGGGTGAGGCAGAATCCCGCCCATCATGAGCACTGTCGCCGAAGTCATTGATGCGGTGAAGCACTTCACCGAGGAGGAAAAGGATGAGTTCCTCGCCCGGTTGCAGGAGATTGCGTTTGAGGATGCATGGGACCGGCAGATGGAGGCGGATGCGAAGGCGGGGCGGCTGGATTTCCTCGTTCGGGAGGCGGATGATTCGGCCGGCAGCGGGACTTTGAGCGAGGGGCCTCGGGGAATGTAGCCGTGAAGTCGCAGGCCACGGCGCGGTTCTGGAAGGGCTATGCGGCACTGCCGCAGGAAATCCGCCGCCTGGCGGACAAGGGGTATGCGCTGTGGAGCAAGGATCCGTGGCATGTCTCGCTGCATTTCAAGCCACTGGCAGGCTTCGAGGATTTGTGGTCGGTGCGGGTGGGACGGCAATACCGTGCGCTCGCGCGTCGCAAGGGGGAGAAGGTCGTGTGGGTGTGGATCGGGCATCATTCCGAATACGACGCCTTGCTCCGCCAACGATAAACCGCCCTGTCCCGGGGGCTGGAAGGGCCAAGGGACATAGGCGCTGGGTGGAGATTGATTTTCGCAGTTCCCCTCGTTCCCGGCGATCCGGCGTCCGCCTGCGAAGGTGCGGGGATGTGCAATCACTACCGGAAGGAGTGGACTGGACAAGGAGAGCGGGGGACTTGGAGACAGGGAGATGGGGAGATTGGGAGATGAGTCGCGGCTTTACGAAGGATACGCGGCGGGCTAGTGTTTTTGCATGAGCACGATCACCGCGATCCTGGAAGCCGATGCCGATGGCACGCTGCACCTGCCGCTGCCGGCAGAGTTGCGCAATTCCAAGTTGAAAGTCACAGCCACGATCGAAGCCGCGCCCGAGGAATGCGAACGACCGACGCGGGAGACAGCACTGGCCGCGCTCAAGAAATTGCGGGAGATGGGCACGTTCAAAGAAATCACCGACCCTGTGGCGTGGCAGCGGGAAATCCGCAAAGACCGTCCGTTGCCGGGCCGGGATTGAGCGATGCTTCTGGACAGCAACATTCTGATTTACGCGGCGAACCAGACCGCGCCGGCGATCGCGGCACTGGTGGTCTCCGGGGACAACGCGGTGGCCAGCGTCACACGGATCGAGGTATCGAGGTAGTATGGGTTCACGGGGCTGAAGCCGGAGGAGAATGGCGCGCTCGACATCCTTTTTCGCCGCCTGACGGTGCATCCGCTGGATGCGGTGGTCATTGAGCGTGCCATCGCGCTGCGGCAGGAGCGCAAGATGGGACTGGCCGACGCCATCATCGCCGCCACGGCCCTCGTTCATGGCCTGGAACTGGTGACGCGGAACGTGGACGACTTCCAACACGTCAGCGGGCTGCGACTCGTCAATCCGTTTGAGGCCTGAGGGCCGGACCGGGCGAGCGGGCATGGGCAATCATTACCGTAAGGAGGAAGCAGGACAAGGAGACTGGGGGAAGAGGGGACGGGGGACTTGGGGACTGTGAGAGGAGGTGCCGTGGAAAAGCCAGGGCCACCTGCCTTAGGGCTTGTAGGAGGCCGGGAGGTTCCGGCAGGATGTGGGCAGAAAGGCAGCCACGCCCATGCGCATGATTTTCAACAAGGAACTTCTGAATGAGGAGCAGGCGCTGGTTTTCCAGTTGCGGCAGGAGGAGAAGGTGCTGCTACGGGAGATTGCGGAGCAGATGGGGCTTTCGGTGAAACGGGTGCAGCAGATCGAGTGTGAGGCGCGAAGGCGGCTGGAGGAATATGGGGAGAATCCGAGGGAGGGCTTTGTGCTGCTGCCCACCCGGGTGAGGAAGATGCTGGAGAATCTGGAGTTCGGCAGCCGTTCCGAGGTGCTGGCGGCGGTGCAGTCGGGCCGGATGTATTATGATGAGGAGAGGCGGTGGAGCGGCGGCTTCAATGTCGCGGATTTGGAGAAGACGGGCATCAACGTCGCCCGGCTGCGCAATGCGGGCCGGAAGAGCTGGGACATCCTGCTGCAGTGGCTCGGCCTGCAGACCGCGGAGGAGCAGGAGGAGATTGCGAAAAGGAAGATGGAGGAATTGGAAAGGAAGCGTGCGGAGCGGCTGGAGCGGCTCCGCAGGAAGGCGGAGGAGGTGCGCGCGAGGAAGAGGGCGAAGAGGAAGTTCCCGTGGTGAGGCGACGGGACGAGAAAACGGGGATTGCTTCCTAGGCGAGCGCGTCCTTGCAGTATTGCACGCACTTGGCCACTTCCTTCACGGAGTCCGAGCCTGCGGGGATGGGATACTCCAGTTCGATCTCGGCGGGGAATGTCCACTTCTCCTTCCTGATGAGCTGGAGGATTTCCCGGATGGGCGTCTGGCCCTGGCCCCAGGGCACGTTGCCGCCGTCGGCGGTCCTGTCCTTGAGGTGAAGGTTCGTGATGCGGTCGTGGTATTTCTCGATGACCGGGAGCGGGGACAGGCCCTTGCTGCCGGCGAAGTAATGCCCGCAATCGAGGTTGAAGCCGATGTATTTGCCGAGGGAGAGGATGGCATCCATCTTGTCCATCGCCGGGTAGTTGTTCGTGTGGTTGTGGAAGCCGACCCAGATTTTGTGCTTCTCGGCGAAGGGCGCGAGTTTCTCGGCCAGCGCCTCGTTGCGCTCGGTGGTGATGCCGATGCAGCCGAGCGCCTTCGCGATTTGGAAATTGAACTCGATGTCCTCATCCGACTTTCCAAACGGGGTCTTGTGAATGTGGATGTTCACCCCGGCGTCGTTGTACATCTTGCGAAGCTCGCGGCATTTTGCCAGTTGCGCCTCGCGCTGGGCATCGGTCGGCTTTTCCGCCGCCGGGGCAGGGGCGCCCTTGGCAGGCTTCGCGCCGCCGGAGATGCCGGCATAGGCCTGGATGGTGTTGCCCATCAGTTCCACCTCGCTGATGCCATCCTGCACGAGGGCGCTGAGGATGTCCTCCGCCGAACTGAACTGGCTGCGGTAGCTGTAAGTGATGCACCCGACGCGCACGCCATTGAAGACGGAGCTGGGCTTGCCCGCCGCCGCTGATGTTGCGGCTGCGGCCGCGTGGAGCGAGCGGGGCATGACGGCCGAAGCCGCAAGGATGGCCGCGCGCCCGAGAAACTCGCGCCGCGTCTGGATGTTGCCTGTGCTGATGGATGCCGGGATGTTCATGGTGGGGAGGAAAGGGTCTGGTGAAGGCGCGGTCAAACAGGGAAGTGCGGAGGACTCGGAAAGGAAAGGTACGGAGTTGGCGGAGGAGCGCCGCAACGGGGAGGAGGAGAAGCGCGAGGGAAGGGGGCGAGGAAAATATTCCCGCGGTGACGTCGGAGGAAGAGAGGAAGCGGGGAGACTGGGAATGGAGCGGAGCGACATAGCCTGCCGAAGGCAGTCCGAAGGGCAGCGCCGGAGGGCGATGGCAAACTGGGAGACTGGGAGATGGGTCGTGCGTTGACGCTGCGATCGGAGCCGGGCATCCTGAACGGCGATGAGCCTGCCGCGTCTCTACCTCGAAACGACCATCCCGAGCTACCTCACTGCGAAGGCGGAGCCGGGATTTACGAATGGCGGCGCATCAGGAGGTGAGGGAAGAGTGGTGGAACGATCACCGGCACGAATACGATCTCTACACGTCGGCATTTGCCCGTGAGGAGGCCGCGGAGGGAAACCCGGAGCTGGCGGCAGCCCGGCTCGCGTTGCTCGACAGCATTCCGGTGCTCCCGACCACGGAGGAGGTGGATGACATCGCGGGCAATCTGTTGGAGGGCGGATTGATTCCGGCCAAGGCGGCGACGGATGCCTTTCACATCGCCGTGTCCGCGGTGCATGGGATGGACTTTCTGCTGACGTGGAACTGCACCCACATCCACAATCTCAGCATCATCCGTCGCGTGGAGCGCATCTGCGCAGCCGCGGGGTATGCCTGCCCGGTGATTTGCAGCCCGGACGATCTTCTGCCACCTTTCAAGCCATGAACGACAACGATCTGCTCCAGGAAATCCATCGCGTCCGCGAGAAGGTCGCGAGGGAGTGCGATTACGACGTGCATAAGATCGGCGAGCGGATGCGCCAGCGTGAACGCGAGGAGATGGCGCGTGGGGTGCGCTATGTCCCGTCTCCGCAGACCGCAGTGGTGAGGGAGCCGCCGGAGAAGTAGGCGTTCGCTTTTCAAAGGAATCCGCAGGGCTGAGGGGCCAGACGGGAAGCGATGAAACGAACCTCCGTGCAGCGTGGCGTCCCTCAACCCTTGCGAGCGGCGGCTCACTTTGAATTTCACTACAAAGGGCACAAAGGGCACGAAGGCGATGCACAGGGATTTCCTTTCATCCAATGCCTGTTCATCGTGTCCTTCGTGTTCTTCGTAGTTCAAATTGAACCATTACCCGGTCGCCGCACCGCTTTACGTTATTCCAATATGCGAGAACCAACCCTCATGAGAGCCCTCAGCATTTCCACGCTTTGCCTCGCTTTTGCCGCATGGCTCCCGTGCATGCGCGCACAGGACACTCCTTCACCCGGTGCTGCGGTATCGGAGATGCAGAAGTGGATCGCGACGACGGACGAGCAGTGGCAGGCGGCGTTCAAGCGCGACGTGATGGATGTGCATCTCATGGAACTCGAAAAGCTGAAGCAGCAGTACGTGGCCGCGCTTGATGCCGCCGTCACAAAGGCCAGCAGTGCGGGAGATCTGGATGGTGCGCTCGCGTTGCGCGAGGAGGAGAAGCGGTTCGCTGGCACGAACCTGCTCCCGGAGCAGGACGAGGCGACGGATGGCGCGACCGTGAAGCAGATCCGTGCTGCGGTCCGCGCGCTGATTGCAAAGCTTGAGAAGGACACCGCCGCCCGCACGAAGGCGCTGCACGCGAAGTATGATCAATTGCTTGCGGATGCGCAGGCACAGCTCACCAGGGCCCAGCGCCTCGATGATGCGCTACTGGTGAAGGCCAAGCGCGAGCAGGTCGCAGCGGCGTGGGGCACCCCATTGGCCGGCGGAGGCGTCGTCTTCACACCGCCCGCCGCGCAGCCGACCGTGTCATCGTCCACGCCGAAGCCGACACCGGGCACCCCTGCTGCGGCGACCAAACCGCAGGTTCCGTTCGGAGCCAAGCCGCCGGGAGAAGTGGTGATTGAGGCGCTGATTGATGGAAATACTACGCTGCATGTGAAGTCCGATGCGATTTTCTGGGAAACGCAAGGTGCATCGAAGCCAGGTCTCTGGGACAAGCATAATGAACCGACGTACGTCAACGGGCAGTCTTGGGTGCCGCGCTGGCGTCCCAAGCCGCGTTCCGGCCCTGAGACTAGCTTTCCGACACCGGTATCGCTGGGCACGATTGATCTCGAATGCGAACTTCTCGCAGTTACCGATCAAAGGGGACAAACCGGAATTCAGAATAGGACGCCGATTGAGGCAACCATTGCGGCTCACGAATTCATTGTCCGAATTCCAGACAAGGAGAAAGGGGCGAAGTGGTACAAGTTTGCGCTTCGCCCAAAGAAAAAATAGCCGGGCACCGTACAATCCGCAAGGCAGGGAAGTCCTTGGGTATCGGGAAAGGGAATTGACGGCTGTGAACGGACGGCAGGTTGCGGAATGCTTGCGGCGTGGGCGAAGCTTGGCATCATTGCACCGATGATCACGAGCCCCCGGTTCATTTTCTCACTGCTGCTGGTATCCGGCAGCCTCCTTGTGGCGCAGGACAGCGCAACTCCCGCTGCCGCGGATGCACCCGCTGCCGCGCCGCAGAGCGAAATGCAAAAGTGGATCGCCACCACGGACGAGGGATGGCAGGCGGCGTTCAAGCGCGATGTGACAGACGCGCACGAGGCGGAGGTGAACAAGCTGAAGCTCCAGTATCTGAACCTGCTGGAGGAGGCAGTCGCCAAGGCGAGCAAGGCGAGCGATCTCGACGGTGCGGTGGCGCTTCGCAATGAGCAGAAGCGATTCAGCGACACGGAATTTTTCCCGGAAACGGACGAGGCGGGGGATGCCGCGGTCGTGAAGCAGACCCGCGCCGCACTTCGCGCGCTGCTGATGCAGGCGGAGAAAAACCGCACTGCCCGCGCGAAGGCGCTGCTCGCAAAATACGACGCGTTTCTCGCGGACGCACAGGCCCGGCTCACGAAGGCTCAGCGGCTCGACGATGCGCTGCTGGTGAAGGGCAAGCGCGAGGAGGTCGCGAAATTCTGGAGCGGGCCTGGGGTTGCCACCGCGGGGAATGCCGCCCCGCCTGCGCCCGCGAACCCGGCGACAGCGCAATCCGGCTTCCCGCCCAGGACGGCGACGACGAAGCCTGCTGCTCCTGCAAAACCGGCGGTATCGCCGAACATCGCAGCGACAGGCGGCGATCCGAAGTCAGCAATCGTGGGCATTTGGCGTTTCAGTTGGGACAAGAACGGATGGAACGAGGCGCGCGATTTTAAGGCGGATGGCACATTCACGATCCCCGAGAATGGAAAGGAAAAGGGCGGGGGAAAATGGGAGGTGGCAGGGAACAAGATCATCGTGACCTACTCTGGCGGGGGCAAAGATGAGATGGTTCTGCCGCTGGATCCGAGTGGCACCAAGGTGCTCGGGAAACGGGGCAGGGAGATGAAGGCTGTGAAGGAAAAATAGCGAGGGGCTGTTTCTCTTCATGGGCGTTTCCGTGCCTCCGTGGATCGGACAGCGAACGGATGTGACGGAAGTGTAGCACGCCGGACGCCGTTTCCGCTTTTCTTCCGCAGGCAACTGCCTAAGCCCTGCGCGCTCCATGCAAACCATGAAACACCCCGGGAACGCCCTTTCATGCAGCGCGGTGCGCGCGGCCACCGCGTTGCATTCCTTGGCGTGCGGCGGCGTGCCGCATGCGGAGCCCCGAAGGAACTTCGCGACAAGAGAACGCGCAGATGTTGACAGAAGCATAGCAAGAGATAACTAAATTAGCGGTGCCTAATTTTATGATCTTCGGAAAACTTGCTGTGCCAGCCCGCCTCGCCGCCGCATTCGCCGCCGCCGCAATCGGCGGCGCGCTGTTTGCAGAGAATCCTGCGACGGATGGAAAAGCCGCCACTCCCGCGGCCGCGGAGCAAAAGTGGAACATCCACATGCAGAACACCGACATCATCCAGGGAGACCTGAACGTCCCGGCCAAATACTCCGGCCCGAACAGCCTCTCGACCGCGGGCGAGACGAACGAGACCGTGTCGCTCGACATTTCGCTCGGGCTGCGGCTCTGGCGCGGTGCCGAGGCGCATCTCGACGGGCTGATGTGGCAGGGCTTCGGCCTGAGCAAGACGCTCGGTGTCGCGGGTTTTCCGAACGGCGAGGCGTTCCGCGTCGGTGTGAATGTGCCGAACTTCAACATCCCGCGCGCATTCATCCGCCAGGTGATCGGCTTCGGCGGGCCGCAGGATGATGTGGCCGACGACGCGCTGCACCTCGCGGGCAGGCAGGATGTTTCGCGCCTCACGCTCACGCTCGGGAAAATGAGCGCGAAGGACATCTTCGACAACAATTCCTACGCGAACGATCCGCGCACGCAGTTCATGAACTGGAGCCTCATGGCGAACGGTGCGTGGGATTATCCCGGCGACGCGCTCGGCTTCATCACCGGCTTCGCCGCCGAGCTGAACCAGCCGAAGTGGGCGCTGCGCCACGGCTTTTTCCAAGTCCCGCGAGTCTCGAACGGTGTCGCGATTGACGGCCACTTTTTCAACGCGTGGTCCATGATCACGGAGTTCGAGCACCGCCACACGATCCGCGAACATCCCGGCGTCGTCCGCGTGCTCGCGTCATTGGAAAGGGCAAACATGGGGAGCTATGGCGACGCCATCGCGAACACCGTGCGCCCTGCGGACATCACCGCCACGCGGCAGTCCCGCATCAAATACGGCTTCGGGCTGAACATCGAGCAGGAGATCACGAAAGACATCGGCGTCTTCAGCCGACTCGGATGGAGTGATGGGAAAACCGAGGCGTGGGTTTTTACCGACGTGGATCGCACGGCGTCGCTCGGTCTTCGCATCAAGGGCAGCTCATGGCACCGGCCTGACGACGTCATCGGCATCGCGGGCGTATGGAATGGAATCTCCGGCGTCCACCGGCGGTTCCTCGCGGCAGGCGGAACGGGCATCCTCGTCGGCGACGGCACGCTCACTTACGCTGGCGAGAGGATCGTGGAAACCTACTACGATCTCGCCATTCGCAAAGGCGTGCATCTTTCCTTTGATTACCAATACATCGCCAACCCGGCCTTCAACAGCGACCGCGGTCCGGTGTCGGTATTCGGAGGGCGGCTGCATCTGGAGTTCTGAGGTGCGGTGCGTCGTGCGCTTGCAGAGGGCGTGCGTTCTGGCATCTTCATGTGCATGAGCACGCTCGCTGAGATCGAAAATGCCGCACGTCAATTGAAGCGAGAAGACATGCTCCGCCTGATGGAAACGCTATGGGGCGGCCTTCGCCGATCAGGAGCGGAGGTGGAATCCCCCGCGTGGCACGGCAGCGCCCTTGCTGAGACCGAGCGGCGTCTGGCGGAGGGACGCGAGGAGGTGCTCGATTGGAACCGCACGAAGGATGAATTGCGCGACAGGACGGTGTGAAAATTCGCATCCTCACTTCCGCGTGCAACGATCTTGCGGACGGGCGGGATTTCTATGACCGGCAGGCCGAGGGCGTGGGCGACTACTTTATGGATTCCCTCTTTGCCGATATTGATTCGCTGGCAATCCATGCCGGTGCTCACCGGAAGGTCTTCGGATTTCACCGAATGCTCTCCCATCGCTTTCCATGGGCGATTTACTACCGGTTCGATGGAGAGGATTTGGTCGTGGTGTTCCGGGTGCTTGATTGCAGGCAGGATCCGGGCAAGACCGTTGCGGCGCTGCGCAGGGTCTGAACCGGGTGCCCCGCCGCCCTTGACCGAGTGCGGCGTCCAGTGCTTCGTTCCGCCACTCAATGCTCAGGCTCGCGCTCAAGATGCTCTATGGTGATGTGGCAAAGTTCGTCATGCTTCTCGGCGGCCTCACGTTTTGCTCGCTGCTGATGATGCAGCAGAGCGGCGTCTTCTGCGGGCTCATGCTGTGGACGACCTCGACGCTGCGGAACATCAAAGTGCCCATATGGGTCTGCGATGCGAAGGTCGAGCAGGTGAACGAAGTCGTGCCGATGCGCGACATCGAGGTGAACCGCGTGCGCAGCGTCGAAGGCGTGGACTGGGCGGTGCCACTGTACTGGGGGCTGATTTCGGCGCGGCTGCGCGACGGATCGTTCCA
This sequence comes from uncultured Spartobacteria bacterium, assembly GCA_903882875.1. Classification (GTDB taxonomy): domain Bacteria; phylum Verrucomicrobiota; class Verrucomicrobiia; order Chthoniobacterales; family Chthoniobacteraceae; genus SXWH01. The sequence continues at coordinate 146,036 of CAIRYQ010000120.1, read as the reverse complement.
GCCGATCCAGCTCACGGGCCTTGACAGCGCGACGATGATGGGCCGGCCCGCAAAAATGACGGCGGGGAACATCGAGGATCTGCGGCTTCCGAATGCGGTGGTGGTGGATCAGATCGCGATCAAGAAATTCAAGCAGAAGGGCATCGAGCTGCATGTGGGCGACACTTTTGAAATTAACGACAAGGAGGCGCGTGTCGTCGGCATCTGCTACGCGGAGCAGAGCTTCCTCGGACAGCCGTACATTTACACGACCTACGATCGCGCGCTCGAATATGCGCCGCCGCAACGCAAGCTCCTCTCATTCGTCCTCGTGAAGCCGAAGGACGGAGTGCCCGCGGCGGAGGTCGTCGAGCGTATCCGCAAAATCCCCGGAATCACCGCGTTCACCGACGGGGAGTTCAACGACCGCACGTTGGACTGGTACATCAAATACACGGGCATCCCGATTTCATTCGGCACGGTCGTCATCCTCGGCGCGCTCGTGGGCATCGCGATTGCAGGGCAGACGTTCTACCTTTTCGTGCATGAAAATGTGCGGCATCTCGCCGCGCTGAAGGCGATGGGTGCGGGTAACATGCTGCTCGCCGAGATGGTTTTTTTGCAGGCGTTCACCGTCGGCGCGATGGGCTACGGCCTCGGCGCGGGGCTCACGGCGATGGTGGGCAATGTATTTCTGAAAGTCGGCGAGCCGCCGTTCTTCCTGCCGTGGCAGGTGCTCGCATTCGCGGGCTCGATCATCATTTTCATCTGTCTGTTCTCAGCAACGATCGGGCTGCTGAAAGTCATCCGCGCCGAGCCTGCCGTGGTGTTCCGATGAGCGCGAACGGATTGCCAACTGCCGTGACCACGCGTGGCGTCACGAAGACCTTCGGCCGCGGCGACAATGCCGTGCGCGCGCTGAAGGGCGTGGACTTCGAGGCGCGCTGCGGCGAGATGATCATGATCGTCGGCCCTTCGGGATGCGGGAAGACGACCTTCCTCAGCGTCATCTGCGGCACGATGAAGGCGGATGCGGGCAGCGTGGATGTCTTCGGCACGGATCTCATTCATCTCAGCGGCGGGAGGCTCACAGATTTTCGCGGGCGCAACGTCGGGTTCATCTTCCAGCAGTTCAATCTCATCCCGACCTGGAACATTTTGGAAAACGCAAGCATCCCGCTGTTGCTGCAAGGCCAGAGCCGGAAAGAAGCCCAGGACGCCGCGGCGAAGCTGCTCACCGAAGTCGGTCTCGGCCAGCGGCTCGATGCGCACCCGCGCCAGCTCTCCGGCGGGCAGCAGCAGCGCGTGGCCATCGCGCGTGCGCTCGTACATGAGCCGCGGCTGCTGATTTGCGACGAGCCCACGGCGTCGCTCGACGCGGCGACCGGGCACAAGGTTCTCGAACTTCTCAAGGCGAGCGCGTGCCGCGAGGATCGCTGCGTGATCGTCGTGACGCACGACAGCCGCATTTTTTCGTTCGCGGATCGCATCGCGGAAATGGAGGACGGCGTCGTGAAAGGCGTCCACAATTCCGGCGAATACCGGGCACAATACGTCTGAACCGCGCCCGCATTTTTCCATGAAACGTCTCATCTTCTGGCTCCTCATCGGCATCGCCGTCATCGGCGCATTCGCCAGCTTCCGGCTTGTCGTCAATTCGCGGAAGACGATTCCCGCGGCGGTTCCGCTGAATGAACCGCCGCGCGCGCCGTTCAAGAAATCCATCGGCGGACGCGGCATCATCGAGAGTGTGAATGAAAACGTGCGCATCGCGCCTGCCGTTGCCGGGCTCGTCGCGAAGGTGAATGTGAAAGTCGGCGACGTGGTGAAAGCGGGCGACGTGCTGGTGGAGCAGGACACGCGCGATGCCGCCGCGCTCGTGGCCGCGCAGGAGGCGGAATTCTCCGCGCTGCAAAAGCAGCTCGCCGAGGCCGAGGTGGGCCTCGCGGACAAGCGCGACCAGTGGGATCGCATGGCGAAGCTTGTGGCCACCAAGGTCGCGAGCGAGGACGAGAAGCAGCGCAAGCTTTTCGCCGCGCAGGCGGCGGAGGCGCAGCTCGCCAGCATGAAGGCGCGCGTCGCCAGCACCGAGGCGCAGCTCAAGCGCACAAAGGTGCAGCTCGATCTGCTCACCATCCGTGCGCCGCGCGACGGGCGCATTTTGCAGGTGAACACGCGTGCGGGTGAATTTGCATCGCCGATGACGATGCTCGGATCGGGCACCGACCCGATCCTCGTGCTCGGAGAGGCGGAGGAGCTTCAGCTTCGTGCAGACATTGACGAGGACAACGCGTCGCGTGTGCGGACGGGCATGGCAGCGAAGGCATACATCAAGGGTCGACGCGACGTGGAGATGCCGCTGCGCTTCGTGCGCGTCGAGCCGTTCATCATTCCGAAAAAATCGCTCACGGGCGAGAGCAGCGAGCATGTGGACACGCGCGTGCTGCAGATCATCTACCGCTTCGACCGTCCGAAAGGCGCAGGCGTGTATGTCGGCCAGCAGATGGATGTGTTCCTCGAGGACGGGAATTAGCCGCGCTTCCACCGGGCGTCCGATTGCGAATGTCGGACATCCAGGATCGCGCCTGTGCTCAGTCCCGGCTGGCGTGCTGCGGCGTGTGCTGGCATCGTTTTTCGGATGAAGATTTTCCGATTTCCGACGGCCTGCCTCATCGCAGCCATCCTGTGTGCCGCGGCTGAAATTTCCGCAGCCGTGCCGGACATCGCGGTGCAGGACGGAGGGTGGGGGAATGCGAGCCTGCGGGAAGTTCATGCGCTCGCCCTTGCGACGGCGACGGAAATCGGGCGGCATTGTCCGAGGACGCGCATCGGCACGATCGTCGTGCATCACCGCGACGATCATCCGCAGACGGCGTGGGCGCGGACGACGGATGGGAAAATCGTCGTGGGCATCGAGGCGCGCGACCGGCAGTGCGCGCAGTTTGTGTTTCAGTTTGCGCACGAGTTCTGCCATGTACTCGCGACGCAGTCGAACGACTGGCGACGCACCTGGCGCGAGGACGGGAAGCCGAACCTGTGGCTCGAGGAGAGCTTTGCGGAAGCCGCGTCGCTCTTCGCTTTGCGGACGATGTCGCGCTCGTGGCAGCGTTCCGCGCCGTTCCGGAACTGGCGATCGTATGCGCCGGAGTTTGCGGCTTACGCGGAGGAACGGATGCGCGCTTCGGTCACGGTCGCGCCTGCGGATTTTCCGCGCTGGTTCCGGCAGAATGAGCCGGCCATGCGCCGCAACGGGACGCTGCGCGCGAGCAACAGCATCGTTGCGTCACGCCTACTCCCGCTGCTGGAGGCGGAGCCGCGCGGGTGGGAGGCGGTGACGTTCATGAATCTCGGTGCGCACGATCGGAAGATGCCGCTCGCCGCGTTCCTCGCCGAGTGGCGTGAGAACTGCCCGGCCAAACTGCGGCCCTTTGTTGTGAAAGTTGCACAGGTTTTTGAGGTCGCGCTCTGAGCCGCGCTATTTCGGGGTGCCGCCGGTTTTCGTGCCGAGCGCGCGATCGAGGATCTCGGTGACCTGCGCGAGCTTGTAGGGTTTCACGAGCGTCTCGCTCACTCCGAGCGCCTTCAGTTCCTTCTCGCGATCGAGCGTGGACTCGCCGGTGACGGCGATCACGGGGATGTCTGCGGTCACGGCATTCGCCCGCAGGGCGTGGAGCACCTGCTCTCCGTTCATGTCCGGGAGATTCAGGTCGAGCAGAATGAGGGCAGGCCGTTCGCGCTGGGCGAATTCGATTCCGGTGCCGCCCTGGAGGGCGGAGAAAAGCTGGATGTCCTTGCGCGTGCCGAGGAACCGTTCGAGGAGGTAGTAGTTCGCCTTGTCGTCCTCGATGTAGAGGATTTTCCTCCTGTCCGGCTGCGCCGGGGGCCGGGGCGTGACAGCCGGAGAGGGTGGAAAAATCGGGACCTCCGCAGCGGGCAGTTCAATCCAAAATGTGCTGCCCACACCGATGCTGCTCGTGACACCGATACGTCCGCCGAGGCTGGTGACGACGCGCTGGCAAAGCGCGAGGCCGAGTCCGGTGCCGCCTTCGGTGCCGCCCTCGCGGGTGCCGAGCCGCTCGAAGGGAACGAAGAGGCGCGCAAGTTTGTCATCGGCGATTCCGTATCCGGTGTCGGTGACATTGATGCGCCATTTTCCCGGATCGCCGGGCACCACGGCGAGGGTGATGCCGCCGCCGTCGCGGTTGAATTTCGTCCCGTTGGACAGGAGATTCAACAGCACCTGCCGGAGCCGCTCGCGATCGGATGAGACGAAGGGTGCATCGTCCGAAGGCTCGGTGATGCGGAGCGTGATTTTGCGCTTCGATGCGGCGAGTGTGGAGACGGATGCCGTTTCGCGCAGCAATTCAAGCACGTCCACCGGCTCGATGGTGAACTGCGTGCGGCCGGAATCGAGGCGTGCGATGTCCAGGACCTCATTGATCAAATCGAGCAGGTTCCGTCCTGCGCGCGAGATGTGTGCGATGCTCTCGCCCTGCTTGGCGGTGTGCTCCTCCATCTCCAGCAACTGCGTGAAGCCGAGGATCGTATTCAGCGGAGTGCGCAGCTCGTGGCTCATGCGCGAGAGGAATTCGCTCTTCGCACGGTTTGCATTCTCGGCGTCGGCGCGGGCGCGGCGGATGTTTTCGTCGGCGTCGTGCCGGTCAATGGCCGCGGTGAGCACGTTGGCGATGGACTGGATGAAGCTCACGTCGTCGTGTGAAAACTTCCGCGGCGTGCGCGAGAACGACGCGAACACGCCGAGCGGGCGGTCGCCGGCCTTGATGCATACGGCCATGCCGCTGCGCACTCCCGACACACGCGAGGCTCTCGAATACTCGAAGCGCGTCTCCTTTTCCAAATCGGAGGACACGATCGCCTCGCCGGTGAGCACCGCGTAGCCGCACATCGAGCCTTTGCCTCCGGGGAGCGGGAAGCGTTCGGCCTCGCTTTTCGGCCAGCCGGTCTCCGCCAGTGGTTTGAAGACGTCTGCATTTTCGTCATACTGGAGGACGGAAGTGCAGTCGCACGGCAGGATCTCGACCACGGTCTTGGCAGCTTCGAGCATCAGTTCGGAGAGCGGCTGTCCGGCGAGCGCGCGCTGGCCGAGCCGGGACACGGCGGCCTGGCGCTGCGCGCTGTTCTGGAGATCGAGGTTTGCCTCTGCGAGTTCCTTGGTGCGCTCTGTCACGCGCTGTTCGAGCCGTTCGTTTGCGAGCTGGATCGCGCGCCCGGCCATCCGCTCCTGCGTCACATCCCGCAGGAAGCCGATCATGCGTGCGATCTGCCCGCGGCGGTCGAGGAAGAAGCAGCCCTGCGCGTGCGTGATGATTTCGCCGCCGTCCTTGCGGATCATGCGGAACGAGTGGTCGAACGTGTCCCGCGTCGAGGTGATCATCTCCAGGCGCTGGGTGAATGCGGCCTCGTCCTCGGGATGGATGACCGCGCGAAGTCGCTCCATGCCTCCGCCCATTTCCTCCGGTGAAAAACCGAGCAGTTGCGCGATCTCGCCGCCGTATGCGATTTCGCCCGATTGTGTGTCCCAGTCGAAGACCACCTGTCCGCTTGCGCGGACTGCGGCGTTGTAGCGGTTCGCCCACTCGATGCGTTCGAGTTCCTTCAGCTTCCGCTCCGAGATGTCGCGGCAAATCGTCGAGATGAAGTCCACGTGCCCTTCCACATCGAAATGCGCGAGCAAGACCTGGAGCACGGGATATTCGCGGCCCTCGGGGGAGACGAGCGCGGTCTCGCCGGACCACGAGCCATTCAGTTGCGAGATCGGGATGCCCTCATGCACGAGGATCTCCAGCGCCCATTCCGGGTGCAGGTTTCGCAGCGAGACTCCCGAGATGTCCGACTCCGGGCCGAGGCCGAGCAGCGTCCGCCCGGCGGTGTTCAGGTAGAGCAGATGTCCCGCCTTGTCCGCCATTGCGACGACATCGGTGGTCGCCTCGATGATCCGGGCAAAACGCGAAGTGGGCTCGTCCGGGACAAAGTCGCGGACAAATCCCGTCGTGGTGTTGGGAATGGGCATGGGCTAGTCGGGCAGGGGACGCCCTTTCGTCTCAGGTGCAAGCCAGATGAGTGCCATTCCGGGAAGGTAGATCAAAGATATCGCTGCGCCAGACTTCGCATGGCTGATCGGCGAGAGGCGCGGACTCATCCCGAGCGATCAATCAGGAAGCGGCCGGCCTTTCGTCTCCGGGCCGAGCCAGATGATGCCCATGCCGACGAGGTAGATGGAGGCCACGACGGAAGCGGCTTTCGGGAAACTGTTGTCGAAAAACTTGATCAGGTTCGCCGTCTGCAAGCCGCCCACCGCGGCGATGATGCGGCCGAAATTATAGGCGAAGCCCTGGGCCGTCGCGCGGACAGCGGTGGGGAAAAGCTCCGGGAGATACAGCGGGAAAAAGCCGTAGAATGAAGCGGTCAGCGTGCCGGCGACGAACGTGCAAAAAAGGAAGTAGTGATTGAACTGGCTGTTCGTCTGGTAGAGCAGCAGCGAACCGCCGATGGAGGTGATGCAGAGCACGGTGTACGTGATGCGCCGGCCGAAGCGGCCCGCGCCCAGAGCGGCGAGCATCGTGCCGACGATTGCACCGGCCGAGAGCCAGAAAAGCGTCCACTCCTTGGCGTGCGGCGTCGTCGGCGCAAGTTGTTCGGTGACCCAGCGCGGAGCCCACTGTGTCGAGCCCCATGTGCCGAGCAGCGCCACGGCGGCAAGTCCGGCGCCGAAGAGCATCATCTTGATCACGTGCCCGCGGTGGCGATCCGAGATCGAGCCGGCGGCTTCTGCGCGCTGGAGATATTTCCGCACGGGATGCAGGTAGCCCACGAGCGCGACGGCGAGCCCCGCGAAGGTGACGGACGTCGCGGCCAGTGGCGGCAATCCGATCGGCGACCACGCCCAGATGATCATGAGCGCCGCGACGCTGCCAATGAGCACGCCGACGAGATCCACTTTTGCCCAGTGCGAAGTCGCGCCGCGCGCGTGCTCGGCCTTCCATTTTTCCGACTCGGGCACGAACGCGAGAATGAAAAAGATCAGCAGCGCGGGCAGCGCGCCGCTGATCATCAGCAGCCGCCACGCGGAGTGATCGAGGAAGCGCGCGGCCGTCGCCTCCGAAAAGCCGAGGCTGTGGAAAATGCCGTGCATGTTTCCGATGAAACCGAGCAGCACCATGCTCAGCACGGCGACGAGCAGGTAGCCGATGTTCGCCGCCGCGCCGATGAGGCCCGCGGTGAGCGCGCGCGATTTGGACGACCAGATTTCATTCACCAGCGCCACGCCGAGCGACCATTCGCCGCCCATTCCGAGCGATGCGATGAAGCGCAGCGCGGCAACGTGCCACGCCTGCGTCGCAAAGCCGCACAGCCCGGTGAAGATCGCATACGTCACGATGCTGAGCGCCATCGCGCGCACGCGGCCGATTTTGTCGCCGAGCCAGCCGAAGAGCACGCCGCCGCTCGCTGCGCCAACGAGGAAAACCGCGATGATCGCGCCGAACCACTTCGCCGCATTCGCCGCCTCCGCGGGGCCGAGCAGATCCGCGAGCGCGGGCTGTCCGATGAGCGGGAACAGCCCCATCTCGAATCCATCGAACAGCCAGCCGAGAAATGCAGCGAGGAGCGTGAGGCCCGCGCGCGAGCGGTGATGCGTGTCAGACGGCAGTTCGGATTTGGGACTGGGGAGCATGGGGTGCGGAAGGTGAGGGGGCTTGGATGAGCGAGCGGAAGAAAAATAAGAAGCAGCATTTTGCGCCTCCGCTGGAATTTTGATTCGCAGCTTCCGCCGGATCTTCGATGCTGTCCGCACACCGGGACATCGCATGAAACGCCTCGAAGAAAACCTCCGCGACTGGCTCGCCGTCGATCTCGACGACATCGCGGGCACCTTCATGCCGTTCGGAAAATACGGCCCGAAGAAATGCCCGCCGCATGGCGTGCCGCTGTTCGATCTCCCGCTCGAATACCTCTGCTGGTTTCAGAAAAAAGGCTGGCCGCAGGGCCGCCTCGGCGAACTGCTCCGCATCGTGCATCAGCTCAAGGCCGACGGCTGTGACGAAATCTTCGACCGCTTCCGGCGGGCGAGGGGAGGGCGCACGAACCTATTCGGGCTTTGACCTGGGAGCGCGCTGACGCGCGATTTTCCAGATCGGCACGTCCTGCTTCATCCGATCAATCAGCGCGCCGCAGAATGCCAGCGCTGAGCCTCGGTGCTTCGCTTCCACGCGGACGTAGAGCGACGCCTCGCCGACCGGCACGAAGCCGAGCCGGTGGACGATGCACACCGCATGAGGCGAATGAAGCGCGTCCAGCTCCGTGAGGATGCGCGCGAATTCGCGCCGCGCCATCGGCTCGTATGCCTCGTAAAAAAGTCCCGCGAGCTGCGCGTCGCCCTCGGTCGCGCGTACGACTCCGTGAAATTCCACGACTGCTCCAGTCTCCAGCAGCGCGCGTTTCTGCGGCGGCGGGACGATCGGCGCCTCGGTGAAAAGAATTTCCGTTTCCATGCGCTAGCCTCCGCTCACGGGCGGGAGGATCGCGATCTCCTGCGCGTGCGCGCCGACCGCGTCGTCCCACGGCATGTATTCGCAATCCACTGCGACACGCGAAGAGCTGAAATCAAATCCAGCCGCGTGGCGTTCGACGATTGAGCGCAGCGTCTCATCCGGCGCGCATTCCACGAGCATCTCGCGCCAGCCGAGCCGGTCGGCCGCCTGTGCGAATGCGAGGAGTTTCACATGGATCATCCGCGCCTCGTATCGCGTGCTGTGCCGCTGTGCAATGCACGCAACTTAAAAAATCACGCTGTCCCGCAGCCGCTCCGGCGGCTGAGAACTCTTGCCAGCGCGCCGCTCATTTCCATTCTCCGTGGCGATGGATGTCGCACGCATTGAGACTTTGTTCCGTGAAAACTTCACGCGCTTCGGTGATCTCGGCGCGTCGCTGAGCGTGTGGCGCGACGGACGGGAGGCGATCTCGCTCGCCGCCGGTTGGCGCGATCGCGAGCGCACGCTGCCGTGGAGCGCGGGCACGCCCGTGCTCGTGTGGAGTGCGACGAAAGGCCCGGCGTCCGCGTGCGTGCTGCACGCGATGCAGGAGCGCGGGCTCACGCCGGATACGCGTGTTGCCGATGTATGGCCGGAATTTGCCGCGCAGGGAAAGGGTGCGATCACCATCGGCAAGGCGCTCTCGCACCAGTCGGGCGTGCCTGCGCTCGATCGTTCCGCGGATGTCTTCGATCACGCAGAAGTCGCACGTGCCATCGCGGAGCAGGCGCCGCTGTGGGAGTTGGGCACGGGCCACGGTTATGGGCCGCGGCTGTTCGGGTTTCTGCTTGATGAACTCGTGCGCCGCATCACGGGCCGCACGATCGGCGAGTACTGGCGCGCGAACTTTGCAGAGCCGCTTGCGCTCGATTTTTGGATCGGAGTGCCCGCGGACATCGTGGAAACAGTCGCGCCCATTTTCCCGCCGAAGAGCGCGCCGCCGAAGGATCGTTTCTACACCGCATTCGTCACTCCGGGCTCGCTCACGTTGCGCGCATTTGGATCGCCGACGGGATTGAAATCGGTCGCCGAGATGAACGCGCCCGCAGGCCGCCGCGCGTCGCTGCCGGGCTTTGGCGGCATCGGCACCGCGGCGTCGCTTGCAAAATTTTACGCGATGCTCGCAGCGGGTGGCGCGCTCGATGGACGCACATTTTTCACGGCTGAGACGTTCGCATGGATGCAGCGCACGATCGTGCAGGGCGACGACCGAGTGCTGCTCACGGAAACCGCATTCTCCGCGGGCTTCATGCGCGATCCGATTTTGTCAGACGGAAAAAAACTGCGCGCGATCTTCGGCCCGTCGCCGTCGGCATTCGGGCACCCTGGCGCGGGCGGCAGCCATGCGTTCGCCGACCCGGAGCACCGAATTGCGTTTGCCTACGTGATGAACCAGATGGAGCCTGGCGTGCTCCCCGGCGCGAAGGCGCTGCGGCTCGTCGAGGCGATCTTTGCGTGAGCACGCAGGGCGCTGCGCGAATAAGCTCACGAGACGGTGGCGGAATTGCCGCGCTTTTGCCATCATCCGCGTGTCATGTCACAAGCCACCGCCACGCCACCGCCGTCGGTGCCGCATCATCATGTGGTGCGACCGATCGGGCGCGGGAGCTACGGCGAGATCTGGCTTGCGCGTTCGCTCACGGGTGCGTGAGCGCGCGGTGAAAATTGTGGAGCGTTCGCGTTTCGACGACGAGCGTTCGTTTGAACGCGAATTCGACGGCATGGCGCGCTTCGAGCCGGTGTCGCGCGAGCACGAGGGCTTCGTGGACATCCTGCACGTCGGGCGCAGCGATGACGGCGGATTTTTCTACTACGTGATGGAACTCGCGGACGACGCGATCCCGCGTGGAAAATTCGATCCTGCCGCGTATCAGCCGAAGACGCTGAAGAGCGAACTCCAGCGCGTCGCGCGGCTGCCGGCGGACGAGGTGATCACGCTCGGGCTATCGCTCACGACTGCGCTCGCCGCGCTGCACCGGCACGGGCTCGTGCATCGCGACATCAAGCCCGCGAACATCATCTTCGTCGGCGGCGTGCCGAAGATCGCGGACATCGGGCTCGTGTCGGCGATGGGACAGGATTCGTTTGTCGGCACCGAGGGCTACGTGCCGCCGGAGGGCCACGGCACGGCGCAGGCGGATCTGTACAGCCTCGGAAAAGTGCTCTACGAAATCGCGATGGGGAAGGATCGGATGCAGTTCCCCGAGCTGAATACGAACATCTCCGGGATGCCGGACAAGGTGCAGCTCATGCGACTGAACGACGTGCTGCTTCGCGCATGCGCGCGGGATACGGAGGATCGCTATGCGACGGCGGACGAGATGCACGAGGATCTGGAGAATGTGCGCGACGGGCGTCCTCTCGGCGGCATGCACCGGCGGCGGCACTGGCTGCCGATCGTGGCGCTGCTGCTCGTGTGCGGGCTCGCATTGGGCGCGTGGAGAATGCGCGGGCCGTCGCAGCCGGAGGGCGAAGGCGCGACGCTCGTCGAGACGGATCCTCCCGGCGCGATGGTGATCATCGAGCAGCGGATGCTGCGGAGCCCGGCGCATTTTGCGGGGCTGAAGTCCGGCACTCACAACGCGCGCGTGATGCTGCCGGGATACGATCCGCTCGACGTGCCGTTGAAGATCGCGGCGGATACGGAGACGAAGCCGCGCGCCATTTCGCTCCGGCGCAGCCTCGGATCTGTGCATGTCGCATCGCAGCCGCCGGGCTGCGAATTCGAGATCCGCAGCGGAGCTGACATTGTGAAAAACGGGAAGACGCCCGCGGATTTTTCCGATCTGCCGACGGGCGCCTACGAGATCGTGATGCGGCACGACGGCGTGGAAAAGCGCGCGGCAGTCGAGGTCGCGAGCGGTGAGACGGCCGCGGCGTCGCTGCAGTTCAGCTCGGGAAAATTTCTCATCAGCAGCTCGCCGCAGGGCGCGGAGATTTTTGCCGACGGCAAATCCGCGGGCACCGCGCCGTGCGAAATCGCGATCGCCGAGGGCGAGCACAAGCTGACTGCGCGCTACCGCGGCTGGCCCGCGCAGGAGCGCACGGTGCGCGCCGAGGCCGGGACGGAGGCCGGGGTCGCGTTTGCGTTCCCGTTCGGCCGCGTGAAAATCACGAGCGCGCCTGCGCAGGCCAGCGTGATTTTTGAGGGAAAGGAAATCGGGCTCACGCCGCTCCTCGTGGACGATCTCGAGCCGGGCGAGCGGAAGTATTCGCTGCGGCTCGCGGGCTACCGGAATGCGGAGGCTGTCGCGAGTGTGAAGGCTGGTGAGCAGGCGTTCGTCGGCGTGCGTTTCGAGCGCAGGCCTGTGCCGCATCCCGGTGAGAAGTGGGAGAATTCGCTCGGGATGCGCTTCGTGCCGGTGGGCAATGTGCTGGTCGCGGTGTGGCCGGTGCGTGTGCGCGACTTCCAGGCGTTCTGCGAGGCGACGGGCTTCGTGCGCGCGCCGCTGGAATTTCCGCAGGAGGACACGCATCCGGCGGTGAATGTGAACTGGGAGGACGCGCGCGCGTTCTGCCAGTGGCTCACCGAGCGCGAGATCAAATCGGATCAGCTCGTCGAGGGCCAGATCTACCGGCTGCCGACGGACGCGGAGTGGAGCGCGGCCGCGGGCATCGTCGGCGAGGGCGGCACGACGCCGCAGGAACGCGACGGCGGCGTGCGCGATTTCGCGTGGGGCAGGGCATGGCCGCCGCCGCCGCGTTCGGGAAATTTTGCGGACGCATCGCGGAAGCGCCCTCCGTTCATCGCGGGCTACAATGACGGCTTTCCGCAGACGTCGCCGGTCGGCAGCTTTGCCGCAAACAAGGCGGGCCTTTTCGACATGAGCGGCAATGTCTGGCAGTGGGTGGAGGACATTTACAGCAGCAGCCCGCAGCACCGGGAATGGCGCGCGTTACGCGGAGGATCGTGGGCGACGAGCAAGCAGGAATACCTCCGCCTCGGCTACCGCGAGGTCGCGGATCTCAAACAGCGGGATGTGACATACGGCTTTCGCTCCGTGCTGGTGCCTCGCGGAGAGCGTTGACCAACTCCCCGTGCCGGATTTTCTTAGTGCCAGCGATTGACACCCTGTTGCACCCGATGTCTAATTTCGAGAACCCCAATCCCATGCACGATTCTCTCCAGACGGAACAGGAAGGCGAACCCCAGCAGCAAATCGTCGAGCCGCGGCTCACGTTCATTCAGAGATTCCAGCAGAAGCTCGCCGAGTCGCGATACTTCATGCTCTCCTGCGTGATCCACACCGGCATCGTGATCATCATGGGATCGATCGTTCTCTACAAGGCGATGGTCGAGCCGCCGGATTTCGTAGCCGAGGGTGGCGACGGTCTGATTTCCACCGCAGAGGATCTTTCGCCGCCGCCGGAGTCCCCCGCCGATGCCGTGCCTACGGAGCAGCAGGTGACGCCGACGCCGACGATCAACAGCCCGACCATTGACGTCATCCAGACGACCAGCGCGGCGAGCACCTTCAAGGTCGCGCCGCAGCAGGTGAGCGTGAAGATCAACACGAACACTTCGGATCTCACGAAGGCCGCGGGCAACATCGCCAAAATGGGCGGCGGGCTCGGCGGTCTTCCCGGCGCAATGAAAGGCCGCGTCGGTGCCGGCAAGGCAAAGGCGATGGCGGATAACAAGATGAAGCCTGCGGCTGAAATGGCCGTTTTGAAAGGCCTCGCGTGGCTCCAGAAAAATCAAAGTCCCGATGGCTCATGGGGCGACGGCAACAAGGGCGCGATGACCGGACTTGCCCTGCTCTGCTTCCTCGGCCACGGCGAGACTCCGGAATCGCAGCAGTTCGGCCTCACGGTGAACAAGGCGGTCGAGTGGATTCTGACCAATGGCGCGACCAATGAGGGCCGCCTTAGCATGCGGAAATCGTTCGACCAGCCCGGCGTCTATGAACACGCCATCTGCACTTACGCGCTCGGCGAATACTACACGATGACGCAGGATGTGAATGTGCGCGAACTCTTCAAGCAGGCCGTCGGCTACATCGTGCAGGGTCAAGGGCCGGGCGGCGGCTGGATGTATTCCTACGATAAGACTGCGGACGATCTTTCTGTGACCGGCTGGCAGATTCAGGCGCTGAAGGCCGCTCATCTCAGCAAACTCGGCATCTACGGAGTGGATGAGGCCCTCGACAAGGCGATGACCTGCCTTGAGCGGCTCAAGGGGCCGAAAGGCGGCTACGGCTACCGCAGCCCCTCAGACAAATACAGCCTCAGCGGCGTCGGCATCCTCTGCCAGCTCTTCTGGAAGGGCGAGAAGGGTGTGTTGAAGAAGGGCATGGAGTGGGTGCTCGACGAGACCGAAAAAGACTATCCTGTAAAATACCTGGGCCCCAAGGCGGACCTCTACGCTTGGTACTATCACACGCAGGCGTGCCTCATGTTCGGCGGCAGCGCATGGACGAAATGGAACCGCTGGTTCCAGGATGAGATCGTGGGTGCCCAGGCCGCGGACGGAAGCTGGCCGCCGATGGCCTCGAACAGCGTCGGCAATTTGCAGACCGCAGCGACGATGTCGCCGAACGTGTATCGCACCACGCTCTGCATTCTGATGCTTGAGGTCTTCTACCGCTACATGCCTACCAACCGCGAAGGCTGAGCCGAGGGAGCATTTCCAATTTTCCAAGGGCCGCGCTTCACACGAAGCGCGGCCTTTTTCGTCGCGTCTGAAAAATCGGTGCTCGTGCCGCTCTCGAAAAAATTCCATTGCTCGTATTGCTGTACGGCTTCTCCGTCCGTGCTTGTCTCTTCCGGGAATGCCGCCGGATTGAAAATGTTTTGCAGACCGGTGACGCAGGTGAACTGTTGTTGAGCGTTCGCAATCCTGACTGAGTTGTCCGGGGCTGCGTCCCGCAAAGGGCATGGCCCTTCTCCTTTCAAAAGCTCCCGCCGACTTCCCAATCTTCGACCAGCTTTTTCGGAATCTCCCCGAGGAAACGCGACGGACGCTGCAACGGATCGCCGTAGCCCGAATTGAACGACATGCACGGGTAGCTGAGGTACAGCTCGTCCTTCGCGCGCGTCACCGCGACGTAAAAAAGGCGGCGCTCCTCCTCGATGGCCTCGGGATTTTCCAGCGAACGGCCCGTGGGAAATTTTCCGTCGGCGAGCCAAATCACGAAGACGGCCTTCCATTCGAGCCCCTTCGCCTGATGCACGCTGCTCAGCGTCACGCGCTCGTGCTCGTCGGCGCTCGCGGCGTTGCTGTCCATCGTCGTGAGCAGCGCGAGTTGATCGAGGAACGCCTGCGCGCTCTCGTACTGCCGCGCGAAATTCGCGAGCGTGTTCAGATCCTCACGGCGCAGATCGTAGTTTGGAAATTTCGCCCGCGCGTAGTCGTCGTAGATTGCCTCCATCACGCTGTGGATCATCTGCGACGGCGGCACGAGCCGTCCGCCGGGTGCGAGTTCGTCGAGGGTGAGCACGCATTGTTCCCAAGCCTTCTGCGCCTTCGCTGGCACCTTCAGCGGCAGCAGCAGTTTTTTGATCGAGGGCAGCCCTTCCCACGGATTCGCGATTGTTTCTGGCAGCGGCTGAGTCGGTTCGTCAGAGTCGGTTGAGAGTTGAGGGTTGAGGGTTGAGAGGGGCTGCGCCTCCGCAGTCGGAACGCGTTGGACGTTGGACGTTGGACGTTGGACGTTGGATGTTTCCGCCGCCGCAAGCGCCTGCATCACGCCATCCCACAGCGAATCCGCACTTCGCGGCCCCACGCCAGGCATCAGCTTCACCATTCGCTTGAAAGCCACCTCGTCGTGCGGGTTCACGACCCATTTCAAAAACGCGCTGACGTCCTTGATGTGCGCCTGCTCGAAGAACCGCAGCCCGCTCGTGATCTCGAACGGCACGCCGCGCCGCGTCAGTTCCATCTGCAATTCCATCGAGTGAAAATGCGCGCGGTAAAGCACCGCCATTTCCTCCAGCGGCGTGCCTTCCTCGTGCAATTCGAGAATGCGCTGCGCGACGAATTGCGCCTGCTGCTGCGAATCCGCGAGCGGCACGAGCGCCGGCTTCACGCCGCCACCCTCGCGCACTGCGACGAGATGTTTTTCAAACTGATGCTCGTTCTTTGCGATGGCCGCGTTCGCCAGTTCCAGCACCTCGGGCACCGAGCGGTAGTTCGTCTCGATTTTGTAAATTTTCGCGCCCGCGTGCCGTTTCGGAAATTCGAGGATGTTCCGGAAATCCGCGCCGCGCCACGAGTAGATGCTCTGCGCGTCATCGCCGACCACCATCACGTTGTGATGCCGCGCCGCGAGCATCTCGATGAAGTCGTTCTGCAGGTGATTCGTGTCCTGATACTCGTCCACGAGGATGAACTGGAACTGCCGCTGGTAGTGCTCCGCGATGGCCGCGTGGCTTTTCAAAAGCGTGACCGTCTTCTCCAGCAGGTCGTCGAAATCCAGCGCGTTCGCCTTTTTCTTCCGCGCCTCGTATTTCTTCCGCACGTCCGCGAAGTGCTCGGAGAATTCGAGAAAGTGCGGATATTTTTCGAGCAGCACGTCATCGAGTTTGCGCCCCGTGTTGAGCTGGTAGCTGAGCACGTCCGCGATCACTTCGCCCTTCGGGAATCGCTTCTCCTTCGGATCAAAGCCGAGCGTCGCGATCACGCCGTCGAGCATCTCCTCCGAGTCCTCGCGGTCCATGATGCTGAAGCCCGGCGCGAAGCCCGCCTCGTTCGGATGCCGCCGCAGGATGCGGTTTCCGATGCTGTGAAAGGTGCCGCCCCACAGTCCGGTGAGATCGCCGGTGTTCAGCGCGCCGACACGCTCGCACATTTCGCGCGCCGCCTTGTTCGTGAACGTGAGTAGCAGGATGTGCTGCGGGGAAACTCCGTTCTCCATGAGATACGCGACGCGGTACGTGAGCGTCCGCGTCTTGCCGCTGCCCGCGCCGGCGATGACGAGCGCGGGGCCGGGCGGTGCGGTGACGGCTTCGAGTTGCTGCGGGTTCAGCTCCGCCGCGAAATCAATCCGCGGGCCGTTCGGCTGCGGTCGGTGGAGTGTGTAGTGGCGTGCCATCGTTGCGGGCAATACGCGCAGCAGCGCCGCGATTCATCAAGCAATTCATCCGCACCCGCCCCCGTGAGGAGGCGGGCTGCCTTTCAATCCACAATTCACAATCCATATTCGTCCGCCCTGCTGTCGGCGGCTACGGCACAGCGGGCAGCACGCGCGCGCGGTAGAAGCGCGACGGCTGGCCTGCGGTGATGTTCGGATCGGGGACTTCGATGGCCGTGCCGGTGCCGGGGATGTCCGTGCCGAGAGGCTGCCAAGCGGCGTCGGTGAGCTGATCTTTGTATTCGATGCGATACGTGTGTTCCGTGACGGATTTGAATGTGAAGAGAAAATCGCTGCCGTTCATGCGTGTGCCGAGGATGCGCGTCGGGTCGGCGGGGTCGTGAGGATTCGTGCCGCCGAGAAATTCCTGGAGGTTTGTGAGCCCGTCGCCGTCGGCGTCGAGCGCGGCGTCGGATGGATCGAGCGGATTGAAGCCGTTCGCGATTTCCCAGTAGTCGGGCATCCCGTCGCCATCGGTGTCGAGTGCGGTGATGGTGGCATTGCTGTTCGTACGAAAAATGGTCGCGTTGGCTGCATTGGCAAGGTACAGGGAAAATGTTGCCGATGGCTGCCTGAGAACGCCGCCGATGAGTCTCACGCCGACCTGCGCGGTAGTGGAGCCCGCAGGGATCGTGAGCGTGCCGTTCGCGGCGGTGAAGTTCGTGCCTGCGAGCGCGGTGCCGTTCACGGTGTTCCAGTCCACCGTGACATCGCGCACAGTCGCGGCGGAGAGTGTGACGGTGAAAGTCGCGGTGCCCGGTGCGGCATCGGAACCTTCGGTGGTGGTGACATTGTTCACGCTCAAGGAAGGCATCGCGCTCTCCATGGCGCGCGCGGCATTCACGCGGCCGTAGCCGTACTCCGGGTGCGTGCCGTTCACGTAGGTCACGCCGCCGATCTGGTCGCAGGTGTTGTGAAGGATGGTGCGGATTTCATTTTCCGTGAGCGTCGGATTCACCGAGAGCATGAGCGCCGCGATGCCCGCGGCGAGCGGTGCGGCGGACGACGTGCCGCCGAAGTTCATTTTGAAATCATCCGGCGTCCAGCCGATATCGCCCACGGGATCGAGCGTCGCGATGTCGTTCCATCCGCCGTTGCTCGGCGCAACGAAATCAAGATGCCCCGCGTAACAACTGTAATCGCTCCGCCGGTCGGTGTCGTTCGATGCGCCGACTGCGATGCTTTTCGCGTAGCTCGCCGGGTAGATCGTGTCCGGCGACACGGCATCCGGCGGACCCTGTACCGGGCCCCAGCCGCGGTAGGTGAAGTTCAGGTCAGCATCGTAGAGCAGGATGTAAAAATCCGAGTCTGCGGAGATCGAGAATGAGTGCGCGAATGCAATCGTCTCGGCGCCCGTGACGGTGATGCGCGGTGTGATGAGAATGGAGTCCTGGCCGTTCGTGAGCTGCGGCGATGCCGCCGAGTAAATGCCGCCGGTACCTTTCAGCGCATTCGTCGTATCGAGGGACCAGAACGGGGTGCCGGGAGCCGTGAAGCCCAGCCATGAACCGGAGGGGGTGACGTATTGGACGTAGGTTCCGTAGTTGAGTGAAAACCAAGACTCGAAATCCTCGTCGCGCAGAAGGTCATTGCGGTGCGTGTAGCCGTCCGCATCGAGCACGCACACGTTGTCAATGCGGATGGTCTCCTCGCCGTCGGCAGTCGCGTTGCGGACGTAGTAAAAGCCGAGGTAATAGCTCCCGTTCAGCCCGGCGGTGGAGAGGCGCACACGGCCGCCGCCGTTCATCCATGTGCTTGCGGAGTTTCCTGTGGCGAAAAAAACCGGGCAGCCTTTTCCGCCACGTCCGTGCGCGGTGGCGTAATCAATCGCCGCGTCAATGAACGGCGATTCCGATCCGCCGCCCCAACTGTTGCTCAGCACGTCGGCGAATGTGGACGCGTAGATGATCGCGGTGCCGATGGCCGCGTCGGTCGTGAAGGTGCCCGTGTCGTCCGCGATTTTCACCGGCAGGATCGTGCAGCCGCCCGCGATGCCCGCGGTCTTTGCCGCAGTGGAAAAAATTCCGCCTGCGATGCCCGCGGTTCCGGTGCCGTGGCCGTTGGTGCCGACGGGCGAGGGGTTGTTGTCGTTGTTCGCGAAGTCCCAGCCATGCACGTCGTCCGCAAAGCCGTTCTCGTCATCGTCCGCGCCGTTGGTTTCCTTTCCGCCGCCGGATTCGCCGGGATTCGTGAAAATGCGGAGGCCGGGGTGCGTGATGTCCACTCCGTCGTCAATGATGGCGATGACAATGCCGCTGTTGCCTGTCGTCTTGTCCCACGCCGTTGTCGCCTTCACGTCCGCGCCCGCAGTGGCATGGTTGAGCCCGAGATTGCTGAGCGCCTGCTGGTCGGCGAAGAGCGGATTGGGCGGTGTGAAGCAGCGCCGCATCTCGCGGAGGAAATTCGGCTGCGCCCACAGCACGCCCTTTGTCTGTGCGAACGTGCGCGCGATTTGCAGCGGGTCGCCGACTTTCGGTTTGGCGAGACGAAGGCGCCATGCGTTCAGCTTTTCGTTTCCGGCGCGAACGACAGCCTGCAGGCCAGCGCCTGCGGCGAGTCCGCGTATCTGTGCGGGCGTAGTCTTCTCGGGAAATGCTGCGATGATCTCGTCGGTCGCGATCATGCGCGTGCGTGACTTTGGATCCACGAGCACAGGCCGCGCGTAGGCGACGCTCGCATCGGTTTGCATCGCCCTCGGGTCCATTGCGAGGCCCGCCTTGTCCGCACGCACGATGTGGATGCTAGCGCCTTTTCGAAATTCCGCGCGCCCCGCTTCCGTGTGCGCGGGGATTTCCTTGCGCGACTTCAGCGCCGCCGTGCCGCGGTCGCGATTCGCCTTCGTCGTGAAGGCCACCGCCGCACTCTCCGTCGCGCGCAGCAGGCGGATTTCGCGGCCGTCCGGCATTCGGAGAAAATCACCCGCATCGGCCAGCGCATCCTTTCGTGCCGCCGGATGTGGGAGGACCTTCCGCAGATCGCGGATGCCCGCTCCCGACGGGATGCGCTGCGGGCGGATGTCCTCTCCGCCCAGCGGCACGAGCGCACACAGTAACAGTGCGACGTGGCACAGAATCGCGCATGCAAATCGAAATCGGAAAATTTTTCCAAAGTGGGAAGTTCCCTCGTGCAGGAAGGCTGGTGCGGGTGGAGGGTTCAACTTCCTGTCAGATGCGTGCGATTTCACCTTTGGCATCCGTCCGCCGCATCCACTCCTGCTCCTGCAATCTCCTCGAATTCCTCGAAGTGATCCGGGCGCAGCGGCTCGCTGATCCGGTGTTCTTCGCCGAGCCATTTTCCGAGATCGATTGTCTTGCAGCGGCTGGAGCAGAACGGGCCGACGGGTGGCGTATTGAAGTCCGCGGGCTTTCCGCAGACGGGGCAGCGGAGTTTATCGTTCTTCGGCTGCATCGTTGGCTTCATCGGTTGTGAACCACGGATCGCATAGTCTTGTCACCGCCAGCACAAGCGAGAACACGAGAAACCCAATCAGCCAGTGTTTCCGTGAGCCGTGGGCTTCCATCTTGTTCGCGTGTTCAATTTCGCGGCGGATTCACTTCGCGGACGGCAGCACCATTCGTGTCGCTGAGGAGCAGGATGGCGAGTTTCTCCACGCTGTTGAGTTCGGCGGGCTTGAGCATCTGGTAGTCGAGGCCGTTCGCTGGCGCGGGCTCGCCGCCGAATTGCATGGCCTCCACGTTTTCCGGCGCGTTCAGGCTCGCGTAGTCGAAGCGTCCGCGGAGGTCGGTGTAGCCGTCCTTGAAGAAGCGCACCGTGCCGTTGTTCAGCCGCGCGTACACTTTCACATAGGCCTTCGCGACGGGCTTGCCGGTGGCACTGTCGAGCGCCTCGATGCGGCCATAGTTTTCCGCGAGCGTGAGCTTGAGTGTGTTGGCGTGATACGGCTGCGCCTTGCGCTTTCCCGCGCCGACGATCTCCACGAGCACATTTGCTTTCGCAAATTCACCCGGCAGCGGAATGTCGAGCGCGTCCTTGCCCTGCGGCAGCGCGTGCTTCGCGCTGCTGCTCGGCTTGATGATGCTGAAGCGGCCCGAATCCTGGCTCACGAACGGGCTGCTGCTGAACGAGAACTCGGGATCCATGAGGTAGTAGTTGATCGTCACGTCGCCGAGATTCTTCCATGTCAGCGCGATGGATTTGTTCTCCACCTTGAAGTCGAACGTCGGCTCTGTCGCCGCGAGTTCGGCCTGCTGCTTCTCGCGATCCGGCTTGTCGTCGTCCTTCTTCGCCGCGGCCTTGCCTTCGATCTCGTCGAGCTGTGAGCCGACTTCGGCGAAAAGATTCCGCCAGCGCGCGACCGGATGCCCGGTGTAATTCGCCGCGATGCCGCGCGCCTCGGCGAGATTGCCCTCGTAGAAATCCGCGTAGCAGCGGAAGTAGTCGTGCTGAATTTTTGTCGGCAGCGCCTTCGCATCCACGGCGTGGAAACGCGCGAGCGCATCCTCCACGCGATCCTGCAGGAAGAGGTGATACGTCACGCTCATGCTGTCCATCGCGTCGAGCTGCGGCTTGTGTGCGAGGATGTCGAGCAAGTGCTGGTATTGCCCGAGCACCGTCGGGTTTGCGATGCGGCGTTCGTTGCCGAGCATGTGCGCGCGCTGGTTCACGAGCGGGCTGTATTCGAGATGCTCGTAGCTGCGGCGCTCGATGGGATCGATCGTGATGAGTTTCGAGGAGAAGAACGGCCCGCAGCCATTCAGGAAATCATCGCGGTGCTTCAAGAATTCACGCAGCGCCGGCGTGTCATTGTGGACGACCGAGTAGCTGTAGATCACGGGCTGCCACACATGCCGCGCCTGCATCACACCGATCAGCTTTTTGAAAAAGTCGCCGCTCTGCCGGCAACGCCATGCGATGCGCTCGAGGTTCAGCGACTCGACATTGTTCTGCGCGAGGAAGTCAAACACCTCCGCGTCCGTTCCGTACTGCGAGACGTAGTCCCACGACGCCTTGTCGAACTGCGTGAGCTTCGCGACGACGTTGAACTCGAACGCCTTCGCCGCAGCCGCGCTGTTGCCCGCGACGGCGACATT
The DNA here is from genome assembly GCA_903882875.1 of uncultured Spartobacteria bacterium. Taxonomy (GTDB): domain Bacteria; phylum Verrucomicrobiota; class Verrucomicrobiia; order Chthoniobacterales; family Chthoniobacteraceae; genus SXWH01. The sequence continues at coordinate 124,385 of CAIRYQ010000120.1, read as the reverse complement.
CACCGGGTAGTGCGGAAACTTCATCCCGGCGCGCGGCACCGAGGGGAAGTAGAAGTAATACTCGAACGTCTTCGTCGTGTAGGGATCGAGCCGCAGCCGCAGCGAATCGGTCGGCTTGCTGCCGTGGACGGACAGCGCGCCCTGCGGGATTTGCAGCAGCACCTCGGCCTTCACGGGCGAACTCGTCGGGTTCGTGACGACGACATTCGCGCCGTACACCGCGCCGGTGAGAAATTCCTCCGCGACGTATTTTTCAAACTTCTCATTGCCCTGCTGCCGGTAGCGGTCGCCCTGGCGGAAGAAACTCTGCGAGACGAGGAGCTGCCCCGCGTCGGCCTTCGCGGGCGCGGCGGGCTTGATCTCCTTGTGATACACGATCGCCGCGCCGCCCGCGGTGAAGAGGAACTGCCCGCCGTCCGCCTTCTGCGTGTGCTTCGGCGCGTCGAACGGCAAATCGAGCACGGCGAGCGCGAGCAGCATCTCGGTGAAATTGCGGCTCGCCTCGGCGATGTTCGGCGAGACGAATGCGCCCTTCGCGCCGCCGGCGACCCACTCGGCGTAGTCGCGCCAGAATGCGTTCACCGTCACGAGATTCGCGTTCTGCTGATCAATGGTCAGGCGGTAGTAGTTGTTCTCGGCCCATTCCTTTGTCGCGCCGATCTGGCGGTAATACGCGCGGACCACGGCGCGCGCATCCTTCGCGGCATCGGCACCGATGAAGCCGACTTCCAGCGCGCGTGCGCCGTTCGCTTCCGATGAATCACGATCCGCAAATTCCGCCGCCTTCTTCAGGCTCTCCGCACGTTGCTGGAGCTTGTTCGCGCCTTTCGATTTCGCGAAAGCGAGATCTTTGCGCAACTCCTGGAGCTGCTCTCCAGCCTTGTCATCCATTTCCTTGCCATCGCGGTAGCGGCTCGCCTTGCCAGCTCCGCCACCAGCCATCCCGCCCGGTGCCGGTGCCATCGGTGGGGCGGGTGCTGCTGCCATTGCGAGCGCGCCGAATTTTCGATCGGTTGCGGCTGCGAGCGCATCCACTTGCTTGTTCTTTTCACGCTTGAATGCATCGGCTCCTTCGCCCTTGCCCTCGCCTTCGCCCTGCAGTGCGCGTCCTCGCAGCGCGGTCTCGAAGAGCCGGTCCTGCGCGTCGGGATTTGGCGGAATCAGTTCCCAAAGTTCGCGCAGGTGCCGCGCGGTGTCTGCGGCGTTGCCCGGCGTGCGCTGCGCGAGCAGCGCGCGCTCGACGACGTTCAGCCGCCCGTAGGCCCACGGCTGGAGGTAGCCGGCGAGATCGTTGCCGAGGAGGAAGTCGTCCATGAACGTCCGATCCTTTTTGTTCGCGAGATACGGCTTGATGACCTTGTCGAAAAAGGCGGGGTCTTTTTTCGCGAGGAAGAGGTTCAGCTCGTGGCAGGCGAACTCGGAATACTTTGCGCGCTTCTCATCGTCCTTGAGCTTCGGCCACTCAAGCACCCACGCGAATTTCGCGAGCGTCGCATCGCCGTTCAGCGTGGTGAGCAGCGAGTAGATGCCGCCGAGCGTGTCATACGTCTCGAACTCGCTCGTGAGGATGTCCGCCAGCGTGAGCGTCTTGCCCGGCTCCACGACGGTCGTCTCCTTTTTTTGCGTGAACGGCTTCACCGGATCGAGGTTCCGCACGAGGCGCAGGTCGGTGAATTTCGTCGGCGCCTCCGGCATCGTGATCGTGCGCCACACGGCATTCGCGAGATCCTCCGCGTAGATTTGCACGTGCTGGCGGTCGCCGAGGAGCTTGCGCTCGATCTTCACGGTGCCGTCCTTGTCCGGAATGAGATTGTAGATCGCAGGCGAGGATGCCGCGAGGAAGTCAATGTTTGCGTCTGCAGCAGCGCCGCCGGGGCCGGCGTTCTGCAATTGCTGCTGCTCCGCAAGTCCGCGGCGCAGGCCGGCCTCGCGTTCACCGCGTGTGGCACTCGCCGCCTGGGATGCCTGTTGCGCGAGTTCTTGCACGTCGGTCGAACGGCGATCCCACGGATTCAGCAGGAGGCCCGGACGCGTGAGCATGTTGCCGGGGAAAAGTTTCTGGTAACGGCGATCGAGGATGTAGCGGTATTCGTCGCCGATCTCGCGGCCCGCAGCGTAGAGATTCGGGAGCCGTGATGGCGTGCCCGACGATGCGCCGAAGCGCACGAAGCCGCCGAAGTCGCCGAAGATTCCGCGTCCCGGCTCGAAGCGCGACGCGGCGATATGCACGCGCGTGAACGGCGAGGTGTTTGCGATCTTCACGGTGATCGCGTCGGGCGTCGTCGCGACATCCGTGATGTGCAGCGGCGCTTCCGCCTTTGCCTGCAAATTGCGCGCGTGGCCGAGATACCACCCGTGGCTTGGCTTGCCACCGCTCACCTTGATTGCGATGTCGCGCTTCTCCTCGCGCAGCCGCAGCGCGTAGTCGCCCGGCGCGAGTCCCTCGATGACGAGGAAGCCGCCATCGAGCTTCACCTTGGCGGATTCATCCGCGGTGAAGGTGCCTGCGCTCTGCCGTAGCAGCGAAACTTCCGTCGAGAGCCATTCTTTCGGCACCAGGCCCAATTGGGAAAATATTTCCGTGATGCGTGGCGTTGCGGGCACACGGATCGGCTGCTCTGCGCCGGTGTGGATTTCCGCGGGCCATGTGCGCTCGAATGTGTCGAGATCCCACGAGCTGCGCCGTGCGTTCGGAATCTGCGCGGCGACGCTCGCGATGCCGGGCAGCGCACCGAGCACGACGCGACCCTTCTCGTCCGTGCGCAGCGACACGGTCTGCGTGCGTGCAAATTCGCGGTGCTTGATCGTGAAGACCGCCTGCTGGTCGGCGAGCGGCTCGCCGTTGCGGCCGAGCAGTTCGAAGACGTAGTCGTTGCCCATCTTCGAGAGGTAACCGTCGCTCGCAAAGTCGGTGCGCTCGATTCCGTTCAGCGTCCACGTGTGGCTCGCCGAGACATCGCGCTTCTCGCCGCCCGCGCTGAGCATGTCCACTTTGCCCGAGAGCGTGACGGTCAGTTTCGCGAGCCGTTCGGGAACGCTGAGGTCATGCACGAGCACGCCGCCCGCGGTGAGCTTTAGGCCCTTCACTTCGCGCGTCGTGGAGATGCCGTCGAGCGTCTGCGAGGTGATCGTGAGCTTCGGCTCGGTGAGCAGTGCGGGATCGAGGTGCGTCTCGCCGATCATCAGCGCGGTGCGCACGGCGAGCGTCGCCTCGCGGCGCGCGAGGAGCTGCTCGCGCTCGATGTGAAATTTCGCGTCGAGCGTGTAGGCCTCCGAGTGATGCTCGAACTGCGTGAGCGTTGCAAACGTGCCCTCGGGATCCGCGACCACGATCGGCCTCATGCCGCCATGCGCCGTGAACGGCACCACGATGCGGCCGAGCTTCTCGTCGCGCACGAGCTTGCGTCCGTCGAGCCATGCGACCGCGTCCTTCACCTGATCGCCGCGCTCGTCAATCACCGCGAGCATGTCGCCGCTCGGCCCGGAGCTTTGCAGCACCTGCCACTGCCCCGTCCGCACGAGCGCGCGGCTGCTGCGCCCGCCGCCGATGAACTCCACGATCCACGCGCCGCGCTTGCCGGTGAGCGCGGGGAACTTGAACGTCTGCCGCGTGCGCTTGAACGGCCCGCTGTCGAACGTGTGCGTCTGCTCGCTGTTCGCCACGAGGCCGTCGAGGTTCACGTCCGTGTTGAGCTGCCGGTGCTGCGTGAGGAAAAAGTTCAGCGCGTTCACCTCGTAGATTTTCACGATGACCTTCGGCGTGTTCTTCACCACCACGTCGAACTGCACATCGTCGCCCGCGTGCCCCTCGCTCGCGGGCTTGAACAGCGGCGCATTCGTCGCCGGGAATTCGATGTCCACGCGCTCCTTCAGCTTTTGAAATTCCGCGGGCGTGATGAGCGAAGCCCACTGCTCGGGATGGCCCTGGCCGCTCGTGATGAGCGCCTCGGCGAGCACCGGCTTCATCCAGGTGTCGCGCACGTAGTCCGTGTAGGGCGCCATCATCCCGGTGCCGATCTCGCCGAGATTCTGCGCGGCGGCGCGCTGCCAGAGGTTCAGGAAATAATCGCGCACGAGCGCCTCGTCGTTGTTCACCGGCGGGGCGTGGAGCAGGGGATCGCTGAGGTCCTCGTTGAGATTCGAGAGCGGCACCGTGTCGCGCGTGCGCTCGAGCCACTTGGGATTCACATAGTGGATGTTGCGCGGGAGCTTGAGGTATTCGAGGAAGCGCGCCGCGTCATACACGCCCTTCTTCCGGTCGTGTTCGAGGCGGAGGTAAAGCGTGCGCGACTTCAGCGTGTTGAAGGCCGGCGGCAGCGTCTGCACGTAGGCCGACACGCGATCCAGCCACGCCTCGCGCTCCGTCGCGTCGAACTCGATGTCCACATCCGCCGACGGCGCGAGCTTGCGCAGCTTCGCAAAGACGAATGCCTGCTGCGTGGCGAGGCCGGGGATCAATTTTGCGAGCGCGTCGAGCTGCGCGGGCAGCAGCGCGCGGTGGATGTTGAACTCGCCGAAGCCACGCGACTCCTTTGTTTTCAAATCGAGCGCGATCAGTGCAACGAGATCCCGCACATCCGGCCGCGCGAGCCGAGAGAGCAGCGCGCGACGCTGCTGCTGATCGAGCTGGACTGAATATTTCACCAGCGACTCCAGCGCCTCTTCGGAGAAACTCCCGAGGCCGCGATCGTTGTTCAGCGAATCGCGCTCGAAGATCTCCCGCGCCACGCGCTTCGGGTCGAGCGTCGTCGGCAGGTCGGGCTTCTTGTCGCGCACCTCCTGCTGGTGGTTGAACTGCAGGCCCAGCCGTTCGCGCAGATACGCGAGCGTCTGCTGCGGAGTCGCATCGTAGGCCAGCAGCGCCTCGCGGTTCAGGATGATCCGGCGCTGCGCGCTCTCATTGGGAAACCGCTTGCCCCACTGCGCGAGAATGTCCGCGAGCTTCGCGCCGTCGCGCGTGTTCTGGTAGTGCAGCGCGTGGAAAAAATAATAGTCCTCGGTGCCGGGGACGAGTTCGCCGAGCACCTTCTCGCGATCCGGCGCGAGCGCGAATTTCTCGATGAAGCCGATCTCATTCTCCGCCCACGAGCAGACGGGCAGGACGAGCGTGGTGACGAGGGCGATGGCCGCGGGGAGGGAGGTGCGTGTTTTCATGGGACGAAGGGTTGTGGTGAATCGTGAAGGGCTGTGAGGTTGGATGCAATGGCGCGGATGCAATGACGCGCAGCGTGCCGAAGTTCTTAGCGGATCCATCGGCGCAGTTGTGATCCTTTTGTAAAAGCGGTGTGAGTTTGTTGCGAGCGCAGGCGGAATGCGCGAAGGAACCGCTCTTGAGCCGCACCTTCCCGCGCGGTGGCCCTCAGTCGGGTTTCGCCGCGATCACCCGCTCCCGCCACCGCCTCACACTCGCGAGGTCCAGCCGTTCGCCTGCAAACTCGATCTGCTTCACCGGCTTCGTGCCGTTCGCGCTTTCGCGCTGGAGCACGCTCGTGATCTCCATCCAGCGCACGTCGGCGAACTCCTGCTTCGCACTGCCGGTGCCGCGCCCGTCTTCCTCGGGGAAAGTGCCGATCACGAGCATCACGGGAGGCGGCCGGTTCGTCCGCGTCTTCACCCAGCGCGGTTTCGATGCCGAGGGCCAAAGGTCCATCCACAAGCCAGCCCAGCGGCAAGCGAGGAACGAGCGCCGCCCTGGGTTCGCGGGCAAAAAGAAAATCCAAGCCCCGACGGGGCGCGACAATTCCCAAAGCCGATCAATCCCAGACATATCGCTCATCAATCTCCACGCCATGCTTCCGGCAGAGCGCGCGGAACTCATCCTGAAACGACACCTTCCGATGATGCTCCTCCTGCGCCGCGACATAAGCACGGACCTGCTCGACGTTCGATTGGCTCACGGAGAACGAGCCGTATCCGCCCTGCCAGAAAAAGTCCCGATACGCCGGACCCTGTTCCTTCATCCATCTCGATGGACTCGTCTTCGCCTCTTCCACAAGCCCGGCGATGGTGATGGTGCGGGAAAGATTGCAGAGGATGTGAACATGATCCTCAGCCCCGTTGATGAGGATCGGTTCGCACCCGATCTTTATGAGCACGCCCGCCATGTAAGCGTGCAGCCGGGCGCGGATGTCCGGGTCTTTGAGAAAGGGCACACGGTTCTTCGTGCTGAAGACGACATGAAGGACGACGCGGGCGAGTGACTGCGGCATGGCGGAGGGAATAAGGTGAAATATTGTCATGCTCCATTGGGGCCTTGCCCATTCTTTTGTTTCCAAACGTCATGGGCCAAAGGCCCTTCACAAGCCAGCCCAAGGCAAGCGACGGAGACGAAGTCGAAGTCGCGCCGCCTTGGGACTTGCACGGTAACAAGGCAAAAGCCCCAACGGGGCGCGGCAATCCGTCTTTGTGACGCCCCGTTGGGGCTTTGGTCATTCTTGGTTTCCAGACCCAGGGCGGCGCTCGTTCCTCGCTTGCCCTGGGCTGGCTTGCGTCAGGCCGTTGGCCTGAAGAGCCCATCGATCCTTACAGACGGTAGTCGCACGTTGGCACCGTCGGATTCGGAACGCCGTCAATATCCGCGCTTTGACTTCAAGAAACGGAGAAACAATTCCGTATTGGCGAGTTTGGTCAGTGCCGCGGGCTCAATGTCCTTGTTGTGCTTCCAGAAGCACTCTGCGACTTCTCGCCGCTCATCTCCGTGTAACAACTCGCCCAAGCCAATCGGGAAGCTCGCAAAATTTATTGCCCAAAACCTGCGCGGTATTCCTTTCTTGAGAGGCGCAAGATATTGAATCACCAACTCCGTCGACGGCTTGACATAAGATTCCAGATCCTTCTGGGCACTTTCCGCAACGAGGATCATAGCCGCGTCAATGTCAGAGGTTTGACGGAAGGCTTCCACTATTGGCCGTCCCGCGAAACAGGTTCCAATTACAATGTATTCTCCGACCGCAATTGCCCCTCTGATGGGCAGCCCGAATTTGAACAATCGGTTCTGAAGTGTAGCGACATAAATGAGGTAGATGAGCCAATGAATGCTCTTTTTGTCGACGTGATCTGCCAGACCGTAAGGAGATGTAAGTAGGATTGTGTCTGAAAAAACGAGCGACTCCATTTCGCTAAGAACCTGCGATACAAATTCTTCATTCGTTCCGCCAGCAAAGAACTTTTTCACATTCTCGCGCACGGCAATGTCTTCGGCACTGAGAGCTTCCAAGACCGCCCGAACCGCCATTCCTACGTCATTATTCTCGAGAAAGCTTTGGTATCCGAGTATGTCAAAGAAACCGACAATTCCCATTTTACTCCCAGCACGCAGCTTGTCCGCAAGCTCGGGTGGAATTAGGTGTGCGAACTTTTCAGCTTCCTCTGGAGTCATGGATTGTAGCTAGCGTGTATTGGAAGGTTTTGGCAATTCTTCGACCCGCAAGGGAAGAAAGCGGCGCTCCTTGTTCAGCGGGTCGCGGAAGCGGAACGTGCCGGACTCCAACTGCGCCCAGTCGGGGAAAGGATGAAGGATGAAGGCAGAAGGATGAAGTGGCACTTTGGCCTTCATCCTTGATCCTTCCGCCTTGGGCACCCGCCCGTCCTTCCTCATGCCCTCCGCCACGTCGCGCACGACCGGCTTGTCCTTGGCGCTGTGGCTCAGGAAGACGTCGTAGTCTAAGCGTTGCGGTTCGGATGACATGGCTCTGGGGAGTGGGATTCAATCGTGGATTCCAGCCTGCGGACGCGGGGTGTATGGCAGGGCGGGCGGGCGGAATGCAAGCCCCGGATTCCGTGGGTAGGGGGGTCGGGATTGAACTGCGAAGGACACGAAGGGCGCAAAGGGGGAAGCCCGCAGGCGTTCCATGCGGTCAGGTTGCGCCGGGGATACGCCGGTCCATGGCTGCGAAATCCGAGTCCGGCTGCCGCCATGCGATGTCCGCCGTGGAAAGATGCAGAAAACGGGCGTTTTCTTGACAAGATGCCGAAAAGCACCCCGAAAAGGATTCATCGGATTGGGAAAAGGAATAGTCGAATTGGCCAACCGAATGATCGGATTGGGAAAGGGACTAGTCGGATTGCCGAACCGAATGGTCGGATTGGGAAAAGGACTAGTCGGATTGGCAAGAGGATTCACCGGATTGCCGAAGGGATTCATCGGTTGGGCGTTCGGATCGATCGTTTTTTACATCCACACGGCCAGTCGCGCCTTGCGCGACGAATGCGGAGGAAACCCAAAGTGACCCATGCGCCTCGTTGCCTCCTGTGCGATTGCCTTTCAGACCAATGTATTCGTGCCCGCCATCCTCATGCTCCGCCCACGCAGCGGCTGGGGACAGTGGGTCGCACGGGAGGAGTATTCGATCCAGCCGAGGATTCCGGTCATTGAGTTCACGGACATTTTCGGAAACCTCTGCCAGCGCGTGGTCATCCCGCCGGGCGAGACGAAGCTGCGCGCAAGTTGCACCGTGGAGACTCCCGATGAGGTGGATGCGGATGTGAACGCGGCCCTCGTCTGGCCGCAGAATCTCCCGGAGTTCGTGCTGCACTTTCTTTCCCCGAGCCGCTACTGCCCGTCCGATCAGCTTGCGGAGCTGGCCGCGGAGATTGTGCAGGGAACAGTCACCGGCTACCCACAGGTGGAGGCATCCGTGCGTGGATCCATTCGCATGTGGCCTACCGCTACGGCACCAGCACGACCGCGACGACGGCCCTCGATACGGCAAAATCACGCGTGGGTGTGTGCCGCGATTTCGCGCATCTCGGAATCGCACTGTGCCGTGCGCTGAACATCCCCGCCCGGATGGTCGTCGGCTACAAGCACCAGCTCCAGGTGCCGGACATTCATGCGTGGTTCGAGGCATACGTCGGCGGGCGCTGGTTTGTCTTTGACGCTTCACAGGCACGGACCACCGGCAACCGCATCGCAATCGCCTATGGACGCGATGCGACCGACGTCGCCTTCGTCACCCAATTCGGCCTGCTCATGCTGACGAGTCTGGTGGTCTCCGTGATGCCCACAACGGACTGACAGGACGACATCTGGCGCAAACAAATCCATGCCGATGCCCATTTCGGAAAAGCCCAATCTGGCGCTGCTGAAAAAATCCCCCGTTCCCGCGACGACATTCTTCCACGGCGGTGCGAAGCGAGAGTCGCGCCTGCGGCTTGACCAGGCATCGCATCACCCGGACGCTGCGCCTTCCGCGCCCGACGCCCGGTCTTGAGCCGGGAAAACCAACCAAGCACAGCCGCCTTCTTTTTTAATGCGACAATTCCTCTGCGAATGCGGCAACACGCTTTTCTTTGGAAGTTCACGATGCCTTCGGTGCAAGAGGGATGTGGGCTTTGATGCCGAGAGACAGGCGATGACTGCGATCCAGCCGGGCGGCCCGTTGAGGCGTTGCGAGAACGGAGTCAGACATGCGGTGTGCAACTGGATCGTGCCCGTCTTCGGAGGCAGGACGCTGTGCCCTTCATGCAGGCTGAACCGGACCATCCCGGATCTGCGCGACGCGCGGAACGTGATGCTCTGGGGACGCATGGAACTGGCAAAGCGACGGCTGATTTACACGCTGCTCGGCCTTGGGATGAAGCTGCCTTCCAAGACTGAGAACCCGAAGGCGGGACTTGCGTTCGACATCGTCAGCACCATGTCGAATCCCACGGTGACCACGGGCCATCTCAACGGCGTGATCACCGTGAATCTTGAGGAGGCCGACGACACTTACCGCCAGATCCACCGGCAGCAGCTCGGCGAAAACAGCCGCACTTTGCTCGGCCATTTCCGCCACGAGAGCGGGCACTACGCGTGGCAGCGGTGGCTCACCGATCTGCCGTGGGAGCACCCGCATCGCATCGCGTTTCGTGAACGCTTCGGGAATGAATGGATTGACTATGCGGCGTCGCTCCAATCGCACTACCGGAATGGTGCGCCGAAAGACTGGCAGCAGGCGTTCATCACCCCGTATGCCGCATCGCATCCATGGGAGGACTGGGCCGAGACGTGGGCGCACTACCTGCAGATTATCGAGGGCCTGGAGACATGCGAGAGCCTCGGCATCGAGGTTCCGCGAATCACGCTGCCTGTGGTGCAGCTCCCCGCCGAGGCCGGTGCATTGCCGGCAAGCCTCGCTCAATCGGCCGGGCTGGACGCGGCATTCCTGCTGTGGCTTCAGCGATGGATCAGTCTTTCCACCGCGCTCAACGAGATATCCATGAGCCTCGGCGAACCCGCGCTCTATCCATTCGTCATCTCGGCTCGCGTCGCGCAGAAACTGCGATTGATCCATCATCTTGCCGGTGTCTGGGGAAGTTCGCAGAACTGACGCAATGCGGACGCATCGGGTCTTTGGTTCATCTTGACCGGACTGATCAGTCCTTTTCCTTGGATTCGTCCGCCCGAAGACAACCGGGAACCGGTCGGGATGCGATTCATGGGAGTTCAAGCCTGCCTTCCATCCGCACACACGCGGGCAACGGCAAGAAACGCCCGCATTCGCAAACCAGCCATGAGCCCACTCCACAAATCCATCCTGCTCCTCGCCGCCACATACTGTCTATACAGTTGTGAAACAGCACGTCCTCACGGCGGCAAAACCGCCATCCTCATCGTTCTGAGTGAACAGCGTGCAGTGCTCACGCAAGGCGGCGAGCGCATCGCAGAGACCTCCATCTCCACCGGTCGTGAGGGCCACTCCACGCCGACGGGCAATTTTCATGTCATCCGCAAGGACATCGCCCACCGCTCCAGCATCTACGGCGAATACGTGGATGAGGAGGGGCGCACCGTCATGACGAATGTGGATGTGAGAAAAAATCCGAAGCCGCCGAACTCGCATTATCTCGGCGCCTCCATGCCTTACTTTCTGGAGTTCAGCCCCGGCTACGGACTGCACGAGGGAAACCGTCCCGGCTATCCTGCTTCCCACGGCTGCGTCCGTCTGTCGTCGCGGATGGCGAAGCAGTTTTACGGTGCCAGTCAGATTGGAACCCCGGTTACGATACGGCCCTGAACACCGTGAAAAAGAACATCGGAACGCTCCTCCTCGCGATTACCCTGATACCCATCGCCATCGCGGGCAGCGACGAAGGCATCGCGTTGTCGGATTGGAAAATGGGATCAATCAGCGTGTGTCCCCATGTGCTTTTCGATCCCACGCTGCCCAGTTCCCCGGCTATTTTCGCAGAGGCCTCAGATCATTTTCGCCGGCGAGAAGCACGACATGGAGGCTGTGTATCGAGTGCGGGACGGCTTTTTCCCGCCGGACAAGGCGAAGGCAGGGAAGTGAAGAAAGAGCCTGGAACGCGAGAAACGTAAGGAACGCCCTCGACTCACTTCTTCCTGCATGACCATCTGAATTTCATCGGCGCATGTGGAGCAAGGCACACCAGCGGGGATGCCTCGGACGCCGCAGCGGCACCGGGTATGGGACAGTTTCTATCATGCCTATCCGGTTTGTTGACAACGCTACGGGAAATCATGGTGAAAATAGCCCAGCGATTCATCGCTGGGAAAATGGCCCGATGAGCAAAACAAGTCCCGCAGGGACGGAAGAATCTCCTCTGTCGTCCCCTACGGGACTTTGTCTGAATCACTCCGCAAACCCAGCGATGAATCGCTGGGCTATTGTCAAAGTCGCTTTGTCAACAAACCGAATAGGCATGGTTTCTATTCTCGCCTTTGAGGAATCGGAAGTCCGCCAGCGGACAAGGCAGCGTGGCGTGCCGGAACGCTACCGGAAACCGGATGCACGAAAATCCAATACGGGCACATTGCAGAAAGTCAGGGCCGCGATCCCGTTTGCCCCGACAATCAGCTTGTCCTGACTCCAAGAGGATTCCTTGAGATAAGTGATTTTTGTCGCAGCGGACGGTTCCGTGAGTTTCAGCGTCAGCTTGCTTCCTTTCAGCGAACCCGACGCCACCTTGTCCTTCTCGCCATCGAGATAGAACTGACCTGCGAGGTCGTCCCTCCAGACAATCGGCTGATCGAATTCCAGCGTGATCGCATCTTTCGCCGGGCTGGCAAACGAGGCCCGCAGGAGATTCGGTGGCGTGATCGGCTCGGCAAATTGGCGTGCATAGTGATCCCGCTCAATCAAAGGCTGGATCAAGCGCGCGAATTCCGTCCAGCCGATGAGCGGGAAGTGGCATCCGCCCGGCGGCTTGATGCCGAGTGTGGACATGGCTCCCATGTTTGAATAGAGGCGGGGCAGACTGCGCTGGATTTCGCGGATCATGTCCCCGGCCCCGGTGTTGCCCGCCATGCTGCAAGAGTTCGGCCAGATTTGGAACACATAGTAGTGCCGCACATTCGGGAAGTCCCGCTTCCACCCTGCGGACATCTCGACGAAGTAATCCTCGTACGCCTTCCAATCATAGTCTCCAGTCGGCCCCGCGGTGCCCTGGTTATTTTCCCCCTGATGCCATAGGATGCCGCGAATGCCGTGGGTAAGCTTCGCCTGCCGCACACGCCAGAGCATCCGGCCATAGATGGTGGTCAGGTCAGCGGGATCGGATTCATTCCGCTGATGCTGGTCAATGCGCGTCCCGCCGACGGCCGCATTGATGATGAAGATGGGCACCTTCTGGCTTTCGAGCAGGCGCTTTGCCAGTTCCATGCCCCACCAGCCGAGTTCCGCCTTCTCGCCCTTCTGTGCTTTCCAGACGGGATAGCACCAGAGATTCCCCGCAGCGTCCTTCGGATTTCCAGGCGGACGGCCATAGCTGCGAATCCATTCGTTCGTCTCCGGCGGTGACACCTCGCGGGTGTCGGTGGCGAGTGCGTTGGATTGCCCGTCAATGAGATAGGCATCGCCGCAAACAAGATTGCCAACGGTCTGCATGATGGTCTCGCGCCCGTTCGTCTTGGTGCCAAACTCAACCTTGTATTTGATCAGCCCCGGCTTGAGCTTTGCCGACAGCGCATAAGTTTTATCCGCTGCGACTTTGGCCGTCTCGCTCCTGTAAGGCTTGTCGTCCGCATAGACTTTCAGAAAGACGGAGTCCGAAGCCTCGGTGAGCGTGCCATTGTAATAAAGCGTCCCTTCATTCTTATCGTCGCGCGCAAAGAATTGCCCTTCTTCCGGCTTCTCATCCGTTCCTGGCGTTCGCACCAGCCACGGGTCACTCTTTGGTTCTGTCACGGCGATACTTGCCGTGTGAGTGATCGGCTCGCCGCCATTGCTCACCGTTGCCGTCACAGTCATGGTGCCACTGTTCTGTGCGCGCCTCAGGAGCAGTTTTCCAGGTACTATTTCCTTGATCGTTGCGATGTCGGCGACCTTCCATTCAATCTTCAGTTCCCCGGCACCCTTTGCCTGCATCGCGGCAAGGTTAGTCACTTGCGGAACGATTTCTATCCTCGTCCGGCCATCCCATGCAGCAGGAGCTTTGAGCACAAAGACCGGTTCCTCGATGTCCTCTTTCACAGCAATCGGAATTGCGCTGGTCTTGACTTCGTTTCGATAGACCGCCTTGAAGGTCAGCGTGGCGCTCTTGTCCCCGCTGATCCGGCCTGCGTTGAAGTCATACTTGAACGTGTCCGTCGCCACGACCGATTCCTGACCGTCGCGTTTCAGGATCCAATACACTTTCTGCGCTCCGCCTGCCTGCGCTGTGAATTGCTGCGTCTTTCCTTCGAGGACGGTCGCCTGTGCAGGTGTCACCAAAAATGCGGCGCCGGGCTGCGGCATCGGGCCCACGAGTGTTTGCAGCGGTTTCTGATTCTCGTATTGGAGACGCACCCATTCGGCAGAACGCGCGACCTTTGATATCCGCACTTCGTCGAGGTCGCCCACGAAATCATAGTTGTGATACCAACCCCCGAGCCAAAGGCGCGCAGGGTTCTTGATATCCAATTTGGTCGTGGCTTCGCCATCTAGCTTGCCATTGATATAGATACGCCGCGGCCCGTTGCCGTAGGTATGAACGACATGGATCCACTCGCGGAGGGGCAGGCTGCTGCTGGCTTCGACATTGGAAAAGTCACTGTCAATCCGCACATGTGGCGGACTGGGGAGTTGCATGCGTATCTTGCTTCCCCGGCCGCCGCCCTCGTTGCCCCACCCGATGATCGTGCTATTGGCCTGTTCCGCGCGAAACCATGCCTCGGTCGTGTGCGGGGCATCCGCCGAAGGATAGCTTGTGATCTTATCCCCGCAGAAGATACCCGCCTTTCCGGGAAAGTGCCGGGCCTTGCCGATCATCCCTGTGATCGGCGCAGTGCCGGTGTCTTTCGATTCCAGCGTGCCGACTTCATCGCGCACCGTGTCGCCCATGTGCCACACGCTGACGTAGCCGTTCGATTCATTGAAGACCGCCTTCGCACTCGATTCGCTCGCTGCATCCGCCTTGCCCCAGTGGATGTGTAGCGTCTGCCGGGAATTGCCTTCGATGTGCGGGATGCGCACCCAGATGGTCGCGGTGCCCTTTGCCGCATCCCATTCCTCGATCTCGTACGTCAGAACTTTGCCCGTTTCAGTCGAAAAGCGGATATCTTCACCGCCTGCCTTAGCCTGCGTGAAGTCGAACCATTCCTTGTTTAGCCGAATGAGCAGTGGGAATTCCTCGACGATTGTTCCTTTTGGCAAATCTGCGCCATCCGGGGTCGTCAGAATCGTGAGCGCACCGGAGTGCGGCCAATTTCTGTATGCACTGCTGGCTGAGTCTGTCTGTGCAGCCGCGTGGTACGTGCCGGAGGTTGCGACGAAGAGCAGCAGCAGGAAGAGGGTAATCCGTTTCACTTTTTTGATTCGGGCTTGGACTTGGTGCGGGAAGGCAGCGGGCCCCATATTTCCTCGAGCAGCGAAAAAATGTCGGGCTCGGCCTGCTTCAGTTCGCCGGTGACGAACGGATAGAAATCATTCGAGCCAAAATAGGCCTCGGTCATCTCGGCGAAAAACTCCTTCTGATTCGTCAGCCCATAGTGCTCGCGCATGTGGCCGGGGCTCGTGAGCACGGACTTGTATTTCCCGCTGTCGCAAAATTTCTTCCATGCCGCGGTCACGCGCGGCTCCTCGAATCCAATCACCTGATCGTGAAACCCGTGCGCAAGCTCGTGAAGCACGACCCAGGGCATGCGGTGGTTTTCATAGGGCGACAGGAATGCCTCCGCTTCGGGAATGTGAACGCATTTTGCGAGAGCCTCGCTGTAGCCGTGGCCTTTCAGCCAGCCTGCATTCGGGTGATACTGCATCACATGGAGGTCGCCGTAGTCGAGATCCAGCTCGATGGTGATCGCACGCAGCTTTGCGAGGGATTTTTCCGGCACGACGATGGTGATGGCGACGAGGCGTGCGGTGAGGAGTTTCAGCGCGCGTTCGCCCGTCGGTGCAGCTTCACCATGCAGGAGCCGGTCGTCCACGCGCACGTTCCAGCCTTCGATGT
Organism: uncultured Spartobacteria bacterium; assembly: GCA_903882875.1. Taxonomy (GTDB): domain Bacteria; phylum Verrucomicrobiota; class Verrucomicrobiia; order Chthoniobacterales; family Chthoniobacteraceae; genus SXWH01. The sequence goes on along the minus strand of CAIRYQ010000120.1, from coordinate 109,010 downwards.
TGCGGTTGGTGTGTGCGGTTGGAAGCGGGTGCGGGTCCGCGGCAAGTGTAGATGCGGAAAGAATGGAGAACGCGGGGAGCAGGAGGAATTTCATGGGAAGCGGTATGGGATAGTTCGGTGCGGTTCATCCGGCAATGCCGTGTTTGGGCATCCGCTCATGCACCCCAAGAACGCGGGCGTGCCTTTCTTCTTGCAGCTAGGCGACCGGATCGCCGGCGGCGATGCGGCCTCGGAAGAACTCGATGGTCTTCGCGATGCCTTCCTCAAACGAAACGCGCGGCTCCCAGCCGAGGAGTTTCTTGGCGAGCGTGATGTCGGGGCGGCGGACTTTCGGGTCGTCCACCGGGATGGGCTTGAAGTCGAAGGACGACTTTGTGCCTGTGAACTGGATGATGTGTTCGCCGAATTCCTTGATGGTCATCTCGCGCGGGTTGCCGATGTTCACGGGCTCGTGGTAGTCGGATTGCGAGAGCCTGAAGATGCCGTCAATGAGGTCGGTGCAGTAGCAGAACGAGCGCGTCTGCGAGCCGTCGCCGAAGACGGTGAGCGGCTTGTCCGTGAGCGCCTGGCAGATGAAGGCGGGGACGACGCGGCCGTCGCGGAGCCTCATGCGGGGGCCATAGGTGTTGAAGATGCGGACGATGTGGGTGTTGACCTTGTGGAAGCGGTGGTAGGCCATCGTCATCGCCTCGGCGAAGCGCTTCGCCTCGTCGTAGCAGCCGCGCGGGCCGACGGGATTCACGTTGCCCCAGTAGCTTTCCTTTTGCGGATGTTCGAGCGGGTCCCCGTAGCATTCGCTCGTGCTTGCGATGAGGTAGCCGGCACCCTTGTCCTTCGCGAGGCCGAGCGTGTTGTGCGTGCCGAGCGAGCCGACTTTCAGCGTCTGGATCGGGAACTCGAGGTAATCAATCGGCGACGCGGGCGACGCGAAGTGGAAGACGAAGTCCACATCATCGGGCAGGTAGATGAAATTCGAGACGTCGTGCTTGATGAAGCGGAAGTTCCCGTTGCCGGCGAGGTGCGAGAAGTTGGCGACGTTGCCGGTGATGAAATTGTCTATGCCGATGACGCGATGGCCTTCCGCGAGGAGGCGGTCGGTGAGATGCGAGCCAAGGAAACCTGCGGAACCTGTGACGACCGAAATGGGACTGCCCGATGAACGTGTGAACATGCTCAGAAGGAACGCATCATTGTCGCGCACCGCAAGAAACTCCTCGCGAAACGCCGGGAGGTTGCGCGTCCGGCAATTTCACGCCTTTGATCTGCTGCGCCAGAATTCGCGACGACGGGCATTTCCAAACGCACAGATTGGGCATAAGCTCTTCGTCCTCGAATCCGTGAACGATTTTTCCACCAGCAGACTGGCCTCCGCCAAGCTCATGCGCGACACGCGCCGTTTTTCCAGCGCACGATGACTCTCGCGGATCTCGGATGGAATGCGGAATTTGAGAGCGAATTCGCCCCCTATCACGGCGAGGGATGGAAGCCGGCGCGGCTGATCCGTGACAACAAGATCAGCTACGGTGCGTTGCTTGCGGACGGCGAGGAACTCGAAGTCACGATGAGCGGCAAGGTGTATCACGACGCGGCGACGGATGCCGAGCTGCCCGCCGTCGGCGACTGGGTCGCGCTCGACCTCGGCGGCGAAGATGGCGAGACGATGATCCGCGCGCGCCTCGCGCGGCAGACGTGCCTCTCGCGGAAAATGTCCGGGCGCAGCACGGAGGAGCAGGTGATCGCGGCGAATGTGGATGTCGTCGCGGTCGTCACGGATGCCGGACCGGATTTCAGCCTGCGCAGGATGGAGCGGTATTTCGCAATCATTTCGCGCAGCCGTGCGAAGGCCGTCGTGCTCGTGAACAAGGCCGACCTTTTTTCAGACGGAAAAAACAGCGAAGTCGCGGATGCGATCCGCGCGCTGAATCCCGAGGCCGACGTTCACATCACGAGTGCGGCAAAAGGCACGAGCCTCAAGGTGCTCAAAAAATACCTGCGGCGCGGCATCTCGATCACGCTCGTGGGATCGAGCGGCGTCGGAAAATCGTCCATCTTGAACCACATCCTCGGTGACGAATACCAGTGGACCGACGAGGTCAACGAGACGACCGGCAAAGGCCGGCACAGCACGACTGCGCGCGAGCTGTTCGTCCTGCGCGGCGGCGGAATTCTGATTGATAATCCTGGCATCCGCGAAGTCCACATGTGGACGGATGAGGGCACGTTGCGCGAGCGTTTCGCCGACATCTCGGAACTCGCGGCGCAGTGCAGGTTCCATGATTGCAAGCACGGCACCGACGCCGGTTGCGCGATCCGCGCGGCAATGGCAGCCGGGAAAATGAGCGCGGCGCGCTTCGAGGGATTCCAAAAGCTCGAGGACGAAATCCAAAAGCTGCGCCTCAGCCGGAAGAAACGTCAGATGACCGGCGAACGTGTCGCGCGCCGCGAGGAGCAGAAGAAGGCGCGGAGATTCACCGAGCGCAGCGAGCGCGAACACGAGGAAGAGCCGCGCTGGCGGAGGGATCAATGAGGCTCACCGCGCGCGCTTGAGATACGACTCCAGCCTGCACTCGAAGCCCCCGAGATCCACGCTTCGCCGCGACTGGAGCTTCAGCGAAGGCTCGGGGCTTTCCATGTGGAACGGGTTTGTGAAAACGAGCCGTCCGCCCGGAGCGAGCAGCTTTGCCGCAGTGGCGAAGAGATCCTCGAAGAGCCCGCGGAGATTTCGGATCGGGATGCGCCTGCCGAGCGGCGGATTGCTGATGATCAGCGTGAGACTGTGAGGCGGGAGTTTTTCGAGATCGGGGAAATCCCGGAAGTCGCACCGTGCAAAACGTGTCGCGACCGCACCAAGTTGAGCGGCGGAAAAATTCCGTCCCGCAATCGCAATCGCCTCGGCGCTGAGGTCGCTGCCGAATACGCGCTTCACTCCGCCGAGCCGCGTGCGCTCGATCAGCTCGAGGCCGGAGCCGCAAAATGGATCCCAGACGCTCTCATTTTCCTGACGCCCGGCGAGCCGGGCCATGCACGCCGCGAGCGGCGGATGCGACGCGGCTGGGACATCGTCGAGCCGGTACGCGTGCCGCGGATCGGGCGAGATGCGCGGACGCAGCTCGACGGACTCGCCGTCCGCAGCCGGGTGAATGTCCACCGCCCACGGCGCCTCGCGCGCATCGTTGAGAATCTGCGGGCAGAGCGCGTAGGCACGGTTTGCGATCTCGCGCACCGCGGCGCGCTGGTGGCCTTTTGCGACGAATTCGAGACGGTAGCGGATCGTGCCGCGCGTGAGCGCACCGAGCAGCCGCCGGGACTGCGGCGAGGCGATTACTGCCGCAAACGCGTCCGGCGACACGGATCCGCCACCGGATTTCGCGACGCCGAGAACGATGCCCACGGTGCCGAAGCAGCGGAGCGCAAAAATATCCGAAAGCGCGAAAGGAGCCTGCGCCGTGATCGCGACGAGCCCCGGCTGCACGTCGAGCACGGAAAATTTCCCGTTTGCTTCCACTTCCTCGCGCACGATTTCTTCGAGTCCCGCGCGTCCGCGCAGGTGGATGCGCAGTCCGCGAAAATCTGCAATCTCCGCACCGAGGACGACCGCACTTGGAGCCTGGCTGCGCGCGATGCTCGCCTTCACTTTCTGCTCGGTGCGGACGCCGAGCGCACCGGTTTCCGCGAGCGCCTCAAGCGTCGCCTCGCCGCCGATCTTGTCGAGTGTCCGGCCCAGATATTTTTTCTCGCGCTCGCCCGCGCCGGTGCGCAGCAGCGTGAGAAGCTCGGCCTCATCGCCTGCGCCTGCGCCGATTTTTGGAAGCGCCGCCATTGCGTAACGGCGGATTTTTTCCTCGGGATCATGGAGCAGCCTGCGCAGCCACTCCCGAACTTCGTCGCGCTGCGCGGCGGGGCCGGACTCCGGGAAAACTACGCCGACTGCGCGCACGACGGACACGCGCTCGAAGCGATCCCTCGCCGCGGCGCGATCAAATTTCTGCACTTCGTCTTTCCAAAGCCGCTCCCACGGCAGCGCGCGCAACTGCCGGTAAAGTTCCTTGCTCGTGTTCGCGCTTTTCATGCGGCAGTAGGGCCGGGAGTCGCCGGTTGCGCAATTCGAGAAATGGGGGGCGTGCGAGTTTGTGCCGGTGCACCAACCTTCGGACTTGAACGCCCGCACGAACGGCACACCTTTCCTGCAACCCCTCCTTCTCATGAAAGCAATCCTCTCCGCTCTCGCTGTCGCATTCCTCCTTGCAAGATCCGCCCAGGCCGTTCCGCAGACCATCGGCAATGGCATCTTCGGTGCCGTTGGCGTGGCCTTTGAAAAATACGCGGCGTCTCCCGATCTGTGGGCGCAGGGCGCGGAACTCAAGGGAGACTGGAAGGCGCGTGCGGGAAAAAAGGGTGACGTCGAAAATCTCGATCTTGCGGCCGAGGCGATCGTGTTCGGGATTCCCGCGGCGCAGGTTTCCGCCGAGCGCACGGCTGGCGTCGTGCGGCGGATCACGGTGCGGTTCGACGAGGCGAAATTGAAGAACGCGAAGTCGAATCCAGGAGGGCTTTACGCGCAGGTGATCGCAAACATCACCGCACTTGCGGGCGATGCCAGGCAGTCGTCGCCTGGCGGTGAAAAATCATTCCGCTACGAATCCTCGCTCATCACCGCGCGCAAGTCGGGCGGGAAGGAAGTAATCGTGGATTTCACCCCCGCGAAGTGAACGCGCGCGCCGCCCGATGGTTCTGTGCTGCGGTGCTGCTGTGCGGGACGGCGCTTCCGGCGTCTGCGCAATTCCAGCTTTCGCTCAAGCCGGCGACCCGCACGTTTCCCGTGCCGGATGCACTGAAAAATTCCGCCGTGTGGGACGCACCCGATTTTCTCAACGGCTGGGGCGCGGTGCCCGCGGCCGCGGCTGAGGAGCACCGGAATTTTTCCGGGCCGTGCGACGTCTTCAGCCATGCGGCCTACTCAGTGCGTGGCGTGTTCGAGCGCGGCAAGCTCACGGGCATCACCGTGGTCGTGCTCGATTCGGGCGCGTGGTTTGGCTTCGTGCCGGATGCCGATGCGAAACGCGTGGCCGCGACGAAGGGTCCGCAATTCACCGCGCTCTACAAGCAGACCGCGGCGGACGTGGAGCGCGGCCTCGCCACACTCGCGGGCAGCGCGGGGCGCAAGGTGGCGTTCGTGGACAAGGGCGTGCTCAAGCAGGACGTGCTCGTCTTTCACACGGGCGACCTGTGGACGCGGCTGACGCTCCGCGACAACCAGCTCGTGAAATTCACGGTGACGCGCACGGAGCCGGATGCCGTGAGCCCTCTCAGCGCGTCGCGTCGCTCCGTGAAAAAGGACGATCAGGCTCATGCGTTCGCATCGCGCGTGATGAATGCCCCGAACGGTGATCGTCTGCTCGAAGGCGTGCCCATTTTCACGCAGGGAGATCGCGCGTACTGCGGCGTGGCGACGCTCGCGATGGAGATGCAATACCTCGGGCTGCGGCTCGACACGGAGGATTACGCGGGTGGAGCGGGCATCAAATTCGGAAGCACGTACCACTCGGACATCCGCGCGGTCTTCGACGCCGCGGCGGACGCGGCGAAGCTGAAACTCGCGCGCACCACGCAGTTTGAATTTGAGAAGGCGCGCGCGGCGATTGACGCGGGCATCCCCGTCGTCGTCTTCCGGCATTGGAGCCAGGAGCGCGATTTCCTGCACGGCGCATTTGCCGAACGCTTTCAAAACGATCCTGCGGCGACACTGCCGAAGCCCGATCTCAACGACCGGAAAACGTGGCCGACGAAGGACAGCTTCTCGCATTCCTCGCTCGTCACCGGCTACAATCTCGCGCGGCGTGAGGTCATTTTCACCGAGAGCTGGGGCGAGCGCGTGCGGAATCGCCGGATGCGCATCGAGGAGATGGAAGGCACGTCTTACATGGCCTACTATCCGCACCTGTGAGCCGCGCCGCGCCGCTCCTGCTTTCGCTGATTTTCCTCCGCGGCGCGGCGTGCGCGGAGATGCGCGAGTGGACGGATCGGGCGGGACGAAAATTTACCGCAGAGATTATCGCGACCGACGCGTGGCGCGCGACTTTCGCGCTGCCCGACCGCAGCAAGGCGGTGCTCGGGCTCGCGCAACTGAGCCCCGCCGATCTGAATTTCGTGACCGCATGGCGCTCGGCAAATCCGACCGCGCCGCTCGTGGATCCGCAGCGCCTCGCGCCGTGGCCGCCCGAGGCTGTGGCCACGGACTTCGACGTGAAGCTGAAGACCGAAGACCCGAAGGCCGCAGCGTTCGCGTACGAGGGCGCGCATTTCATCATGCAGTCGGACGTGAGCCTCCCGCTCGATGTCGTACGCGATCTGAACGGCGTCTTCGAGGCCACGCGCGCCGCACTGATGGCGCTGCCGCTCGGCCTGCACCGCGGAGGCGAGAAGGAGAAATATTCCGTGTCCTTTTTCTCCACCGCCGAGCAGTACGCCGAGGCTGGCGGTGTCCCGGAGAGCGGCGGATATTTTCAGGGCGAAACCGGGCGCATGTTGCTGCTGCTTCCAAACCTCGGCATCCGCGCGACGGGCTTCGCGAGGACATACGACCACCAGAAGAATCTCTTTGTCGTGAAGCATGAGGTCACGCATCAGCTCCTCATGCGATGGGGCGACGCACTCCCCGTGTGGTTTGGTGAAGGGCTCGCCGAAGTCATCGCCGCGACGCCGTACGCGCGCGGCCGCTACGCATTCACCTCGATGGACACCGCGGTCGCCGCCTACGTGCAGAAATGGCGGAGCCCCGGCGACACCAAGCCGCTCAACATCATCCAGCCGGCGCAGCTCATGGATTTCACCGTGTCGTCGTGGGAGGAACGCGTCGCCAGCCGGTCCGCCTACGATCTCTACAATTCCGCCGCGCTCTTCGTGTATTTCCTCCTCCGGCACGATGGCGCAGGCGACGGTACGGAGATTGCCGGCTTCCTCGACACGATTCGCCGCGGGCTGAATCGCCCGAGGGTCGTATTCATGACCTCCGGCTATCGGATGGTCTCGGGGACGCCGGTGTCCGAGATCGCAAAAAAGGCGGCCGCCGATTTCATCCGCCGCGGACGCAGTGATGAAAAGCTCACCGCGGATTTTTCTGCGTTCGTCAAAAAGCTCGGACTGCGCGTGGAATTTGAGGTGCCGCCGCAGCCCGCGCGGTGAGCGAACGCAGAGCCCGCATCACTTCAGGGCCGAGAGATATTGCACCACGTCGCGCAGTTCGCGCTTCGTCAGGATTTCGCCCATGCCCGGTGGCATCGCGCTCGGCAGCGACATGCGCTCCTTCACGTCGGCTTTTTTCACGCGTTGCAATTTTGCATCGGCGGGATTTTTCAGGGCGATTTCATCGCCGGTTTCATTGCTCAGCAATCCCGCGATGATGTCGCCATTTTTCAGCGTCACCATGATGTTGTCGTAGCCTTTCGCGATTACGGCGTTCGGGTCCACGATGCTTTGAAGAACATACTCGCGGCCCATCTTTTTACCGACTTCCGCGAGGTCGGGGCCGACGTCGCCGCCTTCGCCCTTCACCTTGTGGCAGCGCATGCACGCGGCCTCGGCCTTCTCGGAAAAAATTTGTTTCCCCGCCTTCGAGTCGCCGCCCTCGATGCATTCGCGCCAGCGGGCGAGGGGATCGTCCGCCTTCCGCGCGGCTTCAAATGCGGCGAGCTTCTTTTGAATTGCTGCGTCCTTCCTCTCAGCCGCGGCTTCGAGCAAATCGAGCACGAGTCCCGGCTTCACTTTTCCCGCGAGCAGAAGATCGAGTTGCTTCGCGATGACGGCATCCGCCTCGGGGCAGGTCTCCGCGGCAATGGTCGCGAGCGCCTGCTGTTGCTCGCGCACACCGCCTTTGCCGAGAACCGCCGCATTGGCTTTCACCGCTGCCGCCGGTGAAATTTTCCCAGCGAGTTTCCGCGCGGCTTCCGCGAGCGTCTTGTCGCTGGATTCGAGCGACGCGATGACGAGCGGCCCGAGCTTCGGCGAATCCATCGCCGCGAGCGCATCGAGCGTGGCGGCGCGGACGGCACCCGAGGCGTTCGAGTTTGTCGCGAGCATCGTGATCGTTTCCGCCGCCGCGGTGAGTTTGTTCGCGCCCGCCGCATTCAGCGCGGCGATGCGGATGTCGTCGCTGTTTTCGCCGAGCAGCGTGACGAGGAGTGGTGCGAGCGCCGCCGCATCCTTGGCATTCCGTTGTCCGTCGCCAGCGATGACGATGCCGAGCACGCGATCGCGTCCGAGTTTCACCGGCCACTGCGAGAGTGCTTCGAGTGCATCGAGCCGTACGGATTCCGCAATCGCACTGTTCGCAGCGATGGTCGCGAGACGCTTCGCTGTTTCGGCAGTGCCGATGCGGTAGTTCGCATTGATGACGCGGCGAGCGAGCGCTTCATCACTCGGGCGAGCGGTCGCGTCCTTCGGCTTTTTGGATGCGTTTGCGTCCTTTGTCTTCGGTGTCTCTGCGGTTTTCGATGGTTGCTTCGGGACAGGCGGTGCGGCTGGCTTGAGGTTCAGCTTGCTCAAATCCAGCGCTGCCAGCGCGGGCAGTACACCGGGGATTGGTGCATCATGGATCGCGCGCACGGCTTCGAGACGGAGACGCGGGCTTTTGTCGTTCAGGAAATTCACGGCGTCCATGCAGCCGGTGCGACGGAGCGCGAGCAGCACGCTGAGACGGACGGATTCCGAGGGATCCGATTGCTTCGCGGAAAGTTCCGCCGCGTCGGCGCATTGGGCGAGCACGGCGACAAGAGCGTGACGCAGCATCGGGTCGCGATCCGCGTTTGCTTTCAACGCGCCGAACAATGCAGGCACCGCATCGTGCGCTTTCAATTTTCCGAGGCTTTGCACTGCAAAGAACCGCACGCGCGGCTCCTTGTCGCCGAGCAACCGGACAAGCAAATCGCTTTCACCGCCGAGCCGCGTCTCGCCGACAAATTTCGCCCACTGCGCGCGCACTTCGGCGTCGGCACCCATCGCGAGCGGCATGAGTTTCTGCGCGGCGTCGGGCTTCGTGTGCGCGAGTTGCGTGATGCCCCAGATTCCGTGGAGCCGCATGATGCGCGGGTTTGTGTCGAGCGTTGCTTGCGCGAGCGGAATGGGATCGCCGCGGAGCACGAGTTCAAACTGTGCCGCAATCCGCACGCGCCGATCCACGTGCCCGAGCAGCTTCGCAAGTTCCTCGGGTTTGCGCTTCGACATTCCATCGGCGAGCAGGCGCTTCGTTTCCTGCACGGGCACGCTTTCGTCCACTGCCACATCGTGCACGCGGTAGATGCGGCCCTTGCCAGTTTTTTCCCAGCCATAGACCCAGTCGAGCACGCACACGCCGCCGCCGGGCGGGAACTGCACGTCGCTCGGATACAGGTTCCACAGCAGTTTGTTTCGCATCTCGCTCGGCGAGTTGTTTTGCAAAATCGGATCGTCGCCGGCCATGCCGTCCACTTCGTAGCTCGCGCCTTTTTGCTTCAGCGCGAAGTGGCGCACGCCGCCGGGGAAATCGGCGACGAAAAAGTGGCCGCGATATTTTTCCGGCAGTCCGGTGCCGGGATAAAACGAGATGCCCGCGGGGCCGTGCGTGATGTGCGCGACGGGCGGGAGGATGGCGGCGTTCGTCTCCGCCACGTCGAGGTGCCACATGCCCTCGCTGTTCCATGCGCCGAGCTTCGGCAGGAACTGCCAGCCGATGCGCCAGCCGTAGTCCGCGCCCTCGACGACGTGAACCCAGCGCGCCTTGTCGCCGCCGTCGGCGTTGTTGTCGCCGGTGAAGAGATCGCCCACGTCGTTGAAGGCGAGGCACTGCGGATTGCGCAGGCCCCAGGCGTAAAGTTCGAGCGCGTCGCCATTCGGCCAGCAGCGATAGACCGCGCCGCTGTCCGGCATGTCGATCACTTTTCCCTCCTTCGACACGACGTGCGCGCCGCAGTCGGCGATGGTGAAATAGATGCGACCATCCGGCCCCATCTTCACGCCGTGCATGTCGTGCCCGCCGAAGGCGACGTGGACGCCGAATCCCGTCGCGAGCTTCGTCTTCGTGCCGTCGCGCGTGATGCGCCAGAGGTCCGGTGCGCAGGTGTAAATCGCGCCGCCGTCCGGCATCGCGAGCACGCCCGCGCCGAGGCCGGTTTCGAGTGAGTTGAAGCCGCTCGCGAGCACGCGCGACTTGTCCGCGCGGCCCGAACCCGTGCTGTCCTCGACGACGCGAATCTCCTCCGACTCCACCGCCCAGTCGCGCCAGTCGAGTTGCCCGTCCTTGTTGATGTCCTCCTCGGGCTTCTTCGGTTTCACCGCAGGCGACTCGGGCATCTTCGTCTTCAAAAATGCGATGCGCGCCTCGACTGTGCGCAGCGAGAGGTTTTCGATCTGCCAGTCCTCGTGCTTGCGGATGTCCGGCACGGAAGTGCGGCGGCGTTCCGTCACAGCGACAAATGCGCGGCCCTGTGCGTCGAATGAAAGCGCGATGGGATTTTCCAGCAGCGGCTCCGCGGCCCACACGTCCACGCGCAGTCCCGGCGCGACGGCGAAGTTTTTCATCGCGGCCTCCGGGGTCTGCAGCGACGCGTTGCCTTTCGGAGTCTTGTCGTCGTTTCTCTTCGGCGACTTCGGCGTGTCCACCTCGTCGGCGGAGAAGGCGAGGGCGGTGGTGAGCAGCAGCGGGAGAAAGTGGCGCATGATTTCGCGAACAGAACAACTCGCTGACTCTTGTGCAAGCTGGCCGGGGCGAAGCAACACGATGGGCCGGGCGTCGGTTGGCATTCGCATTCCGCACTCAGCCGCGGCCTGGCCTCCGAGCTGAAGGCTGCACAGTCCAAACCAGCTCCAAGCATCGTGTGGCCGCGCATCCGGCGATGCCGAGATCACTTTCCCTGCAGGCGGGCGACCAGCTTGCGGGCGTCGTCTGTGTACGAGTCATCCTTGCCGTACACACGGTCGTAGCCCTTGAGGGCGCGCTGTGCGAATGCGAGGGCCTCCCGAAAGCGCGCCTGATCCTCGAGGCATTCCGCGAGGTGATAACAACTGTCGAAGACCTCGGGGCGCGCCTCGCCGGGCTGGCGTTCGCGAATGGCGAGCACGGCGCGGTGTTCCGCTTCGGCTTCGGCGTGCTTTCCCTGGGCGTCGAGTTCGAGCGCCACGTCAATCCTGCTGCTGAGGATGTCGGGATGGTCGGCGATGAGTTCGCGCTGCCGGACGGCAAGAATGGTGCGGAATTCCTGCTCCGCGCCAGTGTGGTTACCCTGCGCTGCGAGCGAATTGGCGAGGCGGTTCCGGGTGTCCAGTGTATCGGGATCCTCGGCTCCGAGGACGCGGATGCGGTCTGCGAGGAGCTGGCGCAATTCCTTTTCCGCCTCGGCGTCCTTTCCCTGATCAGCGAGCGCGCGGGCGATGTTCCCGCGGGCGAAGAGAGTGTCGGGATGCTCGGGGCCGAGGGTGCGTTCGCGGCTCGTGAGGACGGTGCGAAGCTCCTTTTCCGCGTCGGCGTGCCTGTGCTGATCGGCGAGTGCTCCTGCGACATCGTTCCGCATCGCAAGGGTGCCGGGATGATCCGGGCCGAGGGTGTGTTCGCAAATGGCGAGGATGGCGCGGAAGACCCGCTCCGCTTCCGGGTATTTGTGCTGGGCGCGCAGCGAGTCGGCGAGATTGTACTGTGTATTGATCGTGTCGGGATGCTCCGATCCGAGCACGCGCTGCTGGGCTTCGAGCAGAGTGCGGATTTCCGTTTCGGCCTCGGCGTGCTTTTGCTGCCGACCGAGCGAACGGATCAGGTCGCCCCGCCCGACGAGCGTGTCGTGATGCTCCGCGCCGAGCACGCGGAGGCGGATGGCCAGCACGTCGCGATGTTCGCGTTCGGCCTCGGCCGCACGGCCCTGATCCGTGAGCGTGTTCGCCACCTGGCTGCGGCTCACGAGGGTGTCGCGGTGCTCGGGGCCGAGGGTGCGGAGGCGGACGGCGAGCACCGTGCGGAATTCCTTTTCCGCCTCGGCGAAGCTGCCGTCCTTGGCCAGCGCGATGGCGACTTGGTTGCGGTTGTTCAGCGTGTCGGGGTGTTCGGGACCCTGCATTCTTTCCGCGATGACGAGGAGTTCGCGGATTCCGTTCAGCGTGGCTTCGCGGGCCGTGCGCCTTTCGTTCTCGGCCTCGGCGTGCCTTCCCTGGCCGTCGAGCGACCGCGCGAGATCCTTGTGATTGGCGAGGGTGTCGAGATTGCCGGGGCCGAGCACGCGCGTGCGGATGGCCAGCACGTCGCGGTGTTCCTTTTCGGCCTCGGCGTGCCGGCCCTGGTCGTCGAGCATGCGCGCGACATCGCTGCGGCTGAAAAGGGTGGAGGGATGCTCAGATCCCTGCACCTGCGCGCGGACGGCGCTCACCTTGCGGAAGATCTGCTCTGCGTCGCGGAACCGGCCCTCGTGAAAGTGCGTGAAGGCGATGTCCTCCTGCGTGTGTGCCCATTCCAGCGGATCGCGTTTCACATCCGTGAGCGCGGCTGCCTCGAGGTAATGCCGCATGGCGTCGGCGTAACGGTACTGCGCCTCTGCGCAACGGCCAGCGAGTGAGAGCGCGCCGATCGCCTCGCGGGCGGGCTTGCCGGCGGCGAGCGATGCGTCCTTGCCGAGCAGGGCCTGCTGCTCGGCGGCGGAGTAATTTCCCACAGCGTAGAATGCGCTGGCGCGGTCGAGCGGATTCGCATCTGTGCGCATGCTGAGCTGCTTCGCGAAGCGCGGGAGTTCCTCGGCGAGGCTGCCGGGATCGAGCTTGTACTTTTTTTCCAATGCCGCGTATGCGGCGGCGAGGCGTGCGGGATCGTCGTCCTTGCCGCCGGCTTGCGCGGACTGCGAGAGCGCCTGCGGCAGGTCGCGCAGCGCGCTGAGGAGTTTCTCATTCTGACCGGCGAGATCTTCGTTCTGTTTCCTGACGTTGCTGATGGCGTCATCCTGCCTGTGCTGGCCGATTTTCGTCCACACGACGCCACCCACCGCGAGCAACAGGAGCGCGAGCACCAGCGCGGCCCACTGTCTGCCGCGGCGGCGGAGCTGGCCGAGATCGTCGCGGAGCTTGAGGATGGAGTTTTCGAGTTCGAGGAGATTGGAAAAGCGGTGCCGCAGGTCGCCGCTGGCGCGCACGCGGTCGTGATAGGACTGCTGGAGCGCGCGCAGTTCCTCGGGCTCGGGCTCGTGCGGGTCGGGGGCAAAGCCTTCGTCCTCGAAAAAATACCAGACAGGCTTTCCACTCTTGCGCGCGTGCATCGCCTCATACTGCGTGTAGCTCACGCGGCCGAAGTCGGAATCCGGATCGCGGGGCTCCGCACCGTAGCATTTGCCGACGAGCTGGATGACGGCCTGCGAATCATCCACCCACTTCCGAAGCACGCCGCGGAGATCGCCCTGCCCGGTCGCGGCGATGTCCTGCCACTTGGGTTCGTAGCCGAGGAGGTGGACGACCTTCGCCACGAGATCGCGCGCGCTGCTCAGTTCCTTGCTGACCGCGGAGATGAAGATGACGGGCCGGGAAGTCATTCCGTCGCGCAGTGTGCGCCGGGCCGTGCGGTGTTGGCAAGCCGGGGCAAGCGCACAGCGGGGCTAGCTGACGCCGGTGAAAAAGCGGCGCGCGAACCAGCGCGCATTTTCACCGACGAGGCGCGTCTCCGTCTGCATCGCGAGCACCTCGAACTCCCGCTGGGAAATGGCGGCGAGCAGAAACTCGCGCTGGCGTTCCAATGCCTCGCGCATCTCCGTGTAAGTGTGCTCACGGGCCTCGATGTCGAAGGATGCGGCAAGCGAGAGGGCGGCCACGGCGAGCACAGGGAGCACGATGCCGAAGAATCCAAGTCCGTGCTCCAAGGCGGTGTCTTCGAGATGGAGAAACGCGAGGATGTGAATGTGAAAGCCGAGGAGGAGCTTCGCCACGGTGCCGAGGATCGTGAGACCGCTCCCGAGGTAAAATCCGACGCGGCTCATGAGCAGCCAGAAGTGCGCGCTCCGCTGCCTGCGCGTGTAATACGGAATCTGGCCGTTCTGTGGATCGTCGAGGCGCGAGACGACGTAGGATGCGCGCCGTTCGGCCCACGATTCGGCGGGCAGGCTTCGCGTGGCCTTGAGATGAAAGACGTTCAGCGTCCGCAAAACGTGGCGGAGGCTTTCCGGCAAGTGGGGCTGGAAAAGATGGCCGAGGTAGCCGCGCACACCGGAGAGCGCCATGACGGAGCGGGTGATTTCCGAAATGAGCCGCGCGGTGGCCCATCGCTCCGCGGCGGCGGAATGGTGCAGGTTCCAGTGGACGAAAAGACCCGAGCCGAGCAGGAGCAGTTCGATGCCGAGCAGCCGTGCGAGAACATCGTGCAGGTCATCGTGGAAGATGGTGATCGCGGCGGCGCAAATCGTGGCGAGGACGTGCGTGCCGATGATGGCGAGCGCGGCGAACCGGAAGTATGCGCGCTTCTTCTTGGCCACCGCGCCGGTGAATTGCCTGAGCTTCGCAGCGTATGCCATCTCGCCGGAGTGCTCGAAGCGGCTGATGACCGGCGGAACGCCGGGCGCCTCGAAGGGCGGCCTGCCTCCGGGCTCGGTGTGCGGGTGGACGGGATGCCAGTCGTTGCGAAAATGGACGCGGCCCTCGCGGACGGAGACGATGATTTCGAGCACGACCTTTTTCCGGACGAGCGCCCGTTCGATCAGGTGGCCGGTGCCGCCGGGCTTGCCGCCGGCATCTTCGCGGCGCAGGGCGATCACGATGTCGCTCACGCGGACGATTTCGAGATTCACATCCTCGAACTGCGCTTCCCTTTCCATCGAGTCGCTGACGACGCGGGACTCGATGATGTGATCGCCTGCGAGCAGTTCCCGCGCGACCGTCGCCTGTGCCGGAGTGAAGTCAGGCTCTTCATTTTCACCGCTCGCGGTTAGGTACCCGTCGCGGTGCTGCGGGAGGAATACGCGTTGCGCGATGCCGAGACGCGCACACGCGCGGCTGAAGAGCGTGTCTCCGCCGATGGCGATCTGGGAGACGCCGCAGAGGAAGTGATGCGCAGTAAGGCCGAGCGTTTCGGGAAGCCTCTCAAGTGTCGCGACAAAGTGATCCTCGATCTGCTTGTGCAGGCTCGCTTCGTCGAAGCCGGGACATGCCGCGCGATCGAGAAGCCTCCGCGAACCCGCGAAGCCGACCTGGACGACAAGCGGCGAAGCGGGTGCCTCCGTGGAATGGCCGTGGCTCATGAGGGGGGCAATTTCCGGCGGGCGCGCGGGGCCGTTTCCGGGGAAGCGATGCGTGCGAGATTGGCTGTCCGGCTCTTCATGGCGGGACGGGATGATGGGGAGCGGCGCGCGAAAGGCGAGGCGATAGTGATTCGCGGTTGGCGCGGCGGCGCCTCATGTCGGCAGCCGACAGGATTCGGAGCGCCGCGCGGCCTTCCGTATGTGTTTTCATTGCACGTCCGTCCCTTCAAATTCCTGATCGAGCGGGACGAGCATGAGCTAGAAAATCAACAGCGATCAGCCTGAAATTTCCGCGAAAAATCACGCCTGCACCGATGGGGCTGCGAGCCTGCGTGACCTGCGATCGTGTCGGGGGCGGCTGCGGCGGCCGGTTATTTTTTCTTCTTGGCGGCGGCCAATTTCGCGTCGAGGGCCTGCTGTTTCTGCTTGTCGGCACTGCTCTGCTGCGCCTGTTTCTGGGAGGATTTCTTCTGGTTGGCTTTCGGGGATTTGTCGCCCATGGTTTTGTTTTCTTCTGCGGGTTGGCTCGCCTCCGGCACGTTGGTTTCTCCGAATGGCGGCGCACCGTGCGCGCGAGGCCGGGCAATGTAAATGGTGCAGGTGATCTCATTTCCCGCCTGCGGCGAGCTGGGCTGCGCGGGATTGCTCTCGGACGGTCATCGCTCGGCTTGAAAATCCCGGTCGAGTCCGGCGCGAACGATTTAATCCACCGCCGTCTGCCTCACGCGGTTTTTTGCAAACAGCCGGACGAGCGTGGTTTTTCCTGCATGACTGCCAAAGTGCAGGCTGGCCAGCGGGTAGTCCTGCGATACGATTCGCTGACCCCGACCCAATTATGAGCGCCAACCTCGACCCGCTGATTTCACAGAAACTGAACGCATTTGCACGGCGGCGCAGGCGGCTCATCATCATCAAGGGCGTGCTTGCGGCAGTCGCGGCGCTGGTGCTCACGCTTCTCGTGGTCGCGCGGGTGGATCTGACGTGGATGCTGCCCGAGTGGGTGCGCTGGACGTTGAGCGGCACGGCGTATCTCGCGACGCTGATCGTGCTGTGGCGGCAGTGCCTGCGGCAGCTCCTGCACGCGCCGGACGAACGGCAGCTCGCGCGGCTGATCGAGCACGCGGAGCCGGGGCTTCGCGAGGATCTGCTTTCGGCCGTGGAACTCGGGCGGACGCCGGGCGAGGTGTTTGATTCGGAACAATTTCGTGCGCTGTTGCAGGCGGATGTCGCGCGGCGGATGGGCGGCGTGGAGATGAAGTCGCTGCTTCCCGTGTCGCTGATTCGGCGGACGATCGGCTGGGCATTTGCGATCGGGGCGACGGCGGTGGCGATGATGATCGCGAGCGGCTGGAATCTCCAGGCGCTGCTGCTGCGCGCGCTCGCGCCGTGGGCGAACACCGAGCGCGTGTCGCGCACGAAGGTGATCGTGCAGGTGCCCGAGGGCGGCGACCACATCGTGCCGCAGGGTGACACGGTGCGTGTGGAAATTTTGCTCGCGGGCCAGCCCGCGAACCGCGCACGGATCGAGACGATGGGCGATGGAAAGGACGGAGGCGGCTGGCAGGTGATGGAAATGGAGCCGCTCGGAAATGATCGCTTCGCGGCGACCGTGCAGGTGAGTCGCGCGAGCGTGCGTTACCGCATCAAGGCCGGCGATGCGCTCACTCGGAAATACCTGCTCGATGCGCGCGAGCGGCCTTACGTGACCGAATTCGCAAAGACGTTCCATTTTCCCAAATACAGCGAGCTGCCGGACCGCATCGTGACCGAGAAGGACGGCGCGATTGCCGCGCTCGAAGGCACGGAGGTTGAGCTGAAGCTGAAGACGAACCAGCCAGTGCAGCGCGCGGAACTGCTCATCGAGCAGGGCAAGACGAGCGCCACCGTGCCGCTCACGGTTGGCGCGGACGGATCGCTTTCGGGAAAAATCACGATGAACGCGAGCGGCAGCTACCGTGTGCATCTGGTCGGCGCGGAGACCGGTTTTGAAAACAAGTTTTCGCCGGAGAATGAAATCCGCGCCGAGCCCGATCTGCTGCCCGTGGTGGAACTGGAGAAGCCGAAGACCGATCTCATCCTTCCCGCGAACGAGATGGTGGACATCAGCGGAAATGCGACGGACGATTTCGGACTCGCGAAGGTGTCGCGGCTCGTGAAGATCAATTCCGGCGGCTGGAAGGAAACTGTTCTCGCGAAGAAGGCGGGCAAGCAGGTGCGCATCGAGGACAAGTGGGATCTTTTCCAGGCGGGTGTGAAGCCGGGCGATTTGCTGACGATGAAACTGGTCGCGACGGATCTGAAGGGCAGCAAGGCGGAGTCGCGCCCGTTGCAGGTCACGATCACGGCGTCGGGATTTGAGATGCGGCGCGTGCAGGCGCTCGATTCGCTGCGCGCGCTGAACGAGAGCGTGCGTACGCTCGCGGAACAATCGTCGCAATTTCACGCCGCGGTGCGCAAGGCGATGGAGGCCACGGGTGGCGTGAAGAACGCCGACGAGGCTGCGTTGAAGCAGGCGAGTGTCGCGATCACGGGTGCGGCGGCGGAGTTCGACGGGAAGTTCACCGAGTCGTGGACGGCGCTCGGCGCAGCGCTGCGCGAGGCGAAGGGCGGACATCTTACGGCGGAACTCGTGATGCTCGGACGCGAGCTGGCGCACATCGGATTTGATACGGCGAAGATGGCGCGTGCGGAAGCCGGGACGATCACACTTTCACCCGGAGCGCACAGGACTCAGTCGGCCGTGGTGGAATCGGCGGCCTCACTCTCGCACCGTGCAAGATCCGCGGAGTCGCTGGCGGAGGCGATCACGCTTTCCGAGGAGTCCGCGGTGCTTGCAGAGAACGGGCTGATCCTCGTGCGTGAGCAGAAGCGGCTGATGGAACTGGCGTCCGCCGCGGGAAGCGACGAGGCCCGGTGGGCGTCGCTTTCGAGCAGGCTGAAGGTCACGGCCTCGCAGACGAAGGTGATCGAGGACATCCTCGCGCCGATGGGCACGCGCGCCGGGGTCGGCAAGGAGCGTTCCAAACTCACGGCGCAGCTTCTCGCGAAACATCGCGAGGGGCTCGTGAAGTCGCTCCCGTCTGAGGAGGGCACCGACAAGAAGGCACTTTTGAAAACTGCGGCCTACAAGCTCGCGGATTTCAACCGAACGATTGAGGGCGCGGCACGGGCGTTCAATGACTGGAACCGCGAGTTCGGTCTGCGCCCCGTGGCGCTGATGCGCGATGCCGCATTGGAGTCCGGGCCCGCGTATGCGGCGGTGGGAAAGCTCGCGGAATCGCTGGAGCCGATCCGGAAGGAGCAGGCGTTCTCCGCGGAGGCTCGCGCGATGCTCACCGATGCGCGTTGGAAAGTGTGCTCCGAGCTTTTCAAGACGAACGGCGATCTCGAGGAGATCCGCCATCACGCGGACAATCAGTTTGTGTCCGACGTGCGGCAGACGGTCGCGGCGATCGAGGCGCTGCACGCGGTCGCGCCGGGCACCGATCCCGCGGAAATGCGCGCGAAGCTGGACGAGATGGACGCGATTTTCCGCGTGCTGGAGAGCGGGCACAATTTGCAGGAGACGATGGACGGCTTCACGCAGCTCGCGTCGAGCGAGCGGTGGGAGCTGCGCGAACTCGCCTCGCGCACGGACGCGCCGCGCGACTGGCGCTGGCTGGAATGCCGGGTGCGGGAGTTTCCCGGTGAGCTGGCGAAGGCGAAGCCTGCGAAGGCGGATGCGGAACTGGCAAAGGTGTTCACGGATGCGTGGCAGATTCTCGCGAAGGCGCAGCAGATCGAGGCGTGGCGTTCGCTGGAGCGCGAGATGGGCGGGCGCGCGAATTTTGAGTACCTGCCCGTGACCGCGCGCAAGGATGCCGAGCAGCTCGCCGGGCAGGTGAAGCTCGCGCTCGATCTTTTCCGCAAGGCGATGGCCGACGCGCGCAAGCGGCTGGCACAACTTTCACCGACCGTGAGCCAGCTCGCCGCGGCGCTCGCGAAGGAGCAGACCGAGGTGAAGAAGGAGACCGAAAAGCGCGCCGAGACCGCGAAGGAAAAAAATCCCGAGGACGCGAAGGCGGAGGCGGAAAAGCAGATCGCGCAGCAGCAGCAGCTCAACCAGAAGGTCGAGACGCTGAAGGATCTCGTCCGCGCGGAGGCGAACAAGCAGGACATCTTGCAGAAGGAGCAGCGCGAAAAAATGCGCGATGCCGACGACGCGCTCGCGATGCTGAAGGATCCGCCGCCGCGCGCGGAGCAGGCGCTCCAGGACGCCGCCGCGAGCGCACCGGAGCAGCAGAAGGCCGATCTCGCCCGCGCTGCGGAACAGCAGCAGAAGCTCGCCGATGCGTTGAAGCAAATCGCGGAGCACTTTGAAAAAACGGAAAAGGGCGAGCCTGCCGACGACACGCGCACCGCGCTGCGCGAGGCGGAGAAGGAACTCGGCATCAAGGAGCAGCTCGACGCGCAGCAGGCCCACGCGCAGATGCTTGCCGAGATGGCGCAGAAAGATCCGCAGCAGCTCCTCAAGGAACTCGAGGCCAAACTGCCGGACAACCCAGCGATGCAGAAGGAGCTGAGTTCGATCACGAAGGACACGCTCGCCGACGCGGGACAGAAACTTGAGAACGCCGCGAAGCAGGAGAACAAGGTTGCGCAGCAGGTCGGCGAACAGGCTAAGCAGGACGCCGCAAAGGCGCAGGCCGCGCAGAAAAATGCGGCCGAGGCAGCGAAGCAGGCGGAGCAGGCCGCACAGGCCGCGCAGAAAGCTGCCGAGATCGCGCAACAGGAGGCAAAGGCCGCGGGCAACCCGCAGGCCGAACAGCAAGCCGCGAAAGCCGCGAACGAAGCCGCCGCCGCTGCGCAAGATGCGCAGGAGGCCGGGAAGGCCGCCGAGCAGATGGCCAAGGCGAAAACTCCCGCGCAGGCCGCACAGGCCGCACAACAGGCGGCGAACAAGGCGGGCGAAGCGGCGAAGGCGGCGGAACAGGCTTCCGGCGATGCGAAGCAGGCGCAGGCAAATGCACAGCAGGCCGCACAGCAGGGCGGTGACAAGCAGGCGAACAATCAGAAATCCGGTGAGAAGTCCGCCGAGGCCGCGCAGCAGGCGGACAAGGCCGCGCAGGCCGCGAAGCAGGCGCAGAATCTCGCACAGGCCGCCGCGAACGACGCCGCCGCGCTGGCGAAGGCCCAGCCCGCGAAGCCCGACAACACTCCGCAGCAGGCCGCGAACAATGCCGCGCAGGCCGCGAAGCAGGCAGCTCAGGCAGCGCAGGCCGCACAGCAGGCCGCGCAAGCCGCGCAGCAGCAGGCGAACAACGCCGCAAATCCGCAGGCCGCGCAGCAGGCCGCAAAGGCCGCGAACGAAGCCGGTGCCGCCGCGCAGGATGCACAGCAGGCCGCGCAGGCCGCGGAAAAAGCCGCGGCGACCGGTGACGCGCAGCAGGCCGCACAAGCCGCGCAGCAGGCGGCGAACAAGGCGGGCGAAGCGGCGAAGGCCGCGGATGCAGCCGCGAACGATGCGCAAGGCGCGCAGGCAAACGCGCAGCAGGCCGCGGCGAAGGGCGGCGCGCAGCAGCCCGCGAATCAGCAGGCCGCACAGCAGGCTGGCGAGGCCGCGAAACAGGCTCAGGCTGCGGCACAGGCGGCGCGTCAGGCACAGGCCGCCGCGCAACAGGCCGCGCAGGAAGCCGGCGCGATTGCGCAGCAAAATCCGCAGCTCGCTCAAGCCGCGAAACAGCAGCAGCCGATCGCAGCGAACGCCGCCGACGCGGGTTCGGAGGTCGCGCGTGCAGGGCGCCATGAGCAGCGTCTCGGCAACCAGCCCGCAGGCGAGCAGCTTTCGAAGCTCGGCGAGCAGATCGCAGCGACTGCCGACAACGCGGTTCCCGCGGCGCAGAAGGCGCTGAACAATGCGAAGGCCGCCGCGCAGGCCGCCGCGCCGGTCGGCGAGGCGAACGCGCAGCTCGCCGCGGAACTCAATGCTTTGAACAATCAGGCGAACGGCCAGCCCGCGCAGCCGCAGCCGCCGCAGGGTGCGCAGGCGAATGCGCAGCCAGCCAGCCAGCCCGATGGCCAGCCTGCGGGACAACCCGCGGGTCAGCCCGCAGCTCAGCCTGCCGGTGAAAATGCCGCACAGCCATCCGGGCAACCGGCCGGTCAGCAGGCGGCGCAGCCTTCCGGTCAGCCCGCGGGACAACAGGCGGCGCAGCCCTCATCGCAGCCCGCAGGCCAGCAGGCTGCGGCTCCTGCCACTCCAGCGGAGCAGCAGGCGATGGCGCGCGCTCTTGATGCGCTCGATCAGCAGTTGAATCCTTCCACCGCGCAGCAGGCTGGCAATGCCGAGGGGCAGCAGGGCCAGCAGCCGGGGCAGCCGGGGCAGCAGGGACAACAACCGGGCCCGCAAGGTCAGCAGGCGGGAAATCAACCGGGCCAGCCGGGCCAGCCCGGAAATCAGCCGGGGCAACCGGGGCAACAAGGCCAGCCGGGGCAGCAGTCCGCTTCGCAATCCGCGATGGCGGCGGCGGCGCAGGCCGCTGCGGATTCGATGCGCCAGAGCCGTGCGGAGAATTCCTCGCCGCAGCCGGGCTCGCTTTTGAGCGGGAGCCAGAGCGACAAGTCGCTCGGCGGCGCAAAGGCCGAGGGCACCGCGATGAATGCCAAAGATTTGCCGGATGCAAACGGTCTCAAGCGCGGCGACTGGGGCAAGCTGCCGAAGAAGCTCGCGGAGCAGCTCACGAAGGGTTCGCAGGAATCCATCGCCGGCGATTACCGGCAGGCGGTGGAGACGTACTATCGAGTGATCGCGGAGAAGACGAAGAAGCGGCCGTGATGTGCTGCGCGCAAAATTTGAACGCCCAACGTCCAACGGAGTTTTTGCCGCGAATGAGGGACTCGTTTGCAACGCGGGGCGGGTTCGCATTCACTGACTGACATGATTTTCCAAATCAAAAAAATGACGGGTGCGTGCCTCGTGGCGGCGCTCATTTTCACCACGGCGATCCGCCCGGCCACCGCACAGGAGGAGGCCGACAGTGCGCGGGTGAATGAGGCGTTCAAGCGTGCGGGGCAGTTTCTCATCACCTGTCAGGATCCGGCGACGGGGGCGATTCACAACCGGCTGCGCAATGAGACGACGATGACTGCGCTGGCGATTCTTTCGTTTGCGGCGATGGGGCATCAGCCGTCCGATCCGACGCCCGAGGGCCGCTCGATGAAACGCGCGCTCGACTTCGTGCTGCTGCCGGAGAACCAGGACGCGACGGGATATTTCGGAAAGGCCGACGGCTCGCGGATGTACGGGCACGGCATCATCACGCTCGCGCTCGCCGAGATGCTCGGCATGGGGACGAGCGAGGCGCAGGACACGCTCATTCGCGAGCGTTGCCGAAAGGCGATCGATCTCATCATTCGCGCGCAGCGCGTGCCGAAGAACGAGGCGAACCGCGGCGGCTGGCGCTACACGCCGGACGCGAGTGACAGCGACATGTCGGTGACGTGCTGGCAGACGATGGCGCTGCGCGCGGCGCGCAACGCGGGGCTCGATGTGCCGAAGGAATCCATTGACCTCGCGGTGCGCTACATCAAGGGGCTCTACGATTCCGGCAACCACGGGCGCGGCTACGGTGGCTTCGGATACAGCAGCCGTGGCAGTGAGCCCTCGACGACTGCCGAGGGCCTGCTCGCGCTGCAGGTGTGCGGCGACTATGATTCCGAGGAGGTGAAAGTCTCATCGGATCGCCTGATGAAAACCGGCCTGCGCGTCGGCGACCGCTGGTTTTTCTACACGGCGTACTACTACGCGCAGGGGATGTATCAGCGCGGCGACAAGCACGCGGCCGCGGCGCGAAAGCAGATGGCCGATTTGCTGATTCCGATTCAATCGCGCGAAGGCTGGTGGGATGGCGTGGGCGGCGAGGAGAGGCAGGGTGGCAAGGTGTATGCGACCGCGCTCGCGGTGCTTGCTCTGTCGGTGAAGAACCACTTTCTGCCGATCTACCAGCGGTGAATTGCAACGATCTCCCGCACGCATTGCGCGCGCATTTTTCCGCGCGGTGATTTTTTTCACAACGCGCATTGCGCACGCGCGGTGATTCCCTTATTCGCGCGCACACAAAACGACATGCAGCAAAACTGGGACATCGCAGCGGCAACTTCGCTTTACAACGTGGACCGCTGGGGCGGCGGATACTTCGGGATCAATGAGAAGGGGAATGTGCAGGTTTTTCCGACGCTCGATGAGAGGACGCCGGTGGACATCATGGAGGCTGTTGCCGAGGCGCAGGCGCAGGGGCTCACGTTTCCGATGGTGCTGCGCTTTCACGATCTGCTGAGGAACCGCGTCGAGACGATCAACCGCGCGTTCGCGAGCGCGATCGAGGATTTCAAATACCAAGGCGTCTATCGCGGCGTGTTTCCGATCAAGGTGAACCAGCTCCAGGAAGTCGTGGAGGAGATCATGTCGGCGGGCGCGCCGTTCCATTTCGGCATCGAGGCGGGGAGCAAACCGGAGTTGCTCGCGGCGCTTTCGGTGCATGAGGATCCTGAGTCGCTGATCATCTGCAATGGCTACAAGGACGCGTCGCTGATCCAGAATGCGCTGCTCGGCACGAAGCTCGGCAAGCGCGTGATTTTGGTCGTCGAGAAAATCGAGGAGCTTCAGCAGATCCTCGCCGTGTCGCGCGAAGTCGGCACGGAGCCGTGGATCGGCGTCCGCGTGCGGCTGAATGCAAAAGGCGCGGGCAAGTGGGCGCTGAGCGGCGGCGAGAATGCGAAGTTTGGGCTGAGTACTTCGGACCTGCTCATCGCGAGCGAGACGCTGAAGGCCGCGGGCCTCGCGCATTGCCTGAAGCTCGTGCATTTCCACGTCGGCTCGCAGGTGCCGGACATCGGCACCATCAAACGCGCCGTCCGCGAGGCGGCGCGCTTTTACGCGAAGATGCTCAAGCTCGGGCATCAGATTGATTACCTCGACGTCGGCGGCGGACTCGGCGTGGACTACGACGGCTCGCGCAGCGCGTTCGACAGCTCGACGAACTACTCGTTGAAGGAATACGCGCGCGATGTCGTCTGGAACATCATGGAAATCTGCGACGACGAGAAAGTCGCGCATCCCACCATCGTGAGCGAGAGCGGGCGCGCGATCGTCGCCCACCACAGCGTGCTCATCGTCGAGGCGTTCGGTTCCATCGAGAAGGATCAGGAGGCCGCTGTGGAGGCGAAGGCCGGTGATCCGAAGCTCGTCAAAAACATTCTCGAACTCAAAAGCAGCCTCAACAAACAGAACCGCCGCGAGACGCTGCACGACGCGCTGGAGCTGAAGGAAAAGGCGCAGAGCATGTTTGACCTCGGCCTCATGGAGCTGGACGCGAAGGCGCGCATCGAAACCGTATTCTGGCAGATCGCGCGGAAGATTGTGCAGCTCAGTGCGGGGATGAAATACGTGCCGGATGAAATCAAGGATCTCGGCGTGTCCATCGCGGATCAGTACCTCTGTAATTTCTCCGTGTTCCAAAGCATGCTCGACCACTGGGCGCTCGGTCAGCTTTTTCCGATAATGCCTGTGCATCGTCTTAATGTGGCGCCCGACCGCGAGGCCACGCTCGTGGACATCACCTGCGACTCGGACGGCAAGGTGAGCAAGTTCATTGATCTCCAGGACGTGCGCGACACGCTGCCGCTCCACCGCATGCAGGCCGGCGTGCCCTACTACATCGGCTTCTTTCTGATGGGCGCGTATCAGGACATCATGGGCGACTTTCACAACCTCTTCGGCCGCGTGAACGAGGCGCACATCTACCTCGACGACGACGAGGATTGCGGCTGGTACATCGAGGAGACCATCGAGGGCAGCACTATCGCGAGCGTGCTGAACATGACGCAATGGGACGAGGCCGAGCTGAACCGCAAGATGAAGGCGCAGGTGGACGCCGCGATCCGCGGCGACCGGCTCAAGCCCGCCGAGGCCATCCGAATGCTGAACAGCTACGAGCGCGCGCTGAAGGGCTACACCTATCTCCAGCTCAACGGCGGCGTGACGAACGGCGGATCGAAGTAGCGCGAAAAGCGCGGCGTTGCGGAAGGCTTGTCGGCGCATGTGCGGTCTTCCGGGCACGCATCCATTTTCATCTCGCTTGCATCCCTTCATGCCCGCTAGCGTTCGCGCCGCATGAGTCTCGAAGGCCAGCGCCTCGGCGAATTTGAAATCCTGGAACGCCTCGGGCAGGGCGGCATGGGTGCCGTGTACAAGGCGCGGCAGGCCTCGCTGCGGCGCACGGTGGCGCATCAAAGCCCGTGGCGAGTGTGAAAGTTTGACAGCCTGCTCCGTCCGAACATGCCCGAGGTCTTCATCAGCTATTCATCCAAGGACAAGGCGGCGGCGGGTGCCGCCTGCGCGGTCTTGGAGCAGCATGGGCTGAGGTGCTGGGTGGCCCCGCGGGACATCCTGCCCGGTGAGGAATGGGCCGATGGAATCCTGCGTGGCATTGCGGCCTGCCGGGTCATGGTGATCGTCTTCTCCCGTCATGCGAATGAATCCCCTCACGTCCGTCGCGAAGTGGAGCGGGCGGTTGCAAGAGGGATGACCATCATTCCCTTTCGCATCGAGGACGTGTCGCCGACGAAGGCCATGGAGTATTTCATCTCCGCCGCCCATCGGATGGATGGCTTTCCTCCTCCGCTGCAAATCCACTTGGAGAAGCTGGCGGGCACGATTCTCGGCTCCCTCGGGCGCGCGCGTGAATCCGCACCGGCGGCTGCCATTCCCGCCGGCACTGCCTCCGGGAAGCAGCCGCGCCGCGGCGGCAAATTCGCGCTCATCGGAACGTTGCTCCTTGCGGCTTTGCTCCTGGTCGGCGGAATCATCTGGCGCATGAAAAGGGACAAGGGCGGGCGGGCAGCGCAGGCACCGCAGGCTGCCACGGCGACCGCAGTCTCGCCTGCCACAGCCACGAAGGATACGCCATTCGTGAACACGCTGGGCATGAAATTCGTCCCCGTGCCCGGCACGCAGGCGCTCTTCAGCGTGTGGGACACGCGGGTGGTGGACTACGCGGCGTATGCGCGGATGAACAAGGTGGACGGCGCATGGATGACGATGCAGAGGGACGGCGTGCCTGTAGGGCGCGAACCGGACCACCCCGTGGTGGGCGTGAGCTGGGAGGATGCGCAGGGCTTCTGCCAATGGCTGACGGAAAAGGAGAGCGCCGAAGGCAAGCTGCCGAAAGGCTTCAAATATCGGCTGCCGAGCGATGAGGAATGGAGCTGGGCGGTGGGACTGCCGCGCGAGCTGGGCGCGACGCCGGAAGAAAAGAACGAGAAGAACAGCGTGGATTTTCCGTGGGGCAAGGACTGGCCGCCCACCGGGAAGGTGGGCAACTACGCGGACGAGACGTTTCACACGAAATTTCCGAAGGACTCGAAATACAAAGAGAAGGATCAGCCTTGGATCGCGGGATACGACGATGGCTATGCGACGACCTCGCCGGTGGGGAGTTTCCCTGCGAATGCGTATGGCCTTTACGACGTCGGAGGCAACGTGTGGCAGTGGTGCGAGGATTGGTACGACAAGGATCACAAGGACCGTGTGGTCCGCGGTTCCCCATGGGATGGTGGCGTCCGCGGCTTTCTCCTCTCTTCGCATCGCTTTCACCTCGCATCCGCATCTCGCTATCTCTACATCGGCTTCCGCTGCGTCCTCGCGCCATCCTCGCAGGCATCTTCCGCCGTCTCCCCGCCTCCCAGTCCCCAAGTCTCCTCGCCTCCAACCTCCGCCGCCATTCTCGAACGCGGTGCGATCAGGCTCTTTGATTCGCCGGTGCAGTTCATCAATCCTATGCCCGGAATCGAGTGGGTGGACAACGCGTTGCACCTTAAAAAGGGTGGCCTCAACTGGGCCTCGAACAGGAGCCGCGATGCCATCGTCCGCGCATCCATCCGGACCAACCCGGATGCCATCGCCCCGCGCCTGTCTTTACGATTTGGCACGCCCGAAAATCGAGAGCGCAATTACAATCTGGTTCTCGATTTTCAGAAAAAGCTGGTCCGCCTGAGGGTGATGAATGATGGACTGGCGCGGGAGCTCCAATCATGGCCGCTGCCTCGCGATTACGGGCCGGACGAATGGGTGAAATTGGAACTGAGAACAATCGGAGAAGAAATCACGGCCTCGCTCGATGGTGCAATCTTGGGCACCATGCACGACAGCACGGTCACCGAACCGGGCATGGTGCAAGTAACGGCCACAGCCAATAGCTACTTCCGCGACATCGATTATACGCCGCTGGACAAGCCCGGCGCCGCGCACCTTCCCGCCGCGACCAAGGACGCCCCGTTTGTCAATTCCCGCGGCATAAAATTCGTCCCCGTGCCCGGCACGGACGTGCTCTTCAGCGTGTGGGATGTGCGGATGGTGGACTATGCGGCGTATGCGGCTGTGACCCCGAAGGCGGACGACTCATGGAAGACGCAGGAGCGGGACGGCGTGCCCGTTGGGCGGGAACCGGATCATCCCGTCGTCGGCGTGAGCTGGGAGGACGCGCAGGCGTTCTGCCGGTGGCTCACGGCAAAGGAAACCATCGGGGGGATACTGCCGCCGGGGCTGAGGTATCGGCTGCCGACCGATGAGGAATGGAGTTGGGCCGTGGGCCTGCCGCCCGAGGTGGGCGCGACGCCTGCGGAGAAGAGCGGGGAAAACACGGTGGATTTCCCGTGGGGCAAGGACTGGCCGCCAACAACAATTGTTGGGAATTACGCGGACGAGACGTTTCACGCGAAATTTCCGAAGGACGACAAAGACAAAACGAAGGATCAGCCCTGGATCGAAGGCTACACAGATCGCTTTGCGACGACCTCACCGGTGGGGAGCTTCCCCGCCAATGCGTATGGCCTTTACGATATGGGGGGTAACGTGTCGCAGTGGTGCGAGGACTGGTTGAACGCGGAACACAAATACCGGGTGATGCGCGGCGCTTCGTTCATCAACCATAGTCGCGGTTCTCTGCTGTCATCCAGCCGCGGTCACGCTCCCGCTTCATTTCACGACAACCGCAGCGGCTTCCGCTGCGTGCTGGCCAAGTCTGCGTGGTAGGCACGTGGAACGGCGGGCTTTTGGAGTGCGGCGGCAGAGTGCAGCGCCGACGCCGCTTTGGCAGGAGCGGAGCGACGCGGCGGGGCTTTCGCGCGAGGGCGCACCGGAAGACCGCTGCACGCCTCCGGCGCATCCCAAAGCGCTGTCGCCGCTGCGCTCTGCCAGCGCACTCCATAATGCGGCAGCCTGCTCACGCCTTGCATGGTGGAACGCGTCGCTCCGCGCGCGTTTCGGCGGGGAATGGATGGCTTGCTTGCGGATGGAGGAAGCGCGCGCGGGGCGGCGCGCTCCACCGGCGCGGGCTCAGGGCGAGAGCGTCACCTTCACCACGTTGCTCCATTCGCCGGTGGGGCCGTTGCCTTCGTAGTAGCGCACGCGGTATTCGCGGATCTCGGGGCGGGCGGGGTCGAGCAGCGGGCGGGCGTCGGTGAACCGGATCCGCGAGGTGAGGCCCAGCTTTTCCCAATCGCCCCCGCCGCGCCGGGACTCGATGTGGAGCGCGATGCGGCCCCATTTTTCCATCTTCAGCACGGCGACTTCGCTGGTCGCGCCGCGCTCCACTTTCACCGCCAGCGAAGGCGCGGGGTGTTCGCGCGCGTCGGTGAGGGTGAGGAGGCCGAGGTGCCTGCCGATGGCTTCGTTGTAGCCGGGGCTGGCCTTGAGGATTTGCACGAGGCGGAAGATGCGTTTCAGCGCGCCGGGCGGGCGCGGCACGGCATCGCCGGGCACCGGGGCGATGATGGAGGGCAGCTCGTGAGCATCGTCGCCGGTGCCCGTCTGCACCGCCTCCATCGCGGCGGTGGCGGTCTTGGAAAGCATGCGGATGGCCGTGCGCCACGGGCCGAGCGTGTAGGCGACCCAGAGTGCGTCCGCCACGGCACCGGCGACCACTTCGGCGGTGAGCGGGAGTTCGGCGGCCTGGCCAGGCAGCTCGCGGGCGAAGCGGCCGAGCCAGAGCACCTGTTCCGAGACGATGCTGGGGTAGTAGTCCTGTCGTTTCATGGATGATGGAGAAGAAGAGCGGGATGAGCCGGGGAGGCCGCCCGCGGGTTCGTGTGTGCCGCCGGGAGGCGGAATTGCCACGGAAAATGCCCCGGCGGCTTCAAAAAGTCCAGAAAATAAGCCCCCGGATAAAATGGGGGCTCCATCCGCCCATCCGTGGAAGTCCCCGGAGAAAGTGGGGGCTTCGTCGAACCAGCGAGGGAATCCCCCGGATAGGGAGGGGGGTTCACAGAGCCATCCGTGGAAGCCCCCGGAAAGACTGGGGGATTCGCCGATCCAGCGGGGGAAACCCCGGGAAACACTGGGGGCTTCGTCGGGCCAGACGGGGAATCCCCCGGAGAAGCTGGGGGATTCACTGAACGATCCGAGGAACCCCCCGGAAAATCCGGGGGGTTCGCCGGGGCAGCCGGGAGCGTCGCCGAACGAGCCGGCGAAGCCCCCGGAGAAACCGGGGGATGCCCTGAAGCATCCAGCGAAGCTCCGCAAAGGCGGAGCGAATGGCCGCACCATGCCGGCGCCCGGCCCGCGGTGCGCGGGGTTCTCCGTGGCACCTCGCAGGACTCCGCCCGCGGCGGAATGGGACTCGCCGGCCGCCCGTCACACCCCGGCGGACTACACAGCCGCGAGCTGCGGGCCCGCGGAACTTTGCGCGATGTTCTCCGCGGCGATGTCGTCGAGCTGCGCGAGGGAGGCGACGTGCGCGAATTTTTCCCGCAAGTGACGCGCGCCTTCCATGCCGCGCGAGTAGGCCATGAGCTGCGTGCGCATGGACTGCATGGCGTGGAGTTCGCTGCCGTTGCGGGCGATCTCCATCGCGCAATGGCGGCGGATGTGCGCCCAGATTTCCGCGAGCGGTGGCGGCGCGAGGTGTGTGCCGGTGTCGAGGTAATGGCGGATCTCGCGGAAGACCCACGGGTGCTGCATGGCGGTGCGGCCGATCATGATGCCCGCGATGCGCGTGGAGTTTTTCCGGCGCTCCACGTCGTGCGCGGTGGCGATGTCGCCATTGCCGATCACCGGGATGCGCACGGCCTCCGCGACCTGCGCAATCACATTCCAATCCGCCTCGCCGCTGTAACCCTGCTCCTTCGTGCGCCCGTGGACGGCGACGGCCTGGATGCCGCAGTCCTCGAGGATGCGCGCGGTGGTCGTGGCGTTGATCGTCTCTGCGCTCCAGCCGATGCGGATCTTCGCGGTGACGGGATGCGGCGCGACGGCCTTCACGATCGCGCCCGCGATGCGCGCGAGCAGCGGGCAGTCGCGGAGGATCGAGGAGCCGCCGTTCTTGCTCACGACCTTGTTCACCGGGAAGCCGAAATTGATGTCTATAAAATAGGGCCGCTTCCAGTCGAGGACGATCTTCGCGGCCTCGGCGAGATGGTCCGGGTCGCCGCCGAAGAGCTGCACGCCGAGCGGGCGTTCGGATTCCTCGAAGTCGAGGTATTCCATCGTGCGCTCGTTTTTCCGGAAAATGCCCTCGGCGGAGACGAACTCCGAGACCATGACATCCGCGCCGTAGCCCTTGCAGAGCTGGCGGAAAGTGGTGTCCGTGATCCCCGCCATCGGCGCGAGGTAGAGCGGGAATCGGTCTTGGAACCACGGGAGCATGGCGTGCAGCGTAGCGCGGGTTTGGAAATGTGCGAGCGCAGGGCGCACGGTGCGGGCAGCGGTTTCGTGCGCGACGGGCGGAGCGCGGGCAGCTTGGCGTCAGAGGTACCCGGCTTTCCGAAATGCCGCGAAGCCGTCCACGGTCATCTGCTCCAGCTCCTTGAACAGCGCTTCGTCGGGCTTCTTGAAATTGAAGCACGCCTTGCCCTGCATCCGGGCCTTCAACGCGGGCGACAGGCTGTCGCGCAGTGCTTCACACGCATAGACGCCCATGTGGTGGAAGCTGACGTAATTTTTTCCGACTCGGATCCAGGCGATGTCCATCGGCTTCTTGTGGGCGGGATGGCAGCCGCCTTTCAGAGTGTAACGCGTCGGCGTGTCATCTGCGACGGTGAGGCCTTTTGAATGCCTGCGCAGGATGTCGCGCAGGCTGGTGAAGACGGTTTCAAATTCGGGATTCATGAGCACGGGTCTTGTGTCGCACAGGGTCCTGGATGGAAAGCCCGCGCTCTCCGCGCGAGATTCAGTTTCTTGCGGGACAAACGCACCGCCCGCGGTTTTCATCCGCGGAATGAAACGCCCCATTTCGTTCCTCCTCCTGCTTGTCGGTATCGCGCTTTCGTCCGCACTGCTGCCTGCGGCGAACCCTGCGCGTCCGAACATCCTCCTGATCCTCGCCGATGACATGGGCTACTCGGATGCCGGGTGCTACGGCGGTGATGTGCGGACTCCGAATCTCGATTCGCTCGCGGCGAACGGTCTGCGCTTCACGCAATTTTACAACACCGCGCGCTGCTGGCCTTCGCGCGCGGCCATCCTCACGGGCTACTACGCGCAGGCGGTGCGGCGCGATGCGATGCCAGGCGTGCCGGGCTCTGGCGCGCGCGGGCAGCGTCCGCAGTGGGCGCCGTTGCTTTCGCAGATGCTGAAGCCGCTCGGCTACCGCGCGTATCAGTCGGGCAAATGGCATGTGGATGGAAAGCCGACGGAGTGCGGATTCGACCACAGCTACGTGCTCGATGATCACAACCACAACTTCGCACCGCGCAATCTTTCCGAGGACGACAAGCCGCTGCCGCCCGTCACGCCGGGCACGGGCTACTACACGACGACAGCGTTCGCGGATCACGCGATCAAGTGCCTGAAGGAGCACGCGGAGAAATACGCGGACCAGCCGTTCTTCGAGTATCTCGCGTTCACCGTGCCGCACTTTCCGTTGCAGGCGCCGGCAGAGGACATCGCGCGCTACAAGGACAAATATCTCAAGGGATGGGATGTCACGCGCGAGGAGCGTTACGCGAGGCAGACAAAGGAGGGCATCGTGAACACGACGCTCTCGGCGCTGGAGCGCGAGGTGGGGCCGCCGTATCCGTTCAGGGGCGACCTCGCGAAGATTCATCCCGGCGAGGTGGACCGCCCGATGCCGTGGACGGAACTCACGACGGTGCAGCGGGAGTTTCAGGCGACGAAAATGGCGATCCACGCGGCGATGGTGGATCGGATGGATCAGGAAATCGGCCGCGTGCTCGCGCAGGTGAAGGCGATGAGCGCGGAGGAAAACACGCTCGTGATTTTTCTCTCCGACAACGGCGCGAGCGCGGAGATCATGGTGCGCGGCGACGGCAATGCGCCGGGCGCGGCGCTCGGTTCGGCGGACAGTTTCCTGTGCCTCGGGCCCGGATTTTCGAGCGCATCGAACACGCCGTTCCGCCGTCACAAGACGTGGGTGCATGAGGGCGGCATCGCGACGCCATTCATCGTGCAGTGGCCGAAGGGCATCGCCGCGCGCGGCGAATTGCGGCACAATCCCGCGCACTTGATTGACATCGTGCCGACGGTGCTCGACATCGCCGGCGGCAAGCCGCTGGAAAATTGGGAGGGCAAGCCTGTGCCTGCCGCGCCGGGCAGGAGCCTCGTGCCGACGTTTGCGAAGGACCACACGGTGCCCCACGATTACCTGTGGTGGATGCACGAGGCGAACCGCGCGTTGCGTGTGGGCGACTGGAAGATCGTCGCTGCCGGAAAGGATTCGCCGTGGGAACTCTACGACCTGCGCACCGACCGCGCGGAGTCGAGCGACCTCGCAGCGAAGCAGCCCGAGCGCGTGAAGGAGATGGCCGCGACGTGGGAGAAGCACGCCGAGGAATTCCGCGCGCTCGCGCTGAAAGATTTGCCACCGGACGCGGGCAACAAACCGAACGCGAAGAAGAAGAAGGGGGAGGACGCAGATTGAAAAACATGACCCGCATCTTCACTGCGCTCTCGCTTTTCCTCGCGGGCATCTCAAGCACTGTCGCGGCTGAGCGTCCGCCGAACATCCTGCTCATCATCGCCGACCAGTGGCGCGCGCAGGCGTTCGGGTTCGCAGGAGATCCGAATGTAAAGACGCCGAACCTCGACCGCCTGGAGAAGCAGTGCGTGAATTTCACGCAGGCCGTGTCGGGCATGCCGGTGTGCTCGCCCACGCGCGCCTCGCTGCTCACCGGGCAGCGTCCGCTCACGCACGGGATTTTCATCAATGACGTGCCGCTGAATCCCGAGGCCGTGACGATCGCGAAGGTGCTGAGGGGCGCTGGCTACGACACGGGCTGCATCGGCAAGTGGCATGTGGACGGACACGGGCGCGCGGCTTTCATCCCACGCGAGCGGCGGCAGGGATTCGACTACTGGAAGGTGCTCGAATGCACGCACGCCTACAACAAGTCGCCGTATTACGCGGATGGCCCGGAGAAGCTGGAGTGGCAGGGCTACGACGCCATCGCGCAGACGCGCGACGCGCAGGGCTACATCGAGTCGCGCGCGAAAACGGGGAAGCCCTTCCTGCTCTGGCTCGCGTGGGGCCCGCCGCACAATCCCTACGAGACCGCGCCGCAAAAATACCGCGACATGTATTCGCCGGACAACATGAAGCTCCGCGGCAACGTGCCCGCCGATGGCATCGCACAGGCGCGCGCACGCGTGGACCTCGCGGGCTACTACGCGCACTGCACGGCGCTGGATGACTGCATCGGCGATCTGCTCGGTACTTTGGAAAATGCCGGCGTGGACGACAACACGATCATCGTCTTCACGTCCGATCACGGCGACATGCTCTCGTCGCACGCGATGCAGCGGAAGCAGAAGCCCTACGAGGAATCCGCGCGAGTGCCGATGCTGTTCCGAGTGCCCGCGAAGCTCGGCATCGCACCGCGCCGCGTCGAAGGGACTATCAACACCGAGGACGTGATGCCCACGCTGCTCAGCCTGTGCGGCGTGGCGGCGCCGAAGAGTGTCGAGGGCTTTGATTTCACAGACTACATGCGCGGCGGAAAAGATCTCTCCGGCGGCGCGGCGATCGTGCAGTGCGATGCGCCGTTCGGCGAATTCGCGCGGCGCACCGGCGGCAGGGAATACCGCTGCGTTCGCACTGTGCGTTACACCTACGTCCGCGAACTCGAATGGCCGTGGCTGCTTTTCGACAACGAGAAGGATCCGTGGCAGCTCGACAATCTCGTGGGCAAGCCGGAGCACGCGGAATTGCAGGCGAAGATGGACGCGATGCTGAAGGCGAAGCTCGCCGAACAGCACGATGACTTCCGCCCCGCCGCGGAATACATCGCGAAGTGGAAATACACGGTGGATGCCTCGGGCACGGTGCCCTACAAGTAGTGGTGATCCCGGTCTCGCATCGTCGTCGTTTTTCCCCGGAAAAAAGAACGCGACCCGAAGGTCGCGTTGCGGAGGCTACTGGAACTCTTGAGAAATATGGTGTGTTAATTTCGTGGCTTCCGTGCTCTGCACATTTGGATATAGCAGCGGGCGTGCCAGACTTGGGCGCGCGGATTTTTTCCGTTCACGGCGCATGATGGTTGAGTGTGAGGGGCTTCGCGCTTAAGAGAACCGGATGCGTCCGCATTGGATCAAAATCGCCCTGCTGCTTGTCCTCGTGTGGGGCGCGATCGCAGGCGCGATTTGGATCGTGCGGAAGAATCGGCCAACGCCCGAGCGGATCGCGGAATTCGTCGGGACGAACAGTCTCGACGGGAAGGCGCCCGCGGATCGCGCGAAGCTGATCGCGGAAGTCGCCAAGCGCGTGAACGGCCTCGAATACGAGCAGCGGCGCGAACTGGACAAGCAGCGGAAGCTGGAAAAATTCTGGCTTGCGCTCAACGCCGAGGAAAAGGGGCGCTACCTCGATCTCGTGCTGCCGTCGGGGTTCAAGCAGATGATGGAAAACTTCAACAAGATGGAGCCGGGCAAACGCAAAAAGATGGTGCAGAAGGCGGTGGATGATCTCCGCGAGCACGGCGGCGATCGGGAGCGGCGCGATGTGAACGATCCGGCTTTCAAGAAGATCGTCGAACAGGGGCTGAAGTCATTTTACAGCGACGCAACGATTGATGCGAAGATGGATGCGCTGCCATTTCTCGAGGCACTGGAGCAGACGGTAAAATGGTCGCGCTGATTCCCATGCGCGCCCGGCCCGGCTTCACCCTCATCGAGCTGCTTGCGGTGATCGCGATCATCGCGGTGCTCGCGGTGCTCGGGACTGCGGGATGGCAGCGTTCGCAGCGATACTCGCGTTCGGTCGCATGCATGCAGAACTTGCGGGCGATCGGCGCGGGGCTTTCCCGCTATGTCGCGGAGCACGACGGTGTTTTTCCCGAGCTTGTGATGGCGCGTGCGACCACCGCCGATTCAGCACCGGCGATGGACACCGAGCTGCGCGCCTATGTGCAGGACCCGCGCATTTTTTCCTGCCCGGACGACAGCAAGCATCTCGCAGAGACGAGCGGCACGAGCTACCTCTGGAACAACAGGCTCAACGGTCAGCGGCTCGCGACGCTGAGCGTGAGTTTCCTCGCGATGAGTCCGATTGATGATCCGGGCCGCATCATGGTGATGGGCGACAAGGAGGGCTTCCACCCGAACCTCGAAAACAAACTGAACGTCCTCTACGCCGACGGCCACGCGTCGCAGGAGCTGACCTTTGTGAACGGCACTCTGCCGCAGAACTGATGGAAGCGATCCGGCTCGCGAATTTGAAAAAGAGTTTCGCCGGCAAGCCCGCGCTGCACGGACTGTCGTTCGCCGTGGAGCGCGGGGAAATCTTCGGCCTGCTCGGGCACAACGGCGCGGGGAAAAGCACGGCGCTCGGCATTCTGCTCGGGATGGTTTTTCCCGATGAGGGCGAGGCGTTCATCGGCGGCATCAGCGTGCAGCGGGAGCGGCCTCGCGCGCTCGCGAAAGTGGGCGCTATTTTCGAGGCGCCGCGTTTTTACGACTACCTGAGCGGGTGGCGGAATCTGGAAATCTTCACGAGCTACAGCGCGCTTGTTTCGCGGAAGGAGATGCAGGACGCGGTGGAGTTCGTCGGCCTCACCGCGCGCATCCACGACAAGGTCGGCGCGTACAGCCAGGGCATGCGCCAGCGGCTCGGGCTTGCGCAGGCGCTACTGCCGGAACCAGAAGTCGTGCTGCTTGATGAGCCGACGAACGGCCTCGATCCCGAAGGCATCGCCGAGATGCGCGCGCTCATTCAGCGGCTGAACCGCGAGCGCGGCTTCACAGTGCTCTTCTGCTCGCACCTGCTCAGCGAGGTCGAACAGCTCTGCGATCGCGTCGCGATTTTGAACAAGGGCAGCCTCATCTATTGCGGACGCTGGCACGATCTCGCGTCGAAGGGCATGCGCTTCCGCATCGAGGCGGAGCCGTGGGAAAAAGTGGGTGCGCAGTTGAACGGCGCATCAGTCGTGGAGCCGGGTGTGATCGAGCTTCCGCCCGGTGCGGACATTGCGGACATCGTTGCGCGGATCGTGAATGCGGGAGTCAAATTGCGCGCGGTCACACCGGAGAAGCAGACTCTCGAAGAACTCTACCTGCGGGAGGTAGGCGGATTTAAGATTTAAGATTTTGGATTTAAGATTTGAAACCCAATCCAGACGACAGCGTGCATTCAGTGCGGACTCGGAAATCTTAATTCTGAAATCCTAAATCTTTAATTCGCCCATGCTTTTCCTCCGCCAGTTTTCCGCCGAGCTGCTGAAAATGTTTGCGCGCAAGCGCACATGGATCGGCTTCGTCGCTTTCGTCGCGCTGGAACTGCTCGTGCTCATGCTTTCGCAGACGGACAAGGCGAAGCGCGGCTTCCGCGCGTTCCTCGAGAGCCACGGCGCGATGTTCGACGAATAC
Source organism: uncultured Spartobacteria bacterium (assembly GCA_903882875.1). Lineage (GTDB taxonomy): Bacteria > Verrucomicrobiota > Verrucomicrobiia > Chthoniobacterales > Chthoniobacteraceae > SXWH01. The sequence continues at coordinate 71,936 of CAIRYQ010000120.1, read as the reverse complement.
TTCGGCGGGCTCACGCTTGCGTTCAACATGATGGCGCTCACGGTCGCGCTTCTCGGCGCGATTTTCGTCGCGCTCGTCGCGGGCGACATCGTGAGCAAGGAGGTCGAGGACGGCACCATGCGGATGACGCTCTCGCGTCCCGTGAGCCGGCTGCGTGTGCTCGGCGTGAAGCTGCTCGCGGCATTGCTCTACTGTTTTGTGCTCATCGCATTCATCGGCATCACCGCGTTGCTCACGGGCCTCGCGTGGCAGGGGCTCGGGAGCCTGTGCGCGCTCATTCCCGAGGAGAAGCTGCTCGCGTTCTATCCGCCGAGGGAAGGTCTCGTGCGCTATTTCATTGCGATGCCGTGCTTCGGCCTGAGCTTCTGCACGATTGTGTCGCTCGCGTTCATGCTGTCGTGCTGCAACATGAAGCCTGCCTCCGCGACGATCGTTTGCCTCGCGGTGCTCTTCGTGGATCGCATCCTGGATTTCTGGCCGCAGTTCGCGTCGTTCAAGCCGTGGTTCATGACGAGCCACATGGTGACCTGGCTGAATGTGTTCCGCAGTCCCGTGCCGCTTTCAAAGATGGCAGAGGACTACCTGTATCTGTTCGGCCTGAACGCGACGTTCATCCTGATCGGCTGCACGGTGTTTCTCCGGCGCGATCTGAAATCGTAGTATGAGCGGCGGAATTTTTTACCGGTGCGCGAGCGCCGGTTCCGCGGAAAGCGGAGATGCTTCCGTCGCGGGCTGTGCGGTGCGGCTGTGCGCGATCTCGGCAAGCGGATCCACTTTCGATGTGCGCAGCCTGGCGAGCGCGGCGAGCCATGTGAGCGGGTCGCGCCACATGGAGACTTTCTTGCCTTCCTTGAACGAGCGTGAGCGGTAGTTCACGGGAATCTCGGCGGGCGTGTAGCCCTTTTGCATGAGGCGGATGAGCAACTCGAAATCGAAGTCGAAACGATTGCACTCAAATCGCAGGCCGTAGAGGCAGTCGCGGCGGAAGACTTTGAACATCGTGAACGGATCGCGGAGCCGCTTCCAAAAGAGCACGTTGATCATCGTGGTGAAGAGCCAGTGGCCGAGGTTCAGGTATGAGCTGAGGCTGCGCTGGCCGGTGAACTGGCGCATCTTCCAGAGGTTGCGTCCGCCGTGCCGGGAGCCGAGGACGAAGGCGTGCCGTCCGCTCACGAGCGCGCCCACGAGCGTGTCGTAGTCCTCCATGTCATACTCGAGATCGGCATCCTGGATGAGCACGTATTTCCCGGTCGCAGCAGCGAGGCCGGTTCGGACTGCGCGGCCTTTTCCTCGCGGCTTTTCCTCGAGGATCACTTTCACACGCGGATGCGCGGCGTACTGCTTCACGATTTCGCGCGTGCCGTCCGTCGAGTTGCTTTCGACGACGATGATCTCGATTTCCATTCCTGCGATTTCTTTCGCGACGAGCGCGTCCATCATCGGGCGAATCGTGTTGGCCTCGTTGAAGGCAGGGACGATGACCGAGAGACGTTCGCGGGTTTCCTCAGCCTTGCGAGAGAAGACCATCATGCCGCTCGCGACGATGCGCCGCTGTTTCCTTTTCACCGAAGACGGGAGCATTTTTCCGAGCAGCCGCACCGCGGGCGTAAAGAGCGGGACGGGAAATTTTTCAAAGTGCGCCTGCACGTAGTCGAAGCTGAGAATTTTCCAGCCGGGCTGGACGATCACGTCCTCGAAGCCGGCTTTCAGCAGCGCGGTCTGGATGTTGGCCTTGTTGAAATAGGTGAGGTGCTCGGGCTTCCATTCCATCCAGCGTTCCTTCATGAGCTTCGCGCTCCACGAGTCGAGGCACGGCGTGGCGATGAAGAGCGCGCCGCCGGGGCGGAGGATGCGGCGGATTTCGCGAAGGAAGGCGAGGGGATCACGGACGTGTTCGATGACGTCGTTGAGGACGCACACGTCGAAGTGCGAATCGGGCAGCTTTGCGTCGGCGAGTTCTCCCTGCTCGACGCGTCCGCGCTGGAGTCGCTTGTTGGCGGTCGCGCAGGCGGCGGGCGCGTATTCCACACCGAGCACGTCGTAGCCCGAGGCTTCGGCCTCGCAGAGGAAGTCACCCTCGCCGCAGCCGACCTCAATGAGGCGGCCCGACGGTGTGCCGTTGTAGCGCGTGAGTTCGGCGAGATATTGCCGTGCGGTGGCGCGCTTGAGTTCGCTGGAATTGCGACGGCCCTCATCGCTGTCATGGCCGAGGAAATACTCGGCGGTGTAGATCTCGGAAAGCTCGCGATCCGACGGCTGCGGATTGAGGAACATGAGCGCGCAATTTTCACAGCGCATGACTCGGTGCGACTGGTGCGAGAAGGAATAGTGGAGGCGGTTGCTGTCGCAGATCGGGCAGTGGCTGCGGAGCGGTGGCTTCACGGCGGAGGGGCCGGCGATGGAGGCGGGCGGGATCGTTTCGGTCGGTTGCATGGCTGGTTGGGTGCAGCCTGCTAAAGCACCCTACGTGCCCGACGCGGACGGGAGGGCATTTTTGGGAATGGCGACAACGTATGGTCGTCTCGACAGCCCTCCGAAAATCATGGCGAGAAAAAACATCACGCCGCCCAGCGAAATCCACAGGGCACGCATGAGCAGGCGGGGCCAGTACGAAAAGCGGAGCGTGTGGACGCCGGGCGCGGGCACCTTCACGCCGAGGAAGGCGTGGTTCACGCGGAAATACTCGGCGGGATTTCCGTCGAGCGTCACGCGCCAGTTGCCGGGCTCGAAGGAATTGCCGAGCACCGCGACTCCGGCTGCGGGCGCATCAATGGTGAAGGTGGTGGAGTTTTCCGTGAGCCGGTAGTTGTCGGCGGCGACGACGATCCTGCCGCTCAGCGAGGCGAGCTTTGCGGGCTCGGCATCGGTTGGCTTGTCGGGAACGATTGCGGCAAACGGTTTCCCGTCGCCGTTGCAGAGCAGGGCGGTGAAATTTTTCAGCGAGGAGCACTCTGCGAGGCGGTCGGTGAAAAAGGCGCGGGGCCACGCGCGGTGGCTCACGTAAATGTCCAGATCGAGCGTCTTCACGAGTTCGATACCCTTCACTTCGCGCGGCGTGTCGGCGGGATCTCCGAGGTAAAAGCGTGTGTTCCAGAGATCGCCGAAACTCCGAGTGCGCGGGAAACTGGCGCGATACAGAAACATGTGCCGGTCTCGCACGAGGGGCCCCGATGCCTGTTCAAGGAGTTCGTGCTGCCAGCGGTTCACGAGCGCGTCGGCGCCGTCGAAATTTTCCAAACCGGGCACTGCGTTGAAGCCCGGCGCGAGCACATCGCCGAATCCGGTGACGCGCGCGGGATGACCGGTGTCCGCGAACGATGCGCGGATGATGCCAGCGGCGGGAGAGATTGCGGAGAGGCTGGTGCGCGTGCGTGGGGTCGTGACGTAGCCGTCAAATTTTGTCTCCGTCCAAAGGCCGTGTCGGAAATGAAAGACGAACAGGCAGAGTCCGCCTGCAATGAAGTGTGCCGCGGACGGTCGCAGACGGATGCCCCGGACGATGCACGGCATCGCAAGCAGCGCCGCACCAAGCACGGATGCGTAGGCACAAAAGAAGTCGCTCATTGTTCCTGGCTCGTGAGTGGAACGGACGTACGGGAGGAAAAACGCCGCGAGCAATGTCACACAGAGCGCCGCGATGAGCATGTCCGCCCGCGCCCTTTCCCCGACCGATCGATCCCACAGCGAGCGCAGGCCGAATGCTGCGATGACGAACAGTTGAATGATCAGCACGCAAGAAAAGGTGTTCGCAACAGGGCCGATGTTTCCGATCCACTTCATCTGCGTGAGAAGCTCTGCCGGGATGATGCCGAATGCGAGCGAGGCGGGGAGCACGGCCCCGAGGAGGACGGCGACAAAAATTCGGTCGGCGAGCAAACGTCGGAAATCCACGATGACCCACAGGCAGCCGAGGAGCACAAGGAAGTTCGTGCTCGGGTTCGATACGATTTCGCCGGGCAGGACTTGTGCAAAGAAGAGATCGTCGAAAATTCCAGGCGCGAGATTCGGCGGGAGCTGTGTGAATTCCAACGTGGCGGAGGTGATCCACGAATGCCGCAGCGCATCGAGGAAGAGCATCCAGTGCGGCGCGCTGAGCATCGCGAAGAGGAGCACTCCGGTGAGCATCAGCCCGAGTCGCGCGAGGCGTTCGCGCCAGACTTGCGTGGAGGTCAGCACGATCAGGAATCCGGTGAGGTTCAGCCCTGCGAGCAGCATGGTGGATTCCTCCACGGTGCCGCTGTTCAGCTCCCAGAAATTTGCCGCGGCGAGTGCGAGCGCCCACGGCCACACGCGGCCCGCGGTCTGCGCGGCGCGCAGCCAGCACAGGAGGATCCATGGCGAGTAGCAGAGGCTGAAATACGCGGCGTGGCCGAAGCGGAACGCGAAGAAACCGATGAACGACGAGGAGGCCGCGAGCAGCGCAGCGACCCAGAGCCGGCGTGTGGCGGCGAACGCGGCCAGCCCGGTGCCGAATGCGAAGAGCAGCCTGGCGATGCAAAATTTCACATCCCACGCCCATGTCGCGCCGCCGGCGGTGATCGCGATCCAGTGCAGCGGATCGCCGAGCATGGACTGCCCCTGCGCGAGCAGCGGTGTGCCGCAGAACATGTAGCGGTTCCAGAGCGGCAGCTCATGATTTTTGAAAACCGCGCGGTGCTGGATCACGCTGTACGGCAGTTGCGTGCGGATCGCTGCGGCGGTGTCCACGCCACGGCTTTCTTCGACGGACTCGGACGAAGGGTTGGTGAGCGTCTGGGTCGGGCTCAAGTTCGGCGAGAGGAAACTCTTTCCGCAAAAAATGATCGGGTAGCAGCTCGCTGCCGTCGCGAGGGCCGCGGCGAGGAAGAGCGTGAGTGCGGGCCATGCGGCGTGGTCGTCGCGGAGTTTCGCGAGTGAGGTGGTGAGTCGTGTCCGTCCTGCCACCGGAATGAAGCCCGCGAGGAACACAACGAATGCGGTGGCGAAAGTGGCGATGCCAAATTGCAGAGCGGCGGAACGCGGCTCAAATGGGAACGCGCACCGCGCGAATTGCAGCGGCTGTTCCGGCGAGATTGTCAGGCCGTCGCCCGGATGGTTTGTGAATGTCACCGTGTCGCCATCAGGCTTGAGTTTGGGTCCGGACTTCGTCGCGGAGAACTCGGAAGGTTGGAAAGCCGCGGCTACTTTTTCATCAGGATCGATCACGGTCATTTTCCCAAGCGTGATATGCCCGATGCGATTCAGCGGGTCTAGGCGCAGCGAGGTGAGCGCGTCCTTCGCGCGGAAGCGGAAACTGTATGTGGTCGTGAAAGGCAGCGTGAATGACAGCATCTGGCGGCCTTTCGCCACGAACGCGGTCGCGGTGTCCGGCTGCACCGTGCCATTCGCGCTGCGCCAGGTGAGCCGTGCGCGCCCCTCGGCGTCGGACTCCACGGGCACGAGGACTCGGAATTTTTTCACCGCGGAGAACGGGCGGACTTGCAGCAGGAATGTGGTGATGAGTCCGATCAGCAGGCTTGGAAAGGCGAGGCGTCGGAGCAAATTCACGGGCGCGCAGAGTAGGCGGCGAGGGTGAGGTGTGGAGGAAAAACGTCCGATGTCCAAAGATGAGAACGGTCATACGGCGAACTCCGACGTTGGACGTTCTCCCGCGGCACACCGTCTGCTAAAGCCCGCAGTACATGCGTCCCAACCGAATCGTCCTGCTCGCGGCTCTCGTCGCGCTCGCGGCCAAGCTCTATTGCGCGGCCACGACGGTCGGCACGAACGACACGGTGTTCTTCTACGGCTTTGGAAAAATGATCAATCAGCACGGGCTCGCGTGGACGTACGAGCACGTCTCGATTTTCAACCACACGCCGCTCGTGGGCGCGTACGCGTCGCTGTTGCAGCGCACGGAGCCGGGTTCACAGATGAGGATGGAGCTGCTCCCGTTTTACCTGCGTCTGCCGGGAATCGTCGCGGATTTCCTTTCGGTCTTTGTGCTCATGCGGCTGCGCACGAAAATCGGCGGCCCGCCGTGGTGGGCGATCGGGCTGTTTGCGCTGAGTCCGGTCGCGTTCATGGTGTCGGGATTTCACGGGAATGTGGATTCGCTGCTCGCATTTTTTCTGCTCACCGCCGCGTGGCTCGCAGTGGAGGAAAAGCCCGCGCTGTGCGGCCTCGCGCTCGGCCTCGCGTGCAATGTGAAGGTGGCGCCGCTGCTGCTCGGGCCGGTATTTTTCCTATGGTGGTTCGGGCGTGTGGATCGCCGCGCATGGCGTGTGTTCGCGCTCGCCGTGTCGCTCGTCACGCTTGCCGGCTGGTCGCCTGCGCTGGTCGGCGCACCGCGTGCATTTCTCGGAAATGTGCTCGGCTACCAGGGCTACTGGGGCATATGGGGCGTGAGCTGGTGCTTGAAGCAGACGGGTGTGGACGCATTTCAAAAGGTCGGCTTCGAGCAGCTCAGTTCAGCGCAGCTTGCCGTGATGGGCGTATGCAAATGGCTCATCATCGCGGCGACGTGTACGGTCGCGTGGTGGCGCAGAAGGGCGGACGCGCACGGACTTTTCGTGTCGCTCGCGTGGGTGTGGGTGCTGTTTTTCGTCTGTGCCGCCGGGATAGCGCCGCAGTATTTTGTGTGGCTCGCGCCATTCCTTCTCGTCGTCGCGCCACGCTGGGCTGCCGTGGTCACTGCAGCGGCCTCGGTGTTCGTGTTCGTATTTTACAACGTCACTGCAAACGTGATCACCGACGGCACGCGAATCGTGCGCGGCGATCCGTGGGCGTCGCCCTGGCAGCACCCTTGGAATCTCGCGAAGTCCGACAACCCTCACATCGCGCTATGGGGGCCGTGGCAGTTGCTTCCGTGGCTCGCGCTCATCGCGTGCCTCGCGTGGCTCTCGCGCGAGGCGTGGACATCACGCAAGACTGCTTCTGGCGCAGTGCCTGCTTAGAAGCACCCATCCATCAGCCCAACCATGAACGCCATCGCCCAACCTGGCGCGCAGCCACCCGTCCTCACTGCGCGCGTCTTTTGGATACTCTTCGCCCTCATCGCCATCGTCGGCGCGGGCATCCGCATCGCGGACTCCGCGGCGTTCCGGCGGACGGGTTTCGATGAAGTCCTCTACCGCCGCTATGTGAACATGATGGACGGCGGCAGGCAGGCAGTCGGCACATTTCAGCAGGACATGTCCATGCGCGGCTACGCCTACAATGTGCGCGGCACCGGCGCGGCGGCGATGCCCGACCTCGTGGATTTTTTCCTCCAGACGCAGCGCAAGCCCGGCTCCGAATGCGAGCTTCCACCCACGCGCTTCCTCTACATCTACACGTCGTGGCTTTGGAAAAATGTGCAGTTTGGATCACAACCGCCGCTCTCGATGGCGGAGATGCAGAAGCCGATCACGGACGACCGTTCGCAGGATGCCGATCACCGCGACCCTGCGCTCGCGTCGCTGCACCGTGTGTCGTGCCTTTTCTCCGTGCTGCTGATGATCGCCGGCGGCATCTTCGCGATGCGGATGCTCGGCAAGGCCGCGGGTCTCGGCGTGCTCGCGCTCATGGCATGCGACCCGCTGCAGATTCACTTCAGCCAGCACGCGCTGATTGATGGCTTCTTCACGTTCTGGGCCGTGATGTGCATGTGGACGACGTGGGAATGCCTGCGCAATCCGTGCAGCGAGGGATCGCGCCATCCGCGCGGTGGATGGTTCGCCGCGCACACCGCATGCCTCGCGCTGATGGTGATGACGAAGGAGAACGCGTTCTTCGTGTACTGCGCGCTCGTCGCCGTGGTCATCGCAAACGTCTGGCTGAAATTCGGCACGGTTACGCGGCGATTCGTGCTGTTGAGCATCGCAGGGCCGCTGCTCGGCGTGGCCGTTCTCACTACGCTCTCGGGCGGAATCGGGCCGTTCGTCGAAGTGTATCAGACGCTCGTCGCAAAGGCGCAGAACCTCGCCTATGCGAAACTCACCGGCGACGGCCCGTGGCACCGTTACCTCATTGATTTGCTCACCGTGAGTCCGATCGTCGTGTGTCTTGCGCTCGGCGCACTTTTCGCCGTCGTACCGCGCCGCCGGGAACTCGCATTCTTCGCCGTCTTCGTCGCCGCGAGCTATCTCATCATGTGCAATGTGCGCTACGGAATGAACCTCCGCTATGCGTCCATCTGGGAGCTTCCGCTGCGTGCCGCCGCGTTCGTGATGGTGTGGGAGCTGTGCGCGCGCTTCGGCTCGCGGCAATGGCTCGTCACCACCGTCGCCGTCGTCGCGCTCTGCGGCTACGAAGTCCGCCAATACACGATTCTCGCGACGAACCCTTCGCTACCGCTTTACGAGACGGTCACGGCGGATTTGCTGCGGCTGCAGAATGTGATCAAGTGCGCGCCGTGAGCCCATTGACGCGAAGCTCGACCGCGGCACGCATCCCGCTATTCTCCCTTTGCCCAACCATGTCCGACACGCCCGCTCAGGCGCAGAAACGCGTCCTCATTTTCATCGTCGCTTATAACGCCGAGACGACCATCACCAGCGTCCTCGACCGCATCCCCGCATCGCTCCGGCGACCGGGCGTCGAGGTGCTCATCATTGATGACTCGTCGAAGGATCGCACTTTCGCGACCGGGCTGAAGCACGAGGATCGCGAGGGCGACTTCCGTGTCACGATCCTGCGCAACCCCGAGAACCAGCGCTACGGCGGCAACCAGAAGCTCGGCTACCGGTACGCGATCGACAACGGCTTTGACATCGTCGCACTCGTCCACGGCGACGGGCAGTATGCGCCGGAAAAATTGCCCGACCTCATCGAGCCGTTCATCAAGGGCGAGGCGGACGCGGTCTTCGGATCGCGCATGTTGCGCAAGCAGGACGCGCTCGCCGGCGGCATGCCGCTATACAAATGGATCGGCAACCAGGTGCTCACCTCGTTTGAGAATTTCGTGCTCGGCACGAAGCTCAGCGAATTTCACAGCGGCTACCGGCTCTACTCCGTCGCTGCGCTGAAGAAGCTGCCGTTCGAGCGGAACGCGAACGACTTTCACTTCGACACCGACATCATTATCCAGCTCCACTTCGCGGGAATGCGGATCGTGGAGCTGCCGATCCCCACTTTTTACGGCGACGAAATCTGCCGTGTGAACGGAATCAAATACGCGTGGGACTGCTGCAAGGCCGTCGTGCGCGCGAAACTCCACAGCAAAAATCTTCTCTACGATCGGAAGTTCGATGTCGGCCCCGTCGAGGAGACCTATGATCTGAAGCTCGGCTACGACAGCTCGCATGAGCGCGCCATCAAGTCCGTGAAGCCCGGCGCTCGCGTCCTCGATATCGGCTGCGGACGCGGCTACGTGGCCGAACTCATGGCGGAAAAGGCCGCGCAGGTCACGGGACTCGATCAGTATTCGCCGGACAAGGGCGGCAAGCCCAACGTCGAATATCGCAAGTGGGACATTGAGGCCGAGCCCGTGCCGGTGGACATCTCGGACTACGATCAGATATTCATGCTCGACATCATCGAGCACCTCAAGGACCCGGAGGTTTTCATGGAGATGCTCCGCGAAAAGGCGATTCACAAGCGCCCCGAGATCATCCTCACCACGGCAAACATCGCCTTTTTCGTCACGCGCTTCATGCTCTTCTTCGGCCAGTTCAACTACGGGCGCAAAGGCATCCTCGATCGCACGCACACCCGTCTTTTCACCTGGCGCTCGCTGCGCGAACTCTTCGAGCAGACCGGCTACAACGTGCTCGAAATGCGCGGCATCCCCGCGCCGTTTCCGAAAGTCGTCGGCAACGGCGTCGTTGGAAAAATCATCATGGCGATCAATGGATTCCTCTGCCGCATCCCGATCATCCGCAGCCTCTTCAACTACCAGATCTACGTCCGCGCCCAGGCCCGCCCAACGGTGCCGAACATCCTCGAGCAGACGATCTCATCGAGCGAGAAGCTGCGCGAGGAAATCAGGCAGCAGGCTGCGTAACCGCTCCGGAGGTCAGCGTTCACGGCGCAGGCGCACACCGGTGAACTCCGCATCCGGCAGGAAAAATTTCCGCAGCTCGATCTCCACCGCATTCAGTGCGAAGCGGCGTAGCAGCAGCGCCGCGAGTTCCTCCGCGAGCGTTTCGATGAGCGTGCGCTCGCCCGCGGACGCATGGGCTTTTACGGCCTGCGCGACCGCGTCGTAGTCCACAGTCCGCGCAAACCGGTCGCGCAATTCGGAAAAGCCGACGCTCGGCTCGAGGACGAGGGATGCGAGCAGCCGCTGCGGCTGGCTGCGCTCCGTTTCCGTCGCGCCGATGCGGGTGGAAAGCTCGAGCTTCGAGATAAGGATTTGGTCGGGTCGGCTTGGCATGGGATGTTTCAGCCGACACGAAACTTCACATCCCGCACCGTGCGCCCGAAGCGCGCCTTGAGCTTTGCGAGGATGTCGGTGCGGAGGGTGCGATCCAGTTCGTAGAGCATTGTGGGCTGGAGGACGCGGATGTGCAGCACGCCTTCCACGAGGCGCTGCGGCACCGAGTGCTGTGCGATGAACGGGCCGACGATCTCCTGCCACGCGCGCAGGATTTCCTCTTCGCGCACGCGCTTCGCGAGGCCGAGCTGTGCGATGACTTTTTCCAGCACGCCGCCGATGGGCCGCGAGGTGTCCTGCGCGAATGGCCGCTCGGGGATGCCGCGCCAGTCGGCGATGACCTTGGAGCGGAGCTGCGGATTCATGAATTTAAGATTTGCGATTTAAGACTTAAGATTTCTCCGGGCTCCGGGCGAGCGGGAAATCTGAAATCCCAAATCTGAAATCTGAAATCTTAAATTCGCTCACTCGCCGTCGTTGCCGATCGCCTCGACCGGGCAGCCTTCCATGGCTTCCTTGCAGAGCTTTTCCTCGTCGGGATTTTCCGGCTGCTTGTAGAGGAAGCTGTGGCCGCCGTCGTCGTTGCGCTTGAAATTCGCGGGCGCGGTCTCGCGGCAGAGGTCGCAGTCAATGCACTGGTCGTCCACGTAGAATTTGCCAGTGACGTTTTCGGGATACTTGTTTGCTTGGTCGGCCATGATCGGAAAGTGGGCGGCGAAAGTAGCGGGCACCATCGCTTCGGCAACGCAATTTTTCCGGGAAGAATGTGCGCCGCCTGCTTTTGAAGGTTGGCGTCGGAAGTTGGACGTCGGGCCGTTGTCGTGGAAACGAAACCGCGCTGCACGCGCCTTTGCGCATTGCGCCCACGGACGTTTCCCGCTTCGCTGCGCAATCCCTGTGGAAGCCACGGCGCTCCGCGCGACGGCCACCGAGACACCCTGCGGTTGCCCAATGCGCGGTTCGTGCTTCCTTCTCGAATCGCCAAAAATCCTGACACCCGTTTCATCACCCTGTAAATGTTGAGCTGCTCCACCTGCTGGAATTCAGGACGCCACACGGATGGCGTCGCGATGATCGAGGAAATCCTGAATCTCGGCTTCACCAATGTCGAACTCGGCCACGGCATCCGGCTGCCGCTTGCCGAGGGCATCCTGAAAATGTGGGAGGCGGGAAAGGTGAACATCACCTCGCTGCACAATTTCTGTCCGCTCCCGCCGGAGATCCCGCGCGCGTCGCCGGACTGCTACCAGTTCAGCGCGCAGCACGAGGGCGAGCGTGAACGCGCCGTGAGGCACAGCTTCAAGACGATTGATTTTGCAAAGCGCCTCGGTGCGAAATTCGTCGTGATGCACCTCGGCTCCGTGCCCATCGCCGACTATACGCGCGCGCTCGTGAAGCTCGCCGAGGACGGCCATCACCTCTCTAAGGAATACGTCGCGCTGAAGCTCGAAGCCGTGCAGCAGCGCGAAGCAAAGCAGGTGCCGCCATTCCTGCGGATGCTCGACTGCTTCCGCCGCGTCGTGGACTACGCGGGCGAACGCGGAATCAGGCTCGGCGTCGAGAGCCGGCACAGCTTCGAGGAGATCCCGAGCGAGCGCGAGATGCTCGACGTCCTCGGGCGCATGAACCCGGACATCATCGGGTACTGGCACGACTTCGGCCATGTGCAGGTGAAGCACAACATCGGCTTCCTCGATCACTTCGAATGGCTCAAGCGTGTCGCGCCGCGGCTCATCGGCTGCCACCTGCACGACACGCAGTGGCCGGGCCGCGACCACATGGCGCCATTCGACGGCGGCGTCGAATACGGCCGGCTCATCCCGCTGCTGCCAAAGGACACGCTCTACGTCTTTGAAATGAGCCCGCGCCGCACGAAGGATGAAATCACGACCGCGCTCGCGAAGTGGAAGGAGAAGTTCGGCGAATGAGCAACACCGCTCCCGCCGCAATGCGCGCATGAAAAAATTTCTCCTCGCGATGTTCCAGATCGGCGTCACTGTCGGCCTCCTGTGGTGGGTCTTCCGCGACGAGTCGAAGCGACACGCGCTGCTCGACGCCGTGCAGCAGGGAAATTGGTGGTGGCTTGCCGCGGGTGTCGCCGCGTACGGCCTCTTCGAGATTCTCGCCGGCATCCGCTGGCAGATCCTGCTGCGCGTGCAGGGCGTGCATCTCTCGTGGTGGCGGCTTTACGGACTGCTCATGGTCGGCCTGTTCTTCAGCCTCTTCATCCCCGGCGGCACAGGCGGCGATCTGATCAAGGGCTACTATCTGCTCAAGGAAGCGCCCGTCGGCCACAAGACTTCTGCCGCACTCAGCGTCGTGATGGATCGCCTGCTCGGGCTTCTCGGTGTTGGCGTGCTCACCGTGCTGGTTACATCGTTCCGCTGGGACTGGCTCATGAGCGAGCCGTTTTCAAAGCACTGCGTGTACACCGTGCTCGGCATCCTCGCCGTCAGCGTGTCCGGCATGTTGCTCGCCGGGCTCATCTCCGGCCTGCGCCTCGTCCATGCGCTTCCGAAAAATCTCCCCGGCCGCAATTTTCTCTCGGCCGTCTCCCGCGCATACGCCCTCTACGGCCGCGCGTGGCTGCCGACACTCGGCGCGATCTTCATCTCCGTCCTCGCGCATGTCGCGCACTACACGACCTTCTGGTGCGCGAGCAAATCCATCGAGGACTCCGGCCCGCGCAAGCCCTCCGCGATCGAACTCTACTCCGCGCTGCCGATCATCGAGGGTGCGGCTGCGATCCCAGTCACGCCCGGCGGCCTCGGTGCGCGCGAGATGCTCTTTGATCAAATGCTCACGCCGCTCGCGGATCTCGAGCAAAACGTCGCGCCGACCATCTCCGTGCTTGGCTACCTTTGCATCGCGTTCTGGGGCGCGGTTGGCGGCGTCTTCTACATTTTCTACCGGCCCAGCCGTGCGCAGCGGGACGCGATCCGCGCCGAGGCCGAGGCGCAGTTTCAGGGGACGCATCTCGGCGGATGAGCAGCGGGGACGCCTCGAAACCGCCGCCGCGCCCGTTCGTCACCGCAAACTTTGCGATCACCGCCGACGGCCGCATCAGCACGCGGAATTTCACGCCGAGCAATTTCTCCTCGAAGCGCGACAAGCGCCGCCTCGTGAAAATTCGCGCCGCGTGCGACGCCGTGCTCATCGGTGCGCGCACGCTCGCCTTCGACACCATGACTCTCGGCATCCCCGGAGTGCGTGGGAAAAATCCCCCGCTGCGCGTGATCGTGAGCAACAGCGGGCGCATCGCCCCGACTCTGCGGGTCTTCCAATCCGCAGGCGCGCCCATTGTGATTTTCACCACAAAGAAGATGCCTGCAAAGACACGCGCTGCGCTCGCCACCGTCGCCGACATTTTCATCCACCCGAGGTCCTCCGTGGATCTCGCGCTCGTGCTCGCAATCCTTCGCGCCGACTACGGCGTGAAGCGCCTCGTGTGCGAAGGCGGCGGCGCGCTGCTGCATTCGTTTGCCGCCGCAGATTTGCTCGATGAACTCCACCTCACGCTCTGCCCGCTCGTCTTCGGCGGCAGCGCCGCTCCCACGCTGACCGGCGTGCCCGGAAAATTCCTCCCGAAGAGCACGCAACTGAAACTCGTCGGGATGAAGCGCGCCGGCGACGAGTGCTTCACGCGCTGGCGCGTGGTGCGCGGCAGGACGCGCGCGGCAAATTGAACGCGGCGAGAACGACGATGCACGACGCCAAAAATATCCCGCCGCGCCGCCGCGCAGTCATCACCGGCATCGGCCCCGTCGCCGCGTGCGGCGTCGGGCCCGGCGCGTTTTGGGATGCAATCCGCGAAGGCCGCAGCGGCATCGCGCCCGTGTCGTGCTTCGATGCCTCGATGTTCCAGGCGCGCAACGCAGGCGAGGTGCGCGACTGGGATGCCGCGCAATTTTTCCCGCCGCACCGCCTGAAGCGGCTGGATCGTTACGCGCAGTTTGCCGTCGCCTCCGCGCTGCTCGCGCTCGATGACGCGAAGCTCCCGTGGAGTCGCAGTGCTCCCGACGCGCGGCGGGGCGTGAGCTTCGGCACCGCGCTCGGCGGCATCTCGAACGCCGAATCCGAGCACGCGCGGTTTTTGAAAGCTGGCCCGCGCGGAGTGAACCGGACGCTCGCGCTCCAGGTCTTCGGCGGCAGCGCGCACAGCAACATCGCGATCGAATGCGGCTTCCGCGGCGTCGGCACGACGAACTCGAATTCGTGCGCGAGCGGCGCGGTCGCAGTCGGCGAGGCGCTGCGCTACATCCGCGACGGCTGGGCGGACGTGATGATCGCCGGCGGTGCCGAGGCCCCGCTCAGTCCGCTCACATTTGGTTCGTTCGATTTCATCAGAACGATGAGCCGCTGGAAGGGCGAGCCCTCCGCGTTCGCTTGCAGGCCGTTCGACAAAAATCGCGACGGCTTCGTGATGGGCGAGGGGGCGTGTTCGCTTGTGATCGAGGAGCACGATCACGCCGTGCGCCGCGGCGCGCGCATCTACGCCGAGGTGCTCGGCTACGCGGTGAACAACGACGCATTCCACATGACGAGCCCTGCGCCCGACGGCGAATGCGTGATCGCCTGCATGACCGCCGCGCTCACGGATGCGGGCGTGCAGCCGCGCGACATCGGCTACATCAATCCGCACGCGAGCAGCACGCAGCTCAACGACGCGAACGAAGTCATGTGCATCAGCGCCGTCTTCGGTGAGCGGCCGCCGCCGGTGAGCGGTACGAAGCCATTCACCGCGCACCCGCTCGGCGCGACCGCTGCGATGGAGACGGCCATCTGCGCACTCGCACTCCGCGAACAATGGGTGCCGCCGACGCTGCATCATCGCACGCCCGATCCCGCGTGTGAAATTGACATCGTGCCGAACGCCGGCCGCGCGCACACCTTCCGCCACGCGATGAACAACGCGTTCGGTTTCGGTGGCGCAAACTGCTCGCTCGTGCTCGGCCTTGTGCAGCCGCACCTCTGAATGCGCGGGCGGATCTTCCCGCGGGCGCGGCGGCTGCGAAACTTTCTCGCCCTGCGGATGCGAACGGGCTTTCCTAGCGAACCTCCAACCCACACTCCCCGCATGAATCCCGCCGCCTCCGTCTCCCGCCGTGCATTTGCAAAACAATCCGCATTCGCCGTCGCCGCACTCGCGGCCGGCACAGCGTCCGCCATTGCCGCACCGGCGGCACCTTGGAAGATCATCGCGTTCAGCAAGCCGTTCGACAAACTGAGCCCCGACGACACGGCGGATCTCGTGGCGGATGTCGGGTGGGATGGCATCGAGTGCGGCGTGCGCTCGAAGTCCGGGCACATTGCGCCGGAGCGCGTGGAGGAGGATCTGCCAAAGATGGTCGAGGCGCTGAAAAAGCGCGGGAAGACCGTGGAGATCGTCACGACGGAAATCGTGAAGCTCGATCCGCTCGCGGAAAAGGTCCTCCGCACCGCCGCCAAGCTCGGGATCAAAAAATACCGTTTTGGGTTCACCAAATACACGAAGGACAAACCGGTCGCTGAGACCGTGCGTGAACAGGGTGCGGCGCTGAAGGATCTTGCGGCATTCAATGCCGAGATCGGTGTGCAGGGCGGCTGGCAGAATCACTCGGGCGCGGACTACGTGGGCGCACCGATCTGGGATGTGTGGACGATGATCCACGACCTCGATCCGAAACACATCGGCATGTGCTTTGACATCGGCCATGCGACGCTCGAAGGCGGCTTGTCGTGGCCCGTGCAAGCGCGGCTCATGGAGCCATTTTACGTCGCGGTTTACCTCAAGGATTTCTACTGGCAGAAGACCGAGAAGGGCTGGCAGCCGCTGTGGTGCAATTTTGGCGAGGGAAGCGTGCAGCGCAGTTTTCTCACGAATCTCAAGGCGAGCAAGTTCGCCGGCCCACTCAGCCAGCATCACGAATACAAGACGCTCGGCACCGGCGCCGAGATGATCGCGAACATGAAGAAGGATCTCGCGAAGCTGCGCGAGTGGCTGGCGTAGCCGCGTAATTAGCCCGCATTTTCGCGGAAGCGCCGGCGGTATTCGCGCGGTGAGAATTTTGTGATCTTGCGGAAGTGGCGGTTGAAATTCGCGAGGTTTGCAAAGCCGCACTCCATCGCGATGTCGGCGATTTTCCACTTGTCGTCGGAGAGCAATTCGCACGCGCGGCCGATGCGCAGGGCGTTCACGTATTCGGGGAGCGTGCGGCCGGTGCGGAGCTTGAAGAAGCGGCTGAATGCGCCGGGGCTGAGGTGCGCCTCGGCGGCTGCACGTGTGCGATCAATTTCGTCCGTGAGGTGGAGGTCAATGTAACGGAGTACGCGTTGCATCCGCTCCTGATCGTCGGTGGAAAATTTCGGCAGGAAGCCCGTGCTCGCAACCGGCTTCACGTCGCGGGAAGTCGCGAGCACGTCGAGGATCGCGAGCAGTTCGCGGATGCGCGCGAAGCCCTTGGCTGCTGCGAGCCGGTGCATCGCATCGGCGACGAGGTCACGCGTGCGACCGGTGATGTGCAGTCCGCGCGCGGCTTTGCGCAACAGCGTCCGCACGAGTTCCAACTCCGGTCTTTCCAGAAAATCCCGCCCGAGAAAGGTGTCGAGAAAGCGCACGATAATCGCGTGGACGCGGCCATTCGCGCCGCCGCGATTTTCCTGATGCCACACGTGCGGCAGATTGGCGCCGACGAGCACGAGATCGCCGGGGCGCAGGCGCGTGATGTTGTCGCCGACCATTCGGTGTCCGCGGCTCTCCAGCACGAGCGTGAGCTGATACTCGGGGTGAAAGTGCCACGTCGCGTGATAGCTCGTGCCGCGCACGGTTTCGCAGTGGAATGATTCCCACTGCGTGCGCGGAGTTTTTTCGAGGACGGCTTTCATCACGTTGGCCGGGGTGCGGCACAAAAGTAGGACAAGTCGTGACAAAAGGCGGGGAATTCACAATGCCGCAGTGTAAGAAGTCCGCACTTCTCTCTTCATGGAACCCACGATCAAAATCGCCCTCGTCGGCGCCGGCATGTTCGGCGGCGATGTCCACCTCCGCGCCTACGCAGACCTCCAGCGCTTTGGCATCGCCGGCCAGCTCGCCCGCGTCGGGCTGGATAAATACACGCGCGAGCTTTCGCCGGTGAAGTTCGATCTCGTGGCCGTGGCCACGCGCTCGCAGAAGTCGGCGGAGAAGTCGGCGGCTGCGTTTGCGGAATGGACGGGGCATTTGCCCAAGTGCTACTCGGGCGAGGAGCCGTGGAATGACATCCTGCGTGGTTTTCCTGATCTCGATGTGCTCGCGGTGGCGACGCCGGATCACCTGCACACGCAGCCGATTCTCGCCGCGCTCGCGAAGGGCGTGCATGTGCTCACGGAAAAGCCGATGTGCCTCACCACGCAGGAGGCCGATCAGATCATTGAGGCGGCGCGCGCGAAGAACCGCATCGTCGGCGTGGACATGCACAAGCGATACGACCCCGATCACCTGCGCATCCGCGACGACATCCAGAAGCGCATCGGCACGCCGCTTTACGGCACCGCATTTCTCGAGGAGCCGCTGGAGGTCTCGACGAGCACGTTCAAGTGGGTCGAGTCATCCGACCCGTTCAGCTACGTCGGCCCGCACTGGACGGATCTCATTTTCTCCTACTACAAGTCGAAGCCCGTCTCGCTCACGGCGGTCGGGCAGAAGAAGCGGCTCGTGCGCGACGGCATCAATGCCTACGACGCCGTGCAGGTGCGCGTGGATTTCGACAACGGGATGAGCATCAACTTTCACAACAACTGGATCACGCCGCCGGATTTCGAGGGGCCGGTGAACCAAGGGCACGAGATCGTCGGCGCGGATGGAAAGGTGGAGAGCGACCAGCAATACCGCGGTTTCCGCTGGTGGAACAAAGGCGGCGGCTCGCGCACGTCGAACAATCACTTCACGCGCGACGTGCTGCGCGCAGATGGAACGAAGGCGTACGTCGGCTACGGTGTGGACAGCCTCACCGTCGCGCTCGTGGCGATCTGTCGAGTGAAGTTCGCCGGTGAGACACGCGATGCCGTCGCAAGCCTGTATCCGACGGCGGAGGAAGCGCGCATCACCTGCGCGATCGTGGATGCGGCGGCGAAGGTGCGGGATCTGAATTTCAAATACATGGCCGAGGGCAGAGGCGCGACCGTGACCGCGCGCTTCGGAAATGATGGAATCACGATCTGCGATCCGAACCGCGTGAGCGAAGGCGCGGAGAAGGTCTTCCAGCGGATCTACGACCGGGCGATTTGAACCGGCATTTGTCGAGCGCCAGGGTTGTTTGAAACGAGCATTATGATCACCACCCGGACAGAACCTGCAATGAATCCCGGCTACCGGAAATGCGCGGTGCTTGCCGCGATCCTCGCCGTGGTGGCAATCGTCTCGCCGCTCTCGGTGCGTTCGGAAGATCGGGCAAACGATGTTCGCACAGCGCGCGTTCCTGGCACGATGAAGGTGATCAAGGCCCAGTCTGGCTCGGACGGCGCGATTCATATTGTCGGCGACACGGACGATGGGCCGCAGTACGTGATTTCGCGGGATGGCGGGAAGACATTTGGCACGCCGATCCCGATTGTGGACTCCGCGGCGCGGAAGCCGGGCCTGAAATTCATCGTGTGGGATCTCGCAGTGGGTGGCGATGGCCGCGTCCACGTTGCGCTGGGGACGAACGCATGGCAACTGAAGCTGCCGAAGGAGGAATGGGGTTTCTACTACGCGGCGCTCGCGCCGGGCGCGAAGGCGTTCACGCCCGTGCGGAACATCAATCACAAGCCGAGCGAGGGCTTTTCCATCGCCACCGGCGAACGAGGCGCGGTCGTCGCGACATTCCTAGCGGGCAAGATTTACACGATGACTTCGCGTGACGGTGGGGCGACATTTTCGGAACCCGCCGAGGCGGATGCCTCGTGGAATCCGTGCAAGTGCTGCACGACGAGCACGGCCTTCGGTACGGATGGCAGGCTTGCGTTGCTCTATCGCGAAGAGACGAACAACGATCGCGACATCTGGCTGGCGTTGCTCGACCCGAGCGGGAAGGGGACGCCGGTGCGGACGCGCATCAGCGCCGCGCCGTGGAAAGTCGCGGCGTGCCCGATGACCTATTTCACGATTGCGCCCGCGCCGGGCGGCTGCATCGCCGCGTGGCCGACGAAGGGGCAGATCTATTTTGCGCGGATCGACAAGGACGGTGCGGTCCTGCCTCCCGGCGAAATCAAGACACCCGGCACAAACGGAATGCGCACGGGCGTCATCGCGCTCGGCGCCAGCAACGGCACGACGCTCATCGCGTGGAAGAACAACGACACGCTCGGCTGGCAGCTCTACGATGCAAAAGGCCAGCCGCAGGGAAGCCCCGGCAAGGTGCAGAGTGCTGGCAGCGGCGCAGCGGGTGTTGCGCTGGCGAACGGGAAGTTCGTGCTCTTCCCGTGATTCAAGGACGGGTCGTGGCCGTGATGATGTCCGCAGCCTCGCCGAGATTTTTGGCGCGATAGTCGGGCGTGGCGCGGAGCGTCTCATCGTGGCCGAGGTCTATGAACACCGTGCGGCATCCTGCCGCCGCGCCGCAGTCAATGTCGCGCCAGCGGTCGCCGACCATCCAGCTTTGCGCGAGATTGATTCCGAGTTCGCGGGCGGCGCGGAGGAGCATTCCGGGAGCGGGCTTGCGGAATTCACTCGGCTGCCCGTGCGCGCTGCCGCCGTCGTAGCAGACTTCGATGTGATCCAGCGGCAGTGCCGCGCACATTTTCGCGTGAATGGCTTCGACGGTTTCGCGCGCGAGCGTGCCGCGTCCGACATCGGGCTGGTTCGTCGCGACGACGAGGAGGAAACCGGCGGCCTTCAATTTCGCGCACGCCTCCGGGACTCCGGGCAGGATTTCAAATTCCTCCACGCTCGTCGGCGGGAATGGTTTTCCATCGCGGATGATCGGGCGGTTGATCACGCCGTCGCGGTCGAGGAAGACTGCCTTTTTCATGGAGTGCTGTGTGCTGTTGAGGCGGTGACTGGTGACTGGTGAAAAGTGATTGGTGGAGCAGTCCGGCGACCAAACCAGTCACTAGTCACCATTCACCAGTCACGGCATCGTTACTTCGTGCTCTCCCACTTCGTCTCCCGGATCTTCAGCGCCGGGTGCGAGACGAAGAGGTGCCACACGACGGCCTGAAATGCCTCCGAGTGCGGCGTGATGGTCGCGGGGTTCACAGTCGGGACGATGATGGCCGCGTCCGCGACCTGCGCGGTGTAGCCGCCGTCCTTGCCGACGATGCCGATGACGGTCGCGCCGCGTTCCTTCGCGAGCTTCAGCGCCTCGACGAGATTCGGGCTCACGTTTTTTTCCAGGCTGCCGCCGCCGACGCTGAGCACGAGCAGCGCGTCCTCCTTGCGCAGCCGCGAACCGCGCAGCCACTCGGCGAAGACCGTGCTCCAGCCCTCGTCGTTCGTGCGCGCGGTGAGTTCGGAGACGTTGTCCGTCGGCGCGTAGGCCTCGAAGCCGCAGATTTTGCGGAAGTCATTCACCGCGTGCGAGGCGTTGCCCGCGCTGCCGCCGACGCCGAGGATGAAGAGCCGCCCGCCGCGTTCGCGCACGGACGCGAGGAGCGCCACGGCCTTTTCGATGATGTCCACGTCCAGTTGCCCGAGGATGCTGATGGCCTCGCCGATGTGTTGCTTCGAGTAGCTCATGATTTTTTTGAGAGGAGAGTGTTGATGTCCGCGAGGCCGGCGTGCGAGCCGACTTCGTAGAATCGTTCGCGCACCTCGTAGCCCGCCATGCGGCCCTGTGCGACCAAATCCCGCTGCAAATCCGCGAGGTCGAACCTTTCGCCCGCCGCGCGATCCGCGAGGACGGATGCCTTGAAAACGGAGAGCCCGTAATCAATGTGCCGCATCGCGGGCGTGCGATCCTGCTTGTCATAGCGCAGCAGTTGGCCGTCGGAAAATTCCACATTGCTCGTGTCCCACGCGCCTTCGTTTTGGAAGACCGTCATCAGCGCATCCTTGCCGCTCGCGCGCCACGCGCCGGCGATGGCGGCGTAGTCCACCGGCAGATACGAGTCGCCGTAGAGCACGAGGAACGCTTCGCCCAGCAGCGGCAGCGCGCGCCGCAGCGCGCCGCCCGTGCCGAGCAGCGCCGGGCCGTCGAAGGAATACTGGAGCGCCACGCCGAACGCCGCGCCGTCGCCGAAGTCGCGCTCGATCATCTCGCCGAGATGGCCGACGCACAGCACCGCGCGCCGGATTCCGCGCGAGTGCAAAAGCCGGAGCTGGTGCGCGAGGAACGGCTCGCCCGCGACCTCTACGAGCGACTTCGGGATTTTCTCCGTGATGGGACGCAGCCGCGTGGCGAGCCCGCCCGCGAGGATGGCGACGGGGAGATCGATCATCTTGCGGTACGGGCGCGGCCGGAGTCATCCGCGCCGCGAACCGTGCGCGCCCGGCGTGGGAGTCGTGAGGGAAGGGGAATCGGCATGGTTTGTCGCAGGTGTGGATGGGATGGTGAAGGGGTAACAGCGGCACACCGCGGGATGCAATCCCCATGCAAGCCCCCGCTACCGCGGTTTCACTCAAACCGCGGCCGTTCTTGGATGAAGGCGCGTCAGCGCCGGTGGAGCGCGTCGCTCCGCGCGCGCTTCCTCCGATTGCAGGCAAGCCTTGCCATCCACGCCGAAACGCGCGCGGAGCGACGCGTTCCACCGCGCAAACAATCCCCGAACTTTCTGAGCCTCTTCCTTCGTGCCCTTGGTGCCCTTCGTAGTTCAAAAGGAGCCGTCGCCGGAATTTCCCTCACAGCACCATGATCTCCGCCGGGTCGCTCCAATTCCCCATCACCCCGCCCAGGCCCGCGGTGCGGACGCGCACCCAGAGGGTGGTGCCAGGCGTCAGCCCCGTGAGCAGCGCCCTTTGCCCCAGGAACATCCCCGCCGTCCGCCACGCCGACTCGTCGTTGGGATTGCCCAGGCACACCTGCACCTCGTTCGTGCTCGGCCTGCGCTGAGCGCGGAACCTCGCCAGCACCGTCCCCTTCTGCACCCCGTGCTTCAGCCGCAGATTCGTCGGCGCGCCCGGAGCCGAACGATCCGGCGTGCGCGCCGTGTCGTAGGAAGGGAAGCCGCTCAGCTCCACGAGGGCCGGCTTTCCCTGCGCCACGCGGTTCACATAGCCGCCGAGCAGGCCCAGCGAACGGTTCAGGCCCGCGCGCGCCGCCTTCAGCGCCAGCACATCCGCCGCCGCGCGACTCGCACGCGCCGACAGCTTTGCCTTGTAATCCTCCACTTGCAGCCCCAGCGCCGGCATGTCCACGGGCGGATCGGGGAAGGTCGCCGCATGGTCGGACATCCGTTCAAAAATGAGCTGGCCGATATTGGCCATTTCGGCCGCCTGATAGCGCGTGAAATCCACGCTGGCTTTTGTCGTATTCATGGGATGATGGGATGCGGAGCCGAGAGCCTCCGCCCCCGGCCCTCCCGCATCCGCCGCGGCACCCCGCGCATCTGCAAAAAAGGCCCGAAGGATCGGTGGAAAAGCCCTCAATGACACGGAAAATGCACATGCTTTTGTGAAAAAAGCAAGTGCTTTTACACAAAAGACGGATGTTTTTTTAACAGAAGCACACGCATCTATCATAAAAGCGAATGCTTTCAAAACGAATGCACATGCGTTGGTGATAAAGGCAGATGCTTATGAGGAAAAAGCACAAGTGTGCGTGATAAAATCAGATGCGTATTAAATAAAAGCACATGTGTTCAGATAAAAAGCACATGAAATCAGAACACAAGCACATGAATTTATGTCAAAAACACATGCGTTTATAATAAAAACACATGTCTTTATGAAAGAAGCATGTGGTTTCATTGTAAAAGCACATGCTTTCACAGAAAAAGCATGTGCTTCTTCAGAGGACTAGAAAGCCGTTTCTGCGATAAATCGCCATTTTCCATCAAAAACGAGCCTGTCCCCAGGTTTCCACCCCACTGGCGCGCCAGAAGGAACCCTTTGTGCATCCACCGAACACCCTTGCGAGCACATCGGACACCCTTGCGGGCGTATCCAACAGCATCGCGGGCGCACCGAACACCTTTGCGAGCACACTGAACTCCTCCGCACGCACACCGAATCTCATTCCAAATGCGCCAAAAGCCTTTCCGCGCCCGAGCGCCAACGGCGCGCTCCATACCAGCCTTGGGCAACGCCCAAGGAACCCGCGGACAGGATGGGTAAAAGGGCTGAAAGCCCGTCCCATCCCGCGCCATCATCCGCCGATGGATCGGGCTTTCAGCCCTCCTGCTCGTCGTGGCCGAATTCCTGGGGCGATGCCCGCGTAGGACGCGGCTGTGCACAGGCTGGTATGGATCCGGGCCGTTGGCCCTCCGGGCAAAGCACTCCGAGCCCGCCATTGTCGGGCAGGCGGAGCAGCAGGGGATGTTTCGCTTTGACTCTGGCGCGCCCGCCACCCACCCTCCGCGCCCATGACGCCCCGCCTCCCGTCCAGACCGAGCAAAATGCAACCCCTGCTTGGCGTAATAAGATGTTAGGCGACTCCTCGCGTCTCCTGTAACCCGAAGCAACCGAAAGACCCACTAATGCACCCAATCCTCACGAACATACTGTATATGCTCGGCTACGGACTCGCCGCCGCGCTCGTCATGTCCCTCGCCCTGGGCCTCTGCGTCAAGGTCTGGAACTGGCTCACCCCCGTTGACGAATGGGAAGAACTCAAGAAGGGCAACATCGCTGTCGCCATTGTTCTTGCCGCCGTCATCATTGGCTTTGCCATAGTCGTTAGCACTGCTATTTCGCCCGGCCATTAGCCCTTTCCCATGAGGCGTCATTTCTTAATTTGCGTTGCGCTACTCGCGTGCGTTTCCACCGTCCCCGCCTACGACATCAGCACATTGACCGGGCAGACCTACCGCAACGTCGCAGTCATGCGCGTTGATCAGACCGGAATTGCGATCAACCATCGCGACGGCACTGCGTTCCTGCCTTTCTCCATCTTACCTACAGATGTCAGCGCACGGTTAGCCGAGATTGCGGACGACCCAGACTCCATCCAGCCCACTCCTGAACTCGCCTACTCCCCCGAAATAGCCACACTCAATGGGGACATCTATCGTGACGTAGCCATTATCCGAGTTGAGAGGACTGGGATTCGCGTCTCCAACCGAGATGGTTTCGGATTTATCGACTACCTCACCTTGCCGATCGCTTTTCGCCGGAGATATGGCTACACCGAAGCGGCTTACGCTGTCGGCAAAACTGCCAGACGGCAACGAGAGCTGGCCGCGGCTGAAACTCAGCGACGTATCGCAGCGGATGCGGCAGCACGGGAGGCGGAGGCGCAGCGGCGGCTGGCAGAGGCTCAGGCGGCTCTCGCACGTCAGCAGGCTTCCATCGCCACGCGCGATTACAGCACGACTAACTACACCACCCGCGATTATGGCACCGACCGCTATACTGGCAGCGGTTACACTGGCGGCCCCATCCCAGTGAGCGGCTACACCCGCAAGGACGGCACTTACGTTCACTCTTACACGCGCCGCAGATGAATCGACCGGAAACGCCTAACTGTTGCACCTCGCCACATTGTCCGCGGCGGCGGTGAACGGTGAGGCCGCTCAGTTGGCGGGCTGGTTCCTTTTGCGCCTCGGCTGCGCGGGATCGCCGGGCTGGGCGTTGGGTGCGTTCTTGCGCACGCCGGGGCCCCAGGCTGCGTCAATGTTTCCAGCGTTCCATTTGTCCCACATCGCGGCGAGTTCCTTGAGCTTCTCGGGATTCTTTTGGGCGAGGTTCGTCTTTTCGCCGATGTCTGCGGTGACGTTGTAGAGTTCCGCGCCTTCGGTGGTCGCCTTGCCGCCCGCAGCCGGAGGTTTGACGGAGGCCATGCCCGCGCCTTTCACGAGCTTCCAGTCGCCGGAGCGGATGGCGATTTGCTGGCCGAAGCGCCAGTAGAGGGCTTCGTGCGGAGGGCCGGATTTTTCGCCGGTGGCGTAGGGGAGGAGGTTCACGCCGTCGAACTTCATTTCGCCCGGCGCTTCGACTCCGGCGGCGGCGAGTGCGGTGGGATGGATGTCGAGCTGGATGACGGGGCGGTCGTCCACTTTGCCTGCGGGGATTTTGCCCTTCCACTGCATCATGAATGCGATGCGGATGCCGCCTTCCCACGTCTGCGCCTTGAATCCGCGCAGGGGGCCGTTGCCGCTCGTGGTCTGCGGCGTGGGGCCGCCGTTGTCGCTGAAGAAAAAGATGAGCGTATTTTCCTCCTGCCCGTTTGCGCGGATCTGCGCGAGCACCTTGCCGATGGCGTCGTCCATCGCGGCCTCCATCGCGCAATACGTGCGGCGCTTCTTGTCCTCGATGCTGGTGAAGCGGCCGAGATACTTCTCGGTGGATTCGAGTGGGGCGTGGACGGCGTTAAAGGGGAGGTAGCAGAACCACGGGTCGCTCTTGTGCCGCGCGATGAAGTCCACCGCGTGCTGGCCGAAGGCCTCGGTGGTGTAGCCGATGTTGTTCACCGGCTCGGTGCCCTTGAGGATGGGGTTGTGCGGATCGGCTGCGGCGTCGAGGTAATCGTGCATGCCGCCGAGGAAGCCGAAGTATTCGTCGAAGCCGCGCTTGAGCGGATGGAACGGCGGCTTGTAGCCGAGGTGCGATTTTCCAAACCAGCCCGTCGCGTAGCCCGCCGCCTTCAGCCGGTCCCCGATGGTTTTCTCGTTGAGCGAAAGCCCGAAATTTTCCACCGCCGCCTCGGCGGGGCCGGGATTGAACTCATGCCCGAAGCGCTGCTGGTAGCGCCCCGTCATGAAGCCCGCGCGCGTCGGCGAGCAATACGGCCCGCTCACGTAGCCGCTCGTGAAGCGCACGCCGTTCTTCGCGATGGAGTCAATGTTCGGCGTGGGAATCTGCTGCGTGAAGCCCTGGCACGACAGCTCGCCGTAGCCGAGATCGTCGGCGAGGATCACGAGGATGTTGGGCTTTGCCGCATGGAGCATGGAGCAGGGGGCAAGGAGCAGGGCGACAAGCGCGAGTCTGGCGAGGGCGTGGAGTCGGGAGGTCTTCATCGGGGTGGGTTGGTGGGGAAATGCGTGCTCACACTAACAGCGGCACGCAGGCGGAGTGGGACAGACGGCTCCTTGCATCGTAATGGCGAAGGCGGCGACGTAATCCGTAGCCGCCGACGGCAGGAGGCGGGCGCTCTCGCTTGTTGGGCGATCGGTCGTGGATTATGGAGTCCCGCGTGACTGGTTCATGACCCGAAGGGCCAATGGCTACTAGCCGGGGGCAACGCCCCCGGAATGGGATGGAGAGCGGAATCCGCCACGAAGTTGGCGACGGAAACCATCCGTTTTCCAGCGCACCCTTCGGGGCGCATTCATTTTTCGACGTGATCCGGTGGCTCACGCCACCGGCTAATTTCCTTTCACCCTCCGGGTGAGGGAAAGCATGAGGCGGTGACGCGAAACTCAGTAAGCGTCGGCAGGAAGATCAGCCCGCTTCCTTCCGTCAGCGGCTACGGATTACGCCGCCGCGCGCACGGCGCGGAGTTCGAGCTGCGCGCTCACGTTGCCGTTCCATTCATTGCGCGAGACGGTGTAGGCGATGTCCCACGGGAGCGGCGGGAGGATTTCCTCGGCGGCATTCCACCACACGGCGCGGCACTGCGCGCGGGCTTGGCGGAAATTAAACGACCAGTGCTTGTCCTTCATCATGCGCGGCTCGCCGGCGAGCGTGACGCCGCGCGTGAAGAAGACGGGCTGGTGGTTGGCCGTGCCGAATGGCTGGAGCGCGTCGTGCTCGTCGAGCAGATCGAGATTCACATCGGCGAGGCGCAGCTCGGCGTCGAGCCGCAGCGTGCGCTGCAAATTTTCCGGCGCGATCATCTCGCGCGCGGCCTGCGCAAACGTTTCGCGGAAGGCTGCGAAATTTTCCTGCCGCATCGTGAGCCCCGCGGCCATCTCGTGCCCGCCGAATTTTTCCAGCAGCGGCGCGCAGCGTGCGAGCGCGGCGACGAGTGAGAAGCCTTCGATGCTGCGTCCGCTCCCCTTGCCAATTCCCATCGTATCGAAGCCGATCACAAATGTCGGGCGGTGGTAGCGCCGCTGCAGCCGCGAGGCTACGATGCCGACGACGCCGGGATGCCAGCCCGCATCGCCGACGACGATGGCCGCGTCGCCCGTGGGATCATACGCGCCGATGATTTGCGCGCCCGCCATGCCGAGCACTTCGTCCTCGATGGCGCGTCGCTCACGGTTCTGCTGATCGAGAGAGCGCGCGAGGGATTGCGCGCGTGTTGGGTCGTCGGTGAGCAGCAGCTCCAGCGCGGCGGTCGCGGAATCGAGACGGCCCGCCGCGTTCAGCCGCGGGCCGATGCCGAAGCCGATGTCCACGGCGCGCAGTGGCGTACGCAGACCCGCGACTTCGACGAGAGCGCGCACGCCCGGCCAGCGCGACTGTGGTATGCGATCGAGTCCGGCGCGGACGAAGATGCGGTTCTCCTCCACGAGCGGCACAACATCGGCGACCGTGCCGATGGCGGCGAGGTCGAGCAGATCCTTGATGTCGAAGCCCGCGAGCGGGCGGCGCTTCAGCAGTGCATGTGCGACTTTGAACGCGAGGCCGGCGCTGCACAGGTATTCAAATGCGGAGTGCGGAGTGCGGAGTGCGGAGTGATCCGATGCGCCGCTTGCGCTGTCTCCATTCCCCACTCCGCACTGCGCACTGCGCACTTTCGGATTCACGATGGCCACTGCGGGCGGCAGTTCGTCCTTCGGCTCGTGGTGATCGAGCACGATCACATCCACGCCTGCCTCGCGCAGGCTCGTGATTTCCGCGACGGAAGTCGTGCCGCAGTCCACGGCGATGAGCAGTTGTGGACGGTGCTCCTCGACGCATCGGGCGACGCCATCCGCGGAAAGCCCGTAGCCTTCGTCCACGCGATGCGGCAGGAACGTCGCGACCTCCGCGCCGTATGCGCGCAGCAGCCGCGTGAGCAGCGTGAGCGAGGTCACGCCATCCACATCGTAGTCGCCGTAGAGCACGATGCGCTCGCGCTTTTCCACCGCAGCGAGCACGCGTGTGACTGCGGCATCCATCGCGGGCAGCAGAAAGGGATCACTCAGCGTGCGGAGCATCGGCTTGAGGAACTTCGCTGCAACCTCCGGCTCCGAAAGTCCGCGTCGCACGAGAATCCCCGCGGCCCACGGCGCAATTTGCGCATCATTCACGAGCCGTGCGACTGCGGCCGCATCAGCCGCCTCTGGCAAAATCCAACGCATGCCGGTGCTCATGGAGTGGATGGATTTTTTGCGGGCTTCACTCGACTGTCCGTCCCACCGTGTTCAGGCAGCGTGTGACGAGCGCGGTCCAGCCGGTCTGGTGGCTGGCACCGAGGCCGCGGCCGGTGTCGCCGTCGAAGTATTCGTGGAACCACACGAGGTCGCGCCAGTTCGGATCGTGCGCGAATTTTTCCGCGAGCGCGTCGTCGCCGTGGCAGGGGCGGCGTCCGTCCTTGCCGGGGAGAAAAAGCTGCGTGGCGCGGCGCGCGAGTTCGGTGGAGATTTGCGAGAGGTTCAGCAGGTTGCCGGAGCCGGTGGGGAATTCGAGCTGCACAGCGTCGCCGTAGAAATGGTGGTAGCGCTCGAGGGCCTCGAACATGAGGTAGTTCAGCGGGAACCACACGGGGCCGCGCCAGTTTGAGTTGCCGCCCCACATGCCGTCGGTGCTCTCGCCGGGCTCGTATTGGATGCACACGTGGCTGCCGCCGGCGAAGTGGCAGAACTCCGCCTCGCGGTGCGCGCGTGACAGCGAGCGGATGCCGTGCGGCGAGAGAAATTCCGACTCGTCGAGCATCCGGCGCAGCACGCGCAGCAGGCGTTCCTTGCTCGGAATTGCGAGCAGGCGCAGCTCTGCGCCGTCGGTGCCGGTGCGCTCCATGTAGCTCGCGTGCTTCGCGATCTCCGGGCGGTTGTCCAGGAACCAGCGCATCCGTTTGCGGAAGCCGGGGAGATTGCGGATGACTTCCTGATCGAGCACCTCGACTGCGAGCAGCGGGACGAGGCCGACCATCGAGCGCACTTTCAGTGGCGCGGAGCCGCCGTCGCTGTGGCGGAGGTGGTCGTAGTAGAAGCCGTCGTCCTCGTCCCACAGACCGGTGCCGTCGAGGGTGTTCATCGCCTCGGCGATGGCGACGAAGTGCTCGAAGAACTTGCTCGCGATGTCCTCGTAGGCGGGGCGCGTGCGCGCGAGTTCGAGCGCCATCGAGAGCATCGTCACGCAGTAAAATGCCATCCACGCCGTGCCGTCCGCCTGCTCGAGCGAGCTGCCATCGGGCAGCGGACGCGAGCGGTCGAAGAGGCCGATGTTGTCCATGCCGAGGAAGCCGCCGCCGAAGATGTGGCGGCCCTGCGCGTCCTTGCGGTTCACCCACCAGGTGAAATTGATGAGCAACTTTTGAAAACACCGTTCGAGGAAATACGTGTCGCGGTGTCCGCGCGACGCGGTGATTTTATACACGCGCCAGCACGACCACGCGTGGACGGGCGGGTTCACGTCGGAAAAATTCCACTCGTAGGCGGGCAGCGCGCCGTCGGGGCGCATGTACCATTCGCGCAGCAGCAGGAGGAGCTGGCCCTTTGCAAAATACGGATCGATCCGGCACATCGGGATCATGTGGAACGCGAGATCCCATGCGGCGTACCACGGGTATTCCCACTTGTCGGGCATCGAGAGGATGTCGGCGTTGTAGAGGTGCGGCCAGTCGGCGTTGCGCGAGTGCGCGTGGCCGGCTGGCGGCGCGGGCTGCGAGGGGTCGCCGGTCAGCCAGCGCTTCACATCGTAGTGGTAAAACTGCTTCGACCACAGCAGCCCCGCGTAGGCCTGGTGGAGGACGTTGCGTTCCTCGGCAGCGAGGCCGGGCGCGCATTTTGTCGCGTAGAAAAGATGCGCCTCGTTGCGGCGCTCCGCGAAGATGTTGTCGAAATTCGCAAACGCTTCCGGCGGCAGGCCGAGCGAATCCCCGAGAAGAAAGCGCAGCACCTTTTTCCCGCCCGGCGGGAGATCGAGGACGTAGTGCGCGGCGCATTTCGTGCCGGCCTTTGCGGGATTCACGGCGTCCGCCGCGCCGTGGATCACGTGATCGTGAAAGGCGTCCTTCACGAAGGGCTGCGGATTTTGCGAGCCATACAGCCGTGCGATGTTCGTGTCGTTCTCCGTGAAAAGCACGGGCGCGTCCTCCTCCAGCACCCAGCGGTAGTCGCCGAGCGTCGTGTGCGCGGCCTCGACGCAATGCGCACCAATCTGGCGGAGCAGGGGCCGCTCGGCATCCTTGTCCCAGCTCCAGGTGTTGCGGAACCACAGCGTCGGCAGCACATGGATGCGCGCGGTTTCCGGCCCGCGGTTTTCGATCGTGATGCGGATGAGCATCTCCTCCGTGGCAGACTTCGCGTACTCGGCGGTGATGTCGAAGTATCGCTCGGCGTCAAACACGCCCGTGTCGGCAAGCTCGTACTCGCGATCCTCGCCCGAGCGCCGCGCATTTTCCGCACGCAGCTTGTCGTACGGAAATTCGGCGTGCGGGTATTTGTAGAGCGCGCGGAGGTAGGACGACGTCGGCGTCGCGTCGAGATACCAGTAGCATTCCTTCACGTCCTCGCCGTGCGGGCCCTCGCCGTTTGCGAGACCGAAGAGGCGCTCCTTCAAAATCGGATCGCGCCCGTTCCACAGCGCGAGCGCGAAGCACAGCCTCGCCTGCCGGTCGCAGATGCCCATGAGCCCGTCCTCGCCCCAGCGGTAGGCGCGCGACCGTGCCTGCTCGAAGGGAAAGTAGCGCCACGCATTTCCATCCGCCGAGTAATCCTCGCGCACCGTGCCCCACTGTCGCTCGCTGAGGTAAGGGCCCCAGCGTTTCCAATTCGCTTCGCGGTGCGCCTCTTCGCTGATCCGGAAATGCTCGGGCGTGGCCTGCGGCTGAATGTCCGCACCGGGTTCGTCGAAAATCATGCGCGCTCCTGTGCGCGAGATGGGTGTAATTTGCGAGCAACTTGTCGCGTCTTCCCCGGTTGAACGGACACATCGTCATGAAATTGCGCCTGATTTTCCCTCTCTCACTCGCAGCCACCGGCGCACTCTGGGCCGCCTTGGATCAGGACAAGAAACCCGCGGCATCAAAGGCCGACGAGTCTGCGATCCAGCCCTCGGTGGAGCCGAAGCCGACTGCGGAGCAACTCGATTTTTTTGAAAAAAAAATCCGGCCCGTGCTTTCGGAGAAATGCTACAAGTGCCATTCTGAAAAAGCCGACAAGGTGAAGGGCGGCCTCGTGCTCGACACGCGCGAAGGCGCGCGGCGCGGCGGTGACAGCGGCCCCGCGGTCGTGCCGGGAAATCTTGACGACAGCATCCTCATCCAGGCGCTGCGCTACACGAACAAGGACTTCGCCATGCCGCCCGAGAAGAGCGGCGGCAAGCTGCCCGTGGCGGTGATCGCGGACTTTGAAACGTGGATCAAAATGGGTGCGCCCGATCCGCGTGCGGGCAGCGCGGCGGTCGTGAAAAAATTCAGCAAGGAGGACGCGAAGAACTGGTGGTCCTTCCAGCCGCCGAAGCCGCAGACCGTGCCGCAGCCGAAGAACTCCGCGTGGGCTCACGGCGATGTGGATCGTTTTCTCCTCGCCGCACTGGAGGAGAAAAAGCTGAAGCCTGTCGGCGACGCCGATCCCGCGACCATGCTGCGCCGGATTTATTTCGACCTCACGGGACTGCCGCCATCGCCGGTGGATGTCGGCAATTTTTTCAACGACTGGAAAGCCGCGGGCACCGACGCGAAGCAGCAGCAGGCCGTGCTCGGCAAGTGGGTGGACAGGCTGCTCGCGGCGCCGCAATTCGGCGAGCGGTGGGGACGCCACTGGCTCGATGTTGCGCGCTACGCCGAGAGCAGCGGCAAGGACGTGAACATCGCGTTCCCGCACGCGTGGCGGTATCGGGACTACGTCATCGCGGCGTTCAATGCCGACAAGCCGTACGACGAATTTTTGCGCGAGCAGCTCGCGGGCGATCTGCTGCCAGCCTCGAACGAAGCGCAAAAAACCGAGCACCTCATCGCGACGGGATTTCTCGCGATCGGGCCGAAGGGACTGAACGAGCAGAACCCGCGGCAATTCTGCCTCGACCTCGCGGACGAGCAGGTGGACACGGTCTCGCAGGCGATGCTCGGGCTTACGATTGCGTGCGCGCGCTGCCATGATCACAAGTTCGATCCGATCTCACAGCGCGAGTACTACGGACTTGCTGGGATTTTTCTCAGCACCGACACGCTCTTCGGTACGGCCAATGCGATCCAAAACCGCCACGGCACGGAACTCGTCGAGCTGCCGAAAAGCGCGGGCACGACGGGCAAGGCGATCTCCACTGCCGAGCTGGATCGGATGAAAAAGCGGCTCGACGATTTGAAGAAGGAGCAGCGCGAGGCATTCGCCGCGCGCTTTGGTGGAGGGAAGGGAGCCACTCCGCCGGCCGGAAACGAGCTGCAGCGGATTCTCGTGATGGTCACGCAGATCGGATCGCTGGAGACGCAGCTCAAGAGCTACGACGAGAAAGGCCAGCCGAAGGCACAAGCGATGGGCGTGAAGGATCTGCCGACGACCGCGCCGACCGGCCTTGCACGGCTCGGTGAATTCATGCGCCGCGGCCCGCAGGCGCGCATCGGGCGTCCGCCTGAATTCGGCTCGGTGCGCGACAGCGCGCTTTACGCACGCGGCGAGGCGGACAAGCCGACGGAAAAAGTGCCGCGCAGTTTCCCCGCAGTGCTCGGCACGGAGTACGCGCCCGCCATTCCCACAAAGGAAAGCGGACGCCGCCAGCTCGCGGAGTGGATCACCTCGCCGTCGAATCCGCTCACGTCCCGCGTGATGGTGAACCGCGTGTGGCACACGCTCTTCGGACGCGGCATCGTGGAGAGCACGGATAATTTCGGCACGAGCGGCAAGAAGCCGAGCAACCAGGCGCTGCTCGATTTTCTCGCGGTGAAATTCCAGACGCCGACCTCCGCAGGCGGTTACGGCTGGAGCGTGAAGAAGCTCGCGCGCGACATCGTGATGAGCCACGCGTACCAGCTTTCATCGGACTACGAGCCCGCCGCATTTGCCGCCGATCCGGAGAACGCGCTGCACTGGCGCGTGAGCAAGCGTCGGCTCGACGCCGAGTGCATCCGCGACGCGATGCTCTCCGCGAGCCAGCAGCTCCAGCTTTCGCCGCCCACGGCCTCGATGATCGGCCACGCGGGCGACGGCCCCATCGGCGGCCCGCGCTTCCGGCCCGGCGGAATCTCCGAGGAACAGCTCACGAACAGCGGCGCGACGACTCTCGTGCGCAGCGTCTATCTGCCCATCGCGCGCGACGTGCCGCCGGATGCGCTCGCGGTCTTCGACTTCGGCGACGCGAGCCTCGTGAACGGCGCGCGCGACACGACGAACGTCCCCGCGCAGGCGCTCTTCCTTCTCAATGGCGACATGGTCGCCGCCGCCTCGCGCAAGCTCGCGGAGCGCGTGCTGTCCGCATTTCCCTCGGGGCCGGCGGGCGGCGTGGGCGCAAACTTCGATCAGCGTCTCGGCCTCGCGTATTGGATCACCCTCGGGCGCTCGGCGACGCCGGGTGAGCGCGCCGCCGCGTGGAATTTCTTCCAGAAATTCCCGAACAACTGGAGCAAGGGCGACAAGCCCTCGCCGGGGTTCAAGGACGCCGAGGACGTGAAGGCCGCATGGACGAGCTTCTGCCGCTCGCTCTTCGCGACATCGGATTTCCGTTACCTGAACTGAGCGGGCTGGTTGCTGCTTGCTGGCCCATTGAAGTCGGCGGTCAACTGGACGAGTCTGCGGCACTTCGCGAAGCTGCGCCTGTGCGCTCACGATGCTGAGAATGTGGCGAAGGTCTCGCCCATTCGCCCTGGAGGCAATGCGACGAAGGAGCCTTCGCCAATCATGTAATCCGTAACCGCCGACGGAAGAAGGCGGGCTGATCTCATCTTTTCCCAGCAAAAAAAAACTGCCCGCCTCCTTCCGTCGGCGGCTACAAAAGATGCACAGAAACCCGCCTGCACTTTGACACGAAATTCTATTTCACGTCGCCCGAGCAAAGTTCCCCAATGATCTCCCACGGCTCCAGATATCAACGGCTCAACGGCTAATAGGATCGTCGGAACAAGCGCGCGTTTTTCGCAATCCCGGAATGCTTCGCCGTCCTGCGGGACGGCTTTTTTGCG
The DNA here is from genome assembly GCA_903882875.1 of uncultured Spartobacteria bacterium. Classification (GTDB taxonomy): domain Bacteria; phylum Verrucomicrobiota; class Verrucomicrobiia; order Chthoniobacterales; family Chthoniobacteraceae; genus SXWH01. The sequence continues at coordinate 37,382 of CAIRYQ010000120.1, read as the reverse complement.
CTCGGCGGTACACTCCCCGGAAGCTCCGGCGCGTTCCTTGGAGGTTCCAAGGAATCCCCGGCAAACTCCAAAGGCTCCTTGCCACACTCCACGGACTTCCGTGCGACTTCCACGGACTTCCGTGCGACTTCCACGGAGTCCGCTGGCATCCCCAAGGATTTCCTTGGCACTTCCAGCGTTCTCCTTGGACGTTCCAAGGGGCGCTTTGGAACCTCCACGGAACCCTTTGGAACTTCCAGAGTACTCCGTGGAACCTCCCGAGGATGCTCCGAATGGCCGCAAGACCCGCTTTTGCCACGGAAAACGGCCTTTTCGCGCCGGGCACACGCCCGGCGGGGTCGGCTGCTAGCGGTCGCCAAACATTCTTCAGCTCGTGCAGGCGCAGGTGCATGAGTGCGAGAGAGGCTGTTCATTTTTCCCATTCAGGACGTACCCCGTTTTGAAATGAGCCACTGCCCACCGATAACACGATTAGACGCATCGCCCCTGCGTGCCCTGAGTTTCGCGTTGCGCCGAGTTTCGCATTTGTCGTATGAGCCGTGCGTGCCGATGCCAACCCAGAGCCCGCTCTCGCCCTCCCGGCGAACCCGTCCGGTCTTGTGGGCGTGCGCATCGCTTGTGGGCCTCGGGATTGCGGGCGTTTCCGGCGCGGACGAAAGGCTGAAATTCCGCAAGAGTTCGCCGGAACTGAGATCCGCAGCCACTGCCGATGGCGACTTGGCGAACGGACTCGGCGAACTGCCGCGTTCACCGGCGGCATTCAATCCCGATCCGGGCATGTGGGATCAGCCCGCCCTGAAAATGGATCCGAACAGCCTGCTCCTTTTTCCCGAGGAATCAGTCCTGCCGGGAACTCTGAAGCTCCCGCGCGGCGATGTAATCGGGCACGATCCCATCAACAAGACATTCACCTATCCATCCTATCCGCAAGGGCGGGAAGGGCTGGGCCTCCTGCCTCATGCGAAGGGCGTACCTAATCGCTGGCTGATTCCTTTTCCCCACTGGCAACGCTATCGGGACATGTCCACGGAGACGCCTTACCAATACGACACCCCGCGGCTATGGCATCCTTATGAACAGAGCAAGCTGAAGGGCGACGTCCCGGTGATTGGTCAGGACATTTTCATGGATCTGACGGCGAAGAATTTTTCCCTCTTTGAGATGCGCAAGCTGCCCGTGCCGAGCGGAGTCAGCACGGCGTATCCGAATAGCGCGGAATTCTTTGGGCGCGGCGATCAGATGACCTATTCAAATGACACGTCGTTTGGATTTGATCTGTTCAAAGGCGAGACTGCGTTCAAGCCGGTGCAGTGGCTCATCCGAATCAATGGCGTCTATAACACCAACTGGACTCGCGTGAGGGAAAGCAATCTGCTGTTCCCCCTTGGCTCACAGTATCCTTCCGGCTATGTGCCCAATACCGCCGCCATCGGAGCCATTCCCGCAAGTTCCACGGGTGTGAACGTGCGGGCGGGAAACCCCGGCAGTTTCACATCCACCGTGAACCCCGCCAACTTCTATAACTATCTGGCATCACAGCTTCAGCCGTTGGCTGGCGCAAAGCCGCTTGTCCAGGTGGATCCCGCCACGGGGCAACTGCCGACAGGAGTCACGCTCCCTTCGGCGGTGTATGGGAACAGCGCCCTTGGAGGCACGCATTACACGACACGCTTTCGGGACTTCTATGCGCTTCAGGAGGCGTTTGCCGAGGTCCACATCGGGGATGTTTCCGAAAACTATGACTTTGTCTCCGCTCGCATCGGAACGCAGCCATTCATTTCCGATTTCCGGGGATTCATCTTCGCGGACACGAACCTCGGGGCGCGAATTTTTGGCAATCACGATAACAACCGGATTCAATATAATCTCGCATATTTCAACATGCGGGAAAAGGACACCTATTCCGGGCTCAATTCGCTTGATTCGCGCGATCAGCATGTGTTCATCGCAAACATTTTCAGGCAGGACTTTCTATTCAAAGGATATACCGCGCAAGCCAGCCTGCATGTGAACTTGGACCAGGGCGGCGTCCACTATGACCGGAACGGTTTTCTGACACGTCCGGAGATTCTCGGAACCGTGCAAGACACGAATTCTCTCGGCAACCCGGACAGCGGGCTGCGCGGGCATTCCCTGAAGTCTTACTATCTTGGCTGGACGGGTGATGGCCATATTGGACGTTGGAACCTGACTCATGCCTTCTATCAGGTATTGGGCGAGGACGAATTCAACTCTCTCGCCGGAGGACGGGTGAATATCAATGCGCAGATGGCTGCACTCGAAGTCAGCTATGATCGGGATTGGTTTCGACTGAAACTCTCCGGCTTTTACGCTAGCGGTGACTCGCGGCCGACCGACCACACGGCGCACGGGTTCGATACCATTCTGGATAACCCGTCCTTTGTCGGCGGCCCATTCAGTTGGTATGCTCACGAGGGCATCAATCTGCCGGGCACCGGAGTAAATCTCAAGCAGCCCGATTCCCTCGTCATGAACCTTCGGACCAGCAAGACCGAAGGGCAGTCCAATTTCGTGAATCCCGGTGCGCTGATCCTCGGGATTGGTGCGGACATGGACATTACCCCAAAACTGAAGGGATTCGCCAACGTGAACTATATTTGGATGGTGGAGCCCGCATCAGTCAAGCTGGCCCTTCAGACGGACGGGATTCGCAATGATCTCGGCCTGGACACCAGCGTCGGATTCAAATACCGGCCATTTCTAACGGATAACATCGTCATTTCCCTTGGTGTCGGGTTTTTCTTCCCCGGAGGTGGTTATCGAGACATGTATCGGAGCAATACCGTGCCGGTTCCGGGCTTCGGTTCACAAAGCGCCTCGTTAAAACCGGACAGCATGCTCTATAATGCATTTTTCACCGTCAGCCTTGTGTATTGATATGGCTGCCGGCTCAAACTTCAGTCATCCATTTGCGGTTCACCATCGTTTGAAATCCTTGGGAGGGTACCAGCGATGAACCGCCGATTGGCTCAAGTCCTCCTGTTTGTGCCCTTCATCGCCGCGGTGATCTGCCTCTGCACCGTTCGGGGGCAGGAAGGTTTCGGGCCGCCGACCTCGGTTTCAAAGAAGCCACCGGCAGGCGATGTATCGCAATCGCAGCCGGATATCGGCAGCATTCGAACACAGAATAATGGTACATCCGCGGAATTGGGAAATGGAGTGGGGCCGGAAACCTCCGCTTCGGGCGCACTGCCGCTTCCCTCTCCCAGCGACGGATACCACCGTAGTGGAAGTCCCCACGGAGGGCGATCGGGGTTGTTTGGATCAGGGTTTGGCCCGTCGCTTTCTGTCCATCCGAAGATTCCGTCGGCAAACAGGCCGCCGCGGAATTGGATTGATCAGACTGTCGGCGAGGCGAATCGAAAAAGCGCGGGATGCGTGGAATGCCATAAGACAACGGACGCGCACACAATGCATACTTCGCCGAATGTCGTATTAGGCTGCACGGACTGCCACGGTGGGGATCCGGCGCGCGGCCTGACTATCACGAAGGCCCACGTCCTGCCGCGGAATCCGGAGTTTTGGATCACATCGGCAAATCCGCCGAACTCGAATGTGGTGCTTAACCACGAATCCCCGGAGTTTATCCAATTCTTGAACCCGGGCGATCTAAGAGTTGCTAAAAAAGCATGTGGCTTATGTCATGGCGACATTGTGGAAAGGGTGGGGAATTCCATGATGAATCATGGCGCCATGCTGTGGAACGCAGCGGCCTATAACAACGGATCCATTGACATCAAGAATCCGATTGTCGGGCAGGCCTATGGCGCGGATGGCATACCGCTCCAGTTGAAAAATCCATTCAAACCGACACCGGAACAGACACGGTTGTCCGGCATTTTGGAAACACTTTATCCGCTGCCGCGGTTTAACCTAAGCCAGCCCGGTAACATTTTCCGAATTTTTGAGAAGGGTGGGTTGGATGCGCTGTCGCTTGGCATTCCGACTCCAGATGAACCCCCAGGCAAACCGGAACGGCGTCTGTCTGCGCGCGGGCTTGGCACGTTGAACCGAACCGATCCCATTTTCCTCGGCGCGCAAAAGACGCGCCTGCACGATCCGCTACTCGGCTTCCTGGGTTCCAATGATCATCCGGGCGATTACCGCTCCAGCGGTTGCAGCGCCTGCCATGTCGTCTATGCAAATGACCGCTCGCCAAGCAATTCGGGTTGGTGGCATAGCTATGGGAACCAGGGGCTCAGTTTCTCCAAGGATCCGACCATTTCGAAGCATGAAAGGGGGCACCCTATCAAGCATGAGTTCACCCGCTCGATTCCCAGCTCGCAGTGCATGAACTGCCACATGCACCAGGGGAACCTTTTTGTGAACCCATATCTTGGATACGTCTGGTGGGATCAGGAGACGGATGCAGAATTCATGTATCCGAAGGAGCAGCACGATCCCACTGATGAGGAACTGGTGCGTTCCACGAGAGCGAATCCCGAAGCCGCCGCGGCGCGCGGGCTGTGGGGCAAGCTAGATTTCTTGGAGAAAGTCGCAGAGCTAAACCCGAAACTGAAGCATACCCAGTTTGCAGACTATCACGGCCACGGCTGGGTGTTCCGTGCGATATTCAAGCAGGATAAGAAGGGCAACCGCCTCGACCGGGATGACAACATCATCGCGCACCGCGACTTTAAGCGCGCTGTGCATCTGAAGGACATTCATCTCGAAAAGGGGATGCAGTGTGCGGACTGCCATTTTGAGACGGATGTGCATGGCAATGGTCTGCTTTACGGTGAACCACGCAATGCCACGACCATCATGTGCGTGGATTGCCACGGTACCATCCAATCTCGACCGACTCTGATCACGACAGGTGCGGGAGGCGAAACAGATCCGGACGATCGGAGGAAAATCAAGCCGGTGGACATTTCAAAGACCATTACTCCGTGGAAGCCACGTTTCGAGTGGGAGGATGTCCCCGACCCGAAAACCGGTGAACCGATGAAGGACGTGCAGGGCCGTCCGGTGCGCCGCCTTTTCCAGAATTCAAGCATGGCCAAGGACACCCGATGGGAGATTCCCCAGACTGTTGATGTCATTGATCCGGCTAACACCCTCAAGCATTACAACCCGAAGGCCGCACACGCGAAGACCATCCAGCGGGATGGTGAGACGTGGGGCGACGTGCCGCTCACGGGCGCGCAATGCAAGGCATCGTTGGCCCATGACAATCGGAGCATGGACTGCCAGGTCTGCCATACATCCTGGGCTACGAGTTGTTTCGGGTGCCATCTTTCGATGAAGGCCAACCAGCGCGTGCCGCTGAACAAGTTTGAGGGCGTCTTGGATCGCAATTTCACAACTTATAACCCACAGGTCGTCCGCGACGATGTGTTTATGCTCGGCATAGATGGCACGGTGAAAAAGAACCGTCTGGCGGTGATTCGTTCGTCAAGTGCAGTAGTCGTCAGTTCGCAGAACCAGAACCGCAACTGGGTCTATTCGCAGCAGCAGACTGTAAGCGGCGACGGTTACAGCGGGCAGGCATTTAACCCCCACTTCCCGCACACGACAAGCGGGGTTGGCACGACGAAGAATTGCACGGACTGCCATCTTTCAAAGGCGAACGACAACAATGCGTGGATGACGCAATTGCTCGGCTTTGGCACCGGAACGGTGAATTTCTTTGGCCGCTATGCGTGGGTGGGTGGGGAGAAGGCGCTGCACGGCGTTGTATGGACCGAGGCTGATGAGCCGCAGTCGGCGATAGGCAGTTCCATGCATAAGAACGCCTACCCGCGCAACTATGCAGAGCACCTTGCCCGCGATCGGAAGCTCGCGACGGGCTATGAGCATCATTCCAGAGAAATCAACGATATGACTTTGCGCGGCGAGTATCTCTACACGGCAAACGGACCCGGAGGATTTGAGGTGTTCGATGTCGCGAACATTGATCAGAAGGATTTCAGCGAGCGGATCGTTTCGTCGCCAGTTTCGCCGCTTGGTCAGCGGACTTATGTCCGCACGCCCTTTGCCACTTCGGTCGCGCTGCCGAGCACACTGCTGAACGATCCGACGCGACTGCAGAGACACGATAGGGACGATGTGGTGAACAAGGGGCCGTTCACGTTCCCCGTGAACAACGAGGAGCAGCCGATCCCCGATTGGTATGGTTATGCGTTTGTCAGCGACCGCAAGCTGGGGCTGGTCGTGTGTGATGTGCGGACTTTGTTCGATGGAAATCCCCAGAACAATTTCATCAAGAAGACGGCGGAATTCAATCCGGAGGGCCGTCTCACCGGGGCGGAATATTGCGTGTGTGGAGGACACAGGGTCTATGTCTGTACGCCGCGCGGGCTGGCCGTGGTGGATGTGGAAAAGCCAGAGCAGCCGCGGCTGGTCGGAGAACTAACAGGCGGTTTCCTGAAAAATCCGCACGCCATCGGGATTCAGTTCCTCTACGCATTTGTCACAGACGATGAGGGGATGAAGGTTGTGAGTCTTGCCGATCCGGAGCATCCACGGGCGCTGCCGGGTGCCGTGGTGCGCCTGCGCGACGCCCACAAGATCTATGTGGCGCGGACCTATGCCTACATCGCCGACGGAAAGGATGGTCTGGCAATCGTGGACATCGAGAATCCTGAGAGGCCGAAGCTCGATCAGATATTCGATGCTGGTGGCCAGCTCAACGATGCCCGCGCTGTTCAGATAGGTTCCGTCGCCGCTTCGATGTACGCGCTCGTCGCAGATGGCAGGAACGGTCTGCGTGTCGTGCAGATCATCTCGCCGGACACTGTCGAAGGCGCGGCCGGCTTCAGTCCGCGGCCTGCGCCGCGGCTGATCGCGACTTATCCGACAAAGGAACCGATGCTCGCTGTTTCGAGGGGATTGGACCGTGATCGGGTCACCGATGAAACAGGTGGGCAAACCGTTGTCTTTGGACGTCGCGGTTCGCGGCCCTTGCATCTCGATGAGATGAAACCATTCCTCCGACATGCGGACGGATCGCTATATCGCGTGGAGGATGTGGCGATGAAGGATGGGAAGCTGGTTACCAAGGCAGGGCGGGTGCTTGCCCGGCCGAATCCGTCGGACGAAGCGACAGCAAAATCCAGCCCGGCTGCTGATGCGGCAGCCGACTCCGGGAAGAAGCCGAAGCCCGCGCAGCCGGTGCCGACGCTGCGGAATTGAGTGAACATGTGCGCTTGGCCGCGCGCCGTTTTGCACATATTTGTCCGCGCGATGAAACTGTTTCTCCTCCGCACGATCTTCATTTTTGCCGTTTCCTCGCCCGCATCACATGCCGCGGACTGGCCGGAATTCCTCGGCCCGAACCGCGACGGCACTTCACCAGAAACGGGGCTGCTCGATCGGTTTCCCAAAGGCGGGCCGCGTGTCGTATGGCAAAAGGACACCGGGATCGGCTACGCGGTGCCGAGCGTGCGCGACGGCGTGCTCGTGCTGCACCAACGCATCGGCGGCGAGGAGGTCGTCGAGGCGATGGAGGCTGCGACGGGCGCGCCGATCTGGCGGCACTCGTACCCGAGTTTTTACCAGGATCCTTTCGGCTACAACAACGGCCCGCGCTGCGCGCCGCTGCTCACTGCGGACAAGTGCTACACGCTCGGCGCGGAAGGGGTGCTCAAGTGCCTAGATCTCAAGTCCGGCAAGCAGCTCTGGCTCCGGGCCACGCAAAATGACTTCGACATTCCGCAGGCGTTCTTCGGTGTCGGCAGTTCGCCCGTGCTGGAGGATGGGAAATTGATCGTGCAGATCGGCGGGCAGCCGGACTCGAACATCGTCGCATTCGACGCCGCGACCGGAAAGACGCTCTGGCAGAGCGGCGGCGCGAAGACATGGGACGGCGCGCTGATGCACGGCTGGCCGGGTGAGCCTTTCGTGAAATGGGATACCGGGCATCCGGCATTTCAAAAAATGTCCAGCTACTGCACGCCCGTGCTCGCGACGATTCACGGGAAACGCCATGTGCTCACCGTCACGCGGCAGGGGCTCATCTCGCTCGATCCTACGACGGGCGCACACCGCTTTTCCTTCTGGTTCCGCTCGCCGCGCGAGGAGACCGTGAACGCGATGACGCCCGTGGTGAGCGGCGATCTGATTTTGATCTCCTCCGCCTACTACCGCTCCGGCTCCGTGCTGCTGCGCGTGCGGCCCGATGGAAAAGGCGCAGACGAAGTGTGGCGCTCCCTCGCGCTGGAAATGCACTGGTCGCAGCCGAGCCTCGTCGCGGGGCATGTGTTCGCATTCAGCGGACGCAACGAGCCCGACGCGATTTTCCGTTGCGTGGAATTTGCGACCGGCACAGTGAAATGGGAGCGCGACGAGCGATGGCCGAACGCCAGCCACTCGAAGCTGCGCCCCGGCGAGGCACCGCCGAATGTCTTCGGCCGCGGCTCGACGATTTTCACCGACGGAAAACTTTTCGCGCTCGGGGAGGCGGGGCTGCTCGGGCTGTTCAAACCGAATGCGCAGAAGATCGAGGAAGTCTCGCGCTGGCAGGTGCCGGGCCTCACCTACCCGTGCTGGGGCGCCCCCGTGCTCTCGGGCAAACGCCTTTTTCTGCGCAGCGAAAACAAGCTCGTCTGTCTCGACGTGGCGGCGAAATGAACATGGTGCCGGTTCGACAATGGTGCAGGGCCGGCGAACCGGCAGCATGGTGCGCGTGCATGTCAATGACCGCAAGTTCAGCGACGGGGTAGTGGGCTATTTTGAATTTTCCGTCGCGGTTGCCTCTGGTGCGTTCGGTCACGAGACATGCCTACACGCCCAAGCAAGAGAGAAGATGCACTTCAAGCAGCAGCCCGAATCGTTGCGCAGACTACCGGACAGCCCCCTCCAAATCTCGCGCAACCTGAAACAACCGGCGAAGATGAACGCAAGCTTCGCAGCCGCGCCGCCTCAATACTCGGAACATTAGGTGGCTCGAAGGGAGGTAATACAAGGGTGAGCTTCCCTTTGTGATTAGGCTCGCGGGCGTGTTTCTTTCCCAAATAGGCAACGTCGCGGCAAGCCTTGGACAACGCTATATCGTGGACAGTTTCAAGACGGTGGTGATCGGCGGCGTGGGCAGCCTCATCGGCACGGTGGTGAGCGCGCTCGGCATTGGCGTTGTGGACCGGAGCCTCCAGCAAATCCTTGGCAATCCTGTGCACGGAAAAATCCTCGTGCTTGTGGGCAAGCACGATGTCGCCTCGATGTCCGAATATGAAATCTACCGTCTCGGGATCGGGCGGAAATTCCAGACGCCGACGGTCTATACGGATCACTCGGGGGAGGAAAATCTCGTGCTCAGCCTCGAAGGTGCGCGCGGCGTGTGGCACTCGCATTTTGCAAAGCTCAGCAGCACGCAGAGCGATCGCATCACCGAAATTCTGAAGACCACCAATCTCACGCAGCACCGCACGCGCACGGGCAGAAGCAGTGGCTCGAAATCGGGATGTTGCTCGCACAAGATGCGCGCCTCCTGCTCGTGGACGAACCCGCCGCCGGCATGACCGACGGCGAGACGCAGCGTACGGGCGAATTGCTCCTGAGCCTCGCGGGCCGTCACAGCATCATCGTCATCAAGCACGACATGACTTTCATCCGCCAAATCTCGAAGGGCGGCAAAGTCACCGTGCTCCACCAGGGCCATGTGCTCTGCGAGGGCACGGTGGACGAGTTTCAAAACGTCGAGCGCGTGAAGGAAGTCTATCTCGGTCGGAAAGCGAGGGCGGCATGTTTTCACCACCAAGACGCCAAGACGATGCAAGGAGCCCCGTTTTCACTTTCTTTCACCCCACCTTCTTGGCGTCTTGGCGTTTCACTAAGATGCTCACCGTTTCGATCAGCGGCAGCCAGATTTTGCGCGGCGTCTTCTGCCTCATAGGGCGCAATGGCGTCGGCAAGACCACGACATTGAAAAGCATAGTTGGGCTGCAATCGGCGGATCAGGGCGGCAACACGCTGGACGGCGGCCCGATGAATGGCCTGCGCCCCGAGGATCGCGCACGCGCCGGCATGGGCTACGTGCCGCAGGGCGCGCCATCTTCCTGATCTTGCGTGTTCGTGGTTCACAATCGCGCGCGGATTCGCTCTAAACTCCCGGCATGAAACACACCCGACTCGCTCTCGCACTTGCCCTCATCCCCACGCTCGCGCACGCGCATCCCGGCCACGGCGCGGAAATCGGTGGAATCGGCTGGGGTCTCGCGCATCCCTTCACCGGGCTGGATCACATCCTCGCGATGATCGCCGTCGGCCTGTGGGCGGTGCAGATTGGAAAGCGCGCGCTGTGGGTGCTGCCGCTGTCCTTCGTGAGCGCGATGGCATTGGGTGCTGCGCTCGGAATGGGCGGCGTCCGGCTGCCATTCGTGGAACCAGCGATTCTCGCGAGCGTCATCGGGCTCGGCGCGCTCGTGGCATTCGCCGCACGCCTGCCGCTCGGCGCGAGTGCAGCGCTGGTCGCGGTCGCTGCGCTCTTTCACGGTCAGGCGCACGGCAGCGAGATGCCGGCAAACGCATCCGGATTTCTGACGATGGCTGGTTTCATCATCGCGACCGCAATGCTGCATGCGATCGGCGTGGCAGGCGGTCTCGTGCTCCAGCGCATAGCGCATCGCCGTGCGATTCGCGCAGCGGGCGTCGCGATTTTCTCCGCCGCAATCCTGCTCGGACTCGGCGTGATCTAAGGCGATGCACCTCGCACCGCGCGAAACCGAGAAGCTCCTCATCGTCGTCGCCGCGGACCTCGCGCGCCGCCGCCAGAAGCGCGGCCTGAAGCTCAATTACCCTGAGAGCATCGCCATCATTTCATACGAGATCGTGGAAGGCGCGCGCGATGGCCGCAGCGTGACGGACTTGATGAGTTACGGCACCACGATCCTTTCGCGCACCGACGTGATGGAGGGCATCCCCGAGATGATCCACGAGGTGCAGGTCGAGGCCACATTTCCCGACGGCACGAAACTCGTGACCGTCCACAATCCGATCCGCTGAATGATTCCCGGAGAAATCGTCGTTGCGGAAAACCCTGTCGGACTCGCTGCGAATCTCACCCTCGCCACGAAAGTCATGCGCGTCGCAAACACTGGCGACCGGCCGATCCAAATTGGCAGCCACTTCCATTTTTACGAGGTGAACGAGTCGCTCTCCTTTAACCGCGACGCCGCGCGCGGCTTTCGGCTCAATATCCCAGCAGGCACGGCAGTCCGCTTTGAACCTGGCGACACGCGCGACGTGGAACTCGTTGCACTCAGCGGCGCGCGTGAGGTCTTCGGACTCAATGCCAAGGTGAACGGAAAACTCTGACCCATGCCCCTCACGCTCAGCCGCCGCCAATACGCAGACATGTTCGGCCCGACCGTCGGTGACTGTGTGCGGCTCGCGGACACGGAGCTTTTCATCGAGGTCGAGCGCGACCTCATCGCGGAGAGCGGCGGCTACGGGAATGAGGTGAAATTCGGCGGCGGCAAAGTCATCCGCGACGGCATGGGGCAGTCGCCCACCGCGCTCGATGCGGAGTGCCTCGATCTCGTGATCACGAATGCGCTCATCCTAGATGCGCGCACCGGCATCATCAAAGCCGACATCGGCATCAAGGGCGGACGCATCGTCGGTATCGGCCACGCGGGGAATCCCGGCATCCAGCAGGGCATCACGATGATCATCGGCGCGGCGACGGAAGTCATCGCGGGCGAGGGCTGCATCGTCACGGCAGGCTCGATTGACACGCACATCCACTTCATCTGCCCGCAGCAGATCGAGCACGCGCTCGCGAGCGGCGTCACCACGATGATCGGCGGCGGCACCGGCCCTGCGCACGGCACGTATGCCACGACTTGCACGCCGGGAAAATGGAACATCGCGCGGATGCTCGAAGCCGCCGACGAATACCCGATGAACCTCGGCTTTCTCGGCAAGGGCAACTGCTCCACACCCGAGCCGCTGCGTGAGCAAGTGCGCGCGGGTGTCATCGGGCTGAAACTGCACGAGGACTGGGGCACCACGCCCGCGGCGATTAATTGCTGCCTCGGCGTGGCCGACGAACTCGACGTGCAGGTCGCCATCCACACCGACACACTGAACGAAGCCGGCTTCCTCGAAGCCACGCTCGCCGCGTTCAAGGGCCGCACGATCCACACCTTTCACAGCGAAGGCGCTGGCGGTGGTCACGCACCCGACATCATCCGCGTCTGCGGCGAACTGAACGTGCTGCCGTCGTCCACAAACCCGACGCGCCCATTCACCGTGAACACCATCGCCGAGCATCTCGACATGCTGATGGTCTGCCATCACCTCGACTCGAAAATCCCCGAGGATGTCGCGTTCGCCGAGAGCCGCATCCGTCCCGAGACCATCGCCGCCGAGGACATGCTGCACGACCTCGGCGCGATCTCGATCATGTCGAGCGATTCGCAGGCGATGGGGCGCATCGGCGAAGTCATCACGCGCACTTGGCAGACGGCGCACAAGATGAAGGTGCAATTCGGAAAGCTCGCCTCGCCCGACACCGCACACGCCGCCGCCGACAATTTCCGCGCGCTCCGCTACGTCGCAAAGACGACGATCAATCCCGCGCTCGCCCACGGCATCGCGCACGAAGTCGGCAGCATCGAACCCGGCAAGCTCGCGGATCTCGTCGTGTGGAAACCCGCATTCTTCGGCGTGAAGCCCGAGGTGATTTTGAAAGGCGGCCTCATCGCGATGGCCAACATGGGCGATCCGAACGCGAGCATCCCCACGCCACAGCCGATGTTCTACCGCCCGCAATTCGCCGCGCATGGCCGCGCGAAATTTTCCACCAGCGTGACCTTCGTCAGCGGCATCGGATTGGAAGGCGGCGCGCTCGATTCGCTGAAGCTCGGCAAGCGCCTCGTCGCCGTGAAGGGCACGCGCACCGTGACAAAAAAAGATCTCGTCTGGAACGACGCCACGCCGCGCATCGAAGTGGACCCGGAGACCTACACCGTCCGCGCCGACGGACGTGTGCTCACGTGCGAGCCCGCGAGCGTGTTGCCGATGGCGCAGCGTTACTTTCTTTTCTAGCCTGGGCGCATGACGCTCATCCACGCCGCGCTCGATTCGCCGCCCTCGCTGCCACGCATCGCGCTGCACGCCGACCGGCTCACGCTCGCGAAGCGCAGATGGCGCGGAGTCGCCGACGATCATGCTGAGTTTGGTTTCGATCTCGCCACACCACTCGCGGATGGCAGCGCGTTCTTCGCCAGCGATGCAGCGCTCTACGTCCTCGCACAGAAAGCCGAGCCCGTGCTCGAAGTCGCGCTCATCCCGAAGCCCGCGCCCGTCGCGCGGTTTGGCTGGACGATTGGAAATCTTCACTTCCCCATCCAAGTCACCGACGATGCGATCCGCGTGCCCGACGATCCTGCGCTGCGACAACTTTTCGAGCGGGAAAAAATCCCGTTCACTGCGTGCGAGCGTGTCTTCATTCCTTTTGCAAAAGCACACAGCCATGAGTGAAGTGCGTGTCAGTATCCCAATGCGATGAACTGGCTGCCGATGCTGTTGCAGACGAGCGACGCGCTTTTTCCCACGGGCGCATACGCGCACTCGCTCGGCTTCGAGGAATTCGCTCGGCTTGCGGATGTGCGCGACGAGGCGGGGCTGCGCGCGTTCGTCGAAAGCCACCTGCTGCCCGCGCTGCGTGATCAGGAGTTGCCGTATCTGCGCTTTGCCCACGAGTGTGCGGACGATCGCGCATCGCTTTGCGAAATTGATCACGAAATCTCCGCGTGGAAACTTGCGCGCGAAATCCGCGACGCGAGCATCACGATTGGCCGGCGGCGGCTCGCTGCATTGCGCGCGGTGAATGATCTGCCGCGATATTCGGAATTCGCGGACGCCATCGCGCGCGGCGAAGCGCATGGGCATCACCTCACCGTCTGCGCAGTGCAGGCGGCGGGCGAAGGCTTCCCGCTTGAGGCGGCGCTCGACGCTTGGTTTTACCAGAGTGTCGCTGGCGCTTGCGGCGCAGCGCTGAAATTGATCCGCATCGGGCAGGACGGCTGCCAGCGCGTGCTGCGTGCGGCGCTCGCGCATGCGGAGGCGACCATCGCCGCATCGCTCGACGTGCAGCGCGACGAGGCCGGTACTTTTGATCCGCTGCTCGAAATCGCCGCGATGCGGCACGAGTTTGCGAACGAACGGCTTTTCATCTCATGAGCAAACGACCTGTGCGAATCGGCATCGGCGGCCCGGTGGGTTCCGGCAAGACCATGTGCGTGCTGCGGCTCTGCCAGTGGCTGCGCGACGAGTTCTCGATGGCGGTCGTGACGAACGACATCTACACGCGCGAGGACGCGGAATTTCTCACTCGCAACGAGGCGCTCGCGGCGGATCGCATCATCGGCGTCGAGACGGGCGGCTGTCCGCACACGGCGATCCGCGACGACACTTCGATGAATGTTGCGGCCATCGAGGAACTGGAGCGCCGCCATCCGGACGCGCGGCTCATCCTCGTCGAGAGCGGCGGCGACAATCTCTCAGCCACGTTTTCGCCCGAGCTGGTGGATGCGTTCATCTACGTGATTGATGTCGCGCAGGGGGACAAAATCCCGCGCAAGGGCGGGCCCGCGATCCGGAACAGCGATTTGCTGGTGATCAACAAAATCGAACTCGCGATCCACGTCGGCGCGGACCTCGCTGTGATGGCACGCGATGCAAAGGTGCAGCGTGGCGAACGACCGTTCCTCTTCGCCGATCTGCGCAGTGGAACTGGCAAGGACGAACTGCTCGCATGGCTGAAACGCGAGGTGCTCTTTGCATAGCATGACCGCGGCGTCGGGACTGCACGGGCATCTCGATCTGCTCGCGAGCACTGACGGTGAAGGCCGCACGGTGCTCCGGCGGCAGTCGTTCTCTGCGCCATTTCACATCAGCAAGCCGCATCACGAGGCAGACTGGCTGGTGGTGAATCTTGCAAGTCCGACACCAGGGTTGCTCTCCGGTGATCGCGTGAAAGTGAAGGTCGAAATCGCAACGGGCGCGCGGCTGCTGCTCACCACGCCGAGCGCGAGCAGACTGCACACGATGAGCGGCGGCCATGCGGAACTCACACAGGAATTCACCGTGGCGCGCGACGGGAGCCTGGATTTTTCCCCCGAGTACCTCATCCCGCAGCGCGGCACGCGCTACCGGCAGCGCACGCGGATTTCCGTCGAGCAAGGCGGGACACTCTTTTGGTGCGAAAGCATCGCACCGGGCCGCACCGCGTCCGGGGAAATTTTTGCGTATGAGGAACTGCGCTTCGCGACGGACATCTTCGTCGGTGCGACGCACGCACTGCGCGAGCGGTTCGCGCTTGCACCCGGCGAGGCCGCGTTGAATGCATTGCGCGCCCGTTTTTCCACTGCGTACTATGCGAGCATCGTGTGCGTGGCTCCGGGCATTTCGGCGCCGGCGGGGGCATTGGAGGAGCTGCATGATCCGCAGACAGCCTGGGTCGGAATCACCGCGCTCCCTGCCGGCGGGCTGGTCGTGAAAATGATCGCAGCGGACAGTGTGGCGTTTCGCGATCGGCTCGCGCGCGCAAGGCAGATTTTATACGAGGCCGCGGGGGAGGTGATGCCGTCGCTCCGCCGCATCACGGGCGGGGCTTGAATTTGTTTCACGCTGCCTTCCCGGAACCGCACGCGCCCGCGTCTGGATATATGAAATGGATGGGAGGGCTGCGGAACTGAGGCTTGGAAGGAGCGAGGAGGATGCTGTCCCCGCAGGCACGCGGCGAAGATGAGACCCTCACCGCGCGGTCGGACATCTTTTCGATCGGCGGGATTTTGCAACCTATCCTCACAATGCATCCTGCAGTGGAAGGGCGCGACGTGCATGAGGTGCTCGTGCGGGCAGGCAGGCCCGATTTCAAGTCGCCGCTGGCAGTGACTGCGGGCGGGACGGGCTGTGCGACAAGTCAGCCGGCGATCTTCTTGAACGGTCCGCCTTCGTTCAGCGTGGGGCGCTCGGGGCGGCCTTTGTATTTGTACACGAGGTCCATGTTGTCGAGGCCCATGAGCCAGAGGATCGTGGCGTGGATGTCGTGGACGTGCATGCGGTCCTCGACGGCGTGGAGGCCGACCTCGTCGGTGCTGCCGATGGTCTGGCCGCCTTTCACGCCGCCGCCGGCCATCCACATCGTGAAGCCGGTGGGGTTGTGATCGCGGCCGTCGCCCTTTTCGCTCTGCGGCGTGCGTCCGAATTCGCCGCCCCAGACGACGAGCGTGGAATCGAGCAGGCCGCGGGTCTTGAGATCGTTCAGCAGGCCAGCGATGGGCTTGTCGGTCGCGCGGCAGAGCTTGCTGTGGTTGGCCTCGATCTTGGTGTGCGCGTCCCACTTGCTGCCCGCGCCGCTGTAGAGCTGCACGAAGCGCACGCCGCGTTCGACGAGGCGGCGTGAGAGGAGGCACATCTTGCCGAATTCGGCGGTCTCCTTTTCGTCAATGCCGTAGAGCTTTTTCGTCTCGTCGCTTTCCTTTGCCATTTCCACGGCCTCGGGCGCCTCGGCCTGCATGCGGAATGCAAGTTCGTAGCTGGCGATGCGCGCGTCGAGTTCGGTCTGGAGCTGGCGGGTGGCGGCGTGCTCGCGGTTGAGCGCGTTGAGAAAGTCGAGCTTGCCGCGCTGCTGGGCGTCGCTGATTCCGGCGGGCGTGTTGAGGTTCGGAATGGGCTCGCTGGTCGCGGTGATGCGCGTGCCCTGATACACGGCGGGCATGAAGCCGGCGCCCCAGTTGCGCGGGCCGTTCACGACGGACGATGCGTTGTCCTGCATCACGACGAATGCGGGCAGGTTCTGATTTTCCGATCCGAGGCCGTAGCTCGTCCATGCGCCGAGCGACGGGCGGCCTGCGAGGATCGAGCCGGTGTTCATCTGGCAGACGCCGGCGGAGTGGTTGATGCCGTCGGCCCAGCAGCCGCGGAGAACCGCGATGTCGTCGGCGCACGTCGCGATGTTCGGGAGCCAGTCGCTGACCCACAGTCCGCTCTTGCCGTGCTGCGCCCACTGGCGCTTCGAGGCGAGGATGGGCGAGTCGAACTCACCCATCGCGGTGATGACGCGGCCGAAGCTCGCGGGAATGGGCTTGCCCGCGAGTTCCTGGAGCAGCGGCTTCGGGTCGAACGTGTCCATGTGCGACGGCCCGCCTTCCATGAAGAGGAAAATCACGCTCTTCGCCTTGGACGCGAAGTGTGGCTTTTTCGGCGCAAGAGGATTTACGGATTGGGGAGCGGCGAGCGCGGCTTCGAGCGGAGTACCGCGGAGCATGTCGAGCAGCGGGAGCGCGCCGAAACCCGTGCCAGCGCGCTGGAGAAAATCGCGCCGGGTGAATGTCTGTTCGCGGCGTCCGCAGAAGGAGGGGAAATTTTCCATGGCTCAGTCGAGGTAGAGAAATTCGTTCGAGTTCAAAAGAATATGGCAGAAGTCCACGAGCGCCGCAAACCGCGGGTCCTTCACTTTTCCCTTCTGCTTCTCGGCGGTGATGTCGTGGCCGTGGCCGGAGCTGTCGGCGTACGGGTTTGGCGTGGCCTCGAATTTCCAGTAGCCCATCGTGTGCTCGCCGGGCGAGGGGCTGGTGAAGAGCAGTTCCTCATTTTTCAGCGCGCTGTCGGAGAGGCGCACGTCGTCCACGAGGCCGTCGAAGAGGCTCCCGTTTCCCGCACCGAGCCCGCCGATGACGAGCGGTGTTTCGTTGGCGATGCCGCTGGTGACGGTGTGCGCGATTTGCACGGACTGCATGGGCTCGTCGTCATTCGTGAGATCCTTCGCGTAAAAGGTGATGCCTTTCTCGGTCGTGTTGTCGAGGTTCACGGCCACGGCGACGAAGTAGGGCTTGCCGATGTCAATGTGCAGGCCGGAGAAAACCGCCTCGACAGGATCACCGGTGCGGCCGGGCCGGTCGCCGTTGAGTTGGAGCACGAGCGTCTGCGGCTTGTTGCGCGAGCCCATGCCGGTGACGCCGAGCGACCAGCCGGGGTGGCCTTTGTTGCCATCCCATTTCGAGACAATCGTGCGGACCGCGCCAGTGGGATAGACGGACTTCACATTGATGAACGCCTCGATGGTGAAATCGCCACGAGGAAATGCGGTGTCGTGCGGAATGACGAGGCGCTCCTGCCCCGATTCCGGCACGAGCTGCGCGGCGCGGCCCTCGCGCGTCGGCATCTTGTCGGCGATGAAAATCGCGGCATCGGAGTCGCCCGCGCCACTGCCGATTTCTTTCGCCTGCTGCTCGATGAATTTCAGCGAGGCGTCGAGCGTGGAGGCGTTTGGCTCGCGTCCGTAGCAGAGGCGGAATGCGTCCGTGACGATCTCCTTTTCCTCCGATGAATTTTCTTTCCGCAGCCGCGTGGCGAACGCCTTTGCGCGATCGAGCGTCCACTTGCTGTTGATCATCAGCAGCGATTGCGTGGGCGTGGTGGTCGTGTTGCGCTGCGAGATGCTGGAGAAGCCGTCCGGCTCGTCGAAGACATCAAGCACGGCGTCGCGGTTGTTGCGGCGGAATTTTGTGTAGATGCTGCGCACGTGGCGGTCGGGTTCCGAGCCGGGGCCGCCGTCGGGAAATGAAATCTCGCCGGTGACGGTGAGCACGGCGTCGCGGATCTGCTCGGCGTCGAGGCGCCGCGTGGGAATGTGCCACAGCAGGCGGTTTTCGGGATCGGCGAGCTTTGCCTCCGCCGCGATCGGGTTTGTCGCGGACTGCGCGTAGGTCGCGCTCGTGACGATGAGGCGGTTGAGCTTTTTGATGCTCCAGCCGTTTTCCACGAACCAGTGCGCGAGCCAGTCGAGCAGTTCGGGGTGCGACGGTTTTTCGCCGAGCGTGCCGAAGTCGCTCGCATTCACCGCGAGGCCGTGGCCGAAGTGGATCTGCCACACGCGGTTCACGATCACGCGCGCGGTGAGGGGATTTTCCGGGCGCGCGAGCCAGCGTGCGAGCGCGCTGCGGCGGCCGGTGCTGTTCGGCAGCGGCTCGATTTTTGCGGGAGCCTCGTCGAGCACGGAGAGGAAGCCGGGCGCGATTTCGCCGAGCGCCTTCTTTTTCGGAATGAGCACGGGCGACGCAGCGGGGCCGACGTCCGTGGCGATCGGCGCGCGCGGCAGGGGCTCGGGTTTTTCCGCGCGGAATTTGTTCAGCTCGGCGAGCAGCGTGTTGCGGTGGCTTTTTGCCGGCTCTTTCACGCGCGCGTCGAACCGCTTGTCCTGGTATTCGTAGGTCACTTGGCGCCATGCGAGATTGACGATCTGCTGCTCGTAGGGCGTGCGTTGCGCTGCGGGCTTTGCGATGATCGCTTGCGTCTCCGGCGGGAATTTTTTCACCGCCTCCTTTTCCGAACGCGCGCGGATGGGCTCCTCAATGTGCCAGATTTTTTCGCGGATGCCCGCGGTCTTCGCGCCCCACGCGGTGAGTTTCTCGTCGTGCGCCTTGCGCTGTTCCGGCGAGGCGACTTCGGCCTCCTCGATGAGCCGGAGCGGCGCGAAGAACGCCTGGAGGCGGAAGTAGTCCTTCTGCAAAATCGGATCGAACTTGTGGTCGTGGCAGCGCGCGCATTGCACGCCCATGCCCATGAAGACATCGGCGGTCGTGTCGGTGATGTCGTTGAGCATGTTCGACCACTGGCCGACGGCATCGCGGTTGTTGTATTCGTAGATGCCGAGCGTGAGAAAGCCGGTCGCGATGCGCGCGGGGGGATCGTCGGGCCACAGCTCGTCGCCGGCGAGCTGCTCCTGCACGAAGCGGTCGTACGGTTTGTCGGCATTGAAACTGGCGATGACGTAGTCGCGGTAGCGCCATGCGTTCGGGCGGTAGTCGTCGGCGCGGTAGCCGTCGCTCTCGGCGTAGCGCACGAGATCGAGCCAATGCCGCGCCCAGTGCTCGCCATAGCGCGGGCTAGCGAGAAGCCTGTCCACGAGCTTGCCGTACGCTTCGGGCGACATGTCGGTCTCGAATGCGGCGACCTCTTCGGGCCTCGGCGGCAGGCCGGTGAGATCAAAATAGACGCGCCGGATGAGTGCAGCGCGCATGGCGGGAGGCGCGGGGCGGAGCTTCGCGGCGTCGAGGCTCGCGAGGATGAAACGATCAATCGGATTTGTGCTTTGCGTCCAATTTCCGAGGCCTGATTGCGCACTGATCGGCGGCGGCTCGACTTTCGCCACGGGCCGGAACGCCCACCACTGCCGGTCCGCGTCCGTGATTTTTCCGCGCGGGCGCGACTTCATCTTCTGCCCCGGAGGCTCGGGCCACGGCGCACCGAGCTTCACCCACTGCGTGAGCGTGGCGATCTGCGCTTCCTTCAGCCTCTCGCCCTTCGGCGGCATCTGGAGTTCGGTGTTCTTGTAGTTGACCGCCTCGATGAGCAGGCTCTTCGCGGGATCGCCGGGGACGATGGCCGGGCCGGTGTCACCGCCGGTGAGCAGCGCGTCGCGCGAATCCACGAGCAGGTTGCCCTTCATTTTTTCGCCGTGGCTGTGGCACTTGAAGCAGTGCTGCGTGAGGATCGGCTGCACCTTTTCCCGGAAAAAGATGTCGCTCTGGCTTTCTGCGGCGCGTGTGGCGGCGACGGAGGTCAGGAGGATGGTGGCAGGGAGAAAACGCATGGTCAGGCTGTCAACTTGCACATTGCCCATGATCTTTGTTTTTGCCAGCGCGGTGTTTCGGCGGGCGACAGCCGTGCTGCGAAAATTCCGCCAGCAGGCGTTTGCAAAACGACATGAAATTTACTGCCCTGCCACATGCGCCCCGCTCAACGGAACGGTGCGCGTTATCATCACCACCGTGACCGGTGAGGGGACTCGCCGACCTGGCCGAAGTCAGCACGGAGCATGACGTGATCCGCGACGGCGTGGGCCTGTGCGGCGAAATTCAACGGGCTCCCGTGGACATCGTCGTGGATTTTGAGGTTTGCGGAAACGCGTTGGCGATCGTCGTGCGCGATGGCACTCTCGCGTGGTGCAAATCGCGCTCATCAACCGGCAGCGCCGCGTCCGCCTCGATGTGGAGCGGCTGCGGCGGTTCGCGGAGAAATCGTTCGCCGAATGCGTCCCGCAATCCGGCGACGCGCGGTTTGCGCTGAAGAAATTTCCGCTCTTGGAAGTGGCTGTGGTCAGCGACGCGGTGATCGCACGCGTCCACCGGCAATTCATGAACGTGCCCGGAGCGACGGATGTAATCACTTTTGATCATGGCGAAATCGTCGTGAGCGCCGACACGGCTGCGCGTTGCGCCGCGGAGCGCGGTCACGGTGTGATCGAGGAACTCGCGCTCTACGTCATCCACGGCCTGCTCCACCTGAACGGCCACGACGACATCGCGGCGCGTGACCGTGCGCGGATGCACCGCGTGCAGAATCGCATCTGGCGGCGAATCCTCGCGGCGGAAAATTTTCCCCCGAAAAATCTGCCGTGCAAAATGCGCGGGAACACTGTGTAGTCCCGTTCCCCACTCCCATGAAACCGATCCTCATCCCCTTGATTCTCGCGGCGTTTTCCTCGCCCGCATTTGCGCAGATCAACGACTCCCCGGCCGTGGACATGAAGGCCGTGCTCTCCGGACTCAAGCAGTTCAAGGAGCAGAACGAGACCGGCCTGAGGACGCGCCGCAACACCGCCTACAAGCAGATCGCCGCCGCCGCCGCGTCGAACGAAGCCGCGGCCGCATTCTGGACGCAGGCGGTGCTCGCCGTGCAGTTCGCAGGCGTGGATCACGAGGGCACCGCCGTGAAGGACTGGAAGAAGGGCGAAGGCGAGGGCCTGAAGGCAAAGGAGGGCGCAAACGCCGCCCGTCTTCACCTCGTCTGGCTCGGCCTCACGCTCCAGCACGCCGCCGGCGCGGAGACGAAGCAGTTGCTCCCCGCCATCATTGATTTCACGCGGCAGCTCGAAGCGGACGATCTCGCGATCGGCAGGGTCAACGAGCACATGGACAAGCTCAAAGCGACCGGCGGCCCAAAGAAACCCGTCCTCACCGGCAAGGCGATTGCCGACGACGCGCAGACGAAAAAGCTGCACGACAGCATCCTGAAGACTGCGGTCGCCAGCAGCCCGGTCGCGCAGTGGCTCCAGATCGCGGAGATCCTCGGCGACTCCGGGAGGAAAAGGAAACGCGGCGGCGACGACGACGGTTCCGGCGGCTGGGAGGCCGTGCCCGGCAATGTGAGCGGCATCTACAATGCAATCATCCTTCCCGAATTCCGCGACTCGAGGGATCCGCGGCTGTTGGAATATTGGGACATGATGCTGCGTAAAAACCAGGAGAGCCTTTACGCCGGGATGCCTGCCTTTGACGAAAAGCAGAAGACCCAGATCGAGCGTCCGAAGATCATGTGGGATCGCACGCAGGACATGCTCGTCCTCGGCCTGAAAAACCGCGCCGTCACCGAGATGTTCAACCTCATCAAGGCCAACCCGCAGCATCCCGACGCCGCCGGCTGGATCACGAAGCTCGAGCAGATCGTCGCGCCCACTCCGTCGCTTGACCCGAACGCCCTGGGCACTGGATCGGTCGCGCCGCCGCGCACGATCCCGCCCGCCACTGCCGCACCCGGCAACCCGCCCACCGCAATCATCGTCCCCGCCACCCCGGCGGCACCGCGCTGAGGCACCGGCTGATTTTTTACCACATGCCGCGCATCCGAGGAATGAAGCCCGTGCTCGCCGCCGCCGGTGGCGACGTGCTCACCGAGGAGCAGACAGTCACCGAGGACGCGCTCGACATCCCGTGGAATGTCGTCGTCCACAACGATCCGATCAACCTCATGGACTACGTCACCAAGGTCTTCATGAAAATCTTCGGCTTCTCCCGGACCAAGGCCGAGATTCACATGCTCGAAGTCCACGAAAAAGGCCGCTCCATCGTGTGGAGCGGCACGCGCGAGCGGGCGGAATTCTACGTGCAGCAGCTTCACTCGCACCTGCTGCTCGCCACCATCGCAAAGGCCCGCTGACGCATGGAAATCCGGAGCAGCGACGAAGGCTGGGAATTCACCGCGATGGATCCTTTTGTCCTCGAACTGCTCCGCGTGCTCCCCGCGTGCGCCGAGCCCGAGGATGATGCCGCGCGGAAGCGCATCTTCAGCCCGCCCACCATCCAGCCCGATGCCGACGCCGAGGCAAATTCCGAATGGAGCGAATACGTCGAGCCCGGCCTCCGCGAGCTTTTCAAAAGCCACACCGACATCGTCGCTGCCGACCTCGCCGCGATGAAGGGCGAGGGTGAAGCCGCCACATTGCGCATCCCCACCGAACATGGGCGCGCATGGATTCACACTTTCAACCAGGCCCGTCTCGCCCTCGGTGCGCGCCACGGCGTGACCGAGGACGACACCGCCGGCCGCACCGAGCCCGGCGGCGAAAAGGCATTCGCCCTCATGCAGATTGATTTCTACGCCACGCTCCTCGGCCTGCTCCTCAGCCGCACCGAGCTGTGAATTGGAGGGTGCGAATCGCCGATGAAGTTCTGGCATTTGCGGGTGAATACTTTCATCCGCCGGGACGAGTGTCCTCATTCAATGGCCTCGGCTCTCAAGGCGTGACACGCGCCCGAAGGTGTCTGTATGGAGCGTCATGGCTGATTCCTCACAGGCTTCCCTCAAAGTCCGCCTCCGCGTCATGCGCGGGGAGGAGAATGCGTTCGGGCCCGGCAAGGCGCAGATCCTCGAATCGCTGCTTGAGACCGGCAGCCTGAACCGCTCGGCCAGCGGGATGAAGATGTCCTACATGAAGGCGCTCGCGCTCGTGCGAGCGATGAACACGCACTTTCGCGAACCACTCGTCGTGCTCTCGCGCGGCGGGAAGCAGGGCGGCGGCACGCAGGTGACGGACTTTGGGCGCAAGGTGCTCGCCGAATATCGGGCAATGCGCGATGCGGGTGAAGACGCGATGAGCGCCTCGTGGCGGAAACTGCGGAAGCTGCTGAAAGGCTGAGGCGCTATTTCGCCGGTCCGTCCGGCGCGTTCACCGGATAGTAGAGCGGGATGCCGCCGGGCGACTTGCGTCCGTAGTCGAGGAGGAATGCCTGGCCCTTTTCGCCCGTGAGCCAGTCGGCGAGTGCGCGTGCGCCGGCGATGTTGGTCTTCGGGAATTTTTTCGCATTGGCCTCGATGACGACATACGGCCTGCGCATCTCGGGATCGCCCTGCACGAGGACTTCCATTTTTCCGAGCGCCATTTTTCCGTACGTCACCGGGAGCCGCCCGACGACGACATACGCCTGCTTCTTTTCCGCGAATGCGACGATCTCCTGCGGCGTCGGGCTCTCGTCCTTGAGCACCCAGTCTCCCTCGGGTTTCAGGCCCGCGCGCTGCCAGAGCTTGTGCGTGAGTTCGCGGCTGCCGGGTCCGTAGAAATCCACGAAGGGCGCGCGCGCGGCGGCGATTTTCTTAAGCGCCTCCGCACCATCCTTCATGCCGCGGATGCCCGCGGGATCACTCGCGGGGCCGACGATGGAATGCTCGTTGCGCGCCCACGGGCGGAGGTTTTCGCCGAAGCCGTTTGCGACGAGATCGGTCGTCTTGTCGCTGCTGTGCATCGTGAGCACGTCCACCTCGCCACGCATGAACGGCTCGGAGATCACGTCCTTCGGGCCGGTCATCACGAGCGTGGTTTTCCAGCCCGTGTCGGCCTCGAATTTCGTGGCGAGTTCCTGCCACATGCCGGTCATCGTCATGCCGCCGATGACGGCGACGCGGACGGGCGGCTTCTCGCCTCCGGAATTTTTTGCGGAAGGATCGCAGGCCGAGAGAACGAGTGCGGTGAGGAGGAAAAATGCGCGGCGGAGTTTTTGCATGGGGAGTCAGTAGTTGCCCGCCTGCGCGTCGCTCTCGGTGCCGGTGAGCCAACGTACGTCGGCGCGCTGCGGGTCGCCTTTGCCGACGCCGAGGTAGTCGGCATCGAACACGCCCACATGGCCATCGAGAAACAAAATGTTGCCGCGTCCATTGTAGGGTGTGACGCAGCCGTAGGCGCGCTTGGAGGGATACGTGCTTGAGTAAGGCCCCGGGCTCTCCGCGAGGAAGACGGTGGCCGCGGGCTGCTCGATGCGCGTGCTTTTCGTCGGTGCGGGAAGATTCCACGGAGAGAGATTCATGTTCATCGCGTAGCTGAGAAACGCGACGCCACCGGGATCCTTCGCACCCGGCCGTACGAAGATGGACTGCTCGGCTGCCTTCGGGCGCCGACCCGTGCTCACGAGCGTGCCGTAGCCCGGCTGGCCGAGATAGGGCGGCAGCGCGTTGAACCAATCCTCCGGTCTGGTGAGTTGCGTCACCGGCTGCACGCCCTGGCCGCGCCGCGGCAGGTCGCCGTCATTCGCCGAGACGTATGCGCTGAGCGCCGCACTCCACTGCCGTAGCCGCGCCGCGCTTTCCGCCTGTCCGCGCGACGCCTGTGATTTTGAAATCACACTGAGCGAAAGCCCGGCGACGATCGCGATGATCGCAATGACGACGAGCAGCTCGATGAGCGTGAATCCTTTCACCAGCCTTGCGTGCCTGCGCATGAGGCGGACCTACGCACGACGGCGCAGGGAGAGAAGCGTGAATGCCGCGACACCGAGGAGCAGTCCGCCTGCCGGTTCCGGCACCGGCGCCGTGAACGTCACCTGCAATGCGGGCTCCTGCGAGGCGCTGCCTCCGGCCGCGACGTAGTTGTGCCACTCGGAGCCGTAGAACCCGTAAATCGTTTTGCTCGCCGACTCGTTGGCGTTGATGAGTTCCCATCCGAAGTTCGTCGCCGGGGCATTGAGCCAGCCCTGCACATCCGCGACCAACTGCGATGTCGAGAGCCAGGTGAATGCGGTGCCGACCGAGTTGCTTGGCAGGAAGAGCGAGGTGCTCGCCGTGGTGGCATGATCGCCACCGGCGACCGTCCACAGCGCCGGCGCGGTCGGAGAATAATGAGCCGCATTCCATGTGGCATCGCCCGTATTCGCGGCAGCGCCCGATCCCGCTCCTGAAGTGGACGTGGCGGTCGTGAGCACGCTGCTGACCGTCCCTGCGCTCCAGCTTTGCGTCACGTCAAACAGCCCGATCGTGGCGGTGGTGAAAGTGGAGCCGCCAGCGACCTGCCCGAGGGTGAGCGTGAGCTGCACATTCGTGATCGTGGAACCCGCCGGGATGCTGCTGAAGTCGAACGAAATCAGTCCGCGGTGGATCGCGCTGTTGCCATCCGTGCCGGCGAAGAAAAGGGGGCCGCCGCCATTGCTGTTGTTCTGGTTCGAGCCGTTGACGATTGCGGTGTCCATGTTTGCACCGAGAGTTTTCACGTCGGCATGGGCGGACATGGTGCAGCACACGGCGAGAAGGAGCGGACGAAGGAGGCGCGTTGTCATCGGGCGTTATATTTATTTTGATATAACGTAGCGCCAGCAGTGTCGCGCAATCAAAAAGACGCGGCCCATCGGGTTCCGAAGAAGAGGCCGACATCGCGCGATCTTCCTTCACCCGCCGGCTCCCTCAGCCGTCAGGCAGGCTACCGCAGCGTCCCCGTCTGGTAGTCCAGCATGCTGCGGCGGACGAGATATTCGTAGCGCGCGTTGGTGAACGTGATTTCCGCGGACGTGACGCTGAGCTGCGCCTGGCTCAACTCGACGATGGAGCTGCTGCCCACGTCGTAGCGCGCCTGCGCGAGATCGAGCGACTTGCGGGATTGTTCGACCAGCTTCACAGCGATGCCGATGCGCTCCTGCGCATTTTTTGCGGCGAGCCATGCGAGGCGCACGTCGCGCATGGCGTTGTTTTCCTCGTCGAGCAAAACCGCGTCGGCGGCCTTTGCGCGGAACTCGGCCTCCTTGCGGCGCGCGGTGTTGTAGCCGCCGGAGAAAATCGGGACGCTCATCACGAAACCCGCGGCGGTGTAGTTTTGGTTCAGTCCGGGGTCGCGGTACGGGAGCACGCCGGCGGTGCCTTGCATCGAGAGCGACGGGCGGTTCAGCGCGGCCTCGGCCTTTGCAAATTCCTCCGCGCTGAAATGCTCGAGCCGCAGACGCTGGAGGTCGGGGCGATTCTCGACGGCGAGCGACATGAGCGGTGTGACGTTTTGGGGTAGCGCGCCCGGGGCGGGTGCGTCCACGAGGCGGAAAGATTCGGTCTCGGGGCGGCCGAGCACTGCGGCGAGCGTGGCGAAGGACGACTTGAGATCGTTCTGCGCCTTCGATTCGAGCAGCAGCGCCTGCTGGTAGTCCACCTCGGCAAAGCTGGCGTCGAGTTCCGACTTGAGTTTGTTTTTCGCGAGCGTGGCGGTGAGGTCGCGGAGGAGCTTGCGGGTCTTTACGGTGCTTTCGGCTACGGCGAGGAGCGCCTTTGCTTGCAGCGAATCGAGGAATGCGCCGTCCACCTGCAGGAGGAGCTGCTCGCGCGCCGCTTCGGAATTCCGCTCCTCGGCGCCGGCCTTGAGCTTGGAGCTTTTTGTGAGATGCCAGGTGCGCCCAAAATCGGTGATGAGCTGCGTGGCGATGACCGACGCCCACGCATGATCATAGACCGACGAGAGGGCGAACGTGCCGGAGGCGATGCGGGTGTTGGCGGGATTGCCGGCGGCGGCCGCGCCGAGGGAGCCGTTCAGCGTCGGAAAGTACGCAGCCTGCGCCTGGCGCACGGCCTGTTTCGCGGCGAGGGCCTGCATCTCGGCGATCGTGATTTTCGGATGCTCCTTCAGAGCGATCTCGCGGGCTTCCTTCAGCGTGAGGCCATGAGGCAAAGCCATCTTTGCCGGACGCGGTTTTTCCCTGGCCAACGACGGAATGGCGAGGGCGGTCAGAAAAATCAGAATGAACGGAGAGCGGCTCATGTTCGTTCAGCTTGTGAGTGCTTCCTTCGCCGGCGCGGGTGATTTTTCATCGTCCTTGCGGTAGATCAGCAAATACGCGGCGGGCACGAGGAAGAGCGTGCAGAACGCGGAGAACATCAGCCCGCCGATGATCACGCGCGCAAGCGGGACGTAGGCTTCGCTGCCTGCGCCGATGCCGAGCGCCATCGGGATGAGGCCGAAGAAGGTCGCCAGCGTGGTCATCAATATCGGGCGCAGGCGCACACGGCACGCGGTCGGAACCGCCTCGCGCACGCTCATGCCGTCGCCGCGCAATTTCCGCACGAACTCGACGATGAGGATGCTGTCCGACGCGACGATGCCGACCATGAGCACGATGCCCATGAGCGACATGATGTTCAGCGTGGTGCCCGTGATCCACAGCATGAGGAACACGCCCGTCAGTCCCGGCGGCACGGCGAGCAGGATGATGAACGGATCCACGAACGATTTGAACTGCGCGACGAGGATCAAATACACGAGCACGACCGAGAGGATGAGGCCGAGGCCGAAACTTTTGAACGACGACTCCATGCCCTGCACGCTGCCTCGGAGCGCGATGCTGGCGTTGTCGGGCAGCTTTGTTTTCGCGACGATTTTTTTCACGGCCTCGTATGCGCCGCTCAGGTCTTCCTTCGACGGCGAGACATATACGTCCACGACCTTGCGGATCTGATAGTGGTCCACCTCGGTCGGTGAATATTCGCGAGTGATTTTGCACACGGCGTCGAGTCGTGTCGGGAGCTTTTGGTTCACGCCGCGCAGCGGAATCGCGAGAATGTCGTTGAGGTCTTTGAACCGGTTTTCGGGGTACTGCACGGTGAGCAGGTAGTCATTGCCGTTTTTCGGATCGGTCCAGAAGCTCGGCGCGATCATCCCGTTCGAGGTGAGCGCGGTGATGACGTTGCCCATGATTTCCTGCTGGCTGAGGCCGAGTTCGGCAGCGCGCTTGCGGTCTATCTCCAGCCGCAGCGTCGGGTAGTCCATGTCCTGCGGCACGAGCACGTCGCTGATGCCGCGCGTGGCGCGGCACTGGCGCGCGATCTCGGTGGCGATCTTGTGATTGGCGCGGAGATCCTTGCCGCTGATCTGGATGTCAATCGGCGCGGGCAGGCCGAGGTTCAGCACGGCGTCCACGAGGCCGCCGGTCTGGAAATACACGGTGACGATCGGCACCTCCTTCGCGATGCGTTTGCGCACGCGCTCCATGTATTCGTAGCTGCCGGTGCGGTGGCCCTCCTTGAGATTGGTCTGCACAAACGCGGTGTGCTGCCCGGAGTTGCTCGTGTAGAGCGCGGAAAAGTCGGGGACGGTGCCAATGTTTGACACAATGAGATCGAGGTCGGCCGGCGAGACTTCCTGGCGGATGATGTCCTCGACCTGCGCGATGAGTTTGTCCGTGCCGTCCACATGTGAGCCGGTGGGCACCTTGACGTTGATCACAAACTGGCCGGGATCCGTGCGCGGAAAATACGCGCGCCCGATGAAGGGATACAGCACGAGGCTCACCGCAAATGTCCCGAGAATCGCGAGACAGGTGAACTTCGGAACGCGGAGCGCCCAGGCGAGCGCACGACCGTAGCGGTCGAGCGCGGCTTCGAAGGTGTGGTTGAACCACCGGCGAATTTTTTTGATCGGCCCGACATCGTCCGCGTGCGGCTCGCCGGTCTCGTGCGAGGCGTCCTCCTGCTTGATGAACTTCGCGCAGAAGAGCGGCACGACCGTCATCGCGACGAAGTAGGAGGCAAACATCGAGAGGATCACGGCGACGGCGAGCGCGGTGAAAAGGTAGCGGCTCACACCGTAGAGAAATATCACCGGGAAAAACACGACGACTGTCGTGAGTGTCGCCGCGAGCACGGGCAGCGCGACTTCGCCGCCGCCTTTCTCTGCGGCCTCCGCGGGCGTCGCGCCGAGTTCCATGTGGCGGAAGACGTTTTCCAGCGAGACGACGGAGTTATCAATCAGCCGCGAGAACGCGAGCGCGAGGCCGCCGAGCATCATGCTGTTCACGGTGCCGCCGCCGATGGCGAGCACCATGAAAGTCGCGAGCGCCGAGAGCGGGATCGAGAGGAACACGCCGAGCGTCGCCTTTGCGCTGCCGAGGAAAAGGAGGATCATCACGCCCGTGAGCACGAGGCCGAGCACGCCCTCGTGGACGAGGTTTTCGATCGCGGTCTTCACGAAGACGGACTGATCAAAGACGACCTTGGCGACGAGCTGCTTCGGCACGTCGAAGAGGTTCGCGACCTTTTCTTTCACGCCGTTCACGACGGCGATGGTGTTCACGTCGCCGCCCTGTTTCAAAATCGCGAGATACGCCGAACGCTGCCCGTCCACTCGCACGAGGTTCGTCTGGATTTGCGACGCGTCCTTCACCGCGCCGACGTCGCCGACGAGCACCGAACTCTGCCCGACGGTCTTGAGCGGGATGCGCGCGATCTCATCCATGCCCTCGATTTCGGTGTTCGCATAAATGTTGTAGTCCACCGGCCCGATGCGCACGTCGCCCGAGGGCATGACGAGGTTCGACTCGTTCACCTTGCGCACCACGTCCATGACGCTGAGCTGGTGCGCCTCGAGCTTCAGCGGGTCCACGTAAAGCATGATTTGCCGGTACTTTCCGCCGAAGGGCGAGGGCACGGATGCGCCGGGCACGCCGGCGATTTGGTTGCGAACGACGTACTGGCCGGTGTCGCGTAGCTTCGTTTCGTCGAGTCCTTCGCCCTTGAGCGTGATGAGGCACACGGGGAGGCTCGATGCGTCGAACTTCAGCACCATGGACGGCAGTGTGCCGGGCGGCAGGCGGCGCATTTCCGCGGCGGCGAGATTCGCGATGCTGCTCACGGCGGTGTCCGCATTCACGCCGGGCTGGAAATAAATCTTCAGCAAACTCACGCCTGGCAGCGAGCGCGACTCCATGTGATCAATGCCGCTCGCAATCGTGAAAAATCGCTCCTGCCGCGTGGTGATGTCGCTCTCGATCTGCTCGGGCGGCATCCCGCTGTAAAACGTCGCGACGACGACGACGGGGATGTTGATCGGCGGGAAGAGATCCACCGGCATCCGCACGAGAAACGAGACGCCGAGCACCGTGGTCAGCAGGCAGATGACGATGATCAAATACGGGAACTTGAGTGCGAAGCGCGACATGGCTACGGATGCTTAACAGCCGCGCTCGGCATTTCGGGACGGCCAGTGTGTGGCGGCGGCATGCGAAGGCGCATCAATCGGCCTTCGCGGTTTTGGCGGGCGCGGCGTCCGCCAGTTTTGCTTCCACCACCTGCCCCGGCACAACTTTCACGCGGCTGCCGAGCATCACGAGATCGCCCTCGGAGACGCCGTTCAGGAGTTCGACTTTCGCGGCGTTTTCCAATCCGATCGTGACCTTTCGCTCCTCGATTTTGTGTTCGCGGTTGATCACGAAAACGGACGCGTTCTCCTTCTCGCGCACCAGCGCCTCAATCGGCACCATCAGCGCCCGGTCGTGGTGTTCGGTCCGCAGCGCGGCGACGGCGTAGATGCCGGGGATGAGCGAGAGATCCTTGTTCGGCAGATCCACCTCCGCATCCATCGTGCGCGTGGCTGTCTCCACCTTTTTGCTGAAACGCGCGACCGTGCCGGAGACGTTGCGGCCCAGCAGCGGGATGCGGATTTCCACCGGATCGCCGACCTTGATCGCGGAGACAAACGAGATCGAAACCGGGAACACCACGCGCAGCTTGTCGTTCTGCGAAAGCCGCACGAGCGGCAGCGTGCCCGTGCTCGTGCCGGCCTGGATGAGCGCGCCGGGATCGGTGTAGCGCTTCGTGATCACACCCGCGAACGGCGCGGTGATCTGCGCGTAGTCGAGCATCGTGCGCAGCTTTTTCACCTCGGCGCTGGCGACATTCGCCTGCTCGCGCGCCGCATCCAGCGCAGCCTCGGCACCGCGGTCGCGCGCCTTCGCGGTGTCAATGTCCTGCTGCGCGATCAGGCCCGGACGGGCCTGGCTGGTTTTCATCAGGCGCTCGTAGTTCGTGTGCGCGTCGTCGTACGCAGCCTCGGCGCGCGTGACCTCAGCCTTGTTGCGCCGCTCGCTCGCGAGCGCGTGTTCGATCTCGGCCTTCGTCTCCGGCACGTCGAGAGTCGCGAGCACGTCGCCTTCCTTCACCGTGTCGCCCGCGTCCACTTTCATCGTCTCCATGTAGCCCGAGACGCGCGCGTGCAGCTCGACTTCCTGGAAGGGCCGCAGCTCCGCGTCAAACGCCGCCTCGCGCGAAATCTCGCCGCGCTCCACGCGCGCCGCCGCGACCGTGGGGACATCCTGCGTTCTGTCCGGCCCGGCCAGGCAGGAAAATGAGAGGATGCTGCCGAAGAGACACGCCGAAGCGAGGCAGGGCTGGAATCGGGTGGAGGGCTTGCGCATTTCCGAGGGTGTACCGTTCCGCCCAAAGAGGGAATCTTTCACTTGTCCGCCTGGCGTGGCGAGAGCGACGTGATTGCGTTCTGGTTTCATATTCGGTCGGCCCATTGTTGATGAAAGCGCCTGTTCACTTTGCCCTGGGCAATTGCACTGCGGCGAGGCAGCCGGTCGGAATGCGATTGCTGATGGCTATCGTTCCGCCGTGAGCCGTGCAGATGGACTCGACGATGGAAAGTCCGAGGCCCGCACCCTCCACGTCGCGCGAGTGCGCCTCGTCGGCGCGGTAGAAGCGTTTGAAAAGATGCGGCAGCGCTGACTCCGAAACGCCGGGCCCGCTGTCGGCGATTTCGAGCAGGGCGCTTCCATTTTCCGAGCGCACCGTGAGCGAAATCTTCCCTCTCTCCGGTGTGTATTTGATCGCGTTGTCGAGCAGGTTCACGATCACCTGTTTGAGCCGCGAATGGTCGCCCTCCACCTCGACGGGCTCGTGCGTCTCGCACGTGAGTGCGATGTGCTTTACCTCCGCGAGCAGGCACATTTGCTCCGCAGTAGTCTCAGCGAGCTTCGCGAGATCAAAGCGGACGCGCTCGCTGCGCGCCTGGCCTGCGTCGAGCTTTGAAAGTGCGAAGAGCCCCTCGACGATCCGGACCAGACGCACCACTTCATCGAGCAGGCTGCCGAGCGCCTCGCGCAGATCCACATCGAGCTTGGGGTTGCGAAGAATCGCCTCCAGTTCGCAGTGAATCACCGTGAGCGGCGTGCGCAGTTCGTGCGAAGCATCGGCGGTGAACCGCGTGACGTGCTGGAACGACTCGTCGAGCCGCGCGATCATCTGGTTGAGCACCTTCGACATCTCCGCGATCTCGTCGCCCGTGTCGGTCACCGGCAGGCGGCGGCTGAGGTTGTGAAGCGTGATGTCCTGTGCGGAAACGATGATGTCCTGCACGGGCTTCATCGCGCGTTTCATCAGCACATATCCGCCGAAAATGGCCAGGCCTGTGAGCACCGGCAGGCCAGCCGTGAGAGAAAGGAGCAGCCCGCGCAGGACGTTGTTGCTTGCCGCGAGCGAGGTGCCCACTTCCACCACATAGTCGTGCCCCGCGACCGAGGCTGGCAGCGTGGAGATGAGGATGGCGCTCCGGCCGGGAAGCGCCTGTTCGCGTGTGAATGCTTGCACCGGACTCGCCCCCAATGGCGGCACTTCCTCCGGCACGAAGCTCCGTTCATTCGGCGCACCGGAAAGATAGAGCATTTTTCCTCCGTCCCATGTGATCCTCACCAGCCTGTCGCTGATCTCCGGTGCGAAGCGCTTCTCGATCTCCTCGCCCACGAAGGCCTCGCCGCGTTTCGGCACCTCCGGCAGGATGTCATGCACGATTTGCTGTGTCCGGAGTTCGAGCTTGGCCTGCAGGAGCAGGCGCAGGAAATGATCGAGCTGCATGTGCATGTAGCCGCCGAAGAGCAGCATCACGAGCACGAGCAGCCCCGCGTAGAGCCCGATCAGCCGGAAACGGATCGAACGCGTGTTCATTCCCGGAAGGTATCGCTGATGGTGTAGCCGGATCCCCGGATCGTGTGGATGAGCTTCTGCTGAAACGGCTCGTCAATCTTCACGCGCAACTGCCGCACATACACATCCACGATGTTCGTGAGGCTCTCGAAGCTCTCGTCCCACACGTGCTCCATGATCATCGTGCGCGAAAGCACGCGCCCGGCGTTCGTGGCGAGGTATTCCAGCAGGCCGTATTCCTTCGATGTCAGCTTGATTGTGGTCCCCGCGCGCTGCACCTGGTGCGTCACGCGATCAATCGTGAGGTCCGCGATCTGCACAATGTTCGAGCGGTTCACCGTGCCACGGCGCAGCAGCGCCTTCACGCGCACGAGCAGCTCGGCAAAGGCGAATGGCTTGGTCATGTAGTCGTCCGCGCCGGACTCGAAATTCGTCACCTTGTCCGCGAGCGCATCGCGCGCCGTCAGCACGAGGATCGGCACGTCGGGATTCTTCGCGCGCACGCGGCGGATCAGCTCCGTGCCGTTCAGCTCCGGAAGCATGAGGTCCACGATCAGCAGATCGTACGGATTCACAACCGCCAGCTCCAGCCCCTCGCGCCCGTCGCGCGCACAGTCCACCGCGTAATGCTCCGCCTTCAGCCCGACGGTGACCACGCGGCTGACTTTGGCTTCGTCTTCGACAAGGAGAATGCGCATGGGCGGGAATACCTATAACACTGCCAGATGAGGCAGCGATGAGCCCATCATTAGGATTTCCCCATCCGCACCTGCCGTGCCGTCAGTCGCCGAGGCAGTCCACTTCGTCGTATTCAAACGGTTGCCCGCCGGTGATGGCGGCCTTGATCACGATCTTCGGCCCGACGTAGAGGCGGGAGATTTCGTCTTTCTTGACCATCGTGAGATGGTAGCCCCTGCCCTCGAACACACGCGAATGCGTGTAGGGAATGGTGCTCGCATACTTTGCGTATTGCGGGTCCCTGCCATGGCGCACGAGGAGGAAGTCGGCCTTGGCTTCCGCGAGCATCGCCTTCGCGCCGTTGCCGAGCTTCTGCTCGTCCAGCCCGCCGAAAAGCGGATGCATGCGTGGCATGAAGTGGGGGTTGTCGCCGGCGCAGCCGGTCGGGACGGCACAGGCGATGGCGATGGCGAGGAGGACGAAGGCGAAGGGGATTCTGTGTTTGAGCATGAATCCATGTAGCACTGCGACATGAGGCAGCGATGAGCCCATGATTAGTTTTTCCTAACAGGCGAAGCCGCCCCAGGCTGGCTTTTGCGTCATGGAGGTTGCATGTTCCGCTCCGTCCATTCTTGCCAGCCATCCCGATGCAAACATCGCTCACCATTCCGTCCGAAGCTCCCGTGATGGTTCTGCCCGGAGCGGTGCTGCTGCCGAATGGCATCATGCCGTTGCGCATTTCCGAGCCACGTTACCGTGCCATGCTCACATGGGCGCTGGAGAACGACCGGATGTTTTGCATCGCGCTGATGAAGCCGGGAATCTCCGAGGCTGTGACCGCGGATCAGTTTTTCCACACCGCGGGCATCGGCCTCATCTCGGCGTCCGTCACGCAGCCGGATGGCACGTCGCATCTCATGCTGCACGGGCTTGAACGCGTGCGCTTCGAGGGATTCGAGCAGCTCAAGCCGTTCCGCATCGCCCGCATCCGGGTGATCCAGGCTGTCATCGGTGATGCGGATGAAGCGCGCATGCTTGTGGACGAAATCCGCGCACACTGCTCGGTAATACGAGTGAACGGTGAGCCGCTGCCGGATTCCTTCACCGAATTGCTCGGCAATATCTCCGATGCGGGCGCATTTTCCGATGCTGTCGGCCACTCGCTCATCAGCGACGCGGGCGAGCGGCTGCGCCTCATCGAGGAGCCTGATGCCACGGCCCGGCTGCGCCTCATCGCAGGTCTGCTGCGTACCCAGTTTCCCGCTGATTGAATGCTGGAAAGGAGTGTTCTCAAGCGGCATGACGAGCCTTCGCTGCACGATGCCGTACTTATCCGCTCCGCAGTCTTGGGATCCATCGTGAATATCCTGCCGAAAACTTCCTTGGTTTCCTGCATCTCGGCTGCGCACTTACTCGTTCGCAGCACTGATGGGATGGCTTCTAATCTCAACTGATACGTTGATTTGATTCCGATTCCCACGAGTGAATTGCCTTTGGGGAGACGGGAGGCCGATCTATTCTTGAAGCCGTATGTGCCCGTCCGGCTGTGCAGACGGATTTTCTCCCGCAAGAGTTTCCTTGCATGCCGTTTTAACTATTCCGTGAATAAGCCACGGTGGCTCTTAGGTTGATGCTTGTGATGTTATCCGAGCGGTGCCGGGGTGCCGCCGCCGATCTTGGCGGATGTTGCATGTCGGGCA
Source organism: uncultured Spartobacteria bacterium (assembly GCA_903882875.1). Classification (GTDB taxonomy): domain Bacteria; phylum Verrucomicrobiota; class Verrucomicrobiia; order Chthoniobacterales; family Chthoniobacteraceae; genus SXWH01. The sequence continues at coordinate 1,317 of CAIRYQ010000120.1, read as the reverse complement.
CGAAACCTTTGCAAAGCGGCGGAGTCGCGCTACGGTGCGCGCCCTTTATGAAAAAACAGAATTTTCCAGCTCTGATGCTCGCCGTCGTGGCGACAGCAATGATGGCCGGCTGCGCGACGAAGCCGCCGGTTCCGCCGCCGAAGCCGGTTCCGTCGAAGCCCGCGCCGCCATACACTTGGAACGACGCGGCAGGCAAGGGAACGCCGAAGATCGTGGTCGATCTCGGCAAGCAGCGTGCGTATTTTTACCGGGGCGATGCGCTGGTCGGCGAGACGAAGTGCAGCAGCGGCAAGAGTGGATTCGCCACACAGGTCGGCAATTTCGCAGTGCTCCAGAAGGATATGAACCATGAGTCCAACCTATACGGCAGCTTCATCGGCGAATCCGGCGATGTCGTGAAGCGCGATGTGGACACGAGCAAGATGCCGGTGCCCGAGGGCTGTTCGTTCAAGGGCGCAAAGATGCCGTTCTTCCTGCGTTTCACGGGCGGCTATGGGCTGCACGCGGGCTATGTGCCGAACTATCCCGCGTCGCACGGTTGTGTGCGGCTCCCGCGGGTGATGGCGCAGCACTTTTACGAAAACTCGCAGGTCGGCACGCCGGTGATCGTGCATGAATAGCCGGTAGCATTCTGGCATTGGATTGGCTGCTTCAGGCGGGCTGTCTGCGTTGGTGGCCGCGTGATTCGTGCGGAGCCTATAGGATTTCGCCTCCGTCCATCCGGCCGCACGAGATAACAAGGCTCGCCCTCTTTGGGCGACGGTTCATTTTGGCGGAAGCCGCGAATGGACGCGAAGGCACGTGAATCGAATCCCGAATCGGATGCCGAATTGCGCGCGAAGTGCAATGAGCGTCTCTCCGCACCGTCCGTGTTCGTTCGTGCTCATCCGTGGTTCCAATGGAGCCGCTGCCGGGAGGAGTGGGGGAGTCGCGGATCGCGAGGAATGGCGCGCGCACCGGCGGCGTCCTCAATGCAATCGCCATGAGACTTTCGCCGGTTCGTAACGTGCATCTCGGGGAGCCCTGGGCACCATTGGGGCACTCCTATGACACGACTCCGTCAACTCTGGTATCTCGCGGCCATCGTCCTGTTTCTTGTTTGCGCATTCGTATCGGCCGTCCGGGACATCCTGCGGCCCGGAAGAACCGCGCGCTTTGATGCCGCGACATCGGGCGGGCACTAGTGCAACGTAACATTGACTTCGGCCACACATGAGATAAGATTGGCGAATGGCCATTCAACCATTGATTCTTACTGATACCGAACGCATGGAACTTCAACGACGGGTGAGATCGCGTAGCGTTCGAGCAGAGGAT
>CAIRYQ010000119.1 GCA_903882875.1 uncultured Spartobacteria bacterium | reverse complement strand
CACGCCGACGGAATTTCTTTTCTCCACGACGGACTTCAACAGCTACGTGACCGTGAGCACCGCCGACGGCGCCCCGCAGCGCGTGAAAGGCCGCATGTCCCCGAGCACGAAGCCCGGCCTCGGCATCGCGCCGAAGATGGACGTGCTCGGAAAACCGGTCGTCGTGATCGAATAGCGCGCCGTGCAACGCATCCAGGTCATTGATTCCCACACCGGCGGCGAGCCCACGCGCATCGTCATCGGCGGCGCTCCCGATCTCGGCTGTGGTGGCCTCGCGGATCGCCTTCGCACGTTTTGCGAAAAGCACGACGCCTTCCGCCGCGCAGTCGTCACCGAGCCGCGTGGCTCCGATGTGCTCGTCGGCGCGCTGCTTTGCGAACCGGCGGATGCGACGTGTGCGGCGGGCGTGATTTTTTTCAACAACGTGGGCGCGCTCGGCATGTGCGGGCACGGGACGATCGGCCTGGTCGCCACGCTGCGTCACCTCGGGCGCATCGGCGCGGGTGTGCATCGCATCGAGACGCCGGTCGGCATCGTCGCGGCGACGCTGCACGACGACGGCCGCGTGACGGTGGAGAATGTGCCGAGCTTCCGCAAGGCGCGCGCGGTCACCATCGAAGTGCCGGGGCTCGGCGCGATCACGGGCGATGTCGCGTGGGGCGGGAACTGGTTCTTCCTCGTCGAGCAGCACGGGCAGTCGCTCGGCCTCGCAAATGTCGCGCAGCTCACCGACATCGCATCGCGCATCCGGCAGGCGGTGAATGCGAACGGCTTTCCTGAAGTGGATCACATTGAGCTTTTCGGCCCGCCAGCCGATCCCGCGAACGACAGCCGCAGCTTCGTGCTCTGCCCCGGTGGAGTGTATGACCGCTCGCCGTGCGGCACCGGTACGAGTGCGAAACTCGCGTGCCTTTTTGCCGATGGAAAAATCGCGCCCGGCGTGACATGGCGGCAGGAGAGCGTGGTCGGATCGGTCTTCGAGGGCAGCGTGACGATCCGTGACGGCGAGATCATCCCGAGCATCACGGGCCGCGCGTTTGTGAATGCGGAGTCCGTGCTGCTGCTCGACGAGGCGGATCCGTTTTGCTGGGGCTTTTCTGCGAAAACTTAGCCGGTGGAAAAGCACGTCGTCATCGTCGGCGGAGGTGTGATCGGATTGTCGGTCGCATACGCGTGCGCGCGCGCTGGGCATCGCGTCACACTCGTCGATCGGCAGCCAGAGAAACGCAGTGGCTGCTCATTCGGCAATGCGGGGATGATCGTGCCGAGTCATTTCACCCCGCTCGCCGCGCCGGGCATGGTCGCGCTCGGGCTGAAGTGGATGTGGAATCCCGAGTCGCCGTTCTACATCAAGCCGCGCCTGAGCTGGGATCTGCTCGTGTGGGCCGCGAAATTTTGGCGCGCAGCGACTGCGGAACGCGTCGCTCAAGCAGCGCCGCTGCTGCGCGACCTGAGCTTGCTCAGTCATGACTGCTTCGTGCAACAGGCGGAGAGCGGGCTCGATTTCGGCCTCGTGCAAAAGGGCCTGCTCATGCTGTGCAAGACCGCGCACACGCTCGACGAGGAGGCGCGCACCGCTGCAAAGGCGAACGCGCTCGGCGTGCCCACGCAGGTGCTCGACGCACGCGCGACCGCCGCGCTCGATCCCGCGGTGACGATGGACATCGCGGGCAGCGTATATTTCCCAAAGGACTGCCATCTCCCGCCCGAACGATACCTCGCCGTGTTGCACCGCGACATCACGCGACTCGGCGTGGAATTCCGCTGGAGCACCGAAGTCACCGCGTGGCGCACAGACGGCGATCGCATCGTCGCCGCGCGGACGCGCGATGGTGAAATCACCGGCGATGAATTTGTGATCTGCGGCGGCGCGTGGTCGCCTGTGGTCGCGCGAACGCTCGGCGTGCGGCTGCCGATGCAGGCGGGAAAAGGCTACAGCCTCACGCTGAAGAAGCCGCGGCAGTTGCCATCCATCTGCGCGATTTTCACTGAGGCCCGCGTCGCCGTGACGCCGATGGATGGCGCACTGCGCGTCGGCGGCACGATGGAAATCGCGGGCATGGACGAGACGATCAACCCGCGCCGCGTGCGCGGCATCATCCGCTCGGTGCCGCGCTACTATCCGGAATTTCACGAGGACGATTTTGCCGGTATCGAGCCGTGGCACGGCCTGCGCCCCTGCTCACCGGACGGCCTGCCCTACCTCGGCCGCGCCGCGCGCTGGCGGAATCTCATCTGCGCGACCGGCCACGCGATGATGGGCCTCAGCCTTGCGCCCGCCACAGGCCGTATCGTGGAAGAAATCATTTCCAACCGCACCCCCAGCGTCCCGCTCAAGCTCCTCTCACCAGACCGATACTGAACTCCGATGAAATCCCTCACTGCACTCATCTTCGTCACTGCGCTGCACGCCGCGTGCGCGCCTTGATGCAGCGCGGATTGCTTAATACCACGCTCGTCGTGTGGATGGGCGAACTCGGACGCACGCCGAAGATCAACGTGGACGCCGGACGTGACCCGCTGGCTCGGCTGCTACAGCGTGCTCCTCGCCGACTGCGGCATCCACGGCGGCCAGGCGCTCGTTACGGGAGCTGGAGGCCGGTGCTGCCGTCGCGTGAGACGGTGCCGCCGTTTGGATCACCGAGGCGCTTGGCCTTCTTGAAAGCATCCGTGGCCTTCGCGGAATTGCCGTTCTTCTGGTAGAGGATCGCGAGCTTGCCCCATGCGTCGGTGAATTCGGGATCGAGCTTCACGGTCTGCTCGAACGCCGCGATGGCCTCCGCATTCTGCCCGGCCTGCATTGCGAAAGTGCCGCGCGAATAGGAGTCCGCGATGGCGTTTCCCGTGCCGTTTGCGGACGGGACATTCACGTCGCCCGAGGGGAGCGGTGGCAGTTGCTCGGGCGGAAGCTGTCCCGGCGCGTTTGCGGCGACGGGCATTGCGCCCGGCACCGCGGGATTCGCCGCCGCCTGCTTCGCGTTCTCGCGTTCCTTGATCGCCGCGAGCGCGGATTTTCCGGGGGCGACGTGAGTGACTTTGACATCGGAGCAGCCGGCCAGTCCGAATGTTCCGAGTGTTGCGCCGAGTGTCGCGAGTGCGGTCAGGAGAAAGTGGAGCGGGCTGGCTGGTTTCATGGGCTTGAATCGGTGGAGTCTAGTTAGCATTCGTCCTGCCAGCAAGCCGCGCTTTTTTCTCCGCGGCTGGACAGCGCCGTGCGCCGCGTCTCTATTCCGCGCATGGGTCGGAACAACATCATCAAGATCGCCAGCATCGCCGGCTTCGTGCTCGCGGAGATTTATATGTGCTTCGTGGTGCTCGCACCGATCTCGCCGGGCGTGCCGGGGCGCATGATCATCCCGAAGGAGATGATTCCGAAAATCGAGAGCGCCGTGCCCGGTGAGCCGCCGCCGCTTTCCGCACGGCTGAAGCAACTCGCGGTGTGCGCGTTTTTCTTCGGGCCATTCGGTGCGTGTGTCGGCCTCGGTGTGGGCCTGCTCATCGAGGGTGCGCGCCAGAAGATCGTCAGCCTGCGATCGGCTTCTCGCCCGCCGCGGTGAGATTCTCGCCGGTTCCGAGACGGCTCCGGAGATTCGCAACCTCGTCACGCAGCATGTCGCGCCGGGCCTGAAGGACGCCCACATGCTGTTTCGCGCGGTCGAGCGCAGCCATAAGCGCGTCGCGCTCCGCTTCGAGCGCAAGCTCGCGCTCCGTCGGCCCGGTGGGGGCGCTGTGGGCGGCTTGCGCGGCCTTGGGCTGCGCCTTGGCCTGATCGAGCACAGCCTTTGCACGCGCGGTTTCATTGCGCAGCGCCTCGAGTTCCGCGGACTTTCGCACGACTTCCGTGGCGAGTGCGGCTTTCTCTGCGTCGCTCTTTTTGGCGCGCTCCGCGGACTCCGCCGCTGCCCGTTCCACAGCCTTTGCGCGTTCCTCCGCGGTGGTCCTCGCAGTGCGCTCTTTTCCGAGGACAGCCTGCGCCTCCTTTGCCGCGGCCTCCTGCTGCGCGGCGATGCCCGTGAGGCTTTCCACGCGGGCGGTGAGCAGTTGAAATTGCGTCTCGCGGTTTTTCGTGGCGGTTTCCGCGGAAGCGATGGCCTGCTTGAGGTGGGCGATTTCGCCGTCCTTCGCGGCCACCAGAGCATCGCGCTGCCTGTTGCGATCGGCCATCTCGGAGCGGTCGGCCATGGCCTTTTCCACGGCGGCGATGGCGCGCGTCTTGTCTGTGGTGGAGGAAGTCAACTCGGCGCGCAGACGCAAAAGTTCCGCCTGCGCGGAATCCATCGAAGGTTTGAGTTCCGCGAGACTCTTCGCGTGTGCGGCAGCCAAGGCTACGGCTTCGTCGCGTTCCTTGCGCAGCGCGGCAAGCTGCTTTGCGCCTTCCGCGTTCTCCTGCTGAAGCCGTGAAATGTCGTCCGTATCCGCGGCCTGCCGCCGTTCAGATTCGATGAGCTTCGCCTGGAGTCCCTGTGTGAGTTCGCGGAATTTCCTCTCGGAATCGCGTGCCTCGGCGAGTGATGCCTGATTTTTTCTTGCCGCCTCTTCGTGCTGCTTCGCGGACTGTCCGGCGTCGCTGCGCAGGCGCGCAATTTCGGTCTGCGCGTCGGAAATCTGGCCGCGAAGAACCTTCGCATATTCGGCCTCGGGCTGAAGCTCCTTCGCGCGCCGCTCCGCCGCCCCGGTGCGGGCCGCATGTTCCGCAATCTGATCCTGAGCCGCTGCGTTCTTGATCTGGAGGTCGGCGAGTTTTGCCTGCAGATCGGCTTCGGATTTTTTCGCAGTCTCCAGCAGCGCCTCGTGCCCGCGTGACTTTTCGGCGGACGATTCGGAAAGGGCTCGGAGTTCCCGCTGCACTTTCGCCAGTTCTTCGCGCAGCGGCAGCAGTTCCTCAACGGCACCCGCCAACTGCGCGCGCTCCGCCTGGAGGCTCGTGAGCTTCGCGGCCTGTTCTGAAAGCCGCGCCTCGGCCTGCGCGTGCTGCGAGTGTGCGGCGGTGAGTTCCGCGCGGATGCCCGCCTCGGCGGACTTTGCCGATTCGAGTTGTGTTGCGTGCGTATCGGCTGCGGCCTTCGCATCTGCCTGTGTGCGCTCCGCAGCATTTTGCGCGGCGGCGATCTGGTTCCGCAGTTCCGCGGCGTCCGCCGATGCCTTTGAAAGTTCGTCACGCACGCGTTGCAGCCCGGTGAGTTGTCCGGTCGCCGTGGCGAGCCGGTTCTTCGTCTCGTTGTGCGCGGACTGCAGGGCGGCGAAATCCGCTTGGAGCGCAGAGGCGCTTTTTTCCGATGACGCCCGGAGCTGCGTTTCCCGTTCGGCGGCTTCCGTGAGATTTTTTTTCAGCGACGCGATCTCGTCGCGGAGCGGGCGAAGCGAAGCCATCTCGTCTTCGAGTGATTTGCGGGCGGCGACGAGCGAGTCTTTTTCCTTCAGGGCTTCCTGCATCGCAGCGGCGTGCTTCGCGCTTGCCTGCTTCAGTTCGTCCGAAATTGCCGCCGAACTTTTTTCCGACGAAGCCTTGAGCTGCGCCTCCCGCTGCACGGAATCGGCGAGATTTTTTTTCGCTGCGGCGAGTTCATCGCGGAGCGGGCGAAGCGTGGCGTTCTCGTTCTCGGTCGCCTTTTTTGCCGCGGTGAGGGTTTCTTTTTCCTTTTGCGCGTCCTGCAGGGCCGCCGTGTGCCTTGCCCGGAGCTGGTTCAGTTCCTCCACGGCCTTCTCGGCCTTTGCCTGTGCTTTCTGCAATTCGGCGTACACCGCGTCCGCGGATCCGCCGATGATCGCGAGCTTGCGTCTCACGAGCACCTTCACGGGCTCGGTCTCAGAAGCAGGGATCACGAGCCGGCTGTGGCACGTCGGGCAGTCAATATGGACACCCGCGGCAGATGCCTCGACGGCGATCTTTTGCGTGCATTCTGGGCAGCGGAATTTGATTTCGGCCATTTGGGCTTTGGGTTTTGCCCGGCGCGCAACGGCGATTTGGTGACCGCGGAAAATCGGTGCCGGGCAAGCTCCGGAGCATACAGAGCAGGCTCCGTGCGCAAAGCGCAAACTCGGTTCCAGGCGAACCTTCCGCCGTTCGTCCCTCGCCGCGAAATCGGTACAGAATCCTTCTCGCGTTTCTGGAAAAGCTGCGCATCTTCCCGGCTCTTGTGAGCAACCGCACGACTACCACGTCGTTCCCCCTGGAGCTTCCGCATGGCGACTTCGCCGCATTCATCTTCGACTGCGACGGCACACTCGCCGACACCATGCCCACGCACTACCGCGCTTGGCAGACGGCGCTCGGCCCGCGGGCCGCGGACTTCCCCGAGGCGATGTTTTACGAACTCGGCGGCGTGCCCACGTGCCGCGTCGTCGAGATCCTGAACGAGCGCCACGGCTACTCGATGCCCGTCGAGGAGACCGTCGCGGTGAAGGAAAAACTTTTCCTCGAATTCAGCAGCGAGGTCGCGGAGATCGGCCCGGTTGTCGCGCTCGCGCGCGAGTGGCATGGCCGCAAGCCGATGGCCGTCGCCAGCGGCGGGCACCGGCGCATCGTGATGAACACCCTGCGCGCCCTCGGCATCGCGAACCTTTTCGACGCCATCGTGTGCAGTGAGGACTACTCGCGCGGAAAGCCGCACCCGGATCCTTTTCTCGAAGCCGCGCGCCGGCTGAACGTCGTCCCCGAGCGATGCCTCGTCTTCGAGGACACGAGCACCGGCCTCGCCGCCGCGAAGGCCGCGGGCATGGCGTGCGTGCTCGTCCCGCCGCCGCCGCGCGTAGCGGGCGCGGTCTGACGGGCTCTTTTCCGCACTGGCGTGCGGGTAAAAACTCCAGCTTGAGCGGGCTGTGATCCATCGGTAGTCACGGCCCGAACTCAACCAGTTTCCGGATCATGCCCTCATCATCCCCCGGCCTTTTCGCGCGCGGCTTCCGCATCATCCCCAGCCTCGTGCAGATCGCTCTTTTGGAAATTCTCGCCACATCAATGATCGGCGGCGGTGTCATCGCGCGCATCCTCGATCACTTCGGGCTGTGCGGGCATCCGCCGGTCGCGCCGCTCACTTGGGGCATCCTCGGCTGGGCGGCGGTGGGAGGGGTTTTCATGTGGCTGGTGTTGCGCGACATTTGGAATCCCGGCGTCACGCAGGAACGGTTCTCGCCCGTGCGCAAGCTCGGCCCCGTGATGTTCACGCTGAAAAATGATCCCTCGGGCTACAGCTACAAGTTCCTCGGCAGCCATCCGGCCTATGTGCTGATGGATTTGTTCGCGGCGATCCCGCCGCTGGTCATCACCATTTACAGTTGGGGCGACGATCCGATGCGCAACCAAATCATGCACGTCCCGCACTGGTGGCTCATCACCTCGCTGTTCGTGCCGGTCGCGCGTTTGTTCTGCTGGTATGTGCTGCGGCGCGGGCCGAGTGTCGCGGCGGCGATCACGGAGAGCGTGGCGCAGAAATATCTGCACCGTTCCGTCACCCCCGAGGATCGGAAGCGGATCGAGTGGGAAAATTTCTGGAGCGGCCCGATCGCATTCTGGATCATCACGCTCATCGCCGTGATTCCGGCGCTCACCCTCGGCATCATCGTGAGCAACCGCGAGGACAAATCCACACCCGTGCTCACGGCGGAGACGATCCAAAAAATCTACGGCGTGCATCACGACCCAAAGGCACCGGAATCCATCTCGCCGAACCACGACGACGAACTTTTCCGCATCCGCGGCACGATTCGCGGCGAGGTGAAGCGCTGGCCCGGCGACGGCCATGAGAAATACAACGGCGCGGGCTTCGTCGTAGCGCTGGAGGACGGACCGGAAGTCGCCGTCTTCGTGCAGGTGGACGAACTGAAGCTTTTTGAAAAGCACCTCGCGAAGTCGAAGGCAAAGGGCGGCACCTTCACCTGCGCCGTGCGCACGCTCTACGACGGCGGCAAGGAAATCGGCAGCCACTACCACAAATACTACGGCTGGAACGAAGCCGACCTCGGCCCCGTGCCGGAAGCCGCGAAAAAATTCACCGGCACCGCACGCCGGATGCTAGTGTATTTCAGCAATCCGTGAAGCCGCGTCGTGGATGCTGACACGCCGCCGGGTGGCACCGGTGAAACTTCGGCGGCATGGATCGAAGTGCCGCTGCGAAAGGACGGCTTCCTCGGGCGCCTCGGCGATTTCATTTTCCATTTCACCAACCTCGTGCTGTGCGCCGCGTGCGTCGCATTCCTGGTCATGGTCGCGCGCGACAAGGCGGATCCCGCGCCGTCCTGCCTCGTGCAAAAATATCTCTCCTCGCCCACGCTTCCCATTTCGCTGCTTCTCGCCGCAGTCTTCGCCGCGCTTTTCTGCTCCTTCCAAGAGGCGATCGGGCCGCTGATCTCCACGGTGTCTTCGGCCCGCGGATTTTGCCCCGTGAAAAACCACGCCCACGCCGCAACCGCACCCAGCCCGATGAGCACGGCCAGCGACACCGCGCAGCCGCGCTGCGCTGCGGGCGAAGGCATCTTTGCGGAAGCGGCCTGCGCCATGTGCGGCTACTGCTTCGGCTTCACAAATTCCAACTCCGTGCTCTCCCACGCATTTTTCCCGAAGTGCCACAGCCTGGCCTTGAGCGCCGGATTGTTTCCAGTGCGCCCGGTCATTTTCCAAATCACTTGCGGATACGGATCCTTCTTGTTTGCCGGCGGGAAAAATGCGAGCAGCGCGATGGAACTGACCTCCATGATCTCGGTGCCCTTGCTCTTCGGATCCGCCTTGATGTCCGCGCGGAAGGGAATGCGCAGATTCGGCGTCGTGAAAGCATCCTCATCCTGCGGGATGACCTCGATGAAGCCGCTGGCAAAATGGTTCTCCGCATTCCACTCGTGAATGCACCACGCGGTAGAGATTTTTCAGCCCGACATTTTCCAGCAGCAGCACCGTCTGGTTTTCCGCGCGCGCGCCATTCAATCCGCACAAGGTGAGCAGGCAGGCGAACAGGATGCCCCGCAAAAATGTTGTTCGGTTCATGGGTCGGAATGCTGTCCGGGCCGTGTGCGCCTGCAACGAAAAAACGGACGCGCCCGCCGCGGCTGAATCCGAATTTGGAATGGCACCGGCGCGTGGCGAGGATTCCAGTTGCGCACGCAGGGGTGGCGGGCGGACTCTGCGGCGTGACCGCGACAAACACCGCGAACATTCACATCGGCACCTGCGCCTGGACGTATGACGACTGGCGCGGCGTCTTCTACCCGGAGCATCTGCCAGCGACGGAGCGCCTCGCATTTTACGCGCGCAGCTTTTCCGCGGTGGAGGTGGACTCCACCTTCTACCACAGCCCCACGCCGCACGCGTGCAGGCACTGGGTCGAGGTGACGCCGCCGGGCTTCCGCTTCACGTGCAAGGTGCCGCGCGAGATCACGCACGAGCGGAAGCTGCGCGAAGTGGACGAGCCGCTCGCGATTTTCCTCCGCGCCGTCGAGCTGCTCGGTGAAAAACTCGGCTGCCTGCTCGTGCAGTTGCCGCCGTGGTTTCACCCGAAGCACGACGAGCACGCGCTGCGCGAATTCATCCACGGCCTGCCCGCGGGATTTCGCTGGGCCGTGGAATTCCGCGACACCGAGTGGCACCTCCCGCGCATCATGCACCTGCTCGAATCGCGCCGTGTCGCGTGGGTGTGGAATGATCTCTCGCCGCTCGAGCACGCCGGCGAGGCGGCCTTCGGCTTTCTGCCGGCGACATCGGGCTTCGCGCTCGTGCGGCTGATGGGCGACATCGCGACGAAATACGACGCGAACGGCCAGCGCGTGCATCACTACCGCAAACTTCAATGGCCGCGCGCGCAGTCGCTCGACAACTGGGCCGTGAAGATTCGCCAGAGCGCTGCGGAAGTCGGCGAGGTGTTCGTCTCGGTGAGCAACCACTTCGAGGGCTACGCACCGCACACGGCCCGCGAACTCGCGCTGCGGCTCGGCATGGAGATCAGGCTCCCCGAAGACGCCGAGGTGCAACCCCGCGATGGGCGTGGGCAGCTCAGTCTGTGGGGAGAGTGAAGCGGGGAGTGCTCAGTTGTCGGAAAGACACAGTGAGCCGCGAGCTGGATTGCAATGGACATCTCGTCCCCGGCAGGCGGGCGAATGAGTGGAAGCGTTCATCGCTCCTGACGATTTTGATGGGAACGAGTCGCGCGGATGTCCGCGATACGCAGATGCAAATACGGGCCGCTATTTCCCCGCCGCTCCCGCCGTGGGCGACGACGCGGGCTTGTAAACCTTGTGGACGATGAAGCCGAGCACGAGCGCCTGCACGATGGCGGCGAGCACCCACTTCATGGCGAGGCCGAAGGGCAGGGGCTGCACGCAATACATCATGAACTGTCCCGCGGCGCTGAAGATTCCCATGCTCGCGGAGTATTTGAGTGTGCAGCTCATGCAGCGTTTCTCCGCGACGCACGAGGCGAAGATTATCGTGAATGCAGCGGCGACGAGAAACTGCGCGAGCAGCATCAACGGCATCTTTGCCATCATCTCCGTTTCCGTCCGCCACAGCGAGGCGGTGGCGTGGTAGGTGCCGGAGAGCCAGAGGCCGTGGATGAGAAAGTCCGTCGCCCATACGGTGACGAATGCGACGATGATGGCGATGAGGAGGCTCTTGGGGTTCATGAGCGGCCTTTAAGCGTGAGGAATCGTGCGCGGGCAAGACGGAATCTCGGCGCGATATTGGCCGATGTTCACGGGAACACAAAACCAGTCACACTCCCGAATGGAAGTAGAGCCCGCCTCCTTCCGTCGGCGGCTGCGGATTACGCAACCTCGACGGCCTTCGATGCGCGCTTGCGGGCGTTCGCGTCTAGGATCTTCTTGCGCAGGCGCAGGCTCTTCGGCGTGACTTCCACGTATTCGTCGGGCGCGATGTATTCGAGCGTGCGTTCGAGGCTGAGCTTCAGTGCGGGCGGAAGCGCGATGCCCTTGCCGTCGCCCTGCGAACGCATGTTCGTGAGCTTCTTCGCGCGGCAGGGGTTCACGGGCATGTCCTCGTTGCGGCTGTTTTCGCCGACGATCATGCCTTCGTAGATCTCCTCCTGCGGATCAATGAAGAGGCGTCCGCGCTCCTGGATGGTGTCGAGCGCATACGCGGTGCTCACGCCACCTTCCATGCTCACGAGCACGCCGGTGCCGCGGTTCGGGATTTCGCCCTTGTGCGGGCCGTAGCCGTGGAAGAGCGCGCTGATGATGCCGACCCCCTTCGTCACATTCACGAGCACGGTCTCAAAGCCGATGAGGCCGCGCGTCGGGATGATCGCCGTCAGCTCCACGCTGTGCGGGTGATGCTCCATGTTGGTGATCTCCGCCTTCCGTCCGGCGAGGTTCTGCATGATGGTCCCGAGGTATTCCTCCGGGAGATCTACGTTCAATTCCTCATACGGCTCCAGCAGGTCGCCTTTTTCGTCGCGCTTGAAAATCACCTCGGGACGGGACACGAGCACCTCGAAGCCTTCGCGGCGCATCTGCTCCACGAGGATCGCGATCTGCATTTCGCCGCGCGCCTTGATTTCAAAATGTCCGGCCACGTCCGTGTCCGCGACTTGCAGCGAGACGTTCGTGCGCGTCTCGCGGAAGAGCCGCTCGCGCACCTGGCGTGCGGTGAGCAGCGTGCCTTCGCGACCTGCGAGCGGGCCGTCGTTGATGCAGATCTTCATCGTGATCGTCGGCGGATCAATGTCCACAAACGGCAGGCGCGGGCGCGTCTCATTGTCCGTCAGGGTCTCGCCGATGAACACATCTTCGAAGCCCGCGATGCCCACGATGTCGCCCGCTTCGGCGGACTGAATCTGGATTTTCTTCAGGCCTTCATGGCCGAAAACCGCCGTGACTTTCGCCTTCGTGAAAGTGCCGTTGCCGTGCAGGCACGTGAGGTTGTCGCCGGGCTTCACGGTGCCGCTCACGATGCGGCCGTACGCGAGACGTCCGAGGAAGTCGGAGTAGTCGAGGTTCGCCACGACGAACTGGAAGAACGGCTCGGGACTGACTTTCGGCGGCGGGATCTTGTCCACGACCGTCTGGTACAGCGGCTCCATCGTCGTGCTCTCGTCCTTGAGGTCGAGCTTCGCGAAACCGTTCTTCGCGCTCGCATACACGATCGGAAAATCGAGCTGCTCGTCGTTTGCGTGCAGTTCGAGGAAAAGCTCGAAGACCTGATCGAGCACCTTGTGCGGCTCGGCGTTCTCGCGATCAATCTTGTTGATCACGACGATCGGCTTCGCGCCGTTTTCGAGAGCTTTCTTGAGTACGAACTTCGTCTGCGCCTGCGGGCCGTCGTGCGCGTCCACGACGAGCAGCACGCCGTCAATCATCTTCATGATGCGCTCCACCTCGCCGCCGAAGTCGGCGTGACCGGGGGTGTCCACGATGTTGATGTGATAGTCCTTCCAGCGGAAAGCGGCGTTCTTCGCCTTGATGGTGATGCCCTTTTCGCGCTCGAGATCCATGGAGTCCATGATGCGCTCCTCGCTCTGCTTGGCTTCATTCGCGCGGAATGTGCCGGCCTGCTTGAGCAGGCAGTCCACGAGCGTGGTTTTGCCATGATCGACGTGTGCGATGATGGCGATGTTTCTGATGTGTTGTTGTGACATGAATTGGTTTCTCCCGGAAAAAAGGGGGCGGAATATGGCAGCTTCTTTCGCGCTGGCAAGGGGCGTGAATGTAGAGATCAGGTGCGGTCGCATCAAAAAGCGACGACATGCCCGCGCTGGACGCCGCCGAGACGAGCGATCCGAGGTGAGCGATAAAGGCGCGGCAAAAGCAGGAACTGCTGAGGGTGGGGCCTCAGCAGTTCACGGGGTTCCGAGTCCACTCCCCAGCACTTTCCAAAACGATCCGCGCGCGATGGGAAGATTGCGGGCTGGATGGTCCGCGTTACCGCGAGGCGTGGCCTTTTTGTCCGATGCAATAAATCGCCTTGCCGGTGCGGATGAAGATCTGGCCGTTGCTGAGGGCGGGGGAGGCGTAGATGGGTTCGCCGAGATCGTTCGTCGCGACGGTGGTGAATTTCTCTGCCGGCTTCACCACGCGGCAGACGCCGACGTCGTTGGTGAAATAGAGCAGGCCCGCGGCGCTCACGATGCTGGCGTGGCTGCGGCCGAATTTTTCATTCCACACGATGTCGCCGTTCTTTGCGTCGAAGGCGTGGGCGAAGCCGCGGTCGTCGGTGACGAGAAACCATCCGTCCTCGATGATGGGCGAGGGGACGTAGCTCACGCCTTGCGCGTTGTGGTGATGCCAGACGACGTGCGTGCTGGTGACATTGCCGCTGCCGTCGGGCTTGATCGCCATGATGTGGTGATCAGGGAAGCCGCCGGTGATGTAAAAGAGACCGGTCTTTTCCGAATACACGGGCGACGCGACGAACTGATCCGTGGGGCCGTCCACGATCCAGAGCTGCTTGCCGGTGTCGGGGTCGTAGCTGGCGATGCACTTCGACCCGCTGAGCACCATCTGCATGCGGCCGGCGGCTTCGCGGATGATCGGCGTGCAGTAGCTCCGGGTGTTGTTCGGGCGCTCGATGCGCCAGAACTCCCGTCCGTCCGTGCGCGAGAGCGCGACGATGTATCCGGGGCCGTCGTGGTCGCAGTTCACGATGATCTTGTCCTTGTACGGAAGCGGCGTGGAGCAGAAGCCGTGGACGCTGGAAAAGATGCCGGGCCGCTTTTGCCAGAGGAGTTTCCCGGCGAGCGAGTAGGCGGAGACGACGACTTCCTTGCCATCGAGGAATGTGCAGAAGACGCGTTCGCCATCGCACGCAGGCGTGGAGGAGGCGTGGCTGTTTTCCTTGTGGACATGCTCGGCGGGGGCCTTCACGACGATCTGCTGCCAGAGCTGCCTGCCGGTGGTGCGATCGAAGCAAAGGAGCGTGCGCTCGCCGGTTTCGGGAGACGCGGCGACGGTGAAGATTTTTCCGCCGAAGACGATGAGGGAGGCGTGTCCCTCGCCGGGAAGCACGGTGCGCCAGACGATATTTTCGGAAGTGCTCCACGTGGTCGGGAATGCAGGCTCGGTGCTGCGCCCGTCGTTGCGGGGGCCGCGCCACACGGGCCAGTCCTCGGCAAAGGCGGCGGAGGAGAGCAGGGCGAGGGGAAGGATGGCGCGGGTGAGCATTGCTGGGAACATGGTGTGGATGTGTCGCGTGGACAAGCCTGCGGGCGGCGGGGTTCTTAGTGCGAGTGGGAAATGGAAAAGCGATGCCACGATTCCATGCGCTGCGAGGCTCGCAAATTGGCCGGGGCAAGCAACTGCGCCCGCACGGCAGGCTCTGTCTGCGGATTCGGCCGCAGCTCCAATCTCCCGCCTTTCACCGAGGGCAGATCTCTCAATGCGCGGTGGAACGCGTCGCTCCGCGCGCGTTTCGGCGTGGATTGCAAGGCTTGCTCGAAGTCGGGTCTTTGCGCCGGAAGGCCATGTCCATTGCGCCGGAGCCGTGGGCGGATATAGCCCGGAGCCGTGTGCATCTGCCCCGGAGCCGCGCGCCGGGCTCTCGGCGGCCCATTGGGCGTGATTCAAAGTGAGTCCGTGGATTGCGGGCCAAAGGCACGACACAAGCCAGCCTCAAGAGGCAGGGGTGCGAATAGCGTGCTTCACATTCTTCTGGAGAACCGTGAAGACGCCGGTCGGCGTGTGATGTCCCGCTTTGCCGGAACTGACTGCGGAGCGCCCGATACGCACGCCGTTGCTGTAAACATACAGCAACGGCTCTGGCGGGCTGACGATGATGACGACCGGTCCCCACAGGCGAAATCTCCGGATGCCACACATACTCGCCCTGCTTGATCTGCGGTGTGAACGGCGCAACCGGCTGGCCTTTGGTAATGCCAGCGGCACAAGCCAGCGGTGCGGCGAGCAGTGATGCCAGCGCAGTGTTCGCGATGATGATTGTGAAGTCGCGAAGTTGTATTGGGCTTCTTGTCATCGCTCAGGTTGACTTGGTTGTAAGCAGGGAATTTCTCCGCCTTCATTTTCCCATCGCTCAATCGCCCGTCGTTTCATCGCCACCGCGTTGCGATCACGAACGCGGGGCGACAGCTCGCAAATCTCGTGTGAGGCGGCATTGAACATCGCGATGACCGGCACCTCGGGATGGTTGGGGTCGTAAGCGAGAATGCTCAGTGACGCTGTGCCGAGCAGGAAATGCGCGGCTGCGCTCACTGGCAATCCGATCCAACGCACAGCCAGGACACGCCCAAATTGGCCGTGCGAGAAGAGGGCGATATTTTCGTCCATTGTGCGGAGATGAGCAATGAGCCGACCTGCGTGGTCGGAAACTTGTCCGGGAGTTTCCCCGTGCGGACTGCCATCACGAAAAAGATTCCACCCCAGTCGCATTTTACGAATGTCTGCCGAGCGTTGCCTATCATAGTCACCGTAGTCCCATTCCGCGAGATCCTGCTCGATGGTGGTCGCCAGCCCAAGCCTGGCCAACTCACACGTTCGTCGCACACGTAGCCGCGGGCTGGTCAGCACATGGGCGAATTTGATGTGCCGAAGACGCGGCTTCAGTTCCCTCGCCTCATCCTCGGCATGCGCACTTAATGGAAGGTCTTTGAGGCTGGTGTGCTGACTGGATTGTGACCGCTCGATCTCGCCGTGCCGAATGAAATCGGCATTATCCAATTGACGCAAGGTTTCTCTGTAAAATAGCCGTGTTGCCCTCTTACAGTTGCGTCAAGCCGATAATTCCGAATGAAATTAGTGCGTGGATTCATAGTGAGTCAGGATTGGGACTTATGATCCCGAACGACTGCGAGTGCCCGACCGGCAGGTGCTCCGGCAAGTCAAGGCGTGCCACGCCGATCCGGTCATCCGCCATGCCGTAATAAACATCGAAGCGATCTGGCTGCCCGATGTCATTCCGCTGGTCAATGCCTGTGGGGAAGACTACATTTGGGACAATGCCGCGGCGCTCGGTAGGCAGCAGCGGCTTCAACACGGGCTCAGTAGAGCGATAGAGAATGTTTCGCGGCTGTTCCTTTGCTAGCACCATGACTCCGGCCGAATAGCATAACGGATGTTCATCGGTTCCAGGCTCCGAAATCTCGCTGACGCCGTGATAGAGGATCAACCAGCCATGCCGGGTAAGCACGGGTGGCGTGCCGCCGCCGATTTTCAGCGACTCCCAAGGCGCAACCGGACTTGCGAGACGCAGATGGGAATTGAAGAGGGCCGGATGTCTTATGTGGAGGCCATCAGGGCTCACCGGGCAGTAGGAAATCCAGATGCTCTCCCGATCTCGGTCCACTACTCGATGCGAGGTCTTGCAGGCGGTTTCCTCGGGACGAGTGCCGGAAAAAAGCGGCCGGTGCAGCATGGCCATCTGCATTTTTCCGGCATGATTCGGCATCGCGACGGGAAAAAGGCAGGCGTCTTTGTTATCCACGTGGACGAAATCAATTCCGTGATAGGGCGCAAATGGAGCAAGCCCCAGACGCCGCCAGTGAAACAAGTCTTCCGAAATGGCCAAGGCAATGCGCGGCCCAACCGGTGAAAGAGCGGTGTAAGTCATCACATAGCGCTGAATCCGCTCCATGAAAGTGATGCGCGGGTCTTCGCAACCGCCGCTGCCATCGGTTCGCCGTTCATAGTTTGTCTCAGGTTCCAGCGCGATGCCCAGACGTTCGACTCCGCATGGCTCGCCGGCCTGATCAAAGCGGGCACGGGCAATTCCGATGCGTGAAAAATTGCCCTTCGCGACTAGCCGAGGAAACAGATAGAGATGCCCATCAGCTCCACGGGCCGCCGCCGGATTCAGCACACCTTCGACTTCGTGTGGATTGCCGGGTTCCGGCACCATGATTTCCCCGAGACGCCGTAATTGAAAGTCACTCATGCGCTCCCCTTCGCAGGCGCTGCGTTTGGCGAGCCGCCGCTCAAACATGCGATGATCGCCTCGATCACACGCTTTGACTCATCGGGATCTCGAACTTGGATGGACACAACACCCGCCTCTTTTGCCGGATAGTCGTTCCCTCCGGGGAACAAGGCGTCACCGACAAAAATCATTTCCGTAATCGCAATGCCAAGGGTGTCTCTTAGCTTTCCGATTCCGTAAGCTTTGTCTATGCCGGACTTGGTGACATCAATGGACGTGGTACCACCTAGTGCAACGTAACATTGACTTCGGCCACACATGAGATAAGATTGGCGAATGGCCATTCAACCATTGATTCTTACTGATACCGAACGCATGGAACTTCAACGACGGGTGAGATCGCGTAGCGTTCGAGCAGAGGATT
>CAIRYQ010000118.1 GCA_903882875.1 uncultured Spartobacteria bacterium | reverse complement strand
CCCATCCTTCCCCATGCAGCCGAATTCCACCTTCGACTTCGTCGGATGCGCGATGCCGGGCGATTGCAGATACGCGACCGCCTTTCCATCCACCGAGGCCCGCATCGCGTCGCCCACCGTCTCCAGCGCGAACGTGTGCCACTGCTCCGGGTCGATCTCCACCGGGAAGGTGGCGTTCTTCCTTCCGGCGGGCGCCGGCGGCTCGCCCGTCGCGCCCACGGGCCGGGCCACCGCGAGACCCTTCTGGTCCGTGAGGATGACCGACTTCGCCGAGATGCGCGCCATGCAGAGGTGCCCGTAATGCGAGCCGTTGAACGCCCGGTCGTCAAACTCCGCCGTGACCGACTGCGCGCCCCCGAGCCGGAACCGGAACTCGATCACGCTGTCCTTCGTCGGGAGGTCGTTGCCGATCACCGCCTGATGCCCCTTCACCGCCGGCTTCGCCTTCACATCCCCCGCCGCCTCCACCGCCGGAGCATCGAACCGCATCTGCGTCCCCTTCAGCGCGCCCTTCTCGATGGAAAAAGTCGGCACCACGATCTTCCACGCACTCCCCATCTCCGCCTTCTCGAAGTCATCCGCAAAAAGCAGCTCCTTCTTCTGCGCAATCGGCTGCTCGGGAATGGCCGGAAGCTTCGGCGCTTCCGCGGCGAAAGCAGACGTGGCGAACAGGGAAAGAGCCAGCAGATATAGACGTAAATTCATAGTTTTAGAAACAACAGTATGGGGCATCATATTCGGATAACCTGATTTAATCAGGCCAGCTTTTCTACACCTTTATCCGCGAGCCGTTCCATCAACTCACTCGCTGTGGAATTAACCAACAAAATGTCCGGCGGCAACATATTGAACAATGCAGAGGGTTGCTGCGAATCGGTGACTATTAAAACCAAAGTCGCCGGTTGTTTGCTTTGCCCAGCGGCGTGCAGTAATTCAGCCGCATCAGCCACGCTCTCTCCACGCCGTTGAATGCGAATCAGGATTGGATTCTCGCCGGGCTTCGCGTTGAGGATGGCGTCCATGCCACGATTGCGCTGGATCGGAATAAACGGAAGGCCGTGCAGGTAAGCTAAAGCTTCAGCATCAGACTGGAGGTAGGATTCGCGTCCTTTTCGCAGCAGTTCCGATGAAGTCTTGACTGGCTCAATCAACCGCTGTTTCGCCAGTTGGACGGCCTCGACGGCAATATCAATTCCAATCGAGTTGCGATCGAGCAATTCAGCCGCAACGAGTGTCGTGCCGCTGCCGGAGAACGGGTCAAGCACCAAGTCTCCCGGCGATGTGACCAAACCGATTATGCGTTCGAGCAGCAGGATGGGCTTCTGCGTCGGGTATCCTACACGCTCCTTCGCCTTGGGATTGAGAAGCGGAATGTCCCAAACATCAGCGATGGGCACGCCTTTCTTATGGCCGTCATGGATGACGTTGTCGCTGCCATCGCGAGCATAGACAGCTTTGCCGTGTTCGTCGCGCTGACGACGCTGGAGAATCTGGTCCACGTTGGTCGAGGGCGAGTAATCGCCGAAAAGCTGGTGGTATTGGTAAACGTCTGTTTTGCTGTAGAAGAAAATAGTCTGATGCGACGGCATCGGATTACGCTGCGAATTCGACCAACGACGATAGTGCCAGATTATTTCGGAGCGAAACATCGCTTCGCCAAACGCCTCGTCGAGCAGGTAGCGAATGTGATGGGAGGCATTTGTGTCGCATTGGAAAAAGATCGAACCGTTCGTTTTTAGGACCCGCCGGAATTCCTTCACGCGAACACGCAAAAACTCAATGTATTGCGCACTCGATTGCCACTCGTCGCTAAACTCGAACTTGGTCTCGCGGTCACGCGTGACGAGCGAGTGCGTCTTCTGCGTGAAGAACGGCGGGTCAACATAGACCAAATCAACCGATTCGGCGGCCATGCCACTCACCACCTCGAAACAATCGCCATGATGGACTTCACTGGCCATGCTGCTTTGTCCTTTCTTCGGCTAAATCGCGGAGGATACCAAGCAAATCCACACCTGTGCGACGGTTCACATACGCCCACGCCGCATCTGCGTAATAATACTCGCCCTGCACGCCTTTGTAGAGAGCCTCCAGAGCCTTTTGAATTTTGACTGCCTGCTCACGATTAGGGTAGTAGAACATCACTCGCACCGGCTTGTATCCTGCATCATGGACTGCCTGCATCCGCGTATGCTCCTTGGTGATGTGGTCGCCATCAGTCGTAGCGTCACGCCACTTGATTTCCAAAGCATCGCTGCCCACGAGGCAATCCACGCCGAAAAGTTTCGGCTTCTTTCCGTAAGTGTTGGGAATGCGAACTGAACCTGAGTCAGGAAACTTCGTCTTAAAACAGAGTTTCGCCGCTTCTTCCAGAAACGACCCGGCATACTTGTAAAGAAACCGCCCTTTATTCTGGTAAACGTCGATCAGCTTCCCCTCCTCTGTGCTAATACCTAGCACTTCGTAAATCAAGACGTGCGAGCGGTCGTCTTTCTCCATGTCGGCAACACGCAGATCAATATTGCGCTTCAACTCAGCAGCATAACGGTCTGCCAATTCTCGGATATCATCTTTGATTGCCATAAAAATCTTGTATCAGCCCTCACGCCATCGCGCAAACCTCCGCGCCCTTCCCCACGAACTGGCATCGGCTGCTGCCGCAGCCCTGGCCTCCGGCCTTTTGCTTCGCAAGCTCCTTCCCGCCCGCCTCCCGGCGGCCCGAATCCCCGGCGCATTTGCGGAGGTCTTCGGCGAATTCGGGCGGGGTGTCGGTCATGGCTGGAGTTCCTGCCCGCAGGCTAGGCAGCGCGAGTCCCGCCGTCCAGCGCATCTGTCCCGGAGGGTCAATGGAAATTAGCCGGTGGTCGAGCGAGGCACGAGCGAATTGCCAGCGCCCTCCGGCGCTGCCCTGCGGGCGGGCTGCGCCCGGCTTCTCGCTCCGCTCGAATCCACCGGATCGCATTGGCAAATCGAACGCACCCCGGAGGGGGTGCCGGAAGCTGCCGGAGGATTCCCGGCGCACCCTCCGGGGCGCATGGCTGTGGTGCCGGTGATCCGGTGGTGTTCGCTCGCCAAGCTCGCTCGACCACCGGCTAATTTCCGTGACGCCTCCAGCGTCTGGGAGTGCAGGACAGACTCTAGGCATACCTGAGTTTGCCGCGCGGATGCGCCGTCCGGCGAGGTTTTGCTGGTAGCGGATGTTCTGGTCGGATGTGATGAACAGGTCGAACTCCGCTTCCGCGAGGCGCAAAAGGTCGCCGTTCTTGATTCCGCCCCAGCCCCGTTTTTGCGCAGTGGTGCAGGCGTGACCGGCGAGCAGCCTGTGCATCGGCCACGGCACGCATTCGTCCAGCAGGACGTTCATGCGGGAGCCAGCAGCGCGGATTCCGAGCGCTCCAAAACCGCGCAGGCCATGACACGCGTCACGGACGGGAAGCATTCCAGAAACTCTTCGAGCGTGTAGTCGTTTTCGAGATAGTCGAAGAGCGATTTCACTGGAACGCGCGTGCCTTTGAAGACCGGCGTCCCGCCAAGAATGTCGGGGTCAATGGTGATCAGGTCCGTGGCGTTCATGCGAAGACAGTATGCAGATCAGGCGGTGATGTAAACCTCCGGGCCAATTGGTTCGCAAGCTCCTTCCCGCCCGCCTCCCGGCGGCCCGAATCCCCGGCGCATAGCCGGAAGTCCTCAGCGAATTCGGGCGGGGTGTCGGTCATGGCTGGAGTTCCGGCCCGCAGGCTACGCAGCCCGAGTCCCGCCGTCCAGCGCAGGTTGCGGGGGGATGCGCCTCATGGCAAAGCGGATGTCCGCGGCTCAGGCCAGCAGTTTGGCGAGGTGCCGCGCAAGCTGGGCGCCAAGATTTTGCACGCGTGCGGCCTGTTTCTCGTCCGCCAGCGAGCCGTCCGCCCGGAACGCCTCGTGTGCCTTGCTCACCGCGATCTGGTGGGGCAGCACGGTGACGCCGATATTTCCGAGGATGGAGCGGACAGTCACCAGCCCGCGCAATCCGCCCAACGCCCCCGGCGAGGCCGCACACAGGACCGCGGTCTTGCCGGTGAATGCAACCAGCGACGGCTCGTCCTCCGTCTCGGTGCGGGAGACCCAGTCGAGGGCGTTCTTCAGCGCGGCGGTGATGCTGCTGTTGTATTCCGGTGCCGCGATGAGCAGGCCGTGATGCTCGCGGAAAAGCTGCTTCAGTTTCTTGGCCGATGCCGGCATCCCTTCCGCGTCTTCCAAATCCTGATCGAAGACCGGCAGGGGAAAATCGCGCAGGGCGATCAACGTCACCTCTGCGCCTGCCGTCCGGGCTCCAGCGGCAGCGATGGCGGCGAGTTTCTGATTGAATGAATCGCGGCGGAGGCTGCCGCCAAATGCGAGGATGCGTGGAGTGGTCATGGATGGTGGTTTGTTTGTGCTCCGGCAGGGTGTGCCTGCCAAATCGTTTTTCACCCTGCACCTGCGCGTGAACATTCGAGCCCTTCCCCGCGAATCGGGCGGCTGCGGGCGGGAGTGTCCGCGTCACTCCTTCGGCACTTCGTTCACCGTGTAGTATGCCTTCGTGTGCAGCAGATGCCCGCCGTCTTTCGATGCGATCGCGGCGAGGTCGAAGTCGTGGATGTGGCCGACCTCGAATTTTTCCAGATGCACTATCACGGAGAGGCCATCGGGGGAGGGGACGGCGCGTGTCACGTGGGCGGTGGTCTCGTCCACTTCTGGGCTGCCGTAGGCACCCTGGTAGATGTGGTCGTAGGTGGTGATTTTGTAGGCGTCGGTCTTCGCGGCGATGGCTGCGTCCACGGGCTTGGTGAAATGGATCAGGAAGCCGTCCTTGCGGATGTTGATCTCGCGGATCTCGAACGGCATCACGCCGCTCCAATCCATGCGCTGAATCGCGAACGGCTCGGTGCCGCGCACGGGCCACTGGCGGTTCGTCGTGAAGCCGCCGGCGATGAGCTGGCCCTTCGGTGAAAATTCCACATTCATGATCCCCGTCGCGAGGCCTTCGCGGAACGGGTAACACGCGCCCTGCCACACGCCGTTCACCTGCTCGGTGGTCGCACGCATGATGATGCTCAGCGTGTAGTCGCCGAGGAAAAACTGATTCCCGAACGGGCCGAATTTTCCGCCGGTCCTGTCGAGGCTGAAGCCGGAGATCGAGCGTCCCATTTTGATGTACGGAAAGCGCACCGCGGGCGGGACGAGTTCCTTCACGCGCTTGAGTTCGTCCGTCATGCGCGAGTTGCTGTTCGGCGCGATGGCGGGTGTGGGGACGCCGGGTGCGAAGGGATACCAGTTGTAGCTCGCGGGGTGTCCGAGAAATGCGCCGGGCTTGAGATGCTTCAGCGAACAGCAGCCGTTCCACGGGCCCTGGCTCTCGATGGCAAACATCGCGCCCTGCGCATTCGCGCCGACGCCGGCGGGGCTACGCAGCCCGCTGCACACGGGGATCATTTTTCCGTCGGGCGTGACTTTCACCGCCCAGCCGCGGAAGAGATTGTGCGACTCGTAGGAGCCGCTCAGGCCGAGCGCGACCCAGATGTTGCCCTCGGGATCGGGCTTCGAGCCGAACGCGAATTCGTGGCCCTCGGCGTAGCCCCAGTTGTTCGTGAGCGTGTCGTAGCGGTCGGCCACGCCGTCGCCGTCGGTGTCGGAGATGCGCGTGACTTCGCCCCATGTCGTCGCCGTCATCGCGCCGTCCTTCCACGAGAGGGAAAATATTTCGTCCTGCCCGCTCGCGAAGAGGTGATACTCCGGCTTCGGCGGCGTCTCGAATGCGCCCTTGATGAAATAGATGTCGCCGCGCCGTGTGCCGACCGCGAGGCGGCCATCGGGCAGGATTTCAAAACCGCCCGGCCGCATCGGGATCTCAGGCGGGATGGGGATGTTGACGATGGGATAGTATTTCGCCTCCTCCTTCGCGGTGCCCCACATCTCGCCGAGTTCCTCCGCGAAAATGTGCGGCGCGAGCGAGAATGCCGCAAGGGCTGCGATGATTCTGGAAGTCACCATTGGTATTCGAGAACGAGGGTGGAGCGGCCTTTCGGCAGCGTGAGCGGGATCAGGACTTCGCCGGGATCGCCTTCGCGCAGCTCGGCGCGTTGGCCGCTGGTGATGCGCAGTTGCAGCGAATCCACGGTGATCGTCTGCGCGGAATTCACCGTGATCTTTTTCCCAGACGCCGCGCGGAAATGGAATGGCTGCGGCGCATCGGGTGCGTCGAACTGGAGCGTGCGCCGGAAAAATGCCGTGCCGTCCTTCCCGCGCACGTCCTCGAAAAAATCCTCCACCGCGATGTCGCCGTAGCGGTACATGAAGGTCGGCCTGCGCAGCGCGTCGAGGAAGTATCCGCGGAATTGGTAGCCGTGATCCTGCGGGAAAGTGTAGTTGGACTTTCCTTTGTACGGCCAGTTGTCATCGGGCGATTTTAGCCGGAAAAACGGAATGCCTGCGGGAAACGAAATCCGATCCGTGCCGCGCGGATGGAACGAGCCGATGTCCACATTTGCGAACTCACCCTTCCACAGCATCCGCAGCGCCATCTCCTCGGAATCAAATGCGAGGCTGATGCGCTCCGGGTAGCCGACGCCGATTCCGCGGTAGCCCACAGTGCCGCGGCCGCGGCAGATTTCCGCGACGGTGCCCACGCGGAGTTCGTTCGACTGGCGCGAGAGGCCTGCGGGTTTTTTCACGCGTGTGCCGTCTTCGAGGTAAGCCCATAGCGCCTCGATCTGCTGCCCGGTGTCGCCGCCGAGGATGCTTGGCCGGATGGACTGCCCGCCCGGCCAGTAGCTCGGCATGATGACCGTCGGGTGGAAACGCGAAGGCTGCCGCATGTAGAGGTGAAACCAGTTTTTCTTCACGCGCTCGGTCACGTTCACGATGTCGAGCGCGCCCGCGCCGCCGGCCTTCTGCCCGTTGAAATCGTGGCACGCGATGCAACTGAATCCGTTCGTGCCGATCATCTCATAGCCGGCCTCCTTCGATTCGCGGATGTCCGCGATTTTTGGAAAGGTCACCTCTTCGAGTTTGTCGAGCTTGCCGAACAACTCCACGAGGTGCCCGACGTTCGCCTCGCCGAATTGCGGCATCGCGGCATCAAGATAATCGCGCTGCCGCTTCCCGTGCAGAAGCACGTCGGCGATCCACTCCGGCTTCAGCTTTGCTCCGACGTGCGAGAGCGGCGGCGGCAATCGGCCCTGATCGCCGAGGGCCTCCTGTGTGCCGGTGAAAACCGCGTTTCGCTCCGGTGCAATGCCGCCGAGCCCGGTGCGCTCGTGGCAGCCGATGCAGTTGAAAGTCACGAGCGTCTTGTCGAGTAACTGCTGATCATTGAGCGGACGTTCCGCGTGCGGCAGCGCCTTCGCGATCAGAACGCGCTGCTCGGCGTTCAGATCGAACCGTGGCCACGAACCGGTGTTTGCGCTGAGGCATCCGCGGCTCGCATCGAGCCGTGCGAGCGCGGGCGCGGGGTCCGAGGCGATTTTCAGATCATCGTGGCACCGCGCGCAGCCGAGTTTTCCAAACTGCTCCCGCCCACGCGCCGCGAGCGCGGCGTCAACGATCAGCGGTTTGAACTCCGCGATCGGCGTGTCCGAAACCGAGAGCATTTCCGCCGGAATCGGTTGCCGTGCGAACTGCGGCCCCTGCATCTCGAACGAAAAATCCGGTTCGTGCCCCGTATGAAAATACACGGCCTCGATCTTCCGCCAGCCCGCGTCGAGCACTGCCGTTCCCTCAAGTTTTTTCGGCCCGCGCCGATCGCTCGGCTGCTGCGTGATGACCGGCTTTCCATCCACGACCAGCGAGCCACCGTTCATCCGCATGAAAAACTTGTGCTGTCCCGCTGCAGCAATTTTCAGCCAGCCCTCGTAGCGAATCGCCGTGTGATGCGGGAGCTTTCCGAAGTTCGCGAGCGAGAAATCCTTCACCTGCCCCGCGCGCTCCGCCTGCACTTCATCGCTCTCCAATCCCTCCCACACCTGCCCGCGGTACATCGTGAATGCGAGGTGGCCGGGGACGCGCGTTTCGCGCAGCAGATAATGCGCGATGCGCTCGGCTTCCTGCCCTTGGAGGCGCATGTCGGGCATCCGACCCGAGGGCCGCGTTGCGTGCGGCTGATGCAAAAAATCAACGAGGCTCTGAATGCCGTATTTTTTTTCCAGAGCGCCGAGCGGTGCGGAAACCGCGGGCAGCAGTTCGTTGCCCTTCGGATCGCGCGGCGAATGGCAGGCAGCGCATCCGCGCGAATGGAACAGCCGTTCGCCGAGCTTTGCCGCGACTGCGTCGGGCGGCTGGACGGAAAAATTGTTGTTCTTCAGCGAGAGCAAAAAGTGCGTGAGCGCCGTGGCAGTCGTTTTCTTTTCCTCCTCGCCGAATCGC
The DNA here is from genome assembly GCA_903882875.1 of uncultured Spartobacteria bacterium. Taxonomy (GTDB): domain Bacteria; phylum Verrucomicrobiota; class Verrucomicrobiia; order Chthoniobacterales; family Chthoniobacteraceae; genus SXWH01. Next base: position 8,943 of record CAIRYQ010000118.1, on the reverse strand, counting down.
GCGAGCACGTCCGGCATCGTCGTGCCCGGCTTCGTCCCGTGCGGATCGCGGATGAACGCTTCGATGTGCTCCGGGTTCACGCGCGAGCCGACTGCGGAAAGGCGCGGCGCTTTCCTCGAGCGCGCGACAAGCGCCGCGTCGGCTGCGTGACATGCCGTGCAGTTCAGTTCCTCGAACAACACCTGCCCCTTGAGTTCGTTGTCGAGCCGACTCGCCGCGATGCCGGGAAGTCTCACCTCCGCAGGCGCGGCGCAACGCAGCACCACGGTGAACAGCGCCATCATTCGGAAAAAGCGCCGGGCTTTCATTGGCGACGGATCAGCGTGCTTGCGCACCATTTTCATAAACGGACTCATTGCAGGCTGTGCAAATCTCTTTGGTTGGTTCCCGGGATTATGGTGTGCCAAGATTCACTTCGGGCAGATGCGTCCGATGAAGGGCAGCGACGGAAAATGGGACATCTTGGTTCCGAGCTCAGGTTCATTTGGCGGATGGATTCGGTGCTTCTGCAACCGTTTTTTCTGAAACGAATGCGAAGCGGCTCGATCCCCGGCGGCAGGTTACGCATTGCTCTGAAGGCTGCCGCAAACTCCGGACGATGCGAGTGAGGCTTGATGACATTGGATTGGTGCCGCCTTTGTCAGACGCTCATTCGGTGCGCGGATTCTTGCCTTTCGCGGCGCTGCCGATGACGGCGTCGTTCTGCTGCTTCGCTCCCGGTGTGCTGCGGCCGTCGGCCTTGTATTTTTCGAGCAGCGTTTTGAGTTCGCGGACGATTTCCGGCTTTTCCGCGAAGTAATTGTGCCACTCGGCGAGGTCGTCGTGGACGTTGAAAAGTTCGCCGGGCTGATCGTGCTTGGCGTAGCCGCGCTCGTCCTTGAGCCACTGCGGTTCGCCACGCGCTCCGTTGTCGTCGCCGGTCGGCGCGTCAATGAGCACCCAGTCGCCCTTGCGGATGGCGAACTTGCCGCCGCCGCTGTGATGCACCGTGGCCTCGCGCGCGGGCTTGGAAAGTTTTTCGCCAAGCAGCACGGGCAGGACGCTCACGCTGTCCTCGGCGGCGTTGTCGGGAAGTTTCGCGCCGAGGATCGCCGCGACTGTCGCCATGAAGTCCACATGGCACATCGTCTCACCGCTCACGGCGCCGGCTTTGATTTTTCCCGGCCAGCGCGCGAGGAACGGCACGCGGTGCCCGCCCTCCCACGCGTCGCGTTTTGCGCCGCGCAGGAAGCCCATGCTGTAGTGATGAAACAGCGGCACCCGGTCGTATGCGCCGGGATTGATCTCCACGACCTCGGGGCCGTTGTCGCTGGTGAAAATCACGAGCGTGTTGTCCGCCACGCCGCTGCGTTTCAGCGCATTGAGCACCTGACCGACAGTCCAGTCGGTTTGAAAAACGAAGTCGCCGTATGCGCCCGCCTTCGACTTGCCGATGAACTCCGGCGCGGGCACGACGGGGAAATGTGGCGACGTGAGCGGCAGGTAGAGGAAGAATGGTTTCTTCGTTTTCGCCGTGTCCTCGATCCACTTCACCGCGTGGCGTGTGAGTTCGGGAAGAATATTCACGAGCTTCCATCCCGGCAGCATCGGGCCGGGGATGTTGAACTGCTCCTCGCGCGATCCCTGGCTTACTGAGGGAATGCCGACTGTGTGATCGTTCTCGACGAAGCAATATGGCGGGTAGTTCGGCACGATGGTGCCGAAGTAGTGCTCGAAGCCGCGCGTCACCGGCGCGTCGGCGATGGGCTTGGTGAAGTCCACGTTGCTCATCGGATTTTTCGCACCGCCCGAGGCCGGTTGGCCGTCGGTCGTCGGATAGTTCAAGCCAAGGTGCCACTTGCCGATGCACGTCGTCGCGTAGCCGTGCTGCTGCAAGAGCTTCGCCACCGTGAGCCGCTCCGCCGCGATGAGCGGCTTGTCCCACGGCCTGAGCACGCCGCGTTGCAATCGCGTGCGCCACGAGTATCGCCCCGTGAGAATCGCGTATCGCGTCGGCGAGCACACTGAAGTGGGCGCATGCGCATCCGTGAAACGCGTGCCTTCACTCGCAAGCCTGTCGAGATTCGGCGTCGGGATTTTCGAGTCCTTATTGTAGCAGCCGAGGTCGCCGTAGCCGAGATCGTCGGCGAGGATGAAGACGATGTTTGGGCGCGAGACTTCCGCAGCGACGAGGCACGAGGCTGTGAAAAGAATGAGGAAGGCGAGAAGTCTCACGGTTCGTCAGTGCTTCAGTGTTTTTTCGCCAGCGGTGCCATCGCCTCGGCGAATCCCTTGCCGATGCCGCCGAGGATCTTCGCGCTGCCGAGGTAGTGGAACTCGAAGTTCGAGACGCCGACTTCGAGAATATTGCGCTCGCGTTCGGTGAGCTGCTCGGCGCGCAGCTTGTCGAGCGCCGCGCGTTCTTCGGCGGGCGTCAGCTTCCGGCTGCTCTCCCTCGCGAGCTTCTTTGCTTCCTCGTGGAGCTTGCTGTCCTTCGCACGAGCGCGCTTCAACTCGAGATCCCAATATTTCTCGGTGAGCAGCGCGGTGACGTCCCCTTGGAATTCCGGCAGTTTCGCGGGTGCCGCCATGGCGTCGCGGAAATTTTGATGCGTCGTTTTGTATCGCTGCTCCTCCGGCCCATACTCTGACACGGGTCCGCCGACACCGATCACGCCGATGACAAACGGCAGCTTCGGCGTGCCGAGATCCTTCCGCACGTCGCGGATGAAGTCCGCCATCACGGTGCTGTATGCATCGTAGCCACCGGACTTGTCGCGGTTCGGATACGTGCCGCTGTCCACCATGTCGTTCCACCCTTGCAGCCATGCGAAGCCTGCAAGTTCATAGCCAGCCGACGGATTATAGGAGGGGCACACGCGCTTGATGTCGCCAAGCACTTTCTTCACGTGCTCGATCATGAGGCGGTAATACACGCCCGTCTGCTTCGCCTTCTCCGCTTTCATCGCTTCGATGTCCTTTCCCTGTTTTTGAAACTGCGCGAGTTGCGTTTCGTTGAACACATACGGCCCTGCGATCGGCGGACGAAAATCCGTGTTGAGGCTCTTCCCGCCCCAAGAGGTCTTGATGAGGAGGATGGGAGCATCCGTGAACTTCTCCATGTAAAGCCCGAACGTGAACTCCGGCCCGATCTTTTCCGGCGACGCACCGAAGCCCGCAGTGAGCTTGCCCGTCTGCTCGTCTGTGTCGCCACCTTTGCCGCAGCCGATGGACGAGATCCACACGCGCTCGCAGACCTTCGGCTTGCCGTCTGCGCCGAGCATCTCCGTGAGCATCGGCTTCGTCGCCGGATCCATGCCGATGTGCTCAAAGGTGCTGATCTTCGCGTGCCCCTGCATGTTCGACTGGCCCGCAAGGATGTAGATTTGCAGCGGCTTCTTTGGTGCGGCAACGAGGTCGGTCGAAACCGCGGCGGTGCAAAAAAGAAACAGTGCGTGAAGCAGCGTGCGTCTGGAGGATGAGGCGATGTTTTTCATGGAGTGTGATTTGTTTTACTGGGCGGAAGTGCGGCTCTCGAATTCCTTCAAGCTCACGAGCGTGGGCGTGGCGGTGCTGGCTTCGATGGTGGCGATGGCTTTGTCGAATTCCGCCAGATGGTCGGCGGGAACCTTTTTGACCTCCGTGAGATAGATGCGCATTTCCTGCAGTTTCGGCAGGAGCGGCTTCGCGTGCGTGCCGTAGCGTTGGAGGTAGGTGAGGCAGTCTTTCGCGCGGTTTTTCTCGCCCCAGCGTTCGGGCTCCATCACGGAAACGCAGAGCGCCATGCCTTCCCGGATGTGGAGGCGTGAGAGCAGGTCGAGTCCGCCGAGGCGGATGCCATCGGCGAACATCTCGTTGCTCGGCGCGAGCGGCTGGATCGCGCGCGTGATGTCGGGAAGCAGCGTGACGAGATCGCTGTCGGTGAGATGATCGAACGTCTTGCGCACGGAGCCGCGCACCACGCTGTCGTCATTTTGCAAAAGCGATTTCACCGCGGGATACAGCACCGCGCGGTCAATGCCCTCAAGCGATTCGGCGAGGATGCTCTTCGGTTCGCGATGCCCCGGATACGGCGAGAACAGCGCGATGCTCGCGGCGCGCGCGGCCATGTGGCGCGGGTCCGCGGGATTCGTGCACACGGTCATCGCGAGCAGGTCGCTCACGCTGGCCTTGCGCGCTGCGGGGCCGAGATTCGGGATGGCTTCGGCGGCGAGGCTCTGCATCCACGGGTCGGGATCTTTGAGCAAGGCACGCAGTTGCGGCGCGGAGGCATCGGCGCGAGGTCCGAGTGCGCCGAGTGCTTCGCACGCTCCGTAGCGCGCATCGCGGCTGTTGCTCGCGAGCAGCTTCAGCAGCGTGGGGACGAAATCGCCGTCGCGATTTCCGAGCGCGGCGGCGGAGCGTTTGCGCACGAAGGGCGACCAGTTCGTGAGGCCCGCGAGCAACTGCTGCGTCGTGCGCTTGTCGTAATTTTTTTCCGCGTTGCTGAAGTCAAAGTCGCGTCCGGCGGCGATGACCTCCGCGACCTGTGCGGCGTTGAGCGGCGGCACGGAGAACGGTTTCTTTCCCGTGAGGCGCAGGCTTTTCAGAGGCAGCGCATACGCAAGCAGGTAGCCGCCGGAGCAGTCCCAGTTTGTATATTTGTGATGCTCCTCCGCGCCGACGGGCGAAGCCTGGTAGAGCCAGCTCGTGTCCCAGCCGCGCGCGAGGTCGTAATACCACGCCTGCTCGCGGAGATACGCGCCCGTCGCGAGCGGACCGCAGCGCGCGACGCCGGGCAGCGCCCACAGCACGTTGAAATAATTTCCCGTGTGCCCGCGCTCGCGCTCGCTGTAGGCGGCGGTGGACATTTTTCCGAAAAACTCCGCCGCCTCGCGGTCGCCGAGCAAGTCGTAAAGCACCGCCGCGCTGGAGCACTTGCCGTTGTCCTCGTGCGCGGGGAACGGCAGATGGTCGCCGTAGGGCACCGCGCCTTTGTTCGCAAACCAGCGCACGAACGCCGCGGCCTTCGCGATGGCACGATCCACGTCGGGTTCGCGCACGCCGGCCTCGCGCGCGAGCACCATGCCGATGGTGAGGCTGATACCCGGCTGGTTCATGCTGCCGTAGCCGTTCAGGTTCCCGTCGGGTCGGGCAAACGCGTGTCCCCAAGTGCCGACCGCGCTCTGACCGTGCGCGGATTCGAGCGCGAGTCGCTTGAGGCTGGGCATCACCGACTGGTCGCCGGTGGCGATGACGTATTCGGCAACGAGCGTCATCACATAGCCGTAATACCACGTCGCGAACCCCTCGGCGGAAAAGCCCGCCGCCCACTCCGCCTCGCGCTTCACGAGCGGGAGGTAGCTCTTGTTGCCGCTGGCGAGCAAGGCGAGCGCGTTTAGCGAGCGCGGAATCGCGTTGAGGTTGCGCGTGTAATTCGCCTCGCCCATGCGGCGCGCGAGCGCAGCGCAGCCCTGATCGAGGATGCGCTTCGACTTCGGGCAATCATACGGCGCGGTCGCGCTGTAGCCGCCGAGCACTTGGAGTTGCAATTCGACCGCGTCCGCTTTCCCATCACGCCAGCGCAGCAGCCGCAGCTTGCCGCCGCCTCTCTCCGACTCCGCCGCGGTGATGGCAGTCGCGAATTGAATGCGCGCATCGCCCGCGAAAACTTTCCCATCCACGCCGAGGATGACATCGCCTTTGCCCAGCGCACCATCCGCCGGCGAGCCCTTCGCCACCGCCGTGATTAAAATCTGCCGCGCCTCCGCGGATTGCCCGCCCGCGGTGTAAATCCACCCGCGCGCGCCCGTCGGCCCGAGCGTCCAGTCGTCCGAGTCGCTCGGCTTCCCGCCCTTCGTGAAATCGGGCATCTCCGGCGCACCTTTCAGTTTTGCGGCGTGGGTAGAAATGGGCAGGACGACTGCTGCAAGGCCCGCCAAAAGCAGGCATGAGATGTGTGTGTGAATTTTCATGGAGCGGTGAGTTGGGACGTTTTTCAACTCCTCACGCAGCTGCAGAAAATCAGCTCAGCGCAGTGTGGGGAGTGAGGGTCGTTGAACACGGAGAAAGGTGTCACTGGTTTGCCGGCACGCCCCAGAGTTTCGCGAGCAGCGCGAACATCTCCGGATCAGTCTGCTTCAGCTCCTCGCGCGTGAACGGGAAAAAATCGTTGCGGCTGAAAAACGCCTCCGTGTTCTCCGCGAAATATTCCATCGGATTCGTCATCGCGTAGGCGCGCTCGTAGGTGTTCGGCCTTCCGTTGCCGTGCCAGCGCTCGACTTTGTCGTATTTGCCGGATGCCTTCGCGTGCTCGTAGGCGGTCTTGATCTCCGCGTTGTCAAAGCCGTCCTTGATCACGCGGTTGTGAAATCCGTGCGCAAGTTCGTGCAGCGCGAATGCCGGCATGCGTTTCATCTCGGCCTCGAAGTTTGCAATGCCGGAAAACTCCACGCCTTTCGCCATCACGGGATCGCGCCCGTTGTCGCGCAGCCAACCGGCGTCGGGATGAAACTCCGCGCCGCCGCGCTTGCCCTTGTAAGGCGGGGAAAAATAGAGCGGCACTTTTTGCAACTCTGCCACCGCCTTTGCCGGCACGACGCGGATGATGTCATCGAGCATCTTTTTCAAAAGCACGAGCGCGTGCTCCGTCGCGTCGCGCTGCGAGTCGAGGAGCACCTTGTTGATATGGACCTTCCAGCCCGACACCTCGCGCACTTCGCGCTCGATGGCAGTCGTTTTGCCGTTTGCTTTTTCATCGCGGGCCTTGGCTGCTTCTTTGATCTGCGTGTTCACCGTCTTCAGTCGGGCGGGCCACTCGAATGTCGGCGCTTTCGCAGGATCGTAGCCGGCCATGTGACCGGTGAGGCGCGTCGCAGGCTTGGTGTATTTGATCTCCGTGTCGCCAAACACCTCGCGGCACATCGCGGCGAGACCGGGATCGTATTCGATGAGCTGCGAGCGAAGGTGGACGTGATTGTGGTCGTGATCGTTGAAGCGGTTGTTGTCGAACCACGACTGCACGCCCTTGGCGAAATACTCGTGATGATTCGTCCCGGCGTATTTGCCCTTCCACAATCCCGCCTTCATCGCGGCGTCGTAGGTTTTCTTCAGCCGCGCATCAAAGGTCGGGTCCACGTTGTTCATCCCGCGCAGGTGGATGTTGTGCGCGAACTCGTGAATGAGGATGCACTCCGCCGCGTAGGGATCGCCGGGAAAGCCGAGCAGATTTTCCTCGGCGACGGAGCAGAAGGGATCCGTCTCGCTGCCGCCGAGCCCGCGCGCGCGGGCATCCCAGTAGTCCTTTCCTGCGATACCGGGAAAATCGCGCATCTTTTCCGCGCCGAGCCACGCAAACTCCGGCAGGTCCGTGGTGAATTCGTCGTGCGCCATGACGCACATGCGCGAGCCGCTCTGGATCATCGCCTCGCGAACCTCGGGCCGCTTCGCGAGCATCATGTCCACGAGATACGCCGCCTCCTTCAGGGCATGCGGACTCACCTTCGCCGACGCGACAATCGGGAAGCCGTGCGCCTCGACACGCTGCGTGTAAAACGCCGGCACGCCGCCGACACGGAACGCCTGAATCGGCACTTCGCTGGTGACGATGCTCTCCGATTTGTCATCGCGCCCGACGACAGCAAAGCGATGCCCGATGGTCGTCGTGATCGTCGTATCCCTGCCCGGCGCGATGGTTCCATTCGGCACGCGTCCGCCATCGGGCTTCAGCCAGAAAACATCCACGGTCTGCACGCCGCCGTTGAGGATCTGCAGCTTCGGGCGGCGCGATCCATTTTCCTGCGCGAGGACAACAGATGTGAATGCCAGCATCAGGACCAGAATGCCGGCGAGATAGCTTCTTGGGTTCATGGTGTCGGGTAGAATGCAGGCTTAAACCGGCCGCTTCGCGAGCGCCTCGCGTATGACCCTTAGCACCTGGTCGCGCTCCGTACCAGCGATGGGCAGGCGCGGCTCGCGCACCCACTCGGCCCCGAGACCGGCTTCCTGCACGAGCAGCTTGATGTATTGCACGAAGTGAACGTGCGTATCGAGTTTCATCAGCGGCTGCGTCCAGTGATAGAGTTCACGCGCCTTGTCCCACGAACCAGTGCGGGTCAGCTCCCACAGGCGCTGGTTCTCCATTGGAAAACCGATGCCGCTGCCCGCCACCCAGCCGTCAATGCCGAGGATGCTCTCTTCCAGGATCAGGTCATCCACGCCGGTGAAGATCGCGTAACGATCGCCCACCGCGAGGCGCAGTTCGGTCACACGGCGCGGATCTCCCGAGCTTTCCTTGAGCGCGACGAATTTTTTCTCATCCGCCAGTTCGGCGAAGAGTGCGGGCGTGATGTCGTTCGCGTAGTTGATGGGGTTGTTGTAAATCATGATCGGCAGTTCGCAGCCGGCCGCCACAGTGCGTAAGAAGGTGACGGCTTCGCGCGGATCGCTCTTGTAGCTCATCGGGGGCATGAGCATCACGCCACTCGCGCCGAGCTTCTCCACGTCACAGGCATAGCGAATGGCAGCCGCAGTACTCGACTCCGCCACACCGCTCAGCACTGGCACGCGGCCGCGCGCAGTCTCGACCGCGCAACGCACCACGGCGCGTTTCTCATCAGGGTCGAGAGTCTGGTTCTCACCAAGCGAGCCGCACATGATGAGACCGCTCACACCGCTCTCGATGATGACCTCCAGATGCCGCGCCGTGGCCGGCAGATCGAGTGACTGGTCTTGCTTGAGCTGAGTCGTACAGGCGGGGAATACGCCGCTCCAATGGGGTTTCATGAAGTTGTTTTGGGCGTTGAGTGTCGTCAGAAAATCTCCACCACGGGCTTGCCCATCACATCCATCTTCGGCGCGATGCCGAGGCCGGGCTTCGTGCTCGGGGACATGCGGCCTTTCACGCGCTGCGGGGCGCCGTCGGCGGTGCTCACGGTCACGTAGCTGTTGAAGTCCGTCGTGGAGAAAAGAAATTCCGTCGGCGTG
>CAIRYQ010000117.1 GCA_903882875.1 uncultured Spartobacteria bacterium | reverse complement strand
GCTGCACATCAGGTGGGTGGCCGTCTCCCGCAAGCCCCGTCCGCCAGCCAATTCCAATATCACTCGCGCCCTCTTGGAATCCTCTGCTCGAACGCTACGCGATCTCACCCGTCGTTGAAGTTCCATGCGTTCGGTATCAGGAAGTATCAATGGTTGAATGGCCATTCGCCAATCTTATCTCATGTGTGGCCGAAGTCAATGTTACGTTGCACTAGTCACCATTCACCCAATGCGGATCGGCGACGCGGGTGTGCGGCAGGCTTCCCGCTCCGCACTCCCCGTTCCGCACTTCCAGCTACAGCACGCGGATCTGCGCGGGGTCGCTCCAGAGGCCCATCACGCCCTTGAGGCCGACGGTGCGCACGCGGATCCAGACGACGGTGCCGGGCGTGAAGCCTGTCAGCTCCGCGCGGCCGCCTTGAAACATTCCTTTCGTGCTCCAGTTCGCCTCCACGTTCGGGTCGCCGATGCAGGCCTGCACCTCGTTCGTGCTCCGTTCGCGGTCGGGCTTGTAGCGGGCCACGATGCCGCCGCTCTGGTCGCCGTGGCGCAGTCGCAGATCCGTGGGGCCGGCGGGCGCGGAGGTGTCCGCAGTGCGCGCGGTGTCGTAGGACGGGAAGCCGCTGAGGACCACGATGGCCGGGTCGCCCTTGGCGACGCCGTTCACGTAGTTGCCGAGCACGCCGAGCGACTCCTCCAGCGCGGTGCGTGCGTCGTTGAATGCCACCATTTCCGCCTTCCCCTTGTTGGCGCGGGCGACGAATTTCGCGTCGTAGTCGGTGATCGTGGCGAGGAACGCCGCCATCGTGAAGGGCGGTGCGGCAAAGGTCACCGCGCTGGCGAGCATGAGGTCGTGGATGGAATGGGCGAGGGGCCCGAGTTCGGCGGCGGCGTAGCCGCTGAAATCAATGTTGGCTTTGGTGCTGTGCATGGGTTTGCGTTGGTTGGCCAGCAGGCTGTCCCAGGTGATCCCTGCATCGTAAGCGAGGCCGGGGGTGTCCCAGGTTTGCGGAGCTGGCATGTTTCGGTTGTGGGTTTGGGTTGTTATTCGGGCTGTCGAAGGAAAGGTGCGGGCGGATGCGCAACATCCGTCAGGCGATTGGGAAAAGCCGTCAAGGGATTGGCGAAAGCCGTCAGGCGATTGGGAAAAGCCGTCAGGCGATTGGGAAAAGCCGTCAGGCGATTGGCGAAAGCCGTCAGGGGATTGGCGAAAGCCGTCAGGGGATTGGCGAAAGCCGTCAGGGGATTGGCGAAAGCCGTCAGGGGATTGGCGAAAGCCGTCAGGGGATTGGCGAAAGCCGTCAGGCGATTGGGAAAAGCCGTCAGGGGATTGGCGAAAGCCGTCAGGGGATTGGGAAAAGCCGTCAGGCGATTGGGAAAAGCCGTCAGGGGATTGGCGAAAGCTGTCAGGCGATTGGGCAGACCTGTCATCGGATGGCCGAACCGATTCACCCGATGCGGCAAACCTTTCGCCGGAAAGGGCGGGGCTTTACGATCTGGGGGCGTTTCGCGCATGGGGCAAAGCCTGCGCCCGGCCCGGCGGACTGGCTACTGGAACAGTTGTTCCGAACCCGCGATCAGCCGCAGGTGCCGTATTTTCCTGCGTTGCATGGCCATCACGATCTCCGCCAGCGTCAAATTTACCGCCACGATCATGAGCAGCCGCGTGCGCCCGTTCGGGATGCTCCTGCGGTGCTCCACCTTCCTCCAGCCCTTCGCCGAGAGCCCCACCCACGCCGCACACTTCTCCACACTGTGGTGCGACTTCAGCCGCTTCCACTTCACCAGCGCCACCTCAAAGCGGATGCACCGGTCCACCTCCCGCACCGAGATGATCCGCTTCGGCTTCGCCGCCTGTGCCAGTGAACGCGCCTTCACAACCCATCCCGCCCCCTTCCGCGCCTACATCCCGCACCGCCCGCGCGGCGCACGGCCATCCACCCGGCGCGGCACCACCGTGGTGCGCGGCAAATTCAGCGGGAGGGACGCCTTCATGACGGGGCGGGATGATGCCGGGGTCATTCGCATGTGCAAGGGAAAATTTCCGGCCTCGTCGTGATCAATCCAGCGGGCTGCGCACGCCGAGGCCCGGCTTGTTCAGCACATGCGTGTAGATCATCGTCGTGCTCACATCCTTGTGCCCGAGCAGCTCCTGCACGGTGCGGATGTCCTGCCCGTTTTCCAGCAGATGCGTGGCAAAGCTGTGCCGCAGCACATGCGGCGTCACATTCTTTGCGATGCCCGCCTCCTGCGCCGCACGCTTCACGGCGCGCTGGATGTTGTCCTCATGCACATGGTGCCGCCGCTCGGTGCCCGAGCGCGGGTCGCGCGAGATGACGGGCGAGGGAAAGACCCAGAACCAGGCCCACGATGTCGCCGCGCCGGGGGACTTCACCGCAAAGGCATCCGGGAGCTGCACGCCCGGCGCGCCCGCCGCCCGATCCGCATCGAAAAGCGCCCGCGCCGTGCGGAGCTGCGCGCGCACCGCCTCGCGGGCCGCCTCCGGCAGCATCGTCACCCGGCCGCGCCCGCCCTTCGTATCCTGCAGCGTGATCACATTGCGGGCAAAGTCCACGTCCTTCACCCGCAGCCGCGCGCATTCCAGGATGCGCAGCCCCGCCCCGTAGAGCAGCAGCGCCATGCACCGCGCAGTGCCATCCAGCCGGGCCAGCACCGCACGCACCTCACCCGCCGAGAGCACCACGGGCACCTTCTTTGCCCGCGTCGCCCGCTCGAAGTCCGCAAACTCGCCCGCCTCCCGCCCGAGCACCTGCTCATACAGGAAGACGATCGCATTCAGCGCCTGCGCCTGCGTGCTGGCGGAGACATTCCGCTCCATCGCCAGATGGGTAAGGAAATCCCGCACCTCGGGCGCCCCCATCTCCAGCGGATGCCGCTTGCCGTGGAAAAGGATGAACTGCCGCGACCACATCCAATACGCATCCTCCGTGCGGTGCGAATAGTGCCGCAGCCGGCAGACCGTCCGCAGCCGCTCCTCCAGCCGCGGCCCCTTCGCCCCCGGTGCCGCAGGCTGGGGAGGCGTCGCCCCATGTCCATGCGCCCGCCCATCCCGTGCATCCCGTCCATGTGCCGGGTGCTGCGGCGGCACTTGCATGGGCGGACGAAGGCGCGCCTCGGCATCCAGTTGGCGTTTGGAGGGGCGGGGAATCATCGGTCTATCACGGTTTGCATGGCAGGGCCGGAAAATACCGACTGCCCCTCGCTCTCCAAGCGGAATTTTTTTGGGATTGACTCTTTCGCAAGCCCCGGAAACACTCTGCGTCCATGACGCCTCCCCTCCCTGCTAGACCGAGCAAAACGGAACCCTCGCTCGGCATAATCAGATGTTAGGCCACAATACCGCACCATTTATGATGACCATTACGCTGAAAATTAAACCGAACCCAACCGACGCCGACGTTATCAATAGCATGATGGCGGGGGCTGTGACTGCCACACTCGCAAAGATCAAACAGGTAGAGGATGCCGTCGCCGACATTCGAGACCCACAGACCGGCGAGGGAGCGACCGTTACTTGGAAACCGGATAACGATGGTGTGACCATTTCAATTAAGGGTTCGGAATTCGTCCGCGCCGAGGCGCAGAAGCGCGTGGAGGCATTTCCGCAATGACTTTTATATGGATGTCGAAAGACTTTTCCCCTTGTGGCCTAACCATGCGCTGCAGCGAACGGTTCCGGGCTGTCACGGCCCCTGCTTTTCTGCGACTCACCTTTTGTGGTTTTTTCATGCTGTCCTTTCGTTCGGCGCGTCTTGGTTATTTGGGCGAGGCAGGGGCCGCGCCAGCCCTCCACCGTCGCTGAGCTTGGGATCGTTAGGCCCCTCACACGCTCTCCTCAGAAACCAACCCAAACCCAAACCCAAAAACACATGGCCACACCAAAATGCCCAAAATGCGATGGAACGTCCTTTGAAGTCCAAGAGCTTAAAGTCAAGGATTCGAGATACCGCCTGCTCGCCATTAACTGCCGCTCCTGCGGAGCGATTATTTCCGTCCAAGAGTTTTTCAACGTCAACGCGCAACTTGCGGTCCTCGCCGAGAAGCTCGGGCATGACATCACATGAGCTAGAAGCGCAGTTCGTGAACGGTTCGCCTAGGGCGTCTATCGCGTCGCCGCCCATTTCCAGCGCAGCCTCAATCTGAACCCGAAACCCATCGGTGATGCAGTCGCTTTCCAACAGCTCTTCCAGTTGCTCGCGCGTCCATGTTTTCACGCTGCACCTCCTTTGCCGGAGGTCTCATCGCGTTCAACGCACGGGCCTAACCATGCGCTGCAGCGAACGGGCGGGCGCGTCACGCCGCCTGCTTCCGCCGCCACCTTTCCGCCCACCGCGCAGGCGCCGCGCCGCGCCCGCCCGTCGCTGAGCTTGGGGTCGTTAGGCGACTCTGCACACCCATGACTTCCGAGCCTCCTCAGAACCGCTTTTTCCGAGCGCCACGTGAATCTGAATTGGCGGACGATGTATTTCGCAGCCACGTCCGCTCCGAATTCTTCGACGTGCGTTCCCGCTTCCTCGACCGTTTGGCGTGTGTGCAGGTTTTCGACCGAGAGCTTTTCGAGGCGCTTCTGCTCTGGCTCGATGTGTTGCGACGCTGCTACGCTGCCGCCGATCTTCCGATGGCAGCCTCCGACTTCGATCAGTTCAGCAGTATTGCCGGCTACCTTGAGCAGGAGGCTACGTATTCCCGCGACCAGCGCGCGGAGTGTGTTGCAGCTCATACGCAGTGGCTTGGCGTCATGCACCAGTTCCATGTTTTGCCCGAGGACCAGCCGTGACGCCTGACTCCGAAACGAACGAATCGCCTAACCAGGCGCTGCAGCGAACGGCTCCGGCTGTCACGCTGGCTGCTCCACCACCTCCGCCCGCGCAGCCATCGCGCCAGCCTCCGCCGTCGCTGAGCTTGGGGTCGTTAGGCGTCGCTCGCGTTCCATGAAATCAAAAGCGAATCAATTCTATCTCGGTCTGCTGTTGTTAGTGCTTACCGTTTTTCACGCCGGAGCCAACGGACCACCGACCCAGACGCCGTCAGCACCGCCCTTTCCTGCATCGGAAGCCGCCAAACTCGGCGACGAGTATATCGCGAAGACGTTTCCACAGTTTCCGAAGCTCTTCTGTTACGAGGTTTCATACGATAGCGACGACAACATGAAGCCCGACCAAAGCGTCGTATGGAGGCTTCGCTACATCCTTCCCAACAATCCACATAGGGCCGTTCCAGGCAGTCCTTTCCCGGACACCGGCGTTTGCCTCGTTTACGTCCACAAGGACAAGACCGTTACCCACACCACGGAACCGAAGCAAAATCCCAAATGACCGCAACGCCTAACCATGCGCTCCAGCGAACCACTGCGGGCGTCACAGGTCGTGCTCACGCCACCCAACCAGCCCACCGCGCCACTTGACCGCACCTTCCGCCCAGCCACCACCCCCAACCGCCTTCGCCCGCACGCCCTGCGCCGCCCGCAGTGGTCGCTGAGCTTGGAGTCGTTAGGGTGCTCCGATCGTCCCATTTAACCACAAGCCCACATGACACCTGATGAAATTCGCGAACTGAAGACAGATATTTGGCAACTGCGGGTAGAGTATGCAATTCAGAAGATTCGTCTAACCGCTTTGACGAAACTGCTAGAGCTTGTTCAAGAGAAGACAAGGCCGGGACAAGGACGGGAGATGCTACTCGCTCTTCGTAGTTTGGAACAGAAAGCAGCACATGAGGCCCTGAAGACGTATTCGGATTATCAGCCCACTTTGGCCACCATTTTGAAACAATCTTTCGATAAAGCATTTCCAGATATCGCATGACCAACCCTCTCAGAAACCACAACCCAAAACAACACAAATGAAAAAGATCCACGTAATCATCAGTAAAGAAAAACCCAAATCCAGCTTCGGCTGGTGGCATGTGATGTGGTTGGTGGTGGGGTTGGTCATCGTCGCGCAATTCGTCCCTTCGTGGGCGGTGGGCATGGGGCTGGCAATAGCAATTGCCGCTGGGGCAAATAAAATCTGAGAACAGCCAACCCCACAAATCAAATGCCCAAACCACAACTTCCCTGCACCATTAAATTCCCACCCGATCACATTCGCCCATTTATGATTGAGGTGGTTCTGCCGGACCAGCCAACGGAACAGCAAAAAGATCACGCGGCGCAGATCGTAGCTCCACTTGTCCCCCTGCAAAACGATGGAGATATGATTCGCCTCCGGCCTTCTGGAGCAACGGTAGAAGAAGCCCTACTAAATCTTCCCCGTGAGGTAACGCAATCGTTAGCACGTCTTCAATCGTAGGCGTTGAATTGGCATTCGCGGATGCGCGCCCATTCTTCTCGTTTAGCGATGTAATGAATTCAGTAGGCATACGCGAGATCGTGCCAGCAAATCCTAAAGCAAGTCACGCCCAATCGCACCCTAACCATGCGCTGCAGCGAACACCGGGCATGGCCGTTCCGGGCAGATGTCCAAATCAAATCCTGTCGGCTCAGTCACGGGCTGTGCTGCAAAAAGGCACAGCCCGTGCCTTCGCCTCGATCCCCCAAATTCAATTGACCGGCTCCCGGCCCGGCGTCGCTGAGCTTGGGGTCGTTAGGCGTTTCTGGCCGCTCTCTGTGAAACCAAGCCGCACAATTCTTTTGCTGTTGGTTGGCGTCGTTCTCGGCACCGCTGTTACTCTCGGTGTTCAGCATGTGCGACGACTTCGAGCGATACGAGCGTTGCCTTCTCTCACAGACCGAACCAGCCCACCAGCTATTGACGAGATTCCGGGCGTGATTCTTTCCCGCCACGACGGCAATCTGCACTACGATGTTCGCACCGGCATGGGTGGCCCACTCAAAGACTTTGACGCGCTACTCGCACAGGATCGCACCTATGGTATCACCGACCCTATTTGGGCCATTTATTTCGAGCCCGGTGTCACTATGGACGACCTCGACAACACGATAGAAAAGCTTTCAACATTCGGGGTGAATCGCTACTTCATCAGCTACTCCATCTATGGTAAGTCCGTCCTGAAATGAACGAAACGCCTATGCGCTGCAGCGAACTCCGGGCTTTGGCGTTCAGTTACCGGGCGCGGCTCTCATCCGACCGGCTCAGTCACGGGCTGTGCTGCCCGCCATGAAGCCCGGCACAGCCCGCGCCTTCGCCTTGCGCCGCCGTGCTCACAGCCGCGCCCCCGGCCCGGAGTCGCTGAGCTTGGGGTCGTTAGGCGCTATCTCACGCACCCGCAAACCAAACTGCTGAACACCTATGGCTAAATGCACGCAATGCGGAGCGAAAACGTCATTTATGATGGCAATGTGCGATTCTTGCATCGCTGACCATGAAGCAAAAAGGAAACAAAACAGACCGCCTCCACAGCGGCCTCCGATACGTTCCTTGGTAGCATCATGGTATTTCGCCAGGGTTTATCTTGGGCTGTTTTCGTTGGCGGGTTGGAAGATTACAGGGATCGTTTTGAGTAGCGGCGTGGAGGGGAACGCAGCCGGACGTATGATAATGGCTCTTGGTGCCATTCTCACGCTCCCTTCCAGCATTGCGGTTGTCCTGTTGTGGTCCTCTAACCCTCACCAAGCGACCTACTATATTGCGAGCATCACACTCGCTGCTCACGTTATCTCATTTTTCATTCTGGGTGTTACTGCGTTTCCTTTTGCGTTCCTGATTGGGGGCATTCTTGCGCTTCTTTTTTTCTGCTTTACGTTTGGGTCGAAGAGCCGCGCGCTGTGCGGACTAAGATCGCTTAAAAGCACAAAACCCAAATGAACGAAGCGCCTAACCTCCTATGAAAGGGGTCAAGATGGAAGTTGGGTGAACTGAGTTGGATTGCTTGGTTTGGTTTTTCTGTAGGATGGTTAGGTTAGGGTTGTGTGGAGCTTGGGAACGTTTCCGCTTTGGGGGTTCGTGCCTTGGGGAAGCGTACCGGAATGCGGCGAGGGCCAAAGGCCCGCGCGCATATCAGCCTGGGGCAACGCCGTAGGAATCCGGCAGCGACACGAAAGAGGGCTGAAAGCCCGTTCCATGTTCGGATGCTTGCCGCGATGGGACGGGCTTTCAGCCCTCCTGCCCGAACATGCGGCCATTCCTGTGGCCTTGCCCCAGGCTGGCATGGGTTGCGACTTTGGCGCACAGGGCGGGCAAGAGTTTCGGAACACTTTCTGAGACAGCGCCGCTCCGGCCGCGACTGCACCCTGCCGGCAACTTCCCTCCGCCCAGTCTTCGCGCGAAGACCCGCACGCCAGAACTTTTTCCCACAGAGAATCTAAGCTTCACGCCGCCGGCGCATCACTTTGGCCCCGTTCATTTCCACCCAAACCGCACTCCGCTCATGACCCACGTATCCCGCCGCCAGTTCATTCAAAGCTCCGCCCTCGCCGCCGCTGCCGCCAGCCTGAACCCGTTTTCCATCGCACGCGCCGCGGGCAGGGACATCCCGGTCGGCGTCCAGCTTTATTCGGTGCGGGGCGACTGCGCGAAGGACTTCGACGCCGCGCTCGCGCAGATCGCAAAGATGGGCTTCAAGGGCGTGGAGTTTGCCGGCTACCACAAGTACGGCGGCAAGGCGAAGGAACTCCGCCAGAAGCTGGATGAACTCGGGCTGAAGGGCGTCAGCACGCACATCGGCACGGGCAGTTTCAAGGGCGACGCGTTGCAGAAGACGATCGAGTTTCACCAGACGGTCGGCTGCAAGTTCCTCATCGTGCCCGGCGACGGCGCATTCACGGACCCGGAGAAGAGCAAGGAGCTGGCCGAGACTTTCAACAAGACCGCCGAAGTCCTGAAGCCGCTCGGCATGGCGTGCGGCTATCACAATCACACGAAGGAATTCACGAAGGCCGGCGACAAGACCTACTATGACCTCTTTGCCGAACGCACGACGGCAGACGTGGTGCTGGAGCAGGATTGCGGCTGGAGCGCCGCGGCGGGACTGCAGCCCGCGGACCTGATGAAAAAGTTCCCCGGCCGCACGAAGCTCGTGCATTTCAAGCCGACCGTGGTCGGCGGCGACAAGACCAAGAAGGCCATCTTCGGTGAAGATTCCGTGGACTGGGTCGCGACGCTTGCGGCGTGCCGCACGGTCGGCGGCACGGAATGGCTCCTCATCGAGCAGGAAGTCTATCCCGACGGCAAGTCGCCGATGGAATGCACCGAGCTGTCCCTCGCGGGGCTGAAGAAGATCCTGTGATTTCAAACGAACAACCCATTTCAACCAATCATCCCATCCATGACTAACTACCGTAATTCCTCCATCCTGAGATTTAGCATCGCTGCCGGCATCGCCGCCGCGACAGTCCCCTTTGCAGTCGCCGATGTCACGCTGCCCGCCATTTTCGGAGACCACATGGTCCTCCAGCGCGATCAAAAGGTGCCGGTGTGGGGCTTTGCCGACGACGGGGAAAAGGTGGCGGTCGCCTTCGCCGGGCAGACTGCGGAGACGGTCGCGAAAGGCGGCAAGTGGGCCGTTGCGCTCACTCCGCTGAAAGCCAGCAGCACGGGGGCGAAGCTCACCGTCACGGGCAAGAACAAGGTCGAGTTCGACGATGTGTTAGTCGGCGAAGTGTGGTTCTGCTCCGGGCAGTCTAATATGGAAATGACGGTGGGCGGATCCAAGGACAAGGAGAAGGAGATCGCCGCCTCAGCGAATCCGCGCATCCGCCATTTCAAGGTGCCGCATGTGACATCCAACAAGCCCGAGACCGAAGTGAAGACCGTGGGCGGCTGGCAGGCCGCCGCGACGGATACCACGGGCAACTTCACAGCAGCCGGCTATTTCTTTGGCCGTGAACTGGAGAAGACGCTGGACGTGCCTGTGGGACTGATCGGCTGCAACTGGGGCGGGACGCGCATCGAGCCCTGGACGCCGCCGGTCGGCTTCCAATCCGTGCCCGCGCTGAAGGCGGACTTTGCCGACAAGCTCGCGACCTTCCCGGTGATGAGCACCGTCAATGTTCCAGTCACCGAACCCGTGCTCGACGCGCAGGGCAAGCCCGTGATGGGCAGGGACGGCAAGCCGGTGGTCAAGCCGGTGCTCGACGAAAAAGGCCGTCCGAAACAGATACCCGGCCTTCTGCCAGACGGCAAGCCGATGCTGGCCGCGAGTCATGGTTCGCCCCTGGCGATGTATAATGCGATGGTGCATCCCATCGTTCCTTACGCGATTCGCGGAGCACTGTGGTATCAGGGTGAATCCAACAATGGCGAAGGCATGCTCTATTTTGAGAAGATGAAGGCGCTCATCAATGGCTGGCGCGCGGTGTGGCAGCAGGGCGACTTCCCGTTCCTGTTCGTCCAGCTCGCGCCGTATCGCTATAACAAGCCTGAAAACCTCCCTGCAATCTGGGAGGCGCAGACGGCCACACTTTCCGTGCCCAATACGGGCATGGCCGTGATTACCGATGTGGCGACCGTCGCGAACATTCATCCGCCGGACAAGCAGACCGTCGGCCACCGGCTCGCGCTGTGGGCGCTGGCGAAGACTTACAATAAGCCCGTGACCAGCTATGCGAGTCCGCTATTCGATTCGCTGAAGATCGAAGGCGGCAAGGCCCATGTGTCGTTTAAGAATGCGGAAGGCGGTCTGAAGTCCGCCAATGGCCAGGCGCTGACTTGGTTCACCATCGCGGGCGAGGACAAGAAGTTTGTTGAAGCCAAGGCTGAGATTTCGGGTAACACCGTTATCGTGAGCGCCGAAGGCGTAAGCAATCCCGTGGCCGTGCGCTTTGGCTGGCATGAAACGGCGGAGCCAAACCTGGCCAATGCCGCCGGGCTGCCCGTTTCGCCGTTCCGCACCGACAAGTGGACCGATGCGACGATGCCCGTCATCGCTCCTCCTCCTGCTGCGCCTGTGCGTGCGAGGAAGTAAGCGCCAGAGCGCGCGACATACCACAAACATCCGCCAAGCGCAGCTCGGGACTGGGATCACCCTCGTCCGTACAATGAACGCCGTGATGGGAACCGTGCTACGGTGAAAATGAGCTTGGATAATTTCCACACGCGCGCACTTGCCTTGCGCGGATGTCCCCGCCGATTCTGCGCGGCTCATGTTTCTTTATCCCGCCATTGATTTGATGTCCGGCCAGGTCGTGCGCCTGCGCCAGGGACGCGCCGCCGAGAAAACGGTTTACTCCTCCGACCCCGCTGCGTTTGCGCGGCAATGGGAGGCGGAGGGCGGCGACTGGCTGCACATCGTGGATCTGGATGCGGCATTTTCCGGCACGCAGCAGAATCTGGAATCCGTGCGCGCCATCACGCAGGCGGTGAAGATTCCGTGCGAACTCGGCGGCGGCATCCGCGATGCGGCGTCGATCCGCCGCGCGCTCGATGCTGGCGTGTCGCGCGTGATTCTCGGGACGAAGGCGGCGGAGTCGCTGGAGTTTGTCGGCGAGATGGCGCGCGAGTTTGGCCGGGAAAAAATCGCGGTGGGCATTGACGCAAAGAACGGTATCGTGAGCGTGAAGGGCTGGACGCAGGAGACCGGGCAGAGTGCGCTCGAGCTCGCGTGCAACGCCGTGAAGGCCGGCGCGGGCACCATCATTTACACGGACATCGCGACGGATGGGATGCTGCAAGGCCCAAACTTCGGCGAGACGGAGCGCGTGAATGCAGCCGTGGTCCCGCTCGGCGGGCAGGTGATCGCGAGTGGCGGCGTGGGCACTGCAACGCACGTCACGCATCTCGCGACGATTCCTGCGCTGCATGGCTGCATCATCGGAAAGGCGCTCTACGACAAGACGCTCAGCCTCCCCGAGGTGAAGTCCGCACTGCGAGGCGGCACGAAGTAGCGCCGCGAGTTCGCTGTTTGCATCCGCACAAAACCTGACAACTCTCCCTTTATGAAAGCCCTCTTCCTCGACTGCATCTCCGGCATCAGTGGCGACATGACAGTCGGCGCACTCATTGACCTCGGCGTGAAACCCAGCGCGCTCGAATGGGAATTGAGCAAGCTGAACCTCGGCGACTTCCACATGCACTACGACCGCGCGAAGCGGAAGGATATCGAGGGCGTGAAATTCGACATCCACGGCGGGGCGACACATGTGGAGCACGGTCACGGGCATTCGCACGGACATGAACATGAGCACGGCCACGCGCACGAGCACGGCGAGGAAGGCCACGTGCATCATCACCACGAGCACGATCACGATCCGGAGCATGGGCACGCGCACAAGCACGAGGACGAACATTCCGCGCTGAAGCACACGCACGAGCATTCACACGGCGAACACACGCACAGCCACGAGCATGAGCATGGCCACGAATGCAGCGGGCATGGGCACAGCCATGAGCACGAGGAGCACGGTCATTCCCATTCGCATGATCACGACCATGATCACGACCATGATCACGAACACGTGCATGGCCGCACGCATCGCGAGATTCGCGCGCTGATCGAGGCGAGCGATCTCTCGCCGTTTGTGAAAAAGCATGCGCTCGGGATTTTCCAGCGCATCGCCGAGGCCGAGGGGAAAATCCACGGCATGAGCGCGGAGGATGTCCACTTTCATGAGGTCGGCGCATTCGATTCCATCGCGGACATCGTGCTCGCGTGCGTCGGCATCGAGGCGCTCGGCGTGGAGAAGGTCTTCGTATCCACACTGCACGACGGTCACGGCACGGTGAAGTGCGCGCACGGCATCTTCCCGGTGCCCGCACCGGCGACGATGGAGATTTTGAAGGGCATCCCGCTCGGGCAGATTGACGAGCCGCACGAACTCATCACGCCGACTGGCGCAGGCATCGCCGCGGAATTCGCCGCGGGCTTTGGCCTCATGCCCGCGATGAAGGTCGAGCGCATCGGCTACGGCCTCGGCACCCGCGATCTCGCGAAACGCCCGAACGTGCTGCGCGCCGTGCTCGGCGAACTCGCGTAATTTTCACCCGCCCCGCGATGCCCGGCTACGAGACTGACACCGTCACGCGCATCGAGACGAATCTCGACGACATCTCGCCGCAGGTGCTCGGCGCGGTGATGCAGCAGCTCTTCGCGGCAGGCGCGCTCGACGTGTGGTTCACGCCCGTCCAGATGAAAAAATCGCGCCCCGGCACGATGCTCTGCGCGCTGTGCGAGGAAGGTGCGACAGAAAAAATCGCGGACATCATTTTCGCAGAGACGACAGCGTTCGGCCTGCGCGTGGAAAAAATCGCGCGGCTGAAACTCACGCGCAAATTCGAGATCGTGAAGACACCGCACGGCGAGGTGACGGTGAAGCTTGGATTCAAAGGCGAGCGCCTGCTGCAAATCGCGCCGGAGTTTGAAAGCTGTCGCGCGCTCGCGGAGCGTGTCGGTGCGCCGCTGCGCGAGGTGCAGCTCGCGGCGCTCGAAGCTGCACGCGCGGTGTTCCGCTCCGGCCCGGAAACCTAGCAGCTTCCGGCTTGCCGAGCGAGGGCGTGGCTCACATCTTCCGCGCCCTCATGATTGAACGCTACACGCTGCCCGAGATGGCGGCCATCTGGACAGAGCAACGCAAATACGAAATCTGGCTCGAAATCGAAACCCTCGCCTGCGAGGCGCAGGCGGAACTCGGCCACATCCCGAAGGAGGACGCGCAGACGATCCGCGCGAAAGCGAAATTCCAGCTCGCCGAGATCATGGAGATTGAAAAGCGCACGAACCACGACGTGATCGCGTTCCTCGAAAATGTCGCGGGCTACGTCGGCCCCGCGTGCCGCTGGATGCACCAGGGCATGACGAGCAGCGACGTGCTCGACACCACGCTCGCTGTGCAGACCGCGGAGGCGTCGGACATTTTGCTGAAGGATCTGCGCGAACTGCGCGAGGTGATCGCGAAGCGTGCGAAGGAATTCAAGATGACCCCGATGATCGGACGCAGCCACGGCATCCACGCGGAGCCGATCACGTTCGGGCTGAAGCTCGCGTTGATGTATGATGAATTCGGTCGCGCGCTGGAACGGCTGGAGCAGGTGCAGCCGCGCATCCGCGTGGGGAAAATCAGCGGCGCAGTCGGCACGCACGCGCACCTCGATCCGCACGTCGAGGAAAAGGTCTGCAAGACGCTCGGCCTCACGCCTGCGACGCTCGCGACGCAGGTAGTGCAGCGCGACCGACACGCGGAATTTCATACCGTGCTCGCGCTGATCGCGTCCTCGATTGATCGCTGGGCCACCGAGTTCCGTCATCTGCAACGCACCGAGGTTCTCGAGGTGGAGGAATACTTCTCCGCAGGGCAGAAGGGCAGCTCCGCGATGCCGCACAAGCGCAACCCGATCACCGGTGAAAAACTCAGCGGCCTCGCACGTCTCGTGCGTGGCAACGCTGTCGCCGCGCTGGAAAACGTGGCGCTGTGGCACGAGCGCGACATCAGCCATTCGTCCGTCGAGCGCGTCATCTTCCCCGACTCGTGCATTCTCGTGAACTACATGCTCGTGCTTCTGCGCAAGCTCGTGGACCGGCTCATCGTGTATCCCGACAACATGAAGCGGAACCTCGAGATCACGCGCGGCCTCTACCATTCGCAGACGATCCTGCTGAAGCTCACCGAGCGAGGCCTCGAACGCAAGACCGCCTACGAAGCCGTCCAGCGCGCCGCGATGAAAACGTGGCAGGGCGACAAGCCGCTGCTCGAAAACCTCGTCACCGAGGAGGAAATCACCGCGAAGATTCCGCCCGCCGAAATCGCCGCGCTCTGCTCGCTGGAGCACCACTTTCGCTGGGTGGACGACACGTTCAGAAAGCTCGGGCTCGCGTAGTACGATCGGAAATTCAGTCCATCGCGAGTTTCCGCGCTTTCGCGCTCGCCGCGGCGGCGAGTGAATCAACACATTGATGCGATGCGCACCGTTGCCCGAGTCTTTGCCTACCTGCGCCGACATCCTGGAATGGCGGCGGGGACGATGCTGTGCGCGATCGTTTCGACGCTGATGGTGACGGTTTTCCCGAAGGTCACGCAGCTTGTCGTGAATGACATTCGCAGCGGGCGCGGCGACCGGCTGTGGTGGCTAGTCGGCATCGGTACCGCGGCGTTTTTTCTGCGCGATGCGTTCAACGGGCTGCGGATCATTTTGAACAACAGTTTCGAGCAGCGTGTGATTTTCGATCTGCGCAGCGATCTGTATTCCCACATTCAGCGTCTGCCGCTGCGGTGGTTCGATGATCGCGCGACGGGCGATATCATGACGCGACTGCTTGAGGATGTGACGGCCGTCGAGCGGATGCTGATTGACGGTATCGAGCAAGGCGCGATCGCAGTGCTGCAAATCGTCATCGTTGGCGCGATGCTGTTTCACTACCACGCGAAACTCGCGTGGCTCGCGCTGATCCCGATTCCGTTTCTCGCGGCGGGCGCGCTGGCCTACACGCTCACCGCGCCGAAGCGCTACCGTGCGCAGCGCAAGGCGGCATCCGCGATGAATGCGCTGCTGCACGACAATCTCGCGGGCATCCGGCAGATCAAAACTTTCGTCCGCGAAGAGGAGGAACATGCGCGGTTCAACGACGTGAGCGGCAAGTCGCGCGATGCCTCGCTGCGCATCATGCATGTGTGGGCGATCTACAATCCTTCGATGACTTTTCTCGCGGCGGTCGGCTCGGTACTCGTGCTTGGATTCGGCGGGCAGGAAGTTGTTGCGGGACGGCTGGGTTTTGGGGAATTCACCGCGTTTCTGCTGCTCGTGGGATTTCTCTACGATCCGATCGGGAAGCTGCATTCGCTGAATCAGCTCGTGCAGTCGGGCCGCGCGGCAGGCGAGCGCATCCTCGAAATCCTCGACGAGAAACCCGAGGCCGACGAGGCGGAGCACGCACCGGCGGTCAGCGTTCGCGGCGATGTGGAATTCGAGGACGTGAGCTTTTCCTACAGCGAGGAATTGCCGACGCTGCGTCACATTTCACTGCGCGCAAAACGCGGCGAGACTGTGGCGCTCGTCGGGCCAACGGGCGCAGGAAAAAGCACGCTCGTGAATCTCATCACGCGATTTTATGAATACGACGACGGCGAGATCCGTATTGACGGCACACCGCTGCCAGACCTCCCGCGCGCCGTGCTGCGCAGCGCGGTGGGCATGGTCACGCAGGAGAGTTTTCTTTTTAACGGCACCGTGCAAGACAACCTGCGCCTCGGACGCCCGACTGCGAGCGACGATGAAATGTGGCGGGCGCTCGCGGATGCGAATGCGAAAGCATTCGTCGAGCGGATGCCCGAGGGACTCGGCACCATTGTCGGCGAGCGCGGAGTGAAGCTGAGCGTCGGCGAAAAGCAGCGCATCTCCATCGCGCGCGCGCTGCTGAAGGATCCGCCGATCCTCGTGCTCGATGAGGCGACGGCGAGCGTGGACACGGAGACCGAGCGGCTCATCCAGCAGGCGCTGGACCGGCTCATGCAAAAGCGGACGTGCTTTGTGATCGCTCACCGGCTCTCGACGGTGAGGCACGCGGATCTCATTCTCGTGCTGGAGCGCGGGCGCATCGCGGAGCGCGGCACGCATGACGATTTGCTCGCGATGGGCGGCGTGTACGCACGGCTGTGCGCGGGAAGCTTTCTCTCGGAGAAAAGCTGAGGCTGCAGCCGGAGTGGCTTCATGAATTCGCGCTTGTGAAAGTGCGGACTGTTCAAACGTCCTGAGTCGGGCGGGAAAAGATCGGCCTGCACTTTACTGCTGCGGCTACGGGGTGCGTCGTCGGTCTGCCGCTGGCGTCATTTTTTTGCGCCGTCACACGATCGTAAAAAATCGCTCGTAACGCTGCGATTGGGATTGACTCTGTGGGCCAATTTGGGACGATTTGGAGCGTTCTGGGAAGACAGCCCAATGCCGACCCTGAGCCACCACTAACACCCGATGACCGCTGCCGCGCCCACCCTGCCGATGTTCACTGGCGAGCACCCTCGCTCGCTGGACTCGGCCTTGCGCGTCAGCCTGCCAAAGGATTGGCGGAGCCTGCAGATCACGGAATTTTACCTGATCTCAGGCTCCGCCGAGTCCTACATCAAAGCGATGCCGCGCGCGGATTACGAGAGCAAAGTCGCGGAGATCATGAACGACCCCTCGCTGTCGCGTGAGGTGAAAAATTCGCACCTGCGCAGCCTCGGTTCGCAGTGCCAGAAGGTGACGCTGGATTCCGCCGGGCGGCTCACGGTTCCGTCGGATCTGTGCGAGGAAATTGAGATCAGCGCGGAGGAGCCGAGCATGGTTTTCGTCGGCGCAATCACGGGCTTTGAAATCTGGCGGCCCGATACCTTCAAAGATTGGAAGCGCCGGCAGGCATCGCCGAAATCGAAGGGCAAGGAGCACATGGACGTGAAGAAATTCCTCGGCGTATGAGCGACTATTTTCTCACCGCCGAAACCGCAACCGAACCGGAGGAATTCGCCATGTCTGCCGATCCACATTCGTCGGGTTACCACCGTCCCGTGCTGCTGGAGGAATGTGTCGAGCATCTGCTGCCCGCGCCGGGGAAGGTTTTCTTTGAAGGCACGCTCGGCGGTGGCGGGCACACCCGCGCGCTGCTTGAAGCGGGTGCGACTGTCATCGCGACCGATCAGGATCCGGAGGCAATCGCCGAGGCCGGTGAAAAGCTTGCCGGCTACGGCTCACGGCTGATCCTGCGCCGCGCGAATTTTTCAGAAGTCAGCCGCATCCTCGCGGAACTCGGCATCACTTCGCTCGATGGCGCGCTGTTCGATCTCGGTGTGAGCTCGCACCAGTTCGACACGCCGGAGCGCGGCTTTTCGCTGCAGCACGACGGCCCGCTCGACGCACGCATGGCACCCGACGTGCCGCAGAGCGCGGCCGACATCGTGAACACCGCAGGCGAGGAGGATCTCGCGCGCATTTTCCACGAATACGGCGACGAGCCTGCGGCACGGCGCATCGCCGCGCGCATCATTCGTGAGCGCGCGCGTGTGCCGATCACGCGCACGCTCCAGCTCGCCGATCTCGTCGCCAGTGTGACTCCGCGCAAGGGCCGCACGCATCCCGCCACGCGCGTCTTCATGGCGCTGCGCCTGGCCGTGAACCGCGAACTCGAAGTGCTCGCGGAGGTGCTTGGCGAAATCACGCGGCACCTCGCACCCGGGGGCCGTCTCGCCGTGATCAGCTTTCACAGCGGCGAGGATCGCATCGTAAAAAATTTCATGAGGGAGCGTGCCACCGAGTGGCACGACCGCCCAGAGTGGCCCGCGCCGCGCCGCAATCCCGATCACATCTTCCGTCTGCTCACCACCCGCCCGCTCATCGCATCCGCAGATGAGCAAAAGGACAACCCGAGGGCGAGGTCGGCAAAACTTCGGGTTGCCGAACGCCTGCCCCATGCCCGCTAACCAACGCCGCTACGCCCAAGCCGTCCCCATCGCATACATCTGCATTTTTGTCGCCGTGCTCATCTGCGCGGCCACCTTCGGAATCCGTGTGCTCATGCTCAAGCAGCAGATCAAGCAGGGCGCGGAGCACCTCTCCGTCCTTCGGAAAAAAATCAGCGCCGCGACCATCAGCAACGAGTCGCTCCGCACGAAGAAGGAGCAGCTCATCTCGATCACTTCGCTGAAAAATGCGATCGCCGATGGCGTCATCAAGCTCAAGCCGATCGAGGATTCCATGGTCGTGACTGTCTCTGCCGCCCGTGTCGCCGTTAGCGCTCCGGTGTTTTCCGCGGAGGAGGGGCGTTGAGATGTCCCTCAAGTCGCGCGCCTGTCTCGCCTGCTACGGTGTAGGCACCATTTTCACCGCACTATCGGCGCGGCTGATCTTCCTCGCGATCAACCAGCACGACAAATACGCGATGATCGCGCACAAGAGCTACATCTCAAAGGTGCTCATCCCGGCGCGGCGTGGCGAGATTCAGGACGTGAACGGCAATTCCCTCGCGCGGAATGAGCCGTTGAAAAATGTCGTCCTCGACGGCCGCCTGCTCACCAGCGGCAAGCACGCGAAGACTCCCGCGGAGATCGCCGACATCCTCGCTGCACCGCTCGGCCTAGCGCCGGATGATGTCATTTCGCGCATCAATCCGGAACGGATGTACGTTCCTTTGAAAAAGAAGATCTCCGAGGATCTCGCGGCGGAACTCGACAGGAAAGTGCAGGCTGCGGGGATCAAGGGCGTCACGTTCGAGCAGAATTTCGAGCGCATTTATCCTGCGCACCAGATGCTCTGCCACGTCGTCGGTTTCTACGGCTATGAGGATGCGAAGCCCGAGGCGAATCCGGAAAAAGGCGAAGCGACAAACAGCGAGCCGAACACGGTAGAGCCCGACGGCGCGAAACCGAAAACCGAGAAGGCAGTCGGCAGTTTTCGCGGCATCGAGGGCATTGAGCGATCGATGGACAACTGGCTCGCAGGGCAGCCCGGCTGGCGCTATTTTGAAAAGGACGGACGCGGCAAGGAACTGATGAACCTCGCCGGTGAGGAGCGTGCGCCGCGCCACGGAGCCAGCGTGCGTCTGACGGTGGATCTGAACCTCCAGCAAATCGTCGAGTCCGAACTCGAGGCCGCGTGCAAACGCCTGCGCCCGCAGAAGGCCACGGTGATCATGATGCGGCCTGAGACCGGTGAAATTCTCGCGATCGCAAACCGTCCGACGTACGATCCGAACGATGCGAAAAATGCGAAGCCCGAGTCGCGTTTCAACTTCGCCATCGCCGGCACAGTCGAGCCGGGATCGACCTTCAAAGCCGTGACAGCCGCAGGCGCGCTAAACTACCGCCTCGTCACGCCGCGCACCGAGATTTACTGCGAGAATGGCGCGTGGGCCTACGGTGGACTGGTGCTGCACGATCATCATCCGTACGGCACACTGACGGTTTCGCAGATCATCGAACATTCCTCGAACATTGGCGCGGCGAAACTCGCACTCCAGATGGGCCAGGAGCGATATTACAACTGGGTTCGCAATTTCGGTTTCGGGCAGCAGACCGGCATCGCGCTTCCCGGTGAGGTCCGTGGCATCCTGCATCCGCGATCGAAATGGCAGCCGGTCTCGATCACTCGTGTCGCGATGGGGCACGAGGTCGCTGCAACGCCGCTGCAGATCATCACCGCCACCTGTGCCATCGCGAACGGCGGGAAGCTGATGATGCCGCAGCTCATTCACGAGATTCGCGCCGACAACGGCGAAGTCCTCGCGAGCTACAAGCCGCAGGAAATCCGTTCGGTGATCACTGATACCACGGCCGGGCAGATGCGCGACGCGCTCGTCAAGGTAACCGGCAAGCAGGGCACCGCGAAGGCCGCGCACATTCCCGGTTACAACACGGCGGGCAAGACGGGCACCGCGCAGAAACTCCTCGAGGACCCGAAGACCGGAAAAAAATACTACTCGCACGACAAGCACGTCACGTCGTTCGTCGGCTTCGTGCCTGCGGAGAAGCCCGCGTTCTGTCTGCTGGTCATCGTGGACGAGGCCAAGGTGTCGGGGCACGAGGACGTGGGCGGTCTCGTCGCCGCGCCGATTTTTCGCACAATCGCGGAACGATCGCTTGCCTACCTCGGAGTCGCGCCCGATCCGGCGCTGCTCCAGCAGGAAAAGAATCCGAACCTCATCCTCGCCAAGTCCGGGCGAAACTGAGCGATGAATCTCCAAATTCTCCTCAAAGCGATCCAGCCGGTGAAGGTGGGCGGCTCGCTGGACCGCGACATCACCGCGATCTGTTACGACTCGCGCAAGGTTGTCGAAGGCGCGCTTTTTGTCGCGCTGCCGGGCGAGAAGGCGGACGGCACGCAGTTCATTGACTCCGCGATCGATCGCGGCGCCGCGGCCGTCGTGAGCGAAAAGCCCGGCCTGGCCACGCGGGCCGCGGCCATCGAAGTCACAAACGCGCGTCATGCCCTGGCGGATCTCGCCGCCGCATATTTCCGCCAGCCTTCGCACAAGATCAAAGTCGTCGGCGTCACCGGCACGAATGGAAAGACGACAACGACCTTTCTCATCAAGCACATCCTCGACACGGATTTTCTCCGCTGCGGCCTCATCGGCACCGTGCGCTATGTCGTCGGCGAGCGCGAGCTGCCCGCGACGCGCACCACGCCCGAATCCGCCGACGTGCATGAGCTGCTCTGGCAGATGCGTTCCGCGGGGTGCAAGAGCTGCGCGATGGAAGTCAGCTCGCACGCACTCGCGCTGGATCGGGTGCGCGGAGTGGAGTTCGACGCCGGCGTCTTCACAAATCTCACGCAGGATCACCTCGATTTTCACCGTACGATGGATGCGTATTTCGAGACGAAGGCGTCGCTTTTCTCCGGCATCCGCGACCAGAAAAAGAAAAAGGGGCGGGCAATCATCAACGGCGACGACCGCCACGGCGCGAAACTCGCCGACCGGTTTTCGCGCGACATGGAAGTGATTACCTACGGCCTGGGCCGCGACGCGCAGTTCCGCGCGGGCGACGTGAAGATGGATTTCGGCGGCACGACTTTCCAGCTCTCAGCGGTCGGAAAGACCTACCTCGTCCGCATGCCGCTCATCGGCATGTTCAACGTGTACAACTCGCTCGCCGCGCTTGCGACCGCACATGCACTCGGCGTCAGCGTGCGCAGCGCGGTGCACTCGCTCGCATCCGCGCCCGCAGTGCCGGGCCGCCTGCAGGCGATTCCGGCGCAGAAGCCGTTCCGCGTCTTCGTGGACTACGCGCACTCCGACGACGCGCTCACGAACGTCCTGCGCACGCTGCGCGAGCTGAACCCCGCGCGGCTCATCGTTGTCTTCGGTTGCGGTGGAAACCGCGACCGCGCGAAGCGCCCGAAGATGGCCGCCGCCGTGGATGCGCTCGCCGATCACGCGATTATCACGAGCGACAATCCGCGCAAGGAAGATCCGATCGCGATCATCGAGGACATCAGGCCCGGCTTCCGCCGCTTGCGCCCCGACTGCGTGCCGGATCGCAGGGAGGCGATCTTCCACGCCATCGCGATGGCGCAGCCGCGCGACATCATCCTCCTCGCGGGCAAGGGCCACGAGACGTATCAGGAATTTGCGGATCACACCGTGCCGTTCGATGACGCCGCCATCGCCGCCGGCGCGCTCAGTTCACGCTCGGAGATCGAGGCTCCGTCGCCACGCCCGCGTCAGCCGCGCGAAAACCCGGAGGGACGTCGCCAATGAACGCCCTGCCGCTTTCCCAAATCGCGGCGTGGGCCGGTGGACGGCTCGTCGGCGGAAATCCCGCGCAGGCGATCACGAACGTCACCTCCGACTCGCGCGCACTGAATGCCGGCGATCTTTTCATCGCGATCCGCGGGGAGAAATTTGACGGCCACGATTTTCTCGCCGACGTCGCGCGGTTCGGCGCGGCTGGCGCGATCGTCGGGCGTGAAATTGCGGGGCTGGCGCCGGCATTCGCGCTCATCGTCGTCGCGGATACCGTGCTCGCCTTGCATTCGCTCGCGGCCGCGTACCGTTCGGCGCTGCGGCTCACCTCGGCGTGCATCACCGGCAGCAACGGCAAGACTTCCACGAAGGATCTCTGCGCATCCGTCTTCGCGCAGCGATTCAGCGTCACGCGCACGATTGGCAATCTGAACAACCACCTCGGTCTTCCATTTTCGATCCTTCGTGCGGACAGCACGCACGATGTCGGCGTCTTCGAGATCGGGATGAACCACGCGGGCGAAATCGCGCCGCTCGCCGCCATCGCGCGGCCGGACATCGCGATCATCACAAACATCGGTTGCGCGCACATCGAATTCCTCGGCACGCGCGAGGCGATTGCGCAGGAGAAGGGGATGCTCGCCGAGGCCGTGGGCGAAAAGGGCGCCGTGATTTTGAATGCGGACGACGAGTTCACACCCTCGATCGCAAAGCGCACCCGTGCCCGCGTGGTGACCGCAGGGCTGTGCGACGGCGACGTGCGCGCGACGGACATCGAGCATCTTCGCGAGGGAACAAAGTTCCGCATCCACGCGACCGGGCAGAGCGTGGGAGCGGAACTGCCGGTTCCCGGCGAGCACATGGTCCGCAATGCGCTTCTCGCCTGCGCCGCCGGGATCACGCTCGGCCTTTCACTCGAAGAATGCGCCGCCGGACTGCGCGCGCTGGATCTCACCGCCGGGCGTCTCACGCAGAAAACCGTCGGCGGCATCCGCATCCTTGATGACACGTACAATGCAAACCCCGACAGCATGAGTGCGGCACTTGTCACACTCGCGCGCATGCCCGGTCTGGGCCGTCGGATTGCCGTGCTCGGGGGCATGGGCGAGCTTGGAAAGGAAAGCGAGCGCGGCCACCGCAGCGTCGGCGAAATTGCGGGCCGCGAAAAAATTTCCTGTGTGATTACCGTCGGTGAAACGGCGCGATGGATTGCAGAGGAGGCGGAAAATTCCGGCGTGCGTGAAGTCATCCGCACCACCGACACCGATTCCGCCGCGCGCATCCTGCACGGCATCGCGAAGCCCGGCGACACAGTGCTCGTGAAAGCCAGCCGCTCCGCGCGCCTCGAGCGCATCGTGCAGGCGATGGAAGGGAGGAACTGCTGATGCTCTATTATCTCGAGCGGCTCTCCGATCACGCCACAGGCGACTTTTTCAAGGCGTTCAACGTCTTTCAATACGTGACGTTTCGCGCCGTGGGCGCGGCGCTCACCGCATTCATCCTCTCGCTCGCGCTCGGCAATTTCACGATCCGCAAACTCCTTTCGTTGAAACTCGGCCAGCCGATCCGCAACGCCGACGAAGTCCACAAGCTCGCCGAGCTGCACGGCCAGAAGGCCGGCACACCGACGATGGGCGGCATCCTGCTCCTTGGCACGACAGTCGTCTCCACGCTGCTGTGGGCGCGGCCGGATAACTCGTTCGTGTGGCTTGTGCTCGGTGCGATGATCGCCGCGGGCGCGCTCGGATTTGCGGACGACTACCTGAAAGTCTCGAAGAAAAATTCCACCGGTGTGAGCGAGCGCACAAAGATCCTCGTGCAGCTTCTCATCGCGGTGGGC
Organism: uncultured Spartobacteria bacterium; assembly: GCA_903882875.1. Classification (GTDB taxonomy): domain Bacteria; phylum Verrucomicrobiota; class Verrucomicrobiia; order Chthoniobacterales; family Chthoniobacteraceae; genus SXWH01. The sequence continues at coordinate 53,890 of CAIRYQ010000117.1, read as the reverse complement.
GTCACGTATTTCTTCCTCACCGACCCGCGGCTCCAGCGGCAGGCCAGTGCGCTTTACGTGCCATTTTACAAGAAGGTGCTCATCTCGAACATGGGCCTCGTCGTCACGTTCCTGTTTTTCTCCGGCATCATCCTCGGCACGTCGAACGCGGTGAACCTCACCGACGGCCTCGACGGCCTCGCCACCGGCTGCACGCTCACCGTCACCTTCGCGTACGCGGTGTTCGCCTACGCCGCTGGAAACCACTCCATCGCACACTATCTGCAGGTGCCGTTTTATCCGCAGGCGGGTGAGCTCACCGTCTTCTGCATGGCGCTCGCGGGAGCGTCACTCGGTTTCCTGTGGTTCAACGCGCATCCGGCAAAAATGTTCATGGGCGACACGGGCTCGCTCGCGATCGGCGGCGCGATCGGCGTGGTTGCGATCTGCGTGAAGCAGGAGCTCGTGCTGCTTGTCGTCGGCGGTGTCTTCGTCGTCGAGGCGGCGTCGGTTCTCATCCAGCGGTTCTATTTCAAATTCACGAAGCGGAAATATGGCCAGGGCCGGCGCGTGTTCCGCATGGCGCCGCTGCACCATCACTTCGAGCTCTCGGGCTGGAAGGAAACGGCCGTCGTCACGCGCTTCTGGATCGTCTCTTTCATCTGCGCCCTGCTCGGGCTCGCCACACTCAAGCTCCGGTGAAAATGAAGATCACAGGCCAGCACATCGCAGTCCTCGGCGCAGGCGAAAGCGGCGCGGCGGCCGCGCGCCTGCTGCTCGCGGAAGGCGCGCGCGTGACCGTGCTCGACAGCGGCGATCCTGTGGCGTTGCGCGAAAAAATCGGCGCATTGAAGACGGACGGCGCGAGCGTGATTGCGGGTGCTGTGGCGGATTCCGACATGGGCGAATACGATCTCGCGATCCTCAGCCCTGGGATCGATCCGGCCACGGCGCTGGTGAAAAATTTCCTCTCACGCGGCATCGCAATCGTCGGCGAACTCGAGCTTGCCTTCGTGCTCTGTGCGCGCCCGGTCATCGCGATCACGGGGACGAATGGCAAGACGACGACGACGCAGCTTGTCGAAAAGATGCTGCTCGGCTGCGGCGTGAAGACCGTCGCGTGCGGCAACATCGGGCCCGCATTTTCCGCGAAAGTCCGCGAGGGCCGCGCGATGGATGTGATGACCGTCGAGGTCAGCAGCTTCCAGCTTGAGGAGATCCGCACGTTCCGCCCGACTGTGGCGGTGTGGCTCGGCTTCGCGCCCGATCACCTCGATCGCTACCCGACGCTCCAGTCGTATTTCGACGCGAAGGCGCGCATCTTTGAAAACCAGACCGCGGACGACTGGGCTGTCGTGAACCTGCTCGACAAGCTCCCGCCGCTGAAGGCGCGGCGCATCACGTTCAGCGCGTATGAGCGTGGCGGCGATTTCGATTTGCGCGATGCAGTGATCCATTTTCAGGGCAAGCCCGTGCTGAAGTTGAGCGACACGACTTTGCGCGGCTCGCACAATGCCGAAAACCTCATGGCCGCGCTCGCCGTGGGCCTCACGCGCGGGCTCGACTTTGCGCAGATGCTCCCGCCGCTCTGCGAATACCGCGCGCTGCCGCACCGCTGCGAACTCGTCCGCACGCTCGATGGCGTGGACTTTGTGAACGACAGCAAGGCCACCAACCTCGACTCCCTCGAGAAGGCACTCGCCGGCGAGACGCGCAAGGTCGTTCTCATCGCGGGCGGCAAGGACAAGGGCTTTGAATTCGACAGCGTGACCGATCTCGTCGCGGAGAAATGCCGCTGCGCCGTGCTGCTTGGCGAAATGGCGGAGCGCATCGAGCGCCTGTGGTCCCGGCGCGTGCCGTGCATGAATGCCGGACGCTCGCTCGAGAAGGCAGTGCACACCGCGCGTTCGCAGGCGCGCAGCGGCGACATCGTCCTTTTCAGCCCCGGCACGTCGTCGTTCGACATGTTCCGCAACTACGCCGACCGCGGAAACCAGTTTCGCCAGATCGTCCAGTCACTCACTCCAAAGCAATCCCAGCCATGAAAAACCCAATGCAAAAACTCCGCCGTTTCTTCGTCCGCAGCCGGACGTTCAACGCCGCCGCCGCACGGGCCACGACCCAGATGCCGGCCGATGACGACGCGGACAGCACACGACTCTCCGGCGCGTTCATCATCGTGCTTGTGCTCCACGTCATCGCGGTCGTCGGCGTGTTTGCATTTGCGAGGATCAAGGAAAGCCGGAAGATAAACTCGCCGCAGGGCAACACCACGCAGACGTCTGCGCCAAAAACCACGCCTCCGAAACCACCGGTGGTGAAAGCACCCGCTCCTGCACCGGCGGCATCCATCGTGGCTGCGAACCCTGCCGTTACACCGCACCCCACGCCCAAACCCGCGAGTGCCCCCGGCACGCCTGCTCCGACCGACAAGCCCCCTCAGACCGCCGCGCAGAAGACCTCGCCGACGCCTGCGGACAAGAAGACGCCGAAAATCTACATCGTCCGCAAAAACGAAACCGCGATGAAAATCGCGCGCGACCACGGCTGCTCGTACGAGGATCTGCTGAAGCTGAACAACATCAAGGATCCGAAGAAAATCCAGATCGGCCAGCCGCTGAAAATCCCTGTGAAAAACGGCTGAGCAAAAACCTTCCCGATGCAAAAGCGATTCGTCGTAATCAACGTCTTCCTCCTCGTCCTCGCCGTCGCGGCGCTGCTGACGATCGGGATCGTGATGCTCACGAGCACGGGCGCCTACGCGCAGGATAACAAGGGCGATCCGAACTACTACTTCTCGCGCCAGCTCATGTGGCTGTGCGTCGGTGCGTGCGCGTGCGTGGCGGCGGCACTGATCGACTACCGCTGGATGAAGGATCGGTGGTGGATCCTCTACGCGATCGCAGTGGTGCTGCTCGCGTTGTGCCTCGTTCCGCACATCGGCAAAAAAATCAACGGTTCGCGGCGCTGGCTCGGTTTTGGTGGCATGACGCTCCAGCCGTCCGAAATCGCGAAGCTCGCGGTGCCCGTCACGCTCGCGTGGTGGTACTCGCGGGAAAAGATGCAGCCGCGCGAGTTCCTCCGCGGCTACGTGTATCCGCTCGGCATCGTCCTGTTCATCGTCGCCCTTATCGTCCCCGAGGTGGATCTCGGCACTTCGACGCTCCTGCTCTGCACGACGATGGTGCTCATGTTCATCGCCGGTGCGCGGATGCCATATCTCGTCCTTAGCGCGGGCATGGTGGTCGGCGCACTCGCGCTCGCGATTTACGTCATGCCGCAGCGATTGGACCGGCTTATGGCGTTCCTGCATCCGGGTGATCCGAAGTATGCGAAGGAAGTCTATCAGCAGGCGCATGGCCTCATCGCATTTGGTTCCGGCGGCCTCTCCGGGCTCGGGCTTGGCAATGGCCGTGAGAAGCATGGCTACCTGCCGTTCTCATTCACAGACTTCATCCTGCCGGCGACCGCCGAGGAACTCGGCCTCGTCTGCACGCTCGTGATCATGCTCTGCTTCCTCATCGTGCTCGTGAGCGGCACGGTGATCGCGATGCGCGCGAGCGACCGTTTCGGGCGGCTGCTCGGCGTGGGCATCGTGATGCTCATCGCGTTGCAGGCGGCGATGAATGTCGGCGTGGTGACGATGGTGCTGCCGAACAAGGGACTGCCGCTGCCATTCATCAGCTACGGCGGATCGAGCCTCGCGTTCTGCCTCGCGAGCATCGGCATCCTCGTGAGCATCTACCGCCGCGGCTTTGGCGAAAAACCCGATCCCGAAGGGGTGAACTTCAATCTCAAGCTCAAGCACCGGAAAACGCCCCGCATCTAGCTCCATGAAAAAGGACGACCGTCGCACGCACAGACCGCAGCCCGCGAATGACTCCGCGCCGCGGTGCGATCCCGCATCGGGCGGACTGCGAGGCGTGCCTTTTCGCAGCCCCGTTGCGAATGTGATCACCGTCAGTTCACCGCTCCGCCCTTCGCGCGCCGCATGAGATTCGTCATCGCAGCAGGAGGCACAGGCGGCCATCTTTTCCCCGGCCTCGCGGTCGGGGAAATCCTGCTCGCGCGCGGACACGAGGTAATGCTGCTGATTTCGGAAAAGGAAATTGACGCGACGGCCACGCAGGGCCGGAAGGAATTCCGCATCGAGAAGCTCGCGGGCATCGGCATGCCGAGACTTTTTTCGCCGGCGATCTTCGGCTTTGCGTTCCGCTTTTGGAAAGGGCTGCGGCGGTGCAAGGCGCTCTTCCGCGAGTGGCAGCCGGCGGCGGTGCTCGGCATGGGCGGCTTCACATCCACTGCGCCGATCCTCGCGGGACGCTCGCGAAAAATCCCGGCCTTCGTGCATGAGTCGAACGCGATCCCCGGCCGTGCGAACCGGCTCAATGCACGCTACGTCACGAAGGTGCTCCTCGGCTTTGCGGAGTGCGCGAGCCATTTTCCAAAGGCGAAGTGCGAAGTGACCGGTACGCCGCTCCGCTCCGCGCTCACGGGCGCAGTGGACAAGACCGCGGCGCTCGCGGCGTTCGGTCTGAAGCCCGGACGCACGACGCTGCTCGTGATGGGCGGCAGCCAGGGCGCGAGCGGGATTAATTTCGCAGTCGGCGGCGCTGCGGCGAAATTGAAATCGTGCTCGTGGCAGGTGATCCATCTCGCCGGCGCGCAGGACGAGCAGCGGATGCATGACGCTTACCAACGCGAGGGTGTGCCCGCGGCGGTCGCGGCGTTTCATCACAAAATGGAGGAGGCTTACGGCGCCGCGGATCTCGCCATCGCGCGCAGCGGTGCGGCGAGCCTCGCGGAGCTTTCGCATTTCGGCCTGCCCTCGATCCTGATCCCGTATCCGTTCGCCGCGGACGATCATCAGACGGCAAACGCGAAGATTTTTGAAAACGCGGGAGCTGGTGTGTTGATGAAGGAATCCGCCGCGACGCCGGACGCGCTCGCGGAAAAAATCTCCGCGCTGATCGCGGATCCCGCGCGCCTCGCCGAGATGTCGCGCAAGAGCCGAGCGCTCGCGCCGGACGCTGCGGCGGAACGTGTCGCCGATGTCGTGCTGAATTCCTGCAAACCCAACCCGTAATCCAACCGATGAAACCATCCCACCGAATCGCATTCACGCTCGCGCTCGTCCTCGCGACGGCGCACTCGCTCCGCGCGGATTTTCTCGAACTGAGAATCCGCGAGACCACCGCCGAACACGTCTGGAACTGGGTCTTCGTCGTCTTCGCGGCGGTCATATTTTTCACCTTGCGCGCATCGCGCAGCAGAGGAGGCCAGGGCCGCTAGCATGGACGGCGCACAGCTCGCGAAATTCCTCACCGGAGGCGGACGCCGAGTCCATTTGATCGGCGTCGCCGGCTCCGGCATGAGCGGGATCGCGGGTCTGTGCCTTGCTCTCGGGCATCGCGTGAGCGGCAGTGACAAGGCGAGGACTGTCGAGACGGATCGTTTGCAGACTCTCGGTCTCGATTTTTCCTCGCCCGCAAATCCCGAAAAAGTCCGCGATTCCGAGCTGGTGATTTTTTCCTCGGCGATCAAACCGCTGCACCCCGACTACGAGTGCGCGACAAAGCTCGGGCTGCCAATCGTTCGCCGTGCGGATGCGCTTGCGGCGATCATGCGGCAGAAAAAAGGAATCGTCGTCGCCGGGATGCACGGCAAGACGACGACGAGCTCGATGGGCGCGCACGTGCTGCGCGAGGCCGGGCTGCATCCGTCGCACTACGTCGGCGCGGAGATTCCGATCCTCGGCGTGAATGCGCTGTGGGATGCGGCGGGCGAATGGTTCATCGCGGAGGCGGACGAGAGCGACGGGACGATCGTGAACTACCACCCGGAGCACTCGATCATTTTGAACATCGAGGAGGAGCACCTGGATTTTTACGCGGACCTCGCGCACATCGAGCGCACGTTCGCGCAACTGCTGCGGCAGACGACCGGCGGCGTTTTTTACTGCGCGGACGACAAGCACGCCGCGCGAATCTGCGCCGAGCATCCGAGGGCAATTTCGTACGGCGGGTCTGCGGGTGCGGATTACCGGTTCGAGGATGTGCATCCAAAGGATTTCCAGACGCACTTCGTCGTCACACGGCGCGGCGAGCCGCTCGGCGCGGTCACGCTGAATGTTCCCGGCCGTCACAACGTGAGCAATGCGACGAGCGTGATCGCGCTGGCGACGGAGCTTGGCGTGCCCTTTTCGAAAATTGCGGAGGCGCTCGAATCGTTCCGCGGCGCGCGGCGGCGATTTGAGATCAAGCACCGTTCGGAGCGGTTCATGATCGTGGACGACTACGGGCATCACCCGAGCGAAATCCGCGCGACGCTCGCGACCGCGCGCGGCACGGGACGCAAGCGCGTGCTCACGATGTTCCAGCCGCACCGCTACACGCGCACGCAGGCGCTGCGCGATGAATTTGGCCGCGCATTCGAGGACACGGACGTGCTCGTGCTGGCGGACATTTATCCCGCGAGCGAGACGCCGATCCCCGGCGTGACCGGGCAGACGATTGCGGACGCAATCGCGGAGCACACTGCGCAGGAGGGAGTGAGCTTCCAGCCGGAGCGGAGGAAAATCGCGTTCGACATCGGCCGCATGTTGGAGCCGGGCGATCTCATTCTCTCTCTCGGAGCGGGCGACATTCACGAGCAGGGCAGCGTGCTCGCGCGCGACGCGGCGGTGCTCGATGGCATCCTGAACGTGATGGGCCCCGGCATCGCACGGCTCTACGAACCGCTCGCGAAGCACACGACGATGCGAGTCGGCGGGCCCGCACAGATTTGGGCGGAGCCGGAGACGGAGGAAGGTTTCGCGCGGCTCGTGCGTTTTGCGACGGAGCGGAAAATTCCAATTTTCGTGATGGGCCGTGGCTCGAATCTGCTTGTGCGCGATGGCGGCATCCGCGGCATGGTCGTGCGGCTTTCGCGCGGCGAATTCAAGCGGCTCGAAGTCCACGGCGCGCACATCAGCGCGGGCGTCGGCGTGAGGCAGCGCGAGCTGGCGATCGCCGCGCGCGACGCGGGCATCGGCGGTTTCGAGTGGTTCGAGGGCATCCCTGGAAATGTCGGCGGCGCGCTGCGGATGAATGCGGGCGCGATGGGCGGCGAGACTTTCCGGCAGGTCGTGAGCGTGCGTTTCGTGGATGCGAACGGCGAATTCCACACGCGCACTCCGGGCGATCTCGAAGTGCATTACCGCGATGTGCCGACGCTTGCGAAAAATTACGCGGTGAGCGCGACCTTCCGCGGCGAACCCGCGGCGGCGGCGGACATCGCGGCTCGGCTCGACGCGAGCCAGCAAAAGCGACGCACGAGCCAGCCGAAGGAATCGAGCGCGGGCTGCATTTTCAAAAATCCGGAGACAGTGCCGGCGGGGAAGCTCATTGATGAACTGGGACTCAAGGGCGCACGAGTCGGCGGTGCGCGTGTGTCGGAGATTCACGGGAACTTCATCGTGAACGAGGGCGGTGCGACCGCGGGCGACGTGCTCGCGCTCATCGCACAAATTCAGGAGAGCGCGCGCGCCGCGCGAAAAATCGAATTGCACACGGAGGTGCAGATCGTTGGACAGGAGGAGCCCGTTTATGTCTGAAACTTTTTCCATCGCCCCGAAAGAATGCGCACGCCCGCCGCGTATCCTTTGCGATGAAAACGCACACCAATTCCATGCCATTTGATCTCACCAACATTCCCGTCGCCGTCCTCATGGGCGGGCCTGGCTCCGAACGCAAAGTCTCGCTGAAATCCGGCGAGGGCGTCGTGGATGCGCTGCGTTCGATCGGGGCGGTTGTCACGCCGGTGGATGTCACGGGTGCGGATTTTGCAGTGCCGGCGGGCACGCGCGTCGCGTTCAATGTCGTGCATGGAACATATGGTGAGGACGGGCAGATCCAGCGTGCCCTCGAGGCGCGCGGCGTTCCGTACACGGGCGAGGGTGTGCGCGGATCGGAGCTGGCGATTGACAAGATCGCATCGAAGCGGCGCTTCGTGGAGTGCGGCGTGCCGACGGCCAAATCGGAAATCATCCGCGGCGGTGCCGTGCCAACTCTGCCGTTGCCGCTCGTGATCAAGGCGCCGAAGGAAGGCAGCAGCGTGGGTGTGTACATCGTGAAGTCGCCGGACGAACTCGCATCTTCGCTCGCGCAGGCGTGGAAATTTGGCGGCGAACTGCTCGTCGAGGAATTCATCGCGGGCCGCGAGCTGACGGTCGGCATCGTCGGCGATCTCGCGCTGCCGGTGATCGAGATCCGCGCGAAGAAGGACTTCTACAATTTCGACAATAAGTATCCCTTCCTGAACCCGAACGCGGCGGGTGCGGATCATTTCTGTCCTGCGCCGCTCGATGCCGCGACGACGAAACTCGTGCAGGACACGGCGCTCGCGGCGCATCGCGCGCTCGATCTTGAAATTTATTCGAGGGTGGACATTCTCCTCACCGACGCAGGCCTGCCATTTGTGCTCGAGGTGAACACCATCCCCGGCATGACCCCGGTGTCGCTCCTCCCCGAGGCCGCCGCCGCCGCGGGGATCAGCTACGCCGAACTTTGCCGCCGCATCATCGAACTCTCGCTCGCAGTCCGCCACGCCAGCCCATGAAACGCAAACATCCCAGCAACCAGCGCCTGACCTCCGACCGCGACCGCCGGAAAAAGTATTTCGTACATGGAGTGGTGAAACGAGGGACGAACGAAACGTGGCTCGCGTTCTGCCGCTGGACATGGCGGCTCGTGAAAGTGTGCGTGCTGCTGGCGCTGCTCGGCGGCATCGGCTACGGCTCGACGGTGGGCTGGAAAAAATTCTTCTGGCAGAACCCCGACTACGCACTGGCGGACATCACGTTTGCGACGGACGGCACGCTCACGCGCGACCAGGTGCGCGCGGTGGCGAAGATCAAGCCGGGTGCGAACATCTATTCCTACAAGACCGGGCCGATTCGTGATGCGCTGCTCACGCTGCCGCAGGTCGAGAGCGTGGAGGTGGCGCGCTACCTGCCGAACCGGATCGAGATCACGGTGAAGGAGCGCAAGCCGACGGCGTGGCTCGCCGCCGCGCCGGGTGAAAAATCCGCCGCGCCGAAACCGACGCATCTGCTCGATGCGAACGGCGTCGTTTTCCAGCCGCGCGTGATTTTGAACGAGGTGAAATCGCTGCCGGTGATCGCGGGCGTGCAGACGGAGGATCTCGAGCCCGGCAAAAAAATCCACAAGGCCGAGGTGCTCGCGGCGCTCGATCTTCTGAAGCGCACGCGCGAAGCGGGTTCGGTGAAGGTGACGACGGTGGATGTCTCGAAGGGCTGTTTCATCGTCGCGACGGATCAGAAGCGCGCGCAGATCACATTTGGCCTTGACGACATCGCGGGGCAGATGGACCGGCTCGGCGCGGTGCGGAATGAGGCGGCGCTGATCGGGCAGGAAATCGCGACGATCAATCTGATTCCGGTGCGGAACATTCCCGTGACCTTCATGCAGCCGGAACCCATGGAAAGCGACGACGCTTCGGAGCCGGCGGCGATCCCGCGCGCGATCCCGGTGAGGGCGAGGACAGGCACGGAGGCCGCGCCTTCCCCTCCCGCGAGGGAAAGAAGCAGGCCCGCAGGCAGACGCGCCGACCCGCCGAGGCCGCCGAAGAGCGACGGGAACGGACTTCTCAAACCTTTCCGCGCCACCGCCTGATGCCCAAGGATCAAATTGTCGTCGGGCTTGAAATCGGCACATCGAAGGTGTGCGCGATCTCCGCGGAGCTGAAACGCGACGGGACGATCCAGATCCTCGGCGTGGGCGAGGCGCCGTCGCGCGGCGTGCGCAAGGGCGAGATCGTGGACATCGAGACGTGCGGCAAGTGCATCCGCGAGGCGCTTGCGGACGCGGAGGAGAAGAGCGACGTGATGATCAAGAACGTGTATCTCGGAATCACGGGCGCGCACATCGTGAGCTACAACAACCGCTGCTCATTCACGCTGCCCGAGGACCGCGAGAAGATTGACAGCGGTGATTTTGCACGCGTGCAGGAGGCGGCGCGGACGTCGCCGATTCCGTCGCAGAACATGTTCGTCCACACGATTCTCCAGCACTACTACGTGGACGGGCAGGATGGAGTGCTGAACCCCGTCGGCATGCACGGGCGGAAGCTGGAGGCGGATTTTCACATCGTCCATGGCGTCGCCAACCGCATCCGCAACAGCATCCAGTGCATGATCGATCTCGACATCGAGATCGAGGACATCGTCTTCACGCCGTATGCCGCCGCGCAGGCGGTGCTCGATGCGAACCAGAAGACCGCGGGCGCGATCATGGTGGACATCGGCGGCGGCACGACGGGCTACATCGTGTACGCGGGCGGCGCGGTGAAGCAGAGCGGCGTGCTCGGCATCGGCGGCGACCACATCACGAACGACCTCTCGCTCGGCCTGCGCATTCCGATGGGCAAGGCGGAGCGGCTGAAGATTGACGAGGGAAGCTGCGCGGTCGGCGGCACCATTCCGGGCGAGGCCGTCGTGATGAAGGACGAGCACGGGTTCGCGGGCCGGGAGATCGAGCGCGAGATGCTGAACACGATCATCCACATGCGCGTGCGCGAGACTTTCGAGCTGCTGAAGCGTGAACTCGACAAGGGCCGCTACGCCGAATACGCGGGCGCCGGCATGGTGCTCACGGGCGGCAGTTCCGCATTGCGCGGCATCCAGGAGGTCGCGGAGGAAATCTTCCAGATGCCCGTGCAGGTCTGCCGCGCGCAGAATGTCACGGGTGTGACCAGCGCCTTTGAAAATCCGCAGTACTCCACGGCGATCGGCCTCGTGAAGTACGCGCAGGCCACGCTCGAGGACGACTCGGGCGGGTGGTTCGACTGGTTCAAGAAATGGTTCCGGTAGGAACACGCCATGAAGACTGACGAGCAGAAATCAGGAACTCAGAAGTCGGTGGATCTCCTGCCGTCAAACTCCCGAATTCCGAATGCTGACCTCTGAATCCTGAGCCTGACCTCCGCCATGATCCCACTCAAACGCTCCACCACTCCGGCAGCGCCGGTCATCAAAGTCCTCGGCCTCGGAGGTGCGGGTGGCAGCGCGCTCGACCGGCTCATGCTCGATGGCGTGGAAGGCGTCGCCCTCGTCGCAGCGAATACTGATGTCCAGGCGTTGAACGGCTGCGTCGCGCCGCACAAAATCCAGCTCGGCCGCACGGTGACGCGCGGGCTCGGTGCGGGCGGCGATCCCGAGATCGGCTACCAGGCGGCGGAGGAGGCGGCGGACGAAATCAAGTCCGTCGTCGAGGGAGCGGACATGATTTTCCTCTGCACCGGGCTCGGAGGCGGCACGGGCAGCGGCGCGGCGCCGCTCATCGCGCACATGGCGCGCGCGGCGGGTGCGGTGGTCGTCGCATTTGTCACGATGCCGTTTGGCTTTGAGGGAAAAAGGCGGCGCACGCAGGCTGCGGAATCCCTCGCGCAGATCGAGGCGCAGGCGAATCTCGTCGTGTGTTTTGAAAACGATCGCCTCGGGGAGACTGCGCCGCACAACGCGGGCGTGCAGGATGCGTTCGTCGCGGCGGATCAGATTCTCAGCAGTTCGATCCAGGCCATCGCATCGCTCGTGCGGCGCGGCGGGATCATCCCGACGGGGCTCGATGAGCTTGCAGCCGCGCTGCGCCGTTCGCATCCGCGCTGCCTCTTCGGCCACGGCGAGAGCGACGGCGTGAACCGCGCGCACGAGGCGCTCGCCCGTGCGCTGAAGAGCCCGCTGATGGGGAAGGGGAAGATGCTCGCGGACTGCCACAGCGTGATGATCCACATCGCGGGCGGCCCGGACGTAACTGTGCAGGAAATCACCTCGCTGATGGACGAATTCAACAAGCACATCGGCGACGACACGCGGATTGATTTCGGCCTCGCGACGGATGCAAAGCTCGGGCGCAGGCTGTGCGTGACGATCCTCAGTTCAACCGGTGCTCCCGAGACTGTCGCGGAGTCTGTGGGCGTGCGGCGTACACCACCGCGCGAGGTGCCCGCGTCCACGCAGCCGCCGAAGCGCACGACTGCAGCGCCCGCGCCTGTCGCAGAAGAGGCTGCCGAACTTCTACCCGACGACGTGGACGAGGAGGAGCTGCTGCCCGCCGCGAAACCCGAGCCCGCGCCGGTCGCGGCGGTGAAGACCGCGCCGCCTGCGCAGACTTACCGCAAGCCTGCGGCGGAAAAAGCGGCCGCGGCGAAGAAGGAGGAGAAGGCTGAACAGATGACGCTCGAGCCCGCAAACCGCGGGCGCTTCGAGAAGTCTGAGCCGACGATTGTGGACGGCCAGGATCTTGATGTTCCCACATTTTTGCGGAAGAATCTGAAGGTGAAGTAGCGACGGGGCACGTCCTGGCGTGTTCCGAAACGGTTCGGCTGTCGCATCGCACGCATCTGACGATGCCTGATGCGCTGATCGCCACGCCAAACTATGGAACTATGGAACTATGGAACTATGGAGTCCGGCCCTGGGTGATTTTACATGCGGGGCAACCCCGCCCGAATCACCCGCTAGAGCACCTCATGAATTCCGAACGAGCCAGCAGACTTGGATGCGCCGACTTCCGCCGCACGCTCGCGTTGAGCCGGCGCGGCTTTGTGAAGGCTGGCTTCCTCGGCATGGCCGGGCTCTCGCTCCCGGCGCTGCTCCGCGCGGAGCAGGCGGCGCGCGTGGCGGGAAAATCCGTGTCGCGCGAGAAGTCGGTGATCATTTTGTGGATGCGTGGCGGGCCGAGCCAGCACGAGACGTGGGATCCGAAGCCCGGTGCGCCGGCGGAATTCCGCGGCGCGTTCGGCGCGATGTCCACGAAAGTCCCCGGCATCCAGATTTGCGACCTGCTGCCGCGCAGCGCGCGCATCATGGACAAGTGGTCCATCATCCGCAGCCTTCACCACAGCGACGCCGGGCACTCGCGCGGCGACCAGATTTGCTTCACGGGCTATCCGCCGGGGCAGAGCGACAGCCAGAACTACTACCCGAGCTGCGGCTCGATCGTCGCGAAGCAGAAGCAGCACCTGAACGAAAAGATGCCCGCCTACGTCGTCATCCCGCGAGGCATGCCCGGCACCGGCGCAGCCTATCTTGGGAGCAAATATGCGGCGCTGGAGACTGGCGCGGATCCCGCGAAGCCGGGCCCGTTCAGCGTGCCGGATTTTGCGATGGCGGAGGGGCTTTCCGTGGATCGCATCACGGATCGGAAAAATCTCATGCTCGGCTTCGACCATCTCCAGCGCGAGGCGGACAACACCGGGCAGTTCGACGCCCTCGATCAATTTCAGCGGCAGGCGTGGGAAATCGTGACCGGCGGCGAGGCGCGCAAGGCATTCGACCTTGACGCCGAGCCCGCGAAAATCCGCGACCGCTACGGATTCATGCCCGAATTCGTCGCGCCGACGCCCGACCGCTGCGGCGTCCCCGCGTGGAGCCAGCGCATCCTTCTCGCACGGCGGCTCGTGGAATCCGGCGTGCGCCTCGTCACCGTGGACTGCCGCTGGTGGGACACGCACGTGAAGGGCTATGAGACGATGCGCGACGGCTTCCTCCCGCGCTGGGACATGGCCTACACCGCGCTCATCGAAGATCTTCACGAACGCGGGATGCTCGACTCGACGATGGTGATCGCCTGGGGCGAATTCGGCCGCACGCCGAAGGTGAACACCACCGGCGGACGCGACCACTGGCCGGGCGTCTTCAGCGCAGCGGTGGCCGGCGGCGGAATCCGCGGCGGACGTGTCATCGGCGCATCCGACTCGATCGGCGGCGAGCCCGCTGACAATCCAAAGTCGCCGCAGGATGTCCTCGCGACGATGTACCGGCACCTCGGGATAGACACGAGTGCGCAATACGAAGACCACACGGGCCGCCCGCATCCGGTGCTCGCGTCCGGCACGCCGATTGACGAGCTGTTCACATGATAGTGTATTTCGGAAGCCTGCCGGTGCGTGAGCGCCAAAGGCGCGCTCCACATCAGCCTTGGGCAAAGCTCAAGGAAGCCCTTGGACAATATCTGCAAAAGGGCTGAAAGCCCGCGCCATTCCGACCAACCGAATAACACCACCGCCCCATGCACCACTGCGGAAATTTCCTTCCTCGCGCTCTCACCCGGCGCGAAATGCTCGCGCGTTGCGCGAATGGCTTCGGCGCGCTCGCGCTCACCGCGCTGATGTCGGACAAGGCGTTTGGCGGGGTCGTGCGCTCGGGCGAATCGGCCAGCACGCTGAATCCTCTCGCACCGCGTGCGCCGCATTTTTCGCCGAAGGCGAAGAGCGTGATTTTCCTCTACATGGACGGCGGGCCTTCGCAGGTGGACACGTTCGACCCGAAGCCGCGGCTGACCGCGGAGGACGGCAGGCCGTTTGGGATGAAAATGGAGGCGACGCAGTTCAACAACAACGGCAGCACGCTCGGCTCGCCGTGGAAATTCCGGCAATACGGCAAGTGTGGCGCGCCGGTGAGCGATCTTTTCCCGCACGTCGCGCAGTGCGTGGATGACCTCGCCATTGTGCGCTCGATGACGAGCGAGTTTTCCGAGCACACGAACGCCAATTATTTCCTGCACACCGGCAGCGGACTGCAAGGGCGTCCGAGCATGGGCGCGTGGGCGGGCTACGGGCTCGGCAGCGAGAACGCGGACCTGCCCGGCTTCATTGTGCTGAACGGCGGACTCATCCCGCCGGGCGGGCTCGACAATTTCAACAGCGGCTTCCTGCCCGCGACGTATCAGGGCTCGATTTTCAAGACCGGCGCAAACGCCGTCGCAAACGTCACGCCGACCGAGGCGAGCGCCGAGTTGCAGAATCACAAGCTCGCGCTGATGCGCAAACTCGATCGCGGAGTCGTCTCGCGTTTCGGAAAACTCGACGCGCTCGAAAGTGCGATCGGCAACTACGAGCTCGCCTACCGCATGCAGTCCGCCGTGCCGGAACTCATGGACCTCAAGGGCGAGTCCGCCGTCACGCGCGAACTCTACGGCCTCAACGCCCCGCTGCCGCAGACGCAGACCTTCGGCGCGCAATGCCTGCTCGCACGCCGGCTCGTCGAGCGCGGCGTGCGTTTCATCGAGATCACGTGCCCGAACGGCGCGGGCGACCGCTGGGATCAGCACGCGAACCTCAAGGACGGCCACGAGAAAAACGCGCGCTTCGTGGATCAGCCGATCGCGGGCTTGCTGTGCGATCTGAAATCACACGGCCTGCTCAACAGTACGCTCGTTGTGTGGGGCGGCGAGTTTGGTCGCACGCCATTCGCGCAGGGAAAGAACGGGCGCGATCACAATCCGTTCGGCTTCACCGTGTGGCTCGCGGGTGGCGGCGTGAAAGGCGGCGTGACCTACGGCGCGACCGACGACTACGGCTACAAGGCCGTGGAAAACAAGATCTCCATCCACGATCTCCACGCGACGATGCTGCATTTGCTCGGCATGGATCACACGAAGCTCACATTCCGCTTCAGCGGCCGCGACATGCGGCTTACGGATGTGTATGGCGAGGTCGTGAAGGACATCCTTGCGTGATTGCACTGCGCGCACGGTGGGCGAAGAGGCGTCGTTTCCCGCGAAGTGCATGGACATCGCGGTTAGTGATGGAGGCATCTGCTTTCTCGCAGCCTGCGGGGGGATCTGTTTCCATCAGTTCCGTCCTTGCCATGAAAATCTTTCTGCTCCTGCTCTGCACGCTCGCGGCTCCGCTCCGTTCCGATGACGTCGTGCGCACGGTTCCGCCGGGCCTCGTTCCGTTTTTCGCCCCGCCGCCCGAGTTTGCGGGTGACTTCGGTGAATACCGGTCGCCGCTGAAATTCGCCGATGGGCGCATCGTGAATTCCGCCGCCGAGTGGCCTGCGCGCCGCGCGGAAATCTTGAAGTCGTGGCACGGGCGGCTCGGCGCATGGCCCGCGCTGCTGGAGAAGCCACGCATCGAAATCCGTGTGACGGAGCGCCGTGAAAATTTCACGCAGCACCAGGTGCGCGTGGACATCGGCCCCGGCCCGCGCCGGTGCGAAGGCTGGCTGCTCGTGCCGGACGGCAGCGGCCCGTTTCCCGCGATGCTCGCCGTTTTCTACGAGCCGGAGACCGCCGCGGGACTGAACCCAAAATCGCAGATGCGGGATTTCGCGTACCAGCTCGTGCAACGCGGATTCGTCACGTTGAGCATCGGCACGCCGGGCGCGCTCGATCATCCCGGCATGGAGACGCGCGAGCTGCTCATCGCCGCTGGTGACGAACTGAAAATCCAGCCGCTCACCTACCTCGCCTACGTCGCCGCAAACTGCCACACCGCGCTCGCCGCGCGCAGCGATGTGGATGCGAAGCGCATCGGCATCATCGGCCATTCATACGGCGGCAAGTGGGCGATGTTCGCGTCGTGCCTCTGGGAAAAATTCGCCGCCGCTGTGTGGTGCGATCCGGGGATTGTTTTCGATGAGACGAATACGAACATCAACTACTACGAGCCGTGGTATCTCGGCTGGGAGGCGGGAAAAGTGCGGCCGCGCGGCGTGCCGAACGCAGACAAGCCGCGCACGGGGCTCTACGGAAAAATGTTCGAGGCCGGCGAGAACATGGTGGACTTGCACGCGCTCATGGCGCCGCGGCCGTTTCTCGTCTCCGGCGGTTCGGAGGACGTGCCGTGGCACTGGCGCGCGCTGAACCACACGCGCGCACTTTGCGAACTCCTCGGCGCACCGAAGCGCGTGGCAATGACACACCGCAACGGCCACAGCCCGACGCCCGAGGCGATGGAGCAGATGTGCTCGTTCCTTGTTCATTTTTTGAAAGACGGCGCGGCGGTGCGACAGCCGCCGCAGCGATGATTTCATCGTGCAAAACCACGGCGAGGCGCAGTCCTGTTTTTCGTCTGTCCTGCGTGGAGATCAGCCCGCCTGCTGCCGTCGGCGGCTACGGACTTTGACGCCGCGCGCGCGAACCGCTACCGACCGCCCATGAGCCTCCGACTCCAGATGCTGCAAATCGCGCGCGTCGCGCAGAAGGCGCTCGGCGATTCGTCGTCGCTCGTGCGCGATTTCCTGCTGCGGCAGCTCACGCCCGAGGGCGGTGGCGCGGACCGCGCGGGGAGGCCTGATCTTTACTACACGATCTTCGTGCTCGCAGGGCTGGACGCATTGCAGGCTGAAATCCCGACGACCCGCGTGGAGCCGTTCGTGAATGGTTTCGGCGCGGGCGAGCATCTCGACTTCGTGCATCTCGGCGCGCTCGCGCGGTGCCGTGCGGCGATCGGTTTGCAAAATGGGCGGCCTGTTTTCTCCGACGGGATCCTCGCGCGGCTGGAAAAGTTCCGCACTGCCGACGGCGGCTACGACGTCAAGCCCGGCGCGGCGCACGGCAATGCCTACGGATGCTTCGTCGCGCTCGGCGCGTATCAGGACTTGCAGTGCGAAATCCCTGAGCCGCTGCGCATGGTGCAGTGCCTGAAGTTTCTCGAAACGCCCGACGGCGCGTGGGGCAACATGCGAGGGATGCGCGCGGGCACCGTGCCCGCGACCGCCGCGGCAATCACGCTGCTGCATCAGCTCGGCATGCCGATCAACGCGGCCGCCGGCGACTGGCTCCTCGCGCAAATCCACAGCGACGGCGGCTGGCTCGCAGTACCAGGCGCGCCAATCCCCGATCTCCTTTCCACCGCGACTGCGCTGCACGCGCTGGCGTGCCTCGACCGTCCGCTGCCCGGCGCGCTGCGCGAGAAGTGCCTCGACTTTGTGGACACGCTCTGGAGTGCCGAAGGCGGCTTCCACGGACACTGGGCCGACGACGCGCTCGACGCGGAATACACCTTCTACGGACTGCTGGCGCTCGGGCATCTCACCGTGTAGCTTCACCGCGTGAACCAACACCTCGTCCTCTACGACGGCGAATGCCCGCTCTGCATTTTCCAGATGCGGCTGCTCACATGGCTCGACTGGTTCAACACGCTTGCGCTCATCCCACTCACCGATCCTCGCGCGCAACAGGCCGCGCCGCAGCTCGACCGCGAGCAGCTCCTCGCCGCGATGCACTGCGTTGCAAGAGACGGACGAATCTATCGCGGTGCGCGCTGCATCCGGTTCGTCGGAATGCGCCTGCCGCTGCTGGTCCCGCTCGCACTGCTGCTGTGGGTGCCCGGCGTGATCTGGATCGCGGAAAAGGCATACGATCTCGTCGCGAGGAACCGCAAAGTTCTCAGCCGGATTTTCGGCTGCAAAGAGGCGTGCTCCATTCTCCCCGCCCGCAAACGCGAGCAGGACGAGGTGCGCTGATCGGGTGAAGAAGATGCGGACGGCGGGGCGTTGACGCGCACGCAAAGGCCGAGCATATTCCGCCCCCTTTTTTCCAAAGACACTCCATGCCGGCCAACACGCGCAATTTCTGCATCATCGCCCACATTGACCACGGCAAGACGACGCTGTCCGATCGGCTGCTCGAATTCACCGGGACGATTCAGAAGCGCGAATCGCAGGAGCAGCTCCTCGACGCGATGGACCTTGAGCGCGAGCGCGGTATCACGATCAAGGCGCATCCCGTGCGGATGATGTACACGGCGAAGGACGGAAAAACGTACAAGCTCAATCTCATGGACACGCCGGGGCACGTGGACTTCGCGTACGAAGTCTCGCGCTCGCTCGCCGCGTGCGAGGGCGCGCTGCTCATCGTGGACGCCGCGCAGGGCGTCGAGGCGCAGACCGTCGCGAATGTCCACCTCGCGGAAAAGCAGAAGCTCAAGCTCATCCCGGTGATCAATAAGATCGATCTTCCGAATTCCGATCTGCCGAGCGTGTCGCGGCAGCTTGAGGAAATTTTGGCGATCCCCGCCGAGGAGGCGATCCTCGCGAGCGCGAAGCAGGGCATCGGCATCGAGGAAATTTTGGAAGCCGTCATCGCGCGCATCCCCGCGCCGCCGGACAACCGCAACGAACGCCTGCGCGCCCTCGTGTTCGACTCGACCTTCGACACGTATCGCGGAGTGGTCGTGTACGTGCGCGTGGTGGATGGCGCGATCAAGGCCGGCGACATGGTGCGCCTCATGGCGACGAACAGTTCCTATGAGGTGAAAGAGGTCGGCATCTTCCGTCCGCAGACTCCCAAATTTGTGCCGCAGCCCGAACTCGGGCCCGGCGACGTCGGCTACGTGATCGCGAACATGAAGACGGTCACCGAAGTGAAAGTCGGCGACACGCTCACCGCCACGCGCCTGCCCGCGACCGAGCCGCTCGCGGGTTTTCAGGAACTGCAGCCGATGGTCTTCAGCGGCATCTATCCGATCAACACGGCGGACTTCGAGCACCTCAAGGCCGCGATGGGCAAGCTGCAGCTCAACGACGCCGCGTTTCATTTCATGGCGGAAAGCTCCGTCGCGCTCGGCTTCGGCTTCCGCTGCGGCTTCCTCGGGCTGCTGCACATGGAGATCGTGATCGAACGCCTCAAGCGCGAGTTCAACATGGACATCATCGCCACCTATCCGTCCGTCATTTACGAAATCGTGAAGACGAACGGCGAGGTGCTGCGCGTGGACAATCCGGAAAACCTCCCCGACCCAAGCGTCATCGCCGAGACGCGCGAGCCGATCGTGCGGTGCTTCATCATGATCCCGAACGAATACATTTCGGCGATGCTCCAGCTCATCATGGACAAGCGCGGCATCGTGGATCACACGGAGACGCTCGACCCGCGCCGCGTCATGCTCAGCGTGGATCTCCCGCTGAACGAAATCCTCGTGGATTTCGTGGACAAGATGAAGAGCATCACGCGCGGCTACGGTTCGATGGACTACGAGCACGCCGGCTACCGTGCGGACAAACTCGTGAAGCTCGACATGCTCGTGAATGGCGAAATCGTGGACGCATTCTCGTGCATCGTGCATCGCGACAAGGCCGACAGCCGTGGACGCGCGCTTGCCGCAAAGCTCAAGGAAGTCATCCCCACGCAGCTTTTCCAAATCGCCATCCAGGCCGCCATCGGCGGAAAAATCATCGCCCGCGAAAGCGTCAGCGCGATGCGGAAAAACGTGACGGCAAAGTGCTACGGCGGCGACATTTCGCGCAAGCGCAAGCTCCTCGAAAAACAGAAAGAGGGAAAGAAGCGCATGAAGGCGATCGGCAACGTGAACATCCCGCAGGAGGCGTTCATCGAGGTGCTGAAGACGAACTGATGTCAGACTGAGTGAGTGGAGAACCGGATAGTTTGCGAGCCGGAGGCTAGAGCGGTTTCAGTGAAGGCATGGCCGTTTCTGGATGAAGGCACGGCAGCGCCGGTGGAGCGCGTCGTTCCGTGCGCGCTTCTTTTGGCTGCAAGCAAGCCTTCCAATACACGCCGAAACGCGCGCGGAGCGACGCGTTCCACCGCACCGCCCGTGTGACTGCCCCGCCCACTGCGACTGCTCTTTTGCTTAAAATGCTCCAAGAAAGGCGCAAAAAAAATCCGCTTGCCTTTTGGCGGGGATTTCCATTTCGTGTCGGCGAACCAAAGTTCCCCGAATGATCTTCACGGCTCAAACTATCCCGGATAGCGGAAACCGGATACCGGAAAGGGAGGGACAGTCGGCGGCGGAATTCTATCCGGTTTCCGGTTTCCGAAATCCGGTTTCAAACTTCGGCTCCACGGCTCAATTCCGCGCTGGGGCACACGGCGCGGGTTTCGCGGTCTTCCATTCCAGAGGGCATCTGGAGGTTTCCGGGCCTCAAATGGAGCGTTCCGGCTGGGAACCGGAGCGTTCCGGATCAGACTTGGAGGGCTCCGGTTGCGAACTGGAGGGCTCCAGCTCAGACTTGGAGGGCTCCGGTTGCGAACTGGACGGCTCCAGTTCGGACTTGGAGGGCTCCGGTTGCGAACTGGAGGGATCCAGTTCAGACTTGGAGGGCTCCGGTTGTGAACTGGAGGGCTCCGGTTCAGACTTGGAAGGCTCCAGTTGGGAACCGGAGGGCTCCAGTTCAGAGTCGGAATGGGCCGTTTTCCGCGAAAATGGCTCATTTTGAGTAAAAAACGACTTTCAGCAGCAAGCCCTCGAACCCAACCAGCATCATGTCCCAAGACATCATCCCAGACTCCCACGCGAACCGGCTCGCGTTCCTCATCAACCTCAAGCAGCAGATCGCAGCCGACGCCGCTGCGCTCAACCTCGACGCGAATGCGCTCGCGGCGGCGAATGCGATCCTCGATCCGCTGATCGCCGCCTACCAGGCGCTCGTCATGGCGGAGCAGACCGTCGTCACGGCCAATGCGAATGCGGCGCAGCTCTTCGCCCAGCAGAACGACCCGCTGCGCGCGCTCATCAACAACCTCAAGGCCAACCCGAAGTTCACCGACGGCATGGGCGCGGCCATGCAGATTTTCACGAAATCGGGCGCGCCCCAGCCCGCCCAGACCAAGCCGAAAATCAAGGCCGAGTCCCAGCCCGGCCACGTCCGCATCACCGGCTCGAAGGACTACGCCGAGCTGGTGAATATCTACATGCGCCTCGTCGGCACCGCCGCGTGGACGCTCGTGGGCATCCGGCGCAAGAAGTTCCCCTTCGACGACCAGACGCCGCTGAAAGTCCCCGGCGTCCCCGAGGCCCGCGAATACGAGGCCATCGGCGTCATCGGTGACAACGAGGTCGGGCAGGCGAGTGATATTGTGCAGGTGACGTTTGGGGGATAGGGGACAAGCAACATGACGCCAACCTGCGGCGTCCGTGCTTGTCATCTTGCGCAGCGTTCCGCACCGTCCGCGCCCATGCCTCCGGCCAAAGCCTCCTCCCTCGTGGATACGCGCGTCATCTACTGCGGGGACAACTTGGAGCAGTTGCAGAAGCTCCCCGCGGCCTGCGTGGACCTCATCTACATTGATCCGCCGTTCAACTCGAACCGCAACTACGAGGTCTTCTGGGGCGAGACCAAGGAGAAGCGCAGCTTCGAGGACCGGCACGAGAGCACGAAGGCCTACATTGATTCCATGCGCCCCCGCTGCGTGGAGTAGCAAAGGACTGGAATACCACCCATCGAACGGCAGAATCAGGAAGCGATGACAACGACCATGCTAAACCGTCTCAGAGAATGGGCGGCGACGAACGCAATTGAACGCCCACCTGGAAAATTACTCGATGTGATTGATGCTATCGTGCGCGACATGCGGGACGTTGAGGACTCTCTGCGGTTCCTTCGTAAGCGGCTCGAAGATGAGGTCAGGAATGTGCGTGAGAAGGCAGACACTGAGCAGGAGCTATCGGCCGCAGCGAACTATATCTATTGGATGCTCCCTGAAGTCACCAGCAGTTCCCTCATTGATGGACTTGAAGATCGAATCGGGGCGAATGCGAGCCTCTTACGCAAGTGGAACAAGCCGATCCCAACAGTCTGCGAACAATGTGGAGTGATGGGTAAAGTCCACTGCCATACGCGCGAGGAGCTACACAAGCTTCTGGGAGGAAAAGAACGTTGGCATTTTGTCTGCGCGGATTGTCGAGCGAAGGAGGCTGAAGAAGCGGTGGCATCTCGGAATAGATTCTATGCTCGGCTTTCCGCTGAGGGCCAAGTGAAGCGAGATGCACAGGCAGCCGCTGAGCAAGCGAAATTAGAAGCACAAGAGAAGCGGTTATGGGAGCTGCGCCGAATGCCGTATGCTGATTATCTACAGACTCCCGAGTGGCAGGAGCGACGCACGCGCCATCTCGATAGCGTTGGTCACCGCTGCCAACTCTGCAATGCTTCTGGCCCAAGGTTGCAACTCCATCACCGGAATTATGAGCGACGCGGCCAAGAACAATTCTATGATTTGTTGGTTCTCTGTCGCAACTGCCACGACCTATTTCACAAGGGCGCTGTGTAGGCCGCGCTCGTCGCGGCGCAGAAGCTCAAGCGCCAGTGGATCGGCATAGACATTTCGCCCACCTCCTGCCGCGTGATGGCCAAGCGGCTGCAGGACATCTGCGGCATCCGCGAGAAGGAGGAGCTGTGGAAGATCGGGCGCGGCTTCATCGTGCGCGACCTGCCGTGGACGGAGAAGAAGCTGCGCGAGCTGCCGCCCTTCGAGTTTGAGAACTGGGCCGTCATCGCGCTCGGCGGGCGCAAGAACAAGGCGCAGGTGGGCGACAAGGGGATAGACGGGCGCATCTTCCCCGTCTCCGCGCTGGACAACGTGCGCAAGGCCGGCACGGACGAACTCGCGCTGGAGGAGCGCTTTTTCCCGATGCAGGTGAAGCAGAAGGACAAGGCCGGACGCCCGGACATTGACGCCTTCGAGACCGCGATGCGCCGGGCGAAGTGCGAGAAGGGTGTCTTTGTGAGCTTCGACTACACGGGCGACGCGCTCACGGAGATCGGGCGCTTCTTCCGCGAGGAGCACCGCATCATCATCCCCTTCACCGTGCGCGAGATTTTGGACGAGCAGATCGCGCACAAGCTGGCGTAAGGCGGAGCGATTGCGGAGCGCGGGAGTTCAGGCATCCTTGCGGGCATGAGCACCTTAACTGAAATCGAAAATGCCGTGGCCGCGCTGACGCAACGCGAGCAGCAGAAGCTGTTACGGCATTTGTCCTCGAAGCTGCATGTGCGGGCCGGTGCCGCAGGCGCGGGCCGGCGCAAGCGCTGGCCGGTACCGCCACCCAAGGTGAGCAAGACGGAGTCGCAGCGCGTCGCCCGGCGCATCGAGGGGGAATTTGGCCGGGTGGAGTGCGAGAGCTGGAAGTGATCCTCGACACGAACGCCATCTCGGCATGGTGCGACGGGGATGCTGCGCTGCTGGCCGTGCTGCCTGCCGACCGACCGCTGTTCCTTCCGGCAATCGTGCTTGGCGAATACCGCTTCGGCATCAAGGTGGCCCGTGATCGTAAGATCCGCGAGACGTGGCTTGGGGAGGTGGAATCCGCCGTACCAAGCACGGCGTGCTTGACGTGAACAGCGAAAGTGCCCGGCACTACGCCGATGTGCGTGAGGAACTCCGAAAGGCAAGGACTCCCATTCCGGAGAATGATTTGTGGATCGCCGCCCTCGCGCGGCAGCACGGCCTGCCGGTGATCACACGGGACACGCACTTTGATCGCATATCCGATCTCCGTCGGGTGGGGTGGTAGGCGACAGCAACGAGCCACGCTACTCCTGCGCTCCGCGCATGCGCGAGTCGGCAGAACCGTCGGCGTTCGCGCGCACCTGAGGATTTTGTTATTCGCCGACAGGAGCATTGAAGTGCCGCTGGCGCCCGTTACAGTTCCCCCGTCCGCTTTTTCCAAACCCCAAGCAAAACACGTTCATGGCACAGGCAATCATTGACCCCGAGGAAGTGCGGCGATTTGCGAAGGAACTGAAGCGGTTCAACGACGATGTGCAGGCGAAGGCGGGGTCGCTTCAGGCGCGGTTCACGGCGCTCGGGAGCACATGGCAGGATCAGGAGGCGGAGAAATTTGCGGACGAGTTCATCACGACCATGAAGGTGCTGAAAAAATTCGTGGAAGTCGCGGAGAAGCACACGCCTTACCTCCTGCGCAAGGCGCAGCGCATCGAGGAGTATCTCGATCAGCGGTAGGCGGTTTCCGGAGGCGGGCCGCGCCTTTCCTTTCTCCAACTCTCAATCCTCAATTCCCGCGATGAGCCAGCAAGCCAGAATCACGTCCGTTGATGCGCTGGATGCGTTTCGCGCGAGCCTAGTGATTTTTGTCACGAAGGCGCGGGAGGCTGTGGACACTTCGCGCGACCGCGTGCGGCGGACGCGGAACTGGCTCCAGCACGAGCAGCGCATGCACTGGGAGGGTGAAATCCGCAGGAGGCAGCGGCAGCTCGATCAGGCCGTGCAGGATTTCTACAGCGCGCGGCTGACGAAGCTGACCGGCGCAATCGCGATCCGCGAGGCGGCGGTGCGCAAGGCGAAGGCGGCGGTGGAGGAGGCGCAGACGAAGCTTCGCAACGTGAAAAAGTGGAGCCAGAATTTCGACGCGACGGCGGATCCGCTCGTGAAGAAGCTCGACGGGTTTCGCGATTATCTCGATCAGGAGATGCCCGATGCGATCACCTTCCTCTACCGCGCCCGTGAAATCCTGGACGCCTACACGGAGCGGAACGCGCCCGTGGAAAAGCCCGCACCGGCGGCAGCGGACGCGCAGCCCGCATCGCAGCCCGAACCCGGAGTGACGCCATGAGCAACGAATCGAATGCGTCGCTGCTTCAGGCGATCAAGGATCTGAACCAAAGCTGGGAGCGCACGAAGGAGTCGTGGCGCGACGTGAAGGCGGCGGAATTTGAGCACAACTATCTCGAGCGGCTGCCGCATCTCACGGCGCGCACCTCGACTGCGATGGATGAGATCGCGACGCTGATTAGAAAGGTGCAGCTCGACTGTGAGTAACGGCACGAATCTGCGATTCACGCATGCGACGGAGCTGCTGGTGAAGCTTACGGGCACCGTCGCGGATTTCGCCAGAAAGGAGTCCGAGCTGACGGTCGTGCTCTCGGCGAGGAGCCGCCAGGAAATCCGGCGGCACCGCGACGCGGCGCACAAGGTGGACACTGCGCTCGACACGGAGATCGCCGAGGTGGAGTCGGTCGCCGCGAGACGGGCCGAGCGCGTGCAGGCAATCCGCGATCATCGGCTCGGCCGGGTGCAGCGAGCGCACGGCCTGCTCACGCGTACGCTGCCGAAGCGTGCCGCGGACGCGAAGGGAAACTGGCTCGCAAAACTCCAGATGCGCAAGCTGCAGGCCGACCGCGCGCTTGCCGCGAATACGCGGCACAACGACGCCGAACATGCCGCACTTTCGCATACGCTCGCGCAGCACAGAGCGGTGCTCGACTCTCTCACAGCGCAGGCGATGAAGGCGTTCAGAGGCTACGGCTCCTTTGCGCAGGCACTCGTGGAGAGCGAGAGCGGGAAGCCGGGAGAAGAGCCGGCGGAAGATTTCCTCGGTGCAATCGATGCGCGGATCGCGGCGGCGGCCGAACAGCTCGCGAGATTCAGCGCGCTCCTGCTGCCGCGGCTCTTCAGCGCGATGCCGCTCGCGGTGTGGCTCGTCCTCGCGGCCGCGATCGGCGGTGCGGCGTGCTTTGTGCGCGGCATTTCGTCGCCGCTCTGGGCTGTGGGTGCGATCGTGGCCGTGCTGCTCATCGCGGGTTGCGTCGCGATGTACGTGAGCGGGAAAAATGGCGCGCGGGACGAGGCCGCGCGCACCGGGGCTGCGATCCTCGATGCCTACCGGGCGATGCGCGCGGGGCTCGCCGCGGCGGACTCGCGGCACAAGTCCGAACAGAAACGCATTCAGGACGAATACGACGCGATCTGCGCGGACGTGGATGCGAAGTGGGCAAAGGCGGACGGCGTCGAGGAGGATTTTGAAAAAAGAGGCCGGCGCAAACTGGAGCCGCAGCTCCCGCGCATGACTCAGAAAATGGAGTCGCGCCTCACCCATCAGCTCGCAAAAATCCGCGCGCGCGCGGATGCGAAGGCGAAGGAATTGAAGGATCGCGCCGCAGCCGAACATGCGAAGATTGACGTCGCGCACCAGGCCGAAATGTCCGTGATTCAGGCGAACGAAAAGGAGCGGTGGGACACGCTCGACGCGGCGTGGAAGGAGCAAATCACGCCGGTTTTTGCGGAAATCACTGACCTCAATTCCGCGCTCGCGCCGGATTTTCCCGAGTGGAGCGCGCAGTTTGTCGAGGCATGGAAACCGTATGAGCACTTCACGCCCGCGACGAAATTTGCGCAGTTCCAGCTCGACCTCGCGAAGCGGCCCGATGCCTCGACTGCAGTCTCACGTCTCGCGCTGCCGGGTGCTCCGCAGGTGAGCATCCCGCTCGCGCTCACGTATCCGCAGCAGGGCTCGCTGCTTCTCGAGACGAAGGAATCGTGCGGCGGCGCGACGACGCGCGTGCTGAACAACGTGATGCTCCGCCTGCTCACAACGACTCCGCCCGGGAAGGTCGCCTTCACGATCATTGACCCGGTCGGGCTCGGTGAAAATTTCGCAGGGCTCATGCACCTCGGCGACTACGAGGAGGCGCTCATCAACCGCCGCATCTGGACGCAGCGCGATCAGATTGACGAGCGGCTTTCGGAGCTGAACGCGCACATAGAGAAGGTCATCCAGATGTACCTGCGCAACGAGTACGCGAACATCACAGCCTACAACGCGCAGGCCGGCACGGTCGCGGAAAAATACCTGTTCCTCGTCGTCGCGGATTTCCCCAACGGCTTCAGCGAAGCCTCGGCGCAGCGGCTGCAGAGCATCGCGATCAGCGGCCCGCGCTGCGGGGTGTTCACGCTCATCCACTGGGATCAGCGCCACGCACTGCCGGACGGGTTTTCGATTGATGAGCTGCGCAGGGGCAGCGTGTGCCTGCGTGCGGACGGCGGCGCATTTTCCGCGGGACGCGAACAGGCGGAGGCAGGCGCGGCGCTCGTGCTCGACCTGCCGCCGGATGCGACGCTCGCACAGAGCCTCGTTCACAAGATCGGCAAGAACAGCGTGGACTCGAACCGCGTGCAGGTGCCCTTTGAGCAAATTGCGCCGAAGCCCGAGGAACTGTGGACGAACGAGACGACGAACGAGCTGCGAATCCCGATCGGGCGCACCGGTGCGACGAAGATGCAGTACCTCGCCATCGGCAAAGGCACGCGACAGCACGCGCTCTTTGCGGGCAAGACGGGCTCGGGCAAGTCCACGCTCTTCCACGTCATCATCACGAACCTCGCGCTCGCATGCTCGCCGGATCAGGTCGAGTTCTACCTGATTGATTTCAAGAAGGGCGTGGAATTCAAATGCTACGCGAACAAGCGCCTGCCGCACGCGCGCGTCGTGGCGATCGAGAGCGATCGGGAATTTGCGCTTAGCGTCCTGCAGCGCGTGGACGAGGAGCTGAAACGGCGCGGCGACCTTTTCCGAAAGCTGAACGTGCAGGATGTCGCGGGCTACAAGCGCGCGGGCGGCACGGAGCCGATGCCGCGTTCGCTGCTGCTCATTGACGAGTTCCAGGAATTCTTCGTCGAGGACGACAGCATCGCGCAGACGGCGTCGCTGCTCTTCGACCGCATCGTGCGGCAGGGTCGCGCATTCGGCATCCATGTGATCCTCGGTTCGCAGACGCTCGGCGGTGCGTTCACGCTCGCGCGCGCGACGATGGGGCAGATGGTCATCCGCGTCGCGCTCCAGTGCAATGAGGCCGACGCGTATCTCATCATGGATGAGAACAACTCCGCGCCGCGCTTGCTCTCGCGTCCCGGCGAGGGCATCTACAACGACTCCGCCGGAGCCATTGAGGGCAACAGCCCGTTCCAGGTCGTGTGGCTTTCCGACGAGGAGCGCGACGCGTATCTCGACAAGGTGCGCGCGCTCGCCGATGCGCGGCACGACCGGCATCGCAGCGCGATCGTCTTCGAGGGGAATGCGCCCGCGAATGTGCAGGAGAACGATCTGCTCGCGATCGCGCTCGAATCGAAACCGCCCAAGGCGCCGCCCGCCCCGCTGTGCTGGTTCGGCGCGCCGAATTCGATCAAGGGCCCGACCGAGGCGGCATTCCTCCGGCAGAGCGGGAACCACTTGCTCATCGTCGGCCAGCGCGAGGAGTCCGCGCTCACGATGATCCTGCTCTCGGTCGTCGCGCTCGCCGCGCAGCATCCCGCGGGAAGCGCGCGTTTCATTGTGATTCACGCTTCCGCGGCGGGCACGTCCGAGACGGAACAATTCGAGCGCCTTGCCAGGACGATCCCGCATGGCCTCACGCTCGTGACCGCGCTGGAGATTCCCGACGTGATCGGCAATCTCGCCACGGAGATGAAGGCGCGCGCCAGCGGCGAAACTCCGCTCGCGGGTGCGCCGTCGGTGTTCGTGTTCATCCACGGCCTGCACAAATTCAAGAAGCTGCGCCACGAGGACGAATTCAGCTTCGGCGGCGGCGATGGCGAGGCGAGCCCCGGCGCGGCGTTCAACGAAATCATCACCGAGGGCAGCGCGCTCGGCATCCACATCATCGCGACGGTGGACTCCTACAACAATGTGAACCGCGCGATGAGCCGGAAGGCGCTCACGGAATTTGAAATGCGGATCGTCTTCCAGATGAGCGCGAACGACTCCGCGAGCCTCATTGATTCGCCCAAGGCCAGCAGCCTCGGACTGCACCGCGCGTTGCTCCATAACGAGCAGGCCGGCACGCTGGAGACCTTCCGCCCCTACGCCGCACCGGACAGCGAATGGTTCGAAAAGGCCGCCGCGCAGCTTGCAGCGCGCTGACCGCACCTACGGCCGCGAAACCCTGACACTCGCTGTGAGTTGGTGAGCGGCTTGCCTTTTCAACCTGTGGTAAATCGCGCCAGCTACTTTCTGGTCCCCGTCCGCACTATGGCATGATCTTTCACCGCATGTCTGCATGCAGGCCGCCGATCCTTGCCACTGTGCGCCTGCGCACGCAGGATGCCGCGTCTTGAAAGAAACGATCCTCATCGCAGCGACCATCCTCGGAGCCGTGCTCGGCGCGGTGCTCGCTTGGATTTTTCTCCGTCAGCGTCCCGCCGCGGCTGTGACGGAAGCCGAGGCGCGGCTGCAGGCCGCGCACGCGGATGAAAAGCTGTCGCTCTCAAAAAATCTCGCGACCGCGGAGGCGAACGATGCCGCGGCGCGCGCGCGCATCGCAGATCTCCAGCGCGAAGCCGGCGAGCGCGAGCGTGCGCTGGAAGAATTGCGCAGAGTGAAAGGCGAGGTGGATGCGCGCGTGGCTGCGCTGGAGATGCAGATTTCCGAGGAACGCGAGCAGGCGGCGGAGAAACTGGCGCTGCTCGATGACGCGCAGAAAAAACTCTCGGACGCCTTTCACGCGCTGAGCGCGCAGGCGCTCCAGAACAACAACGCGGCGTTCCTTTCGCTCGCGAATGAGACGCTGGCGAAATTCCAGGAGAAGGCGAGCGGTGATCTCGCGCAGAAGGAGCAGGCGATCACGGAACTGCTGAAGCCCGTGCGCGAGTCGCTCGCCCGAGTGGACACGCAGATGAATGCCATCGAGACAGCGCGTGCCGCTGCTTACGAAGGGCTCGCAACGCAGGTGAAGTCGCTCATCGAGACGCAGCGCGAGCTTCGCGGCGAGACGGGCCGGCTTGCGAGTGCGCTGCGCTCGACGGGCGCGCGCGGGCGCTGGGGGGAAATCCAGTTGCGCCGCGTCGTCGAACTCGCGGGGATGCAGGATCACTGCGATTTTTACGAGCAACAGAGCGGCGTCGGAGATAGCGACAGGGGCAGGCTGCGTCCGGACATGCTCGTGAAGATGCCTGGAGGCAAGACGATCGTCGTGGATTCCAAGGTGCCGTTCAGCGCGTACGACCGCGCGATTTCCGCGACCGATGAAGTGACGCGCACCGCGGCCTATCGCGAGCACGCGCTGGCGGTGCGCGAGCACATCAAGGCGCTCTCGGCGAAAAGCTACTGGGAGCAGTTCGGCGAAGCGCCGGAGTTCGTCGTGCTCTTCCTGCCGGCGGAGACTTTCTTCGGCGCGGCGGTGGAGCACGATCCGGAGCTGATCGAATTCAGCGCGGAGAAAAACGTGATGCTCACGACGCCGATGACCTTGATCGCGCTGCTGCGCGCGGTGCACTACGGCTGGCGGCAGGAGAAGCTCGCGGAAAATGCGAAGCTGATCAGCGATCTCGGCAGCGAGCTTTACGAGCGGCTGGCAAAGCTCGGCGAGCATTTCGCAAAGCTCGGACGCAATCTCGGCAGCGCGGTGGACGCGTACAACGATGCGACGCGCTCGCTGGAGACGCGCGTGTTTGTGACCGCGCGGAAATTCAAGGAACTGCACGCGGCGAATGCGGGCAAGGACATCGAGGAGCTGAAGCCGCTGGAGCAGGGTGCGCGTTCCTTGCAGGCGCCGGAGCTTCTCGGCGGCGAGCAGGCCGCGCATTCGCTGAAGCCGTGAACATTTTCTCCCAAAGCCTGTGCGCTTCGCGTGGAATGATGGGCATGACCATTCCTCCCGCCGCACGATGAACTGGTTCCACATCGAGTTCGGCGATTTTGCGAAGGCGTTCCTCAGCGTGCTGTTCGAGGGCGCGCCGTTCCTGCTGCTCGGGGCGCTCATCTCCGGGTTTGTGGATGTGTTCGTTTCGGCGGAGCGTTTCACGAAGCTGCTGCCGTCGCGTCCCGGCCCGGCGATTTTCCTCGCGGGGCTGCTCGGGCTTATTTTTCCGATGTGCGAATGCGGCAGCGTGATCATCGTGCGGCGCTTCATCCGCAAAGGCATGCCGCTCGGCGTGGCGACGGCCTACATGCTCGCCGCGCCGATCGTGAGCCCCATCGTGGCGCTGAGCACGTTCAAGGCGTTCAGCAAACAGGATCCGTGGCTCATGCTCACGCTGCGAATGGGCTTCGGCTACGCCATCGCGGTGCTCGTCGCGCTCGTCGTGCATCAGCTCCCGCGCAGGCTCGTCGCGCAGCCGAATCCCGCCGATGCCGCGCCGCGTCGCCGCACTGGACTGAGCATCTCCTCGGAATCGAGCGCGGATTCCGCGCCGCTGGATTTTTCGCAGATCGTCGCGTCGGCTTCGCCGCTGCGGAAAGTGATGCTCGCGATTCAGTCGGCCACGGCGGATTTCCTGGATGTCACGGTGTTCTTCGTCATCGGCACGGCGATCACGAGCGCGTTTGCCGTGGGCGTAAATCGCGAAGTCATCGCGCCGCTCGCGCAATCACCGTTCCTTTCCGTCGTCTCGCTCATGGTGCTCGCCGCGCTGCTCGGGCTGTGCAGCACGACGGATGCGTTCGTAGCCGCCACGCAGCTCACGATTTTCCCGCCGGCGGCAAAGCTCGCCTTCCTGCTCTTCGGCCCGGTGTTTGATCTGAAGCTCTTCTGGCTCTATGGCCTCGTGTTCCGCCGCCGTTTCGTCGTGTGCATGGCGATCGGACTTTTCGCGATCATCGCATTCATCTGCTGGATCTGGGCTGGACTTGAAGTCGCGCCGGGAAAAGGCCGCGGCTTTTTCACGCCGCCGGTTTGCGTGCCGGCTCAAACGACGCTACCCTGCTGACCATGAAATCCCTTTTCGCACGCTGGCTGCCCGCTGCGACGCTCGCGACTTGGAGCGCGGTGCTGCTCTACTTCCATTTCTCGATGCGGATGAATGCGATGCTCGCGCCGGAATTCCGCGTGTATGCGCTCATCGCCGCGATCGTGCTTGGCGTGATGGCGCTGAGTTTCGTCGCATTCAAAGGCGACGCCACGTGCTGCTCCTCGGGCGAATGCGGTCACGGCCTGAGCCGCCGCACCGCTGGCAAGCTGCTCACCTTTTTCATCCTGCTCGCGCCGATCGTCGTCGCTGCGCGCTTTGATCCGAAGGACGGTTTCAGCAAGTCATTCGTCGAGAACCGCGGCACCGCGACTTCGCTCGATCAGCTCGGCAGCGCCGCGCCGCGCCCGGCGGATGGAAAAGCCGACTACCGCAAGCCCGTGGGCCTTTCGCTCCCGAGCAAGGACGGCAACCAGTCTGCCACATCTTCGCAGCCAGCCGCCGCGGAGGAAAGCAAGACCGCCGACTACCTCGTGCGCAAACCCGACGGCACCATCGTCGCCGAAGTTCTCGACCTTCTCTACGCCGCGCAGGACAATCTTCTCCGCAAGGACTTCGAGGGAAAGAGCGTGGAACTCATCGGCCAGTTCATGCCCGACTCGTCGAACAACGCCTCCGGCAACCGCTTCAAGGCCGTGCGCATGTTCATGACTTGTTGCGCCGCCGACGCCCGGCCGGTCGCCACGCTCGCCGAGGCGGAAAAGCTCCCCGCATTTCCCGAGATGACGTGGGTGCGCATCACCGGCACCGCGACATTCCCAGTGGAAAAGGGCCGCCGCATTTCCGTGCTGAAGGTTGAGAAAATCGAAAAGGCCGAGCCGCCGGCGGAGGCGATGATTTACTGAGAGGCTGCGCTTCCGCCACGGCTGCAAGCCCCATCGAGGCAGCTTCGGATCCTACGGCCTCAAGGTCAGGACATCCCTCGGGCGCGGATGGGCGGGCCGCGGGGCGGGCGTGAGCAGCGGGATGAGCGGATTGTCCGCGGTCTTTGCGGCGGGCTTCGCGAGGCGCAGTTCAAATTCCGTCGTATCCGCATCCGAGCGCACGAGGCGCACGTCTCCGCCTTGCGCGGCTGCGAGTTCGCGCGCGATGCTCAGGCCGAGGCCGTAGCCTGCGCGCGATTCGTCGCTGTCGCCGCGTGCGAAGCGGTCGAAAATCCACTGCATGCGATCCAGCGGAATCGGGGTGCCGGTGTTCGTGATCGTGATGAACACGCCGTCCCGCCGTTCGACGGCCTTTACGCGGATCGTGCCGCCGTGGTGGTTGTACTTCACGGCGTTTTCGAGGAGGTTCAGGAGGATCTGCTCGGTCTGCTGCGGTGCGGCGAGCGCGGGCAGGCAGTCGGGAAGCTCCTGCTCGATTTTGATCTCCAAGTTCGATCCCAGCACTTCGGCGTCCTCGATGCAGCGTGTGAGGATCGGGATCAGGTCCGCCTCGTCCGGATAGCTCTTGATGCCGCCCGAGTCGGCGCGAGCGAGCAGCAGCAGCCCTTCGGTCAGGGAGGAGAGCCGGCGCGTCTGGTCGAGCACGTCGTTCAGCACCGCGGCCTGATCCGGGCGTATCGTCGGATCCGCCAGCAGCGACTCGATCGCCGCTCGCATCACGGTGACCGGCGTCTTGAGCTGGTGCGATGCGTCCGAGGCAAAGCGGACCGCCTGGAGGTAGCTGCGTTCGAGGCGCTCGAAGGTGTCGTTGAGGACGTTGGTGAGCTTGCGGATTTCGTCGCGTGCGACGGGAAGCGGCAGGCGCCGGTGCAAATCTTCCGCGGTGATGCGCGCGGCGGCCTCGGTGATTTTCCGCATGGGTTTCAGCGCGCGCCCGGCGACCCAGTATCCTCCCAGGAGGCTGAGGACTGCGATGATCGGCAGCGCGGTGAGGCTCGCCATTTTCAACCTCCGGAGCGAGGTGTCCACCTGCGTGAGGGGAAGGGCGAGGCGCAGCGTGAGGCCCCGCTGTTCGCGGGTCTCCACATGGTAGGAAATCTTGCCGATCATCGTCTGATGCGGGGTCGCCGGGCCGTCGGCGAGCGATCTGTTTTTGAGGGACGGCGCGCGGAAGAGCGTCTCGCCGTCTGCCGTCATGATCTCCACGGGGATGGTCGCCGCAGATCTCGGCAGCATTTCCTTGGTGATCGCCGACGGCTTTTCCGGCAGGTGATCGAGGGCAAGGAGGATGTCCTTGGAAATGCGCTCTGCCCGCTGCTCGATCAAGGACAGCATTTCCTGTTTCAGCACGTAGGCCGTCACGGAGTAGCCGCCGCCGATGGTCGTCAACGCGAGCACGAACGACCACAGCGCGATCTTCGCGGACAGCGGCAGCGCCCTCATTTTTCTGCGGCTCCCATCACGTAGCCCGTGCCGCGCACGGTCTGGATCAGCTTCTCCGGGAAATCCTCGTCCACCTTCACGCGCAGCCGCTGGATGTACACGTCCACGGCGTTTGTGTCGTTGGCCAGCACGCTTTTCCACACATGCTCGCAGATATCCATGCGCGTGACGGTCCTGCCCGCGTTCAGCATGAGGAAGTGGAGCACTTCGTATTCGCGCTGCGAAAGGTGGACGGTCTTCCCGTCGCGCGTGACGGTGTGCGTCGTCTCGTTCATCACGAGATCGCCCACGCGCAGCAGCGGCGAAGCATCCTCGCCCTTGCGCCGCGTGAGCACGTTCACGCGGGCCAGCAGCTCTTCCATCGAGAACGGCTTCGCGAGGTAGTCGTCCGCGCCGCGGTTCAGGCCGGTGATGCGGTCCTTCACGTCGCCGCGCGCAGTGAGGATGAGCACCGGCGTGCTGATGCTGCGCCCGCGGATCGCGGAGAGGATTTCCAGCCCGTCGCGCCCCGGCAGCCCGAGGTCGAGGATGATCACATCATAAGGATCGCTCGTCGCCGTGATGAGGCCCGCCTGCCCGTCGGTGATCGCATTCACCGTGTGGCCTGCGCGCGTGAACGCCTTGGCCACGTAGGAGGAAATCTTCGCTTCGTCTTCGATGAGGAGAACTTTCACGGCGCTAGGTGCGGGAAAAATGGCGATCCTGCAACGGAATGCGAACGATTTCTCCGCGGCGCGCGGCACCGGGAAGCTGCTCGACACCCGCTCACCCGCGCGCTACGCGACCGAAATGCACGCCCCGAAGGAACAGCCCACACGTACGCTGCGCGCAGCAGCAGTGCAGTTTGAAAGCGCGCCTGGCGATAAGGACGCGAACTTTCACAAGCTCGAAACTTTCACGGCACAGGCCGTCGCGCAGGGCGTGGAACTGCTCGTTTTCCCCGAGTGCTGCATCACCGGCTACTGGTTCATCCGCAATCTCACCGTGCCGCAGCTCGCCGCGCTTGCCGAGCCGATCCCCGATGGCCCGAGTACGCGGCGGCTGATCGATCTCGCACGGCGGCATAAGATCACAATCGGCGCGGGACTCGTCGAGGACGCGGGCGGCGGCATCTTTCACAACAGCTACATCGTCGCGCTGCCCGACGGCACATGGCACCGGCATCGCAAGCTGCACGCATTCGAGCACACGGCCATCCGCAGCGGGACGGACTACACGGTGTTTGATCTGCCCGGCGGTTTCCGCGCGGGCGTGCTGATCTGCTACGACTGCAACGTGATCGAGAATGCGCGCATCACCGCGCTGCGCGGTGCGGAGGTGCTCATCGCGCCGCACCAGACCGGCGCAGTCCGCAGCAAAAACCCAAATCTCATGGGCATGATCGATCGCGCGTTGTGGGAAAACCGCCGCGCAAATCCCGAGGCAATCGAGCGCGAGTTTCGCAGCGACAAGGGCCGCGGCTGGCTCATGCGCTGGCTGCCGAGCCGCGCGCACGACAACGGGCTCTTCCTCATCTTTAGCAACGGCGTCGGCGTGGACGACGACGAAATCCGCACCGGCAACGCGATGATCCTCGACCCGTACGGCCGCATCCTCGCCGAGACGTGGAAGGCGGATGACGCGATGGTGGTCGCCAATCTCGATTCGCGCCTGCTCACGGATGCGACGGGCCGCAAGTGGATCTGCGCGCGCCGCCCGGAACTCTACACGCCGCTCACCGTGCCCACGGGCATGGAGCGTGACGTGCGCAAACTCAAATTTGAGGAGTAAGCCGTCGAGCGATATACGAAGTTGCCACGGAAACTTCCTCTCGCTCACCGGCGGTTTGTGTCCTACAAGGCGCGCCCGTTTTTATGCCGAAGTCCGCAGCCAAGCAGAGCCCTCCCATTTTGAACGCGAAGAAACTCCTCGTCGCGAACCGCAGCGAGATCGCCATCCGCATCATGCGTGCGGCGACGGAACTCGGGCTGCGCACCGTCGCGATTTACGCGGAGGAGGACAAATTTTCCATGCACCGATTCAAAGCCGACGAGGCGTATCGCGTCGGCGAGGGCAAGGGGCCGGTCGGCGCGTATCTCGACATCGAAAGCATCGTCGCGCTCGCGAAGGCGAAGGGCGCGGACATGATTCATCCGGGCTACGGCTTCCTCTCGGAGAATGCAAAGTTCGCCGCGGCGTGCGCGGAAGCAGGCATCACGTTCGTTGGGCCGAAGCCGGAGCTGCTCGATCTCATGGGCGACAAGGTCGCTGCACGCGCGCTCACGCAGAAGCTGAAAATCCCCACGCTGCCGGGCACCGAGGAGCCGGTGAGTGATCGGAAAGTCGCGCTCAAGGTCGCGGCAGAGATCGGATTCCCGCTGATCATCAAGGCGGCGTTCGGCGGCGGTGGTCGTGGGATGCGCGTGGTGAAGAAGGCGGGTGATCTCGATGCGCTGCTCGACGAGGCGCAGGGTGAGGCGGAACGCGCATTTGGAAACAGCGCGGTGTTTTTGGAACGCTACATCGGCCGCGCGAAGCACATCGAGGTGCAAGTGCTCGGCGACCGTCACGGCAATGCGGTGCACCTTCACGAGCGCGATTGCTCGGTGCAGCGCCGGCATCAGAAGGTCGTCGAGATCGCGCCGAGCTACGGCCTTTCCGACAAGGTGCGCCACGAGTTGTGCAACGCATCCGTGCGCATCGCGGCGGAGATCGGCTACGACAACGCGGGCACGGTCGAGTTCCTCTTGGACCTCGACACGGACGAGTGGTTTTTCATCGAGATGAATCCGCGCATCCAGGTGGAGCACACGGTCACGGAGCAGATCACGGGGATCGATCTCGTGCGCTCGCAGATCCTCATCGCGATGGGCCACGCGCTCGACAGCGAGACGGTGGGCATCCCCGCGCAGGACAAAATCCAGCGCAACGGTTTCGCCGTGCAGTGCCGCGTGACGACGGAGGATCCGGCGAATAAATTCACGCCGAGCTACGGCAAGATCATCACCTACCGCAGCGCAGGCGGCTACGGCGTGCGCCTCGATGCGGGCATGGGCGACGCGGGCGCGGTCATCACGCCGTTCTACGATTCACTGCTGGTGAAAATCACCACGAGCGGCACGACTTTCCACACTGCGCTCGACCGCATGGACCGCGCGCTGCGCGAATTCCGCATCCGCGGCGTGAAGACGAACACGCCCTTCCTCGAAAACGTGATCGCGCATCCGCAGTTCCGCAGCGGGCTGGCGACGACGACGCTCATTGATACAACGCCCGCGCTCTTCGACTTCAAGCTCCGCCGCGACCGCGCGACGAAGCTGCTCAATTTCCTCGGCAACGTGATCATTAATGGCAACCCGCACGCGAAAGGCTACAAGCCCGAGCAGGCGCTGAAACCGGCGCCCGTGCCGAAATGGGATGGCCGTGTGGTGCCCGCGAAAGGCACGCGCGATTTGCTGCTCGAACTCGGTGCGAAAAAATTCGCCGAGTGGACGCTGAAACAAAAACGGCTGCTCGTGACGGACACGACGTTCCGCGACGCGCATCAGTCGCTCATGGCCACACGCGTGCGCACGGCGGACATGCTCACGATCGCGCCCGCCGTGTCGCGTCGCACGTCGGAACTTTTCTCGCTCGAAATGTGGGGCGGCGCGACTTTCGACACTGCGATGCGCTTCCTGAATGAAGACCCGTGGCAGCGCCTCCGTTCGCTGCGCGCGGCGGTGCCGAACATCTGCTTCCAGATGCTCCTGCGCGGCGCGAATGCCGTCGGTTACACGAGCTACCCTGCGAATGTCGTCGCTGGTTTCGTGAAACACAGCGCGGAGGCAGGCATGGATATTTTCCGTGTGTTCGATTCGCTGAACGACCTCGCAAACATGAAGGCCGCGATGGAGGCCGTGCAGGACACGCACGGCATCTGCGAGGGCGCGCTGTGCTACACCGGCGACATCCTCGATCCGACGCGCACGAAGTATTCGCTGAAATACTACGTCTCGCTCGCGAAGGAGTTGGAGAAAATGGGCGCGCACATTCTCGCCATCAAGGACATGGCCGGCATCTGCCGACCGTACGCAGCGAAGGCGCTCGTGAAGGCGCTCAAGGACGAAATCAGCATCCCCGTCCACTTTCACACGCACGACACGAGTGGCATCAATGCGGCGAGCGTGCTGCAGGCGAGCGACGCGGGCGTGGACGTGGTGGATCTCGCCATCGCAAGCATGAGCGGCAGCACTTCGCAGCCGAACCTCAACAGTATCGTCGCCGCGCTGCAGAACACGCCGCGCGAGACGGGGCTCGACCTCGATACGCTCAACGAATTTTCCGACTACTGGGAGCATGTGCGGAATTTTTACGCGCCCTTCGACACCGCGCCGAAAACCGGCAGCGGTGAAGTGTATCTCCACGAAATGCCCGGCGGCCAATACACGAACCTCCGCGAGCAGGCCGCGAGCATGGGCCTCGGGCATCGCTGGCCGGAAATCGCACGCTGCTACCGCGAGGTGAACGACCTCTTCGGCGACATCGTGAAAGTGACGCCGTCGAGCAAGGTCGTCGGCGACATGGCGCTGTTCCTTTTCACCCGCGGCATCAAGCCCGCCGACGTCGTGAACCTCGAGCCCGGCAGCATCGCATTCCCCGAGAGCGTGCTCGACATGCTCAGCGGCGGACTCGGCGAGCCGATGGGCGGCTTCCCGAAGGACGTGGTGCGTGCCGTGCTCGGCGACAAGAAAATCAAACGCACGAAGCCCGAGCCCGTGAAGCTCAAGGACACACGCGCCGAAGTCGCCGAGAAAACCAAACGCGAGGCGAGCGACGACGATCTCTATTCGCACCTCATGTATCCGCAGGTCTTCGCGGACTTCGCGAAATTTCAGGCAAGTTTCAGCGACGTGAGCTGCCTGCCGACGCCCGCATTTTTCTACGGCCTGCGCCCCGGCGAGGATGTCGCCGTGAGCATTGAGGAGGGAAAGGTGCTCATCATCAAGCTCATCAACATCGGCACGCCTGACAAGGACGGCCGCCGCGTGATCACCTACGAACTCAACGGACTCCCGCGCGAAGCCACCGTCCTCGACAAGAGCATCTCAAAGGAAGTGAAGTCGCGCCCGAAAGCCGCCGCGAGCGACCCGTTGCAAATCGGCGCGCCCATCCCCGGCATGATCACCGCACTCGAAGCCAGCGTCGGCAAGGCCGTCGCAAAAGGCGACAAACTCGCCACGCTCGAAGCGATGAAAATGCAGACGAACCTGCTCGCGCCCGCGGACGGCACAGTCGCCGAAGTGCTCGTCACTGTCGGCGAAGCGGTGGAGGCCGGTGACCTGATGATCAAATTGCGAGCGTAGAGCTTCGCGGCTCCACGCCTCAGTCATTGTCGGCAGATCGCGTGTCTGATACGGTCTCAGTTGAGGTAGATGAATTCCTTCACGTTGAAGAGCACATGCGCGAAGTCGGCCCATGCGTGGGCGTCGGCGTCCTTTGCGCCGTAGAGCGCGCGCTGCTCGGCGAGGAAGGTGTGGGCGTCGGCGAGTTCCTCGGGCGTCGGCGGGCGGCTGAATGCGGCGAGATACATCTGCCGCACGCGCCGCGGCTCGTCGGGGTCTTCGGGCAGCCGCTTGGACCAAAGCTTCGCCTGCTCCACGACGAATGGATCGTTCATGAGGATCAGCGCCTGTGCAGGGACGTTCGAGACGTTGCGGCGGCCCATCGTCATGAACGGAATCGGCGTGTCGAACGCGAGCATCATGGACGGGAGGAAATTGCGGCGCACTGCGGTGTAAATGCTGCGGCGTCCGTCGCCGTCTAGCGGGCCGCTGCGCGATGGACGTCCTCGGCCGTCCATGAATGCGTTGAGAAAAACCGGCACGGGCGGGCCGCCGAGCTTCGGATCGAGCCGGCCCGAGATCGCGAGTATTGCATCGCGGATCGCTTCGCCTTCGAGGCGGCGGAGGTTGGCGCGGTGCAGCAGGAGGTTTTCCGGGTCGGCCTGCTCGGCCGCGGCATCCGCGGGCGCGCTGGACATCGCGTAGGTGCGCGAGATTACGAGATCGCGGATGAGCTTCTTCACCGACCAGCCCTGCTCCTTCACGAAACGCGCGGCGAGATGGTCGAGCAGTTC
This sequence comes from uncultured Spartobacteria bacterium, assembly GCA_903882875.1. Taxonomy (GTDB): domain Bacteria; phylum Verrucomicrobiota; class Verrucomicrobiia; order Chthoniobacterales; family Chthoniobacteraceae; genus SXWH01. The sequence continues at coordinate 13,484 of CAIRYQ010000117.1, read as the reverse complement.
GCGGTGCGACGGCGCTTGGCCGAGCACGCCGAGGTTATCCACCGTCGGCACGATGCCGCGTCCGAAAAGATGATGCCACACGCGGTTCACGATGACGCGCGATGTGAGCGGGTTCGCGGGATCTGTGATGCGCTGTGCAAGCTCCAGCCGTCCGCTGCCGTTCTTGGGTTCCGGCTGATTCGGGCCGGCGATGGCTTCGAGGAAGCGCCGCGGCACCTGCGTGCTCGCGAGCTTTGTCTGGCCGCGCACGAGCAGGAATTCATTCACGCCACTGCCGTCGAACATCGCGGGCGCGGTCTGTGAGTTCGGACGGATCTTCGCGGTGATCTCCGTCTGCTGCGTGACGAGCGGCTGCGCGGCTTCGGCGAGTTGCCGCCGTGCCGGGCTGCCTGCGGGCGCGAATAGCTCGATCTTGCGCACGAGCCAGTCCGCGAGAGCCGCTTCGTCGCCAACTCGATCCGCGCGTAATTTTTCGCACACGCCCGCGAGTGCGCGCTGCGTCGCCTCCGCGAGTGTGACGGGCGATGTGATCTTCGCATCGTGCAGCGCGCCGAGCAGGCGCTCGCTCGTGACATCCGGCAGCGGCGGCTTTTCCGCGGACTGCACGACCATCGCGATTGCAAAGTCGCCGCCGTCGGCGGGGCTGAACTCCACATGCGCGCGGTGGCCGGTGTAGCTCGGCAGCTTGTGTTCGACCCACTGCCAGCGGTCGCCGTCAACCTTCCACTCGTGGAACAGCGCGCCGTGCAGCGGGCCGTGGACCAGTGTGTGCGAATTGACCGCCGCATACGCGCGACCCGCGCCTTTCACGAGATACCAAAGCTGCTCGCCCGCGAGCGCCACGTCCGGTGTGCGCAGTGTCTGCTCGGAGCGCTCCCACGCGCCGAGCTTGCCCTGATCGCGCTCGACATTTTTTACCGCGAGCGATTTCCACGCGGCATCGCGCACGGCTGCTCCGCGCACGGTGATGCCGAGCAGCGGCTGGTCGGCGCTGCTGCCGAAAATCGGATCGCCCGCGCGCAGCGGGCGCTGGCCGAAGCTGAAGCCATCCTGCATCCACGGCGTGGCATTGGCGCGCGTGTAGTCGGCGACGATCTGCTCGGGCGAGAACTTGATCGCACCTGTGGCCTCACGCTTCTCCAAATCCGCAAGCACCGGCGCGAACGCCTTCGCAAAAATCTGCGCCTCATCCGTCTTCGCAGCCGTCGCGATCACCGCGAAGGCGTGCAGCGGACTCTGCGCGTCGGCTTTCGCAGCCTTCAGCTCAGCGGCGAGACTCGCCACGAATGCGGAATCGTTCGCGCCTTCGTCCGGCAGCGGCGTGCCATTCGGGACTCGCAGCACGGCGCGCGCGGCCATGAGCGCATCAGCCAATCGCGAGATGCGCGGCTCGATCGCATCGGCCACATTTTTCAAAAGCGCCGCGCGTGTCGTGGTACGCACGCGGTCGAGCTGTTGCGCGATTTCGCGGTGCGGCTCCAGCGTCTCGAAGCGCGCCTGCCGGTAGCCGCTGCTGATGAGGTAGCCCTGCATCGCGTAGTAGTCGCGCTGCGAGATGGCGTCGAATTTGTGGTCGTGGCAGCGCGCGCAGCCGATGGTCACGCCGAGGAACGTCTTGCCCATCACGTCGAGCCGGTTGTCCATGCGGTCGGCCTCGTCCTGCCGGATGTCCACGGGCGAATGCACCTCCTCGCCGAGGAACCAGAAGCCCGTGCCGAGGATGGATTCGTTCGCGCCGGTCTGCGCGTTGATGCGCGGCGGGAGAAGGTCGCCCGCGATGTGCTCGGCGGCGAAACGGTCGTAGGGCACGTCGCTGTTCAGCGCGCGAATGACGTAGTCGCGATACTGCCAGGCGTTCGGAATTTCCGGATCGAACTCGTGCCCGCGCGTCTCGGCGTAGCGCACGAGGTCGAGCCAGTGCCGCGCCCAGCATTCGCCGAAATGCGGCGAGGCGAGGAGGCGATCCACCGTCGCTTCGAGCAGTGACTGGTGACTGGTGACTGGTGACTGGTATTCGCGCACGAACGCCTCCACTTCCTCGGGCGTCGGCGGCAGGCCCGTGATGGCGAAAGTAAGACGGCGGAGCAAAGTCGCGGCGTCAGCATCCGGCGCGGGCTTCAGCCCCTTCTCCTCCAGCTTCGCGAGGATGAAACGGTCGGCATCCGTGCGCGGCCATGCGGAATTTTTCACCGCGGGCACCGGCGAATTCACCACCGGCTGCCAGCACCAGTGCTCCTGCCTGCGCTGCTGGAGATCGAAAACTTTCTTCGTCGCGACCTTCGCGCCCGCGTTCGGCGACGGCGAGTCCGCCGTCTGCGGCCACGGCGCGCCCGCCTTCACCCAGGCCTCGATGTCCGCGATCTGCTGCGGCGCGAGCGCCTTCTTCGGCGGCATCTGCATGTCGGTATTCTTCCAGCGGATGGCCTCGACGAGCAGGCTCTTCTCCGGATCGCCGGGCGTGATGGCCGGGCCGGTGTCGCCGCCCTTGAGCCACGCCTCGCGGCTGTCGAGCATCAGCCCGCCCTTGAGCTTTTCCGAAGTCGAGCTGTGGCACTTGTAGCACTGTTCCGAGAGCACCGGCCGGATGCGCTTCTCGAAAAACTCCACGCTCTCCGCAGGCTCCGCCGCGGCGGAAATGCCGCACGCGAGGAGCGGGATTCCCGCACCGAGGATTCCGGCGGTGCGCAGTTGGTTCAGCATGAAAGTCACGTCAGTGTGAACCCGGATGCCATCCGTGTCTTGTGCGCTGTGTGTTGCGCGGAAATGTCATGCTGGCTGCTCCGTCGCCTCCGCGTCGCTTGGGGGGCATTGGCTCGGTCGCGCTGAGTTTCGCCGCTGCTGCGAACTGTCCCGGATCGCTACTTTTCCAAGCGGCGGAAAAAGCGGCGGTGGTCGGTGAGGCGTATCTCCAGCGATTTGCGGAGTTCGCGGTGCGGGTCGGTGTCCGCGGAGGTCGCGGCGGCGGTGCAGAGGCGGGCCATGCCGAGCGTGTCGTCGAGGCTCACGAATTCCGGCGCGATGCGGTCACCGGGGCCGCAGTTGTGGTAGTTGCCGAGCGCGACGCACATCGCGGCGGTGCGGTAGCCGTAGAGCGCGTACGCCGTGGCCTCGCAGGTGCCGCCCTGCATGAGCGCGCGCTGGTGCGCGATGCCCGCGGCTTTCGCGGCGGCCTGCAACTGCGCGGTCGCCACGGAATCGAAGACGCTTGTGCGGTCGCCGACGCGGATGATGGGGCCCGCGCCGATTTTCACCGGGCCGCCTTTCACGCTGCTCGTCTCCAGCGAGACGACGGTGACGGATTTCGGAAGCAGTCCGCTTTTCGCCAGCTCGATCGCGCCGACGAAGCCGACCTCCTCGGCGCGCGTGAAAAGGCCCCACGCGGCGCAGTCCGCACCGGTGCGTTCGAGTTCGCGGAGCATCGCGACGATGGCTGTGCAGCCTATGAGATCGTCGCACGCACGTGAGCGGATGCGGCCCGCGCGAAATTCGCACGCGGGCAGATCCCACATGCGGAATGCGCCGAACTTTTTCACCGGCGGTTTCTTTTTTAGATACCGCTCCGGCACGCCGCCGAGGAATTCGCGCCCGACGTACGCGGGATGATCCATGTGCGCGGCGAAGGCGAGGCGTGCGGCGGATTTTCCACGCCGGTAGTGCGCGAGGAGGTTGCCGAAGCGATCCTCAGTCAGCGCGACGTGGGGGCAGTCCGCGAGCAGCGCGCGGATTTCGCGGCGCACGGCGTCCTCGTGAAAGGGCGCGGTGGGCTGCGCGAGGATGCTGCGTGCGAGGGAGAGGATGTCGGAGGCGTCCATTTTTGGGAATCGGGGTCAGTTCTCAGTTCTCAGTTCTCGGCAAATCAGTATTCAGTCCAGCCGCACCTTGCCAGCAGACTTCCAATCCTGACTCCTGACCTCTGACTCCTGATCCCCGCTGATGTCCGTCTGCAAAAAAATCCGCCGCCTTTTCGAGACCACGCTCTGCCGCCTGCTCGAATGGTGGATTCCGCATCTCACCCGGCGGAGCTGCATCCATCTCGCCAACGGCATCGGCCAGGTCGCGTTCATGCTCGACCGACGCGGGCGCGAGGTGGCGATCGAGAATGTCCGCTGCGCGCTCGGCCCGGCGCTCACTGATGCGCAGCGCGAGGCGATCGTGCTTGCAAGCTACCGTAATTTCGCGCGCACGATGGTGGACCTCTTCTGGTCGCCCGTGGTCGCGCGCCCGGAGAACCGCCACTGGCTGCGCACGAAAGGCTGGGAATATCTTCGCGAACGGCTGGATCGGGAAAAGCGAGGCGCGGTGCTCCTCTCGCTGCACTTCGGCAACTGGGAATGGGGATCGCTTGCCGCCGCTGCGGACGGCTTTCCGTCGCTCGCGGTCGCGGAAAATTTCAAGAACCCAGACCTCGATGTGATTTTCAAACGCCTGCGCGAAGTGACGGGGCAGACGATCATTCCTCAGGAAAAATCCATGCTGCGGATGCTGCGCGGTGTGAAGCGCGGCGGCACGATTGCATTCCTTGCGGATCTCACTGTCGCGCCGGATCAGGCGAGCGCGGTCATCCGCACATTTTCGCTGGAGATGTGCGTGAGCGTGCTGCACGGCGTGCTCGCGTTGCGGGGTAATGCGCTCGTCGTCCCCACCGTGTGCCTGTCGCAGCCGGACGGCGGCGTGCTTCTGCAGGCATTCGAGCCGCTCGACATCCCGCCGGATGCGACGCCCGCGACGGTCGCGCAACTTTGCTGGAACCGCTACGAGCCGATCATCCGCGCAAATCCCGGCCTGTGGCTTTGGCCCTACAAGCACTTTCGCTACAAGCCGCACGGCACCACGGTGAGATATCCGTTTTACGCAAATGAATGGGACGCATTCGACAAGGTGCGCGCCGAGTCCGGGATCGTGGACGCGTAGATTTTGAAATTCGCGCCTGCGGGATGCTCTGCGCTCCGCAGCACAGGGGCCGGGGTCACTTCTGTTTTGCATCCGCACCACTGCCGGTCGTGTCCGTCGGGCCGGTGAATCCGGGGCCGCCGGCGGCGACGTAGCCGTGGCTTGCGCCGCTCGCATCGGGGCTCACCCAGAACGAATACAGCGCGCCGTTCCGCAGCGTGAAGCGGAACTTCACCGGCTGGCCCGCGAGCTTCGAGAGGTCGTCGGCACCGCGCCATTTCACGGCGGTGCGTGTTGTGTCCGCCGTCACCGGCGCGCAGTTTTCCTTTGTGAATGGTGCGATTACTTTGCCGTCCGCGCCGAGCACTTCTGCGCGCAGTTCACCAGCGGGCGCGTCCACATTCACGAAGAGATGCCTGCCGGAAAATTTCACGGTGCGCATGGTGAGTGTCGCTTCCTCCTTCGCATCCATCGAGGCGAAGCCGTCGCGCCGAAGAAATGAGATTCCGGTGCCGCCGTTGCCGTCGCGATTCGTCGGGCCGGAGCCCGCTCGCCCGCTGTGATAGAACCAGAGCCTGTCGCCATTCACGAGGAAGCCGCCGCCGACCGACTGCACGTTGCCCCAATTCCAGTCACCCTCTTTTTCCGACACGGGGATGAATGGCCGGCGATCGGGACGATCCCAATGGTAGCCGTCGCGGCTGGTGCCGAGGAAAATGGAGTTCGGCTTCGGCCTTCCGGGCGGGATGTTTTTGTCGCCGCGCCAGACGGTGAAGAGGCCGACCATCACGCTCTCATACGCGACGGCGTCGAGATTGTAGAGCTGCGGCGTCTCCTGGAGATCTTCGCGCGGCGGGTCGAGCCGGTCGGAGCCGGTCCACATCACGGCATCGGTGAGTGCGCCCCACTGCGGGCCGGCGAGAATGTCCTTCACCTCCCAGTACCGCCGCGCGCGCGGGCCGCTCCAGCCGTGGCGGATGCTGTACACCCACACTTTGCGGAACGGATTCCAGAAGACCGTCGTGCGGTCGCCGGTCGGGCCGGTGCGCAGGACGCGCTCGCCCCAATGGATGCCGTCGGCGGAAAAATACACGGAGATCGCCCACACTTTGTTCTCGCTGTGGATGCGGAACATCTTGAAGCGCCGCTGCGGATCGCGCTCCTCGAGATCGAGCCACACGGTGGACGAATCGCGCGGGCCGTTCTCCACAACATTCGTTCCCGCGCGCACGTCGAGCTGCGGGCGCTCCCATTTCACGCCGTCGCGCGAAGTCGCATACGCCGTGTGACTGCTGTAGCCGGCGAGGTACCACATTTTGAAAAGCTGATCCTGCGGGTCAAACCACACGCCGTCGCTGAACGGCATCGCCATCGGCGACTTGCCCCGGCGCTCCGCATCCGTTTCGGCCTTGAACACCGGATTGCCCTCGTACGCCGTCGCGAGGTGATGCTCGCGTTTCATCGTGGTCTGTTCGATCAGGAAATCATCCGTGAACAACTGCCGCCCCACATCAATGGGGATCACCGCGGGCGGATGCGCGAGGTACGGCAGCGGCATCGGTTCGCCGGCCTTCGCCACAGGTTCGTGCGGCGGCCACGCGTCGGGCAGTGTGATTCCATTGTAGAGCGTCTCGCCGGCGCGTGCAGACGGCGAGGCAAAGAGCAGGAGGGCGAGGAACGCGGGGGTGATTTTCATCGTGGAAACGCAACCCCGCTGCTGATGAAAGCATTGGCGCGATCCCTCGCGGATCGCCTCAGCGATCATCCATGTCTTTCACGCGCTCCTCCGGCGGCAGCTTCACATTTGGCCAGCCGTTCGGGCGAAAACGGACGATGCGGCCGGGGCGGAAACCTTCGAGCAGTTCGGCGATTTGCACGCGCAGTTGCAGCCCGCTGCTGCCCGGTGGCGGATTCGGGAGGTCTTTGAAATCGAGCACGGGGCCGCCTTTGTTGTCGTGTTCCTGCCACCAAGTGCGCAGCGTTTTTTCCCCGGCGGCAATCGCACCAGCCTTTGCACTGCGGACTTCGTCGTAGAGCGACGGATCCATCCCGCCGAACAGCGTGAGCGTGACGACGCCCCGGCCGCCCGGCTCGTGCTCGACGTGATCCACCCAGCCTGCAAGCCAGCGGGTATGCTCGTACCGCAAGTGGATCTGCCGCTGCCGTTCGGCGGCGGTTTTCCGGCTGTCCTCGTCGAGCCAGATGTCGGCGAGGTGAAACTGTCCGTTCTTCCAATCCGGCGCCCAAGTGAGATTGAGCTGCACGACTTGGCCCGCTGCGATGTCCTCCAATTCCGCAAAGCCACGGCCTTTCCACACGCGCGTAGAGCGATCCATCTCGAACATTTTTTCGCCACTGAGTCCGTCGGGAGCAGGCGGCCCGGCGAGCGCCGCCTTGAGCTGGCCCTTCGTGAGATCGACCGACGTGTTCTTCCACGCCTGTCCGCGCCGCGCGTAAAAGCTGAAGTCATCCTCCAGCGTGAGCGCGTGGTTTTGCGGAAGCACGTAGCGCGCGTCTTTTTTCGGCACAGGGAAAGTCGTGTCGCCCTCGGGCGGGAGGAAAAAAATGCCGTGCAGATGTGTACCGATGGGGATGTCGCGCAGTTCGGCTGGCGCGCCGTGGTAGCGCAGCGAACCGTACGGGAGCATCGCGAACTGATGGCTAGGCGCGGTGTGATAGCGGCCGTCCTCGCCGTCGCCATCGAGCCGCAGCGCGCCGCGGCGGTTCACGTGATCCACCGACACAAGCTCGCCGGCGATGGTGCGCCCCGAATTCGGCGGAGGAAATTTTCCCTGCTGCGGGACGGGATCCTTTTCGTCTGCGCAGCACAGCGTCGCGCTGATCAGCAGCGCGATGAAATGATGGATGACGGATGACGAATGGCGAGGTCGTGCGCCGCGATTCCCGCTTTGGATTCCGCCAATTCCGATCACGCGAGCACCTCCGACACCGTGCCGAGGCTGTCGGCGAATTTCTCCGTCTGCACGTCCATGCGCTGCGCCATCGTGAGCAGCAGATTGCTCAGCCGCGCCTTGTCGTTCACCGGCTTGTGGTGGATGGCCGCGTGCTTGTCGTAGCCTTGGAAATCCTTCGTGAGATTGAAGTCCACGTGCGAGCCGTGCTTCAGCCCGAGCTTCGTGCCGCCGGCGAGGATGAGCGGGAGACTCGCGTTGCCGTGGCTGTGGCCGTACGCCATGCCGCTGCCGTAGAGTGCCATCGTCGTGTCGAGCAGCGGGCCGTCGGCGTCCTTCACCTCGTTGAGGCGACCGAGAAAATAGCTGAACTGCGCGATATTGAACGCGTCGCTTTCCATGAGCTGCCGCATGAGTTCGATGTTGCCGTTGTGATGCGACAGAGAATGGCGGTCCTGCCGGATGCCGATCTCCGGCACCGCCGGACCCTGGCCTTCCACGCCGGTGACAAACGTCGCCACGCGCGTCATGTCCGTCTGAAAGGCGAGCACGATCAGATCGTACATTGTGCGGAGATAATCGCCGAGCATCTGGAGCGACACGTCGCGGTTCAGGTGCGGCACGGCGGCGGGATCAATTTTCGGACGCGGCGTGTCGAGCCACTTGTCGGAGCGCCCGGTGCGGATCTCCACCTCACGTACGGCGGTGAGATATTGCTCAAGGCGATCGCGATCCTCGCTGCCGAGCTGCTTGTTGAGGCTGTCCGCTTCGTCAATGATCGCATCGAGGATGCTGCCGCGCCGCTGATAGCCGCGCCGCTGTTTCGCGATGCCGCCCTTCGGATCCTCGAACATCTCGCGGAACGCGCCGCCGGGGCTCGACTGCGCTGGGAGCTGGATTCCGTCGGCATTCCGCGCGAGCGAACCGCCCTGGTTGCTGAGTTCGAGTGACGCGTAACGCGTGATCGGCGCGGTGATCTGCGCCATGAGCTGATCGAGCGAGATCGAGTTGCGCACGGACGGCCCGATTTTTCCGCCGGTGAGCCAGATGCTCTGGCAGTTGTGGTGGTGCCCCATGCCGTTCGGATGATGCAGTCCGCTGAACGGCGTGATGTGCGCGCGATGTTTTTCCAGCGACTTCAACGGCTCGGAAAGTGTGTAGCCCGGCCCAGCCTCGCGGATCTGATACGCGGTCGTGTTCACGCCGTTCGGCAGGTAAATGAACACGCTGCGCTTCGGCTTCAGCACCTTGTCGTCGGCGGCGAGCGCGTGCAGAGGGCGCATCGCATCGAGCAGCGGCAGTGCGACGGAGACTCCGACTCCGCGGAGGAAATGACGGCGGTTGAGGAGCCAGGTCTGGCGTTGGATGTTCATGGTGCGGCGGTTGTGCTGAGTGAGCTTAGCGTTTTTGGAAAAGGTCGGACAGCACGAGGTTTTCGAGCACTGTCCTGAGCCGGTGCCCGTCCTTCTTGCTTTCCAGCGCGACGGCACGGATTTGCGCGGCATCGTCAATCGTCATCACACGGCGCAATGCGAATGTGGAGAGCTGTTCGGTGAATGCTTCTGCAAAACGATCCCCGTCCTGTCCGAGCAGTTGCTTGAACTGCTCGGGGCCATCGAACGCACGGCCATCCGGCAGCGCGCCGGTCGCATTCACCGGTGGGTTCGCGCCTTTTCCGCCCTGCACGATCTCCTCGGTGCGCCACTGGCCGATCGCGTCGAAATTGTCGAACGCCAGCCCGAGCGGATCAATCCGCCGATGGCACGAGGCGCAGTTCGCATCGGTCGCGTGCGCTTCGATTTGTTTCCTCACACTGGTCTTCGGCTTGTCCGATGGGATGGGCTCGATCGGCTGCACATTCGGCGGAGGCGGAGGCGGCGTCTTTGCAAAGATCGCCTCCGAGAGCCACACGCCGCGATGCACCGGGCGGTGCCGCGTGCCATCCGAAGTGAGCATGAGAATGCCCGCCTGAGTGAGCAGTCCGCCGCGATGATCCTCCGGCCGCAACGCGACGCGCTGGAAGCCGGATTTCTGCAATGCGGGCAGCCCGTAGTGCTGCGCGAGGCGCGGGTTCACCATCGTCCAGTCCGACGCGATGAACTCGCGCAGCGGCAGATTTTTCGCGAACACCTCGGTGAAATATCCCTGCGATTCGAGCACCATGCTTTTCTCCAGCCACTTGTCGTAGCCTGGGTAGAGCTTCGGGTCGGGAGGGAAGATGCCCACTTTGAAAAGTTGCAGCCACTGCTGCGGAAATGCCTCGGTGAAGCGCCGGATCTTCGCATCGCCGATCATCCGCGTAAACTGCGCGCGCAGCACCTCCGGCTCATGCAACGTGCCTGCTTGTGCGAGCGCGAAAAGCGTCTCGTCCGGCATCGAGCCCCACAGGAAATACGAGAGCCGCGAGGCCAGTTCCCAGTCGTTCACTTTGTCGCGCCGCTGCGTGGCCGAGCCTTCCTCGATGTAGTAAAAATTTTTCGACGTGAGGATGCCTACCATCGCCGCCATGTAGGCAGATCGGAATTTTTCGCCCGCGGCCAGTTCGGCCTCGACGACCTTCACATAGCGGGCCACCTCGGCCTCCGTCGCGGGACGCCGCCATGCACGCTCCGCAAAGCGCCGCAGGCACTCACGCGCTTCCGCGAGATCGCCACTCTTTTGCGGAATCAGGCCCTCGCGCTTTTTCAAATCCGCCTCGCTCACGAGCGGGCCTTCCCACTCGACGGAGTCCACGAGCAGCACCGGGTAGATCGCGTGGCCCTCGTCGTCGAAAAGCTTGTAGCCCGTCGGGTTCGTGCGGCCCGTTTCGCGCGTGCTGGTGAAGATGCTGCCGCCGCCGTTCAGCACATTGAGCGTATGGTTGCCCGTCTCGTTGAACGCGCCGGGCACGACATTTTGCAAGGTCAGGCTCGCGGGCATCGAGAGGAAGATCTCGAACTCGATCACGACCGGCTGATCCTCCGGCGCGAGGATGTCCTCATCGAAAAGCGATCGCTTGAGTTCATTGTGCCACACCGAGAGATGCGGCGCGCGGCCATCGAGCCCCGGCAGTCCGCTGAGGCGGATGCGCGCGCGATACACGCCGGATTCCTTGCCCTGCGGCGCACTGCCACCGAGCCCGCCGCCGGGCCACACGACGGCTCGCACCTTGTCCGCGATGCCCTCTTCCTCGAGCCGCTTGCGCATCGTGGAATAGCGCATGTCCACGGCGGTCTTGCTCTGCCGCACCTGCTTCGCCTGCTGCTCGGGGAACGCGCGTTCGAGCACGGTCTCGGCGGCCTTGAAAAAGCGATCCACATGCGACGGTGAGAGCGACAGCATGGAGCCGATGCGCTCGAAGCCGTGCCAGCGCGGATCCTCATTCAGCGCGCCCGGAAGGCTCGGATCAAAGTGAACGCCGAGGAGATCGTAAACGGTATTCGCGTATTCATCGCGACTGAGCCGGTAGTGCGTCACCGGCCCGCGTTTCGCCATGCGCGCCGCGCGCCCTTCATCGAGCCGCGCCGAGAGCCATTCCACTGCCTTGCCGATGTCCGCCGCATGCGGCTGCTTCTCCTTCTTCGGCGGCATCTCGCCGGAGTTCATCCGAAAAACGACTTCCGCCCAGCGCTCGGCACTTTGCAGTTCGGCGAAGTCTCGCGGCAGCGTGTCGAGCCGGAAGTCGCCCTTCTGCTTCTTCTCATCGTGACACCGGAAACAGTGCTCCCTGAAAAAGGGCAGCACCTCTTTTTCAAAAGTGACGGTCTCACCCGCTGCGGAAGCGGCGAGGCATGACACAGCGGTCAGCACGAGGATATGGAGGCGATGATTCACGGATGAACTCTTGCAGAAAATGGGAACGACATCTCCGTTTCCAATTCACCGAATGACTTCGAGCGCGGGCAGCGTCTGCTTGAGCTTGGCGATGGCGGCATCGGTGATCTTGTTGCCTTTGATGTCGAGAATCCTGAGCCTGGGCAGCCGCGCGAAATGATCGAGCGCGGCGTCGGTGAGGCCGCCGCTGTTGGCGACGAGGACTTCGAGGTTGGTGAGCTGTGCGATGGGCTCCGCACCCTCGTCTTTGATCGCGCCGTAGATTCGCAGAACGCGGAGGGATGGCAGCTTGCTTGCATGGCGGACGCCCTCGGCAGTGGCCTGCCCGTCGTGGAGGTCGAGTTCACGCAGTCTGCCCAGACCGCTCAACGATTGGATGGCGGCGCCGGTCGCTTCGAGGCTGCCGATTTGGAGACGTTCGAGATTCACCAGTTTCGCGAGGTGCGGCGCTCCGGCGTCGGTGAAATGGCAGTGTACGATCTCGAGGCGTTCGAGGCTTGTGACGGTGCTGATGCCCGCAAGCCCGGCGTCGTTGACGGGAGTGAAGTGGAAGTTCGCATTCTCAAGCTGCCCGAGGTTGCCGAGGAAGCGGAAGCCTTCACCGGTGCATTTCGCGGAGGCAAGCGAGAGGACGCGGAGCTTGGTGAGCCCGGCGAGATGTTGCAGGTGTCCGTCGGTGATCGGAGTGAGGGTGAGATTGAGCCGTTCGAGGTTTTTCAATGTGCCGACCACCTTCAGCCCGGGGCCTTGCACGCCGGTGTTGGCGAGGTCGAGGCTCACGAGATCCGGCAGGTCTGTGAGGCGATCGAGCCAGGCATCCACAAGCGTTTCGTTCCGCTTGTAGGATTTGTCGTGGGGGTTCTGTCCGTCGAAAAGATTGACGCTGGTGATCCGGTCAAACACACGCAGCGAGTCCGCACCGACGAGGTCGCCGAGCCATTGCGGGGCACCGGATTCAAACGCGGCGACTCCCTTCGCGGTTTTGGCGGCGGCGGCGATTTCCGTGAGGCGCGGGCGCAGGAGTGCGGCGCGTTCGAGCGATGGGACGAGTTCGCGGGCTTTGATGCGCAGGAGAGGATCGCGGATCGAGCGCCAGGATTGTTCGAGGCTTGCGGCGAGGCCGGAGTCGAATCGGGTCTTGCCTCGGGCATCCCACGCGTTCGCTGCGGCGATGAGATTTTTCAATGTCGCGAGATCATCGGTTGAGACACGGAGAGTTTGGGCGCGCAGGGTCGGGGCAAGTACACACAACGCGGTGAGCACAACGAGCCGAAGGAGAGTGGTCATGGAGAATGGGTCAGTGAAGGAAGCGGGGGCCGCTGCCGGTCTGCCCCAAAGCCTGCCCCCAGTCGTCGGCCTTCTCTCGGCGCTCTTTCTCGCCGGACGCCTGTGCGTTCGCCCCGCGGGCTGCGGAGTGCGCGGAAGCGAAAAGTGGGACGGAGGCGGCGACCTTGAACATGGGAGCTGCTGGCCTTGCTCACCCGGAGGGCGAATGGAAATTAGATGCCGGGAGCCGTCCGTGGCTGCGCTGGTTTGAACAGGAGCGGGGCGAGATGGCCCGGCCATCAAATTTAGGGCAGTGGGCTAGGTGAGGCTCCGTTTGGATTTTACTACGAAGGACACGAAGGCGATTCAATGAGGACGATCTGCCAGAACGGCATTTTTTCGCGTCCTTCGTAGTTTCAAATCGAGGGCGACGTTCTCATCATCAGGGATTGTCTTCACAGGCTAGTGCAGTGTAACGTTGAGATGTGACGGTATTGGTGTATGATTGGATTCATGCCAGCACCCTTTCGTTTGAGTCCGCCGGAACGACGTGAACTCACCAGGATCAGCCGGAGCCAAAGCCGCCGTGCGGATGATGTCCGC
>CAIRYQ010000116.1 GCA_903882875.1 uncultured Spartobacteria bacterium | reverse complement strand
CTCTCTCGCCGACCTGCGCTCCAAGCTCATGCGCTACATCCGCCAATACAATAAAACGGCAACCCCAATCAAATGGACTTACTCCAATCCCAAACAAAGAATCAAACCGTAGCTGATTCATGTGTTACGTTGCACTAGTGGGGTGGATTGCAGGAACTCCATAGCGTTGAGTGTGGACGGGCGCGTGAGCACGTCGCGTAGGTAAACGAAGGGATCTACGCACCAGAGGCAGTAGCTTTCGATCGTGCAGAGGATGCGCGGATGTGTCAGGAAAAATCATTTTTCTAAAATTTTGCCCGTCGTATGGGCGTCAACCGCATCCACACTCCGAGCCAACGTCCAACCTCTGTATGCCAAGACACGACGGTTCACAAGCTCGCTCAATCCCTAGAGGCTCAGATCATGGTCCTTGGCGAACTTCTTCACGCTGGGTCCGAGGATTTTTCGAGTTGCTGATTCCAGATGGACGAGTGCTGTGGTGAACCACTATCGGATTCGCCTTGCTCTTGGATGTGTTGAACAGAGCCCAAACAATCGTCCACGCAGCCCACGCACCAGCGAGCGAAGCGAATCAGGCGAAAGTGCAAATCGGTCCGCCAGTTCGTCAACGGTCTGCGCCTTGATGGTTGCGCCTGTGCTGTCGAGGACGGAATACATCCTACAACTTTACCAAGAACTTACTGGTGAGTACAGTCTCATTACTCCTGAACGCGCTGTGGGTAGCAAAATGTTTTCCTACCCAGCTGCTCATCGTCATCTTACCAGCTCCATCAGTTTCCCATCGCTGCGGCACGGCGGGTATTGCATCCAGCACCACACAAACTGTTGGCAGGGCTTCTTCAGTTCGCCTCATACCGACTTTCCAGATGCTCAAATGTCATGTTTTCTGTTAGCATGTCGTGCGGTATCAGCAGATACTTCCATGATTTTCCTTGGCGTATTCGCCTGCCTGCTTGCACCATTTCACCGCCACGTCTTTCTTCGCGACGACTTCATCGTCCATCATTTCGTCATGGCGCTTCGGTTCCAACATGTAGATCGTGGCATCCGTTTCCGCGACGAAATCCGGCTGGTATTCGGGATAATCGGCACCCGACTTGTGGTAAATTTGGAACTGCCCTTTGGCGGGCTTGAACCACTTAGTAGCCTCACGTTCCAAGATCGCAGACAACTTAAGTTCTGCGTCCGATTGGAATTTCTGCACCGTGTAGAGGCAACGCTGGAAGCCCCCGAAGAGACACTTCGCCATGTTGCTTTTGTCGGCGGGGGCTGACGGTAATTGAACACCGGTTCTGATGCCGAAGCGGTGTAGGCGTTCGGCTTCAATTCGGAGAAGCCCTTGCTGATCTTCACTTCATAGCCGGTGGCCTTTTCCCAATAATGCTCTTGCATCGCGAAGCTCCTCCTGCTGCACCATTCGGAGAGGAAGGGTGCCTTCGGAACTGTAGATACGAATTGCGTTGTAAGAATGAGGCTGCGCTCCAAGCGCCCTGTCTTCCGGTGTTGGTATTTCCCAAAACGTGCCGACGGCGATCTTGACGTTGTGACCATTGACGAGCCGAACGATGATCGGATCGTAATCGGGTTCGTCCCGTAGATCGTCCGTTTCCATGGCTTCAATTTGCGGGGTCGCGAGTCTCAGGGGTTTATCGGACCGTCCATCGGATCGTGAAAATTTGGTGAAGTTCGCTCTGCTGCGCGAGTTTGCCTTCGACGGCAGTGATGAGGTTGGCGCGCTGTATATCCACCGCATCTTGTGCTTCAAAAAGCGAGCGGCGTTTTTGGCTCCGTTGTGCCTCCAATGCCTTGATCTATTTCTGGCCGGCGAGCTTTTCCTCCAGTGCCAGCGCGCTGGTGGCTGCCCGACGGGCCTCCCTGATCTGCCGAGCCCCGCCGTGGCGTCGGGCGTGTCACGCAGGCGCTGAGCTGCCATCGCCGGGCACGGGGCGCTCAGTGCGCCGCGCAGTCGGCGAGAATCGCCGCACCACCTTCGCGATCTGCTCGGCAGTTCCGAGGATAACCGTTGGGCGCGCTGGCTGACGATTGAGAACCTTCGGATCAAACATCGCGGGCATCAGCGCCTTGGCGAGCATCTCGCGCATCCGGGCACAGAATTTGCGCTTATGGCCCACGAGCAAGCCGCTCTGACAGACTGGCACCAAGTCGCCCTCGACCGCGGACTTCCGCATGGCGACGAACAAGACGCCCTTGCCGATCTCGGTGGCCTCGTTCTCCAGTTCACGGAAACGCGCGGACTCCCGCCACCCTTTCAAATTGGCGAACCTGACCCCTGCGAGCCTCATCCCGCATCCGACGCTCGGCTTCACGCGCAGCACGGCGAGATACCTGATTTGAGGCTCCGTCAATTCGGCGGCATCGTCTGCGCGGCTACCGTCGCCTGCCTCGTGGGTAATCACGTCATCCGTCGTCCGCGAGTTCCTGACGAACTTCCTCAAGCGCCGCACCCATCCCCGGCGCCACACGCTGATCCACCGCGCGCAGCCGCGGATGATTGGCCACGCTGCGTCGGCCGCGCTCTTCCGCACTCACCTGACAGACGTTTGATGTGTCGCGCATTGTGCTGTTTTTTCCTGCATGTCCGGTTGCCTGACAAAAAAGAAATTAGGAAGGCAGGAAGGCAAGAAAAGCGGGTTATTTGCCCTCTGAATTCCTGCTTTCCTGCCTTTCTCAGAGGCGTTTTCCGTCCTGTGTCAAGCAACCGGATAAGCATGTGTTTTTTTAGCACCGACGGCCTCGACTTCAAGCAGCAACGGATCGCACGGCTTCCTAGCCCGATCCGCTCCGTTCTGGACATCCGTGGTGCCCCATGCCACAAGACACCCATGCAAATGGCCCTCCCGGCAACAATGCCCGTCTTTCCGTGGTGTTCGCTTTCCGCCGCCTCCGACCCTGAACCAAGGCTTTTTAAACGAACCCCACTTTCGACTACTTCTTGTTAGGCGACTTAGACGCATTTTCTAGCGATGAAAGCCCAAGAACTTAACTCAGAAGATCCTCGATCGCTTGGGCGCCGTAGTTCCGGCAGCTTGTATCGTGAGTCTGCTTTCATCGTAGCGCTTATCCTTGTCGGCATTGGCTTCATTCCGTCTGGCGATTCCAGCACACAATTCATTCTCGGGTCTTTCGGCAGATTGTTCATCCTCTTTGTCAGCAGACCACTGTTCCATGTTCTTGATCCGCTTCTCTCGCATCAGCCGGACTGGCTTACCGTCGCCCTGTTCATTGTCGTTGGAGTGCTTTACATCCTCATTCTCACACTGCCTTTCTATTTCTACTTCCGCACGCGCCGCCGCTTTTTTCTGGTCTTTCAGGCGCTGTTGTTCGCTGTTCACTGCGCGGTCGCTTGGTTCGTTGTCGCTCCATACTGGATTCACCTATGAACCCAACGCCGCCTAACCATGCGCTGCAGCGGCCTTCGCGCATTGGAAGGCCGCTCGCGCCGTGGGCACGCCGTTCCGAATCACCAGCGGCATCCGAAGCTACTCGGAAAGTGACCAGCTCTACCACGATCACATTTACAATGGCGGTCCGCAGGCCGTGCCTGGCGGCTACAGCTTCCACAACTTCGACGAGAGCTTCGGCGGCTGCGCATACGACTTCACGCTGTGGGATGAGACGCGCAACGCGCCGCTGTGGGACTCCGTGCCCGGCGGCCCGAACTACGTCACCGTCGCAAAGCTCGGCGAGGTCGGCGGCATGTATGCCGGCTTCCGATTCGGCGACGAGCCGCACCTCGAATACCACGCGCCGTGGACGGCAGGCTTGTCCGAGGGACAGATCACCGCGGAGCTCCGCCGCCGTCACGACCAAGGCATCGACCCGGTCGCATGAGCTGAGGTTCGGAGCAAATCGGAGCAAATCGGAGCAAACGACCGCTGCGCAGTGCGCAGCCGGTAAGCAATCCGCTTCGCGGTGAAAAACGCCCGACAGAGGAACCCAGTCGCACCACGCGCTACCGAATGCGTTAACAGGGTACCGACGGTGGGACTCGAACCCACACACCCTTGCGGATACCAGATTTTGAGTCTAGCGCGTCTGCCATTCCGCCACGTCGGCTTTCTCTGTTAGGAGGAAAATTGATTCGCTTAGTACTACACATTGTACTACAGCGACACCATGAAACGTCGTTCTATGCAGAAAGGTGGAAAAAACGACATCCATGAGTCCCCAAGCTTTGAGGCGGTCCATGATTCGCGCAAGCGGAAAATCACCGGCCTCTGGCTTCGCATCTCGCACTACTACACGCAGCTTCGCGTGGACCGTCGGTGACGGGCGCACCGCCCCCCGGCGCGTGCCATTGAGCGCAACTACGCTCGATGAGGCGAAGGCCGAAGTTGGGGCGCACCCGCACCCAGCGAAGCGACGGCAAGCTGCCACAGACCGTATTTCGTCCGAAGTTTGGGGCCTTCGCTCAGGAATACCTCACCGGGATGTTCCTCGCGCAGAAAAAGCCCAGCACGCAGGCGATTGAGCGGCAGGCGATCAACCGCTGGATCACCCATTTCGGTGCCATTCGTTTGGACAAGATCACGCGCCGATGATCCATAGCTAACCAGGAACAGCGGCTTGCGCTCCAGCGTTTGGCGCAAACCGTGAATCTCGAAATGATCGCCCTGCGCAATGTGCTCAAGTTTGCGGTCGAACGCGGATTCATCGAACGGCTGCCGGAGATCCGGCAATTATAACAGAAGCCTGCGCAACGACGCCCTTTGATGACCACGGAGCAGTTTGGCTCGTTGCTCGCCGCCACCACGGAGGAGACCACAAAGAACACGGAGCTTTTCCGTCTCTACCTGCGCTTCCTTGCGCTGACTGGCGGGCGCGAAAAGGAGGCGCCGGCCATGTGCTGGGATGATGTGGACCTCAAGCGCCGCACAGTGACGATTGGGAGTGGCTGCATTGAAAAAAACCACGATGCGCGGGATGTGGATTTTTTCCCGGAATCGAAATCGCTGATGATGAGATGTCTGCGGCGCGGCCGCCCGACACCACATGGCTCTTCCCCTCCCCTCAGCGTGGAGGGAAGGGCCTCCATGCAAAGCGGCTTCGGGAATCACTCAACCTCGTATGCAAAAAAGCCGGCGTGCCGCGGTTTGGGTTTCACTATCTGCGTCATTTCTTCGCATCCCAATGCGCGATGGCCGGGATCGACTTCATGACCATCTCCCAACGGCTGGGACACAGCGACGGCGGAATTCTGGTCGGGAAGGTGTACGGACACAGTGCGGACACGCACAAGAAGGCGGCGGCGCAAAAACTCACGTTTTTCAGTAACGGCACGAAGTCTTGATGCCCCTGCGGACGTGATGACTCAGTATGTCCAAACCCATGCCGAAACAGAAATCAGCGCATCCCAAAGACGCCGCACTTAAGGAAAGCGCGACCTCGGTGTGAAGCGTTCGCTTGCCCTACGCGAGTTCGCGCTCGGCTCAAGGCGCTGGAACGCTTCGCCCGGAAGAACCGCTGCGCCGCGTCCACGAGTGCGTATTCGGCATTCTCCTATGCAAAGCGAGCCGGTGAACCCGCGTTTGTAGGAGCCGCAGCACGCGCCGCGACATCAAGCTCGGCACCTGCGTGCGAACACGGCGGCGATCCGGACAGCGTGAAATTCTTCCACCGCGTGGGCTTGAACTACGTGAGCTGCTCACCCTTCCGCATGCCCGTCGCCCGCCTCGCAGCCGCGCAGGCCGCGATCGAGGAGAAGCGCGCCGCGAATAAGATGTAACGCGGGCAATCCTGCCCGCGACCAACCGCACCGGACAAGAGTGTCCGGCTTACGAATCACCGCCGCCCCGGGAAACCGGGGAGGCTTATTATGGCTGGCTGCTGTCAGGAATTTGCGTTCGCGCCCGGCGCACCGGAAACGGTCAGAACGCGGACGGGCGTCGGGGAGTGAGGGAGCTGTTCCTCGATGGCGGCCGCATTGACGCCGTCCGCAAGATGATCCTCGCCGACACCGAAGCCGGACGCCCGCGGACGCGGTGAAAAACCCGAGCACGATCGGGGCTACATGCAGTACAAAGCTATCACCAGCAGGAGCGCCGCCGCCCGCTTGGAACCGGGCTTCATGGGAAATGGGCCGGACACAGACGGCTCAAGTCCCACGCATCACGATGGTGGGCAATATCCGGGATGACGCGGGATGTTGAATGTTGAAAGCCCGCGCGTTTCCCGCGAGATGGACGGCGTGCCCGACGAAATCCGCAGCGCCCCGTTCTTCCTGCTCGGCCCGACCGCCGTCGGAAAAAGCGCGCTCGCCGTCGAACTTGCGGAGCGCATCGGCGGCGAGATCGTCGGCGCGGATGCGTTCCAGATTTACACGGGGCTCGACTTGCTCAGCGCGAAGCCTTCGGCGGAATTGCGCGCGCGCGTCCCGCATCACCTGATCGGCGAGGTTGCGCCCGACATTCGCTTTGATGTCGCGCAGTGGCTTGCTCGTGCCCGCGAGTGCATCGCGGAAATCACCACGCGTCAGCGCGTGCCTGTCGTGTGCGGCGGCACCGGCCTCTACATCCGCGCGCTCACACACGGCCTCGCTCCTCTGCCGGGTGCCGATGCCGCACTGCGCGCCTCACTCGAAAAGGAACCGCTGCCCGCACTCGCCAAACGCCTGCGCTCGCTCGATCCCGCGAGCACCGTGGACATGCGCAATCCGCGCCGGGTCATCCGCGCCCTCGAAGTTTGCATCCTCACGGGCCGTCCATTTTCCAGCTTCCGCTCCGAGTGGGCCGGCTCCGCTGCGCCGAGCGGCGTCATCCTCTCGCGTTCACGCGATGCACTTCACGCCGCAATCGAAGCCCGGACGGTGGTGATGTTTTCCGCAGGCGTGGTGGAGGAAGTCGCTCAATCCGGCGAACTCGGCCCCACCGCCTCGCAGATGCTCGGTCTCGCAGAAATCCGCGAACACCTCGCGGGACGCACCACGCGCGAGCAATGCGTCGCGGCGATCACGCTCGCCACGCGCCAATATGCGAAGCGCCAGCTCACATGGTTCCGCCGCGAGCGCGCATTCCGGTGGCTCGATCTTTCCACGACATCGGATCCGATCGCGGAGCTGCTGAACGAATACGCAGCGCGCAGTTAAAACACAAACGGCACGCCGAGCTTCTGAAACGTGTCGCGCTGCTCCTTCAGCCACTTGTCCCCGAGCCGCCTGAAGCCCCCGCCCGCGCGGAATTCCGCGATGAAAGCGTTCACCTGCGCCTTCATCACGATGTCGCCCTTCTTCATCGCAATCGCCCACGCCTCCTCGCGGAACGGCTTCAGCAGCGCGCGCGTCGTGTCCGGGTTTGCCTGCCAGTTCCGCAGCGTGGACATCTGGTCGTAGATGAATGCGTCCGCCTTGCCCTGCGTGATCTCGAGCACGCACGCCGTCTCCTTTTCGAGAACGAGAGGCGTGGCTTTTTTCAGATTTGCCTTTGCCCAATGCTGCCCCGTCGTACTGCTCACAACGGCGATCTTTTTCCCGTCTGCATCGAGGTCGGCGATCCCGTTCACGTTACTCTTCGCACTGACGAGCAGGCACAGGCCCGTGCGCACGTACGGGTCGGAAAATTCCACGTTGCGCCCGCCTTCCTCCGTCGCCGTCATGGACGAAATGATCACATCAATCCGCCCCGTCTGAAGCGCGGCCACGAGCCCGCCGAAAGGCATGTTCTCAAGCTCCACCGGCCGCCTGAGATGTTCGCCGAGTGCCCGTGCGAGATCCACGCTCACGCCCGCGGGTTCGCCTTTCGTGTCGCGCATCTCGAAAGGCGGATAGCTCATGTCCATGCCGATGCGCAGAGGCTTCGGCCCGGATTTTTCGCACGCGGAAAAAATAAAACTCAGCAGCAGGAGGAGGAGCAGTCGGGGGGCCATGCGCTTCCGTTGCCGGAAAATGTGCGAAGGGAAAAGAACCAATTCCGCCGCAACCGGCGGCCGCAAGCCCGCCGCGCGGCATCACTGCGCCGGCAGCGGGTCGCGCAGCTCGAACGCCTTTTTCCACCCGAGCTTCTCCGCTACCTGTGAGGGGAACGACCACGCGGACTTTTCCGGCGCGTAGATCCGCACACGGCTGCGCTCCGCAGCCATCGCCACGGCCTGCGGCAGATCGAGGAACTTGAGCACATTCAGATACACCGGCCCGATCTCGTGCGAAGCCGGCATGCGGTGCAGATCGAGCCGCGTGATGCTGTCCTCGAAAAGCGACGCGTAGAGCGTGTTTCCGGCCATCGTGTTCTGCGACTGGAGCCATAGCGGCACCTTCGCGTAGGGCGTCGTGCGCAGCGCGGCGATCGCGCGGCGGATGTCCCACACCTGCATCGCGTCGAGCGTCTGGCCCACGAGGTAAAAGCGGCGCAGGCGCTGCGTCTGCTGCTTCTCCGACCCGATCCACGCCGTCGGGCCGATGCCGCGCGGACACACGTAGGCCATCGCCCACTTCGAGTCGTTGAACATCTTTTTCTCATCGGCAAATCCGTGACCGTCCGCACCCGCGCGGTCCGCGGGCGCAAACAGCTTCGGGAAATTCCCCGCCATCATGTGCCGGAAATCCTGCCACGCAGTTTCGTCGAGCACGTTGAGCACAATGAGTTCGAGTTCCTCGGACTTCACCTCCGCGTGGTGCGCGACGTAAAGCCGCAGCGACCACGGGGCCTTCGGCGAAAAATCCCACGCGTGCAGCACCACGCCGTCGTGCGTGACGCTGCCCGCGTCGCGCAGATCGAGATCGGGCGCCGTGGTCGGCCAGCCCGCGAAACATTTTTCCCGCAGCGCGGTCATCCATTCGTCGCGCAGCTTTGCCCATTGATCCGCGTCCGTGGGCACCGCGGGTGCCTTCGCCGCGGGGACGAACTCGGTGTCAATCGTCGTGTTCTTCTCATCGGACGGCAGGCCGGAAAACACGCGGAGCTGCTCGGGCTGGAGCCGCTTCGTCGCGCCTTCGTCGAGCACAGCCATCGGGTCCGCGCCCTTCAGCCATCGCTCGAACCAATGGAACGCGCCCTCGTTCAGCGGCTGCGTGTCCTTGTGCGGTCCCTCGGAAATTTGCAGGCCGATCTTCGCCTCCGCTCCGAGCGCGCGGTAGATGCGGCGTGTGCTGTTGTAAATGGAGACGACGCCATCGAGCGGAAAAATAGTGTCCTTGTCCGTGTTGCAGATCAGCAGCGGACGCGGCGCGATGAGAGCGGCGACCTTGTCGTAATCCCAGCGGTACGTGTTCACCATGAACATGCAGTCGCAGTGTCCCTCGACCGTGCCGTCCACGACGTGATTGTGCAGCGTCGTGATGCCCGCGGTGGGCGCGGCAACTTTCACGCGATCGTCGAGTGCTGCGATGTACCACGAATACGCGCCGCCGCCGCTGCGCCCCGTCACGCCGATGCGCTCCGGATCCACGTCGGGCCGCGACACGAGGTAGTCGAGCGCGCGGATGCCGAACCAAGTCTCGATTCCCGCCGGCGTGTAACCGCGTGAAAACCACCACCAGCGTCCCTTGGAATACGTGCCGTGATGTTCGCCGCGAATCTCGCCGAGTTCCACCGTGTCAATCGTGAGGCACACGTAGCCGTGGCGCGCGAACCACTCACCATGATGCTGGTAGCCGGTCTTGTTGCCGAGGCTCACGCCGTCCTTCACGACGACGGCATGACCGCATACATAGAGGATCGCGGGCAGCCGGCCCTCGGATTTTTCCGGGCGGTAAAGATTGGCCGTCACGTACAGGCCGGGTGATGCCTGAAAATGCATGTTCTCAACGACGAATCCCTCGCCTTTCACCTCGCCGGTCTTCTCGACTTTCAGCGGCGTGCGCTCGGGCATCGGATCAAGGCCAAGCATCTCCGCGAGTTCGCGGCGCATCTCCGTGCGCGTCTTTTCCCACTGCTCCGCAGAAGTCGGCTCGGCAAGCGGATGGCTTTCAATGGTCAAAACCTCGCGCGCAAAATAATCCGAGAGCACGCGGTTTGCGCGCGGCGAATTCTGCGGCTCCGCAGCGGACGCGCAGAGGCCAGCGAGCAGAATCAGGAATGCCCGCGAAATGCGCAAAACGCCGCGAACGAAAAGCGAGAGGTTTTCAGTCGTTTTCATCGGTCATTTCTTGCAAGTCATTTCCGCGTCGCGAGGTATTCGACGACGTCGCGGAGCTGCTCGCGGCTGAGCTGGTCACGGATAATCTCCGGCATCGGCGACGGCGCGCTCGTGCGGGTCTTCACATTTTTCACGGCGACGGTGATGGGATGCGGCTTGCCTGCACCGTCCACGGATTCGACCTGGATTTGCTCCTTTGTCTCACTCAGGAGGCGGCCGACGACCGTTGTCTTGTCCGCCAGTTCGAGCACGACGATCTGGAATCCCTCGGCGATCTTCTTGTTCGGAAAAACGATGCTCTCGAGGATGTATTCGCGATCCTTCGTCGCGCCGATCTTCGAGAGATCCGGTCCCACGAGGCTGTCGCCGCCCTCGCACTTGTGGCATTTGAAGCACTGCGCGGTTGCGTGCTCACGGAAGACTTTCTTTCCGCGGTCCGGGTCGCCGCCCGCGATCGAGAGACGGTAATTTGCGAGCGGGTCGTCCTTCGGCAGCGCGTCCGTCCATTGCTTGATCCGGGCTTTGAGGCCGGGGCGCCTCTTCGCCGCATCGTACACGTCGAGCCGCACCTCGGGTGCGAGCTTGCCTGCGATGAGGTTGTCCATCAGCCCGGCGAGCAGCTTCTCCGCCTCGGGCGTGCGGCTCTCGGCGAGCGCGGCGACCGCACCCTGCTTTTCCGCAACCGGTGCATTCGATGAGAGCACGTCGCCGATCGCCGTGAGCGCGGCCACGGGATCGGAGGCGACGAGCGCCTTCAGCCCCTCGGCGCGGAGCTTCGGATCGCGATCGGTGAGCGCCTCCTTCGCGGCTTTTGCAAGATTCGGATCCTTCAGCAACGCGAGCGCGCGCAGCGATTCCGTGCGCGCAGCCTTGCCCGCCTTGTCATTCGCGACGATCGCGAGCAGCGCATCGCCTCCGCCGCGCAATCCGAGCTTCGCCGTGGCCGCCGCCGCACTTTCCTGGACGCTGCCGGGCGCCGCTGACAGAATTCCCGCGATCACCGGCGTGAGCGCAGCCGTCGCGTCGGCACTGGTGCGCTGCGGCAGCGGACGCCAGAGATTGAGCAGGCGATCCTTCGGGTCGGGATTTGCCCACGCTGCGAGCGCGATGATCGCCTCCTTGCGGCCCACCTCGTTCGCGGAATTGTCCGCGGCAAAAGCCGCGAGCGCCTTCGCATTCGCCGCCTGGCCGAGCCGGTAGTGCGCATTCACGATGCGGAGCAGGATGTTGCGGTTCGCGATCTTTTTGTCGCCGATGAGGGCTGCGAGCGCGGGCATCGCTTCCGGAATCGGCACATCGTGGATCGCCCGTGCCGCATCGAGCACCACGGACGCGTCGGCGTCTTTCAAAAATGCGGCGACCTGCGGACTCTTCAGCCTGCGCAGCGCGACGACCGCCGCGCCGCGCACCGCCGCGCTCGGGTGGTTTGTGCGCGCCGTGAGCGCCGCCGCATCCGCACATCCGGTGAGTCCCATGATGCCCGCGTGGCGCAGAATCGGATCGCGATCGGCATTTTCTTCCAGCATCGCAAAGAGCGGGTCGCTCGCCGGCTTGTAGCCCGTCTTCGAGAGCGCGATGCCCGCGTAGAAGCGCGCCCGCGGATGCGCGTCCTTCAGCAGCGCGATGAGCCTGTCATACGCGCCCTTGAAGCTGCGATCGCCGAGCACACGCGCCACCTGCGCGCGGACTTCGCCATCCTTGTCATCGAGCAGCGCAGCGACAGTCGTGAGCACCTGCGGCGTCTTCTTCGCGAGCTGGCCGAGTCCCCACACGGCATGCACACGCGCGAGCGTCGTCGGCCCGGACTTCGCCGCGCGCGTGAGCGTGTCCGCGTCCTTCTTTTCCACGAGCTGAAATTGCGCGGCCTGCCGGATGCGCTGGTCGTCGTGCGCAAGCAGCTTTTCGAGTTCCGCCGCGGGGCGCGCGACCATTCCCTCGGCGAGCAATTTTTTCACCTCAGCCTGCTTCGCGGCATCCGCGTCCGGCGACGTGAATTTGAAAATGCGGCCCTTGTCCACGCCGCTCCAGCCCTCCACCCAGTCGAGCACGTAGAGCGCGCCGTCGGTGCCGAACTCCACGTCCGTCGTGAGGATGCCCTTCACGAAATCGCGCCGCTCCTTCAGCTTGAAAGTCGAGCCCGCCGGCTCCAGCGCGATCTCATGCACCACGCTTGCGCCCGCGCCGCCGCGGAAATCGCTGAGGTAAAAACGGCCCGCGTATTTTTTCGAGAGGCCCGTGCCCGGATTGTAGGTGAGCCCGCTCGGGCCGTTGCTGAGGTTTGCGATCGGCGGCACGATGTAGCGCGCCTTCTGCCCCTCCTTGTCGTCCCATAGCAGCTCGCGGTTCCACGGGCCGCGATCGTCGAGATATTGGAAAGTCATCCGCCACCCGCAGTCGCCGCCCTCGACGAGATGCACGAAGCGCGCCTTGTCGCCGCTGTCCGAGTTGTTGTCGCCGGTGAAAAGATTCCCCAGCTCGTCAAACACCAGCTCCTGCGGATTGCGCACACCGGTCGCGAAAACCTCGAAGTCCGTGCCGTCCGGATTGCAGCGCAGGATCGCGCCCGTATCCGTCACCTCGGATTGCTTGCCCTCCTTGCTCTTCACATTCAGCCCGCGGTCGCCGATGGAAAAATACAGTTTCCCGTCCGGCCCGAAGCGCAGCCCGTGCATGTCGTGCCCGCGGAATGCGAACTTCACGCCGAAGCCCGACAGCAGCTTTTCCTTCGTGTCCGCCTTGCCCGCGCCGCTCGAATCGGTAAAGTGCCAGAGGTTCGGGATGCACGTCCACCACACCTCGTTTCCTCGTGCTAAAATTCCAGCACCAGTGCCATCGAGCGCGTCACGGAAGCCGTCGGCGAAAATCGTGCTCTTGTCCGCATGCCCCGTGCCCTTCGAGTCTTCGAGCACCACGATGCGCTCCTCGTAGGTCTCGAATGTCTCCGCGAACTTTTTCGGATCGGGGTAAAACTTGTGCATCATCGCGAGCCGCTCATCCGTCGTGCGCGACGCGATGTCCGCATCGAGCCAGTTCATGTGCCCGCGGTTGTCCACGATGCCGCCCGCGACCGGCTTGCCGTTCACATGCCGTCCCTCCTGCCGGTAGCTTTCCGCGATGAACCAGCGCCCGCGCTCGTCCGTCGCGAACGACACGGGGTTCGCGAGCAGCGGCTCATTCGCCCAAAGCTCGACCTTCAACCCCGCGTCAAACTTCATCGTCCTGATCGCATTCGCCCCGTCCTTCGCCCCGGCCTCCGTCTTGCCGTCACCATGCGCCACGGGTGCGGCAGGCGCGGTGGCAGGCGCGGAAAAAATGGGCGCGCTGCCTGCAAGCAGCACGGCGATGGAAAAGCAGAGCGGTCGTGTCATTTTTGGAAAAAGAGTCGCGACCATATAGAACGAAGCTACAAGCGCCAACTTAGACGAAGGTCAGTGACGTCATCGTTAATTCACCGCCACGCGTCATCGTTGAACGGTTCCCGATGTGCGCCCCGCCGCAGAAAATGGAGTGACACCCGCGGGCCGCGCGCATTTCCTCGCGCGATGAACGACTGGTTCCGCCCCGCTGACGAAGCCCTGATCCCCTCGCCCGCCCTGCTGCTTTTCCGCGAGCGCATCGAACACAATCTGCGGCTGATGATCGAAATCGCCGGCGGCCCCGCGCGTCTGCGCCCGCATGTGAAGACACACAAGCTCGGCCCGCTCGTCGCGCGGCAGATCGAATTGGGCATCACAAAATTCAAGGCCGCGACAATCGCCGAGACGGAGATGTGCGCCGCCGCCGGAGCGCGCGATGTCCTGCTCGCATTCCCACAGGCCGGGCCGGGCATTACGCGCCTCTGCGAACTTGCGCGGCGTTTTCCAAACACTGCATTCAGCGTCGTCGCGGATGATCCTTCGGCCGTCCGCGCACTCAGCGCCGCCGCGGTCGCATCGGGCGTGACGATCGGCGTCTTCGTGGATCTCGACTGCGGGATGCACCGCACGGGCATCGCGCCCGGCGACGGCGCGGTGGAACTTTACAAGCTCATCGCCGCATCACCCGGACTGCGCGCCACGGGCCTGCACGCTTACGACGGCCACATCCACGAACCCGACGCCGCGAAGCGCCGCGCGATGTGCGAGGAGGCATTCGTGCCCGTGCTCGCGCTGCGCGCAAAAATCAGATCGCTCGGCCTGCCAGCGCCCGTGCTCGTCGCGGGCGGCACGCCC
Source organism: uncultured Spartobacteria bacterium (assembly GCA_903882875.1). Classification (GTDB taxonomy): domain Bacteria; phylum Verrucomicrobiota; class Verrucomicrobiia; order Chthoniobacterales; family Chthoniobacteraceae; genus SXWH01. The sequence goes on along the minus strand of CAIRYQ010000116.1, from coordinate 7,085 downwards.
ACATTCCCCATCCACGCCTCGCACGACGATCGCGACTGCTCGCCGGGCACGACGGTGCTCTGGGACTTCGGCTACGGCGACAAATTTGCCGACATGCCTTTCCAGCACGCAGTCGTGCTCCTCGCGCGTGTCGTCAGCAAGCCCACGCCCGACCGCCTCTGCGTGGATCTCGGCCACAAGGCCGTCGCCGCGGAAAATCCGCATCCACGCGTGCGCTTCATCGAGCTGCCCGATGCGGTCGCCGTGATGCAGAGCGAGGAGCATCTCGTCCTCGAAACGCCGCGCGCCGCCGAGTTCTCCGTCGGCCAGACACTGCACGGCATCCCGCGTCACATCTGCCCCACCGTCGCGCTGCACTCGGAGGCGATCATCATCGAAAGTGGCCGCGTCGCGGAGACGTGGCCCGTCGCCGCACGCGCACGGAGGATCACGGTTTAAGGCGAGCCGGTCTTCGGGAATCAAAATCAGACCCCGCACTTTTTCCAAACCCGGCGTAGGCGCAGCGACGCAAGCGTGATTACGCCCGCGATCAGCGCACAGCAGCTCGACGGCTCGGGAACCGCGTCCAGGATGAACGGAAGGTTCGAGGCGATTTCCGTCGCATAAAATCCGGACGGCACCGGTGATGCGCCCGAGACGAGATTGTAAGCCCCGCTGGCGTCCTGCACGTAATAGCCCCGCATGTCGAAGAGCGCCGCGTTAGATGCACCGGTCCCGGATGCGTCCGTCGCGAACGGCCCGTCCACGCCCAGATTGACACCCGCAAGCTTCCACACGCCGTCCGCAGGATCCTGGATGAACACGCCGCCGCTCGAATCGCCCGCCGAGAGCGTCGCCTCGGTCGCGCTCGCACCGTGATCGAATGTCGCGTAAATCGTCGTGCCGTACGAGAGGCCGAGATCCACCCGGCCCGTCACCGTGTTGGTGCCCCACCGCTCGAGGTTCGCGCCGCCGTTCCACGACCAGCCGACCAGATTTCCGCCGAGCGTCACGTCCGCGCCGCGCTCATTGCCGCGCCCGAGGACGACAAGATTCAGCCCGACGATGTCGGTCCCCGTGTAGAGCGGCGCGTAGGTGGAAAATGTCCCGGTGACATGCCAGATGCGCAGGTCTGAATTTGGCGAGTCCACGTACGAATCCGTGGTGAACGTGTTCCCCCCATACACGAACGTCGAGCCGATCGAACCGCCGATGTGCTTGGCCGCGACAAAATAATTCGGCGCAATCGGAGTCGCCAGAAATCCGCCGAAGATCCCCTCGTATTGCCAGCCGCTCCCCGCAAGCACGCCGGTCGGAGCCGTCGTGTTGAAACTCGGATCGCCAGTGGAATCAAACAGCACCGCATGCGCGGGCACGGACGAAAACATCACGGCAGCCAGCGCGGCAGCGGCGTACGCAGATCTGATGGAAACAGCGGGCTTCACTTTCACGGGGCTTGGGGTGCGGAACGTGTCACTCCGCGGAACAAACGCAACCGGGAGCCGGGGAAGCGCGCCTATTTCCCCCAGTGGAAAGTCACCGGCTTCTCCACATCCGGATGCAGGCTTGCATAGACCGGGCATGAATGCGCCGCCCGCTCGAGCATCTCGCGCTGCGGATGATCCGCGGGCTGCGGTATGTGAACCTCCGTCGTGAGCCGCCCGATCCGGCGCACCGGCGTCTGCACCATTTCCTTTTTCACCGTGAGCCGCATCCCGCGCAGATCGATCGCGTGGCGCTCCGCGAGGATGCCCATCACCGTCGCCATGCAGGTACCGAGCGCGGTCGCGACAAGATCAGTTGGCGAGAAAGATTCGCCGCGCCCGTGATTGTCCACGGGAGCATCCGTGATGAGCGTGTTGCCGCTCGGCCCGTGCTTCGCGGTCGTGCGGAGCTGGCCGCCGTAGGTGATTTCGATTTGGACAAAGTGCGTGGACATGCGCGCGTGAGTAGGCGTCGCGCGACGAAGCTCAAAGCTCAAAGTTCAAAACAAGCTCCAAGCTTCCGCTTCCGAATTTCGCCAGGCGCAGAACGCCCGGGCCTTGTCACCGAAGATTCCCTTTTTGAGCTTCACTCAGCGCCTACTTCAGCAGCTTCCCGATCTTCTCCTCGAGTTCATTTCCAGGGTTTTCCTCGACGAGCATGCCCTCCTTGTTCACCAGCCACATCGTCGGCAGCGCGCTGATGCCGAAGCGGCGCGCGATCTCGTTCTCCCATCCGCGCCCGTCAAAAAACTGCGGCCAGGGGATCTTCTTCGACTTGATCACGCGCTTCAGCGCGGCCCCGTCCTCGTCGAGCGAGATGCCCACGATCTCGAATCCCCTCTCGTGAAACTTCGCATACGCGGCGCTCACCTTCGGCAATTCCTCCATGCACGGCCCGCACCATGTCGCCCAGAAATCCACGAGCACCACCTTTCCGCGCAGCTTCGCCAAGTCCGCCTCGCTGCCGTCGAGCGCCTTGAATTTCAGCTCCATCGGCTTGCTCTTCAGCTCCGCCATCGCCTTCCGCCCGGCCTGCTTTTCCTTCGCCATGTCGGCGATCACCGGGTCCTTGTGCCTCGCGAGTTCGCCGAGCAGCGCCTCCACGCGCGCCGGTGCGAATTCCTCCGTCATGCCGAGATGCAGCTCCTCCAGCGAGGCATTGTCGCCAGCGTCGGGAAAATCACGCCAGTGCGCGGCCAGCATCTTCTCCCAATCCTCCAGCTTCAGCTTCTTGTCGCCGACATCCTCCGCCGTGAGCATGAGCCGCTGCATGCTTGCGTCGGACTTCACATCCGCCGTCGCATCCACTGCGGCGAGGATTGCGCCGAACATCGCGGTCGCGGACTTTTCCGCCGCGGCTGGCAGGCCCGCCTGCTCGCGCAGCGGCAGGTTCACGGCCTCCAGCAGCAGCACCTTCCATCGCAGCGGATGCTCCGGGAACCGCGCGCGAAAATCCGCCGCCAGCCGGTCGAAACGCGCCATCTTCTTTTTCAAAATCGCGGCGAACTGATCGGGAGTCACGACCGTCGCATTCTCATCATCCCCGTCGAAAATCGCATCGAGCTGCGACACGATCTCCGTCGGCGTGAGAAGTCGCGGCTGCTCCGCCGGCGCGTCCTTCGCCTTCTCACCGCGCAGAGGGCAGCAGGACACGGCGAGCGAGAGCAGAAGCCGCGGAAAGAAATTTTTCAAAGCGCCGCGAGTATGCATGGCCACACAACCTAACCTCATCACGCCAGCCCGAGATTCCGCACGATGGCGGTCGTGGAGGCGGCTTTGTTCAGCGTGTAAAAATGCAGTCCCGTCACGCCGTGTTTCAACAGGCCGCGACACTGCTCCGTCGCGTATTCGATTCCATACTGCGTCGTCGTCGCGTCGTCGTCGCCAATCTCATCCAGCCTTTTCAAAAACGGCTCCGGCAGCTTCGCGCCGCACAGCTCGGTGAACTTCTTCGTCTGCTTCGCCGACGACACCGGCAGCACGCCGGGGATGATCGGCACCGTCACGCCGTGCTTCGCGAGGTAATCCTGAAGACGGTAGAAATCCTCGTTGTCGAAAAAGAGCTGGGTGATCACGAAGTCCGCGCCCGCCGCGATCTTCTCGCGCAGGAAGCCCCAGTCCACCAGCTTCCCGCCCTTCTGCGCGATGTGCCCCTCGGGGAACCCCGCCGTGCCGATGGAAAATCCGCCAAGTTCTTTCAGAAACGCGACGAGCTGCGACGAATACGTGAAACCGCCCTCCGTCGCCGTCCATTCCGCCGCGCCCGCCGGCGGATCGCCGCGCAGCGCCAGGATGTTCTTCACGCCGCGCGCCTTCGCGTCGCCGACCACGGACGCCAGCTCCGCCTTCGTCGAGTTCACGCACGTGAGGTGCATCATCGTCGTCAGCCCGTGCTCGCGCTGGATGCGGTCCACGATGCCGAGCGTCTTCTCGCGCGTCGAGCCGCCCGCGCCATACGTCACCGAGCAATAGTCGGGCTTCAGCGCCAGCAGCGCCGGGATCGTCTTCTCGATCAGGTTCGTCTCCCCCTCCGGCGTCTTCGTCGGGAAAAACTCGAGCGACACGGAAGGCCGCCCCGCAGCGCGGCAGGCGTCGTGGATTTCGTGGATGAATCGGATCATTGAGGGCGTTTGGGCGTACGCCAAATTGCAAATGCCGCCGCACTAAGCAACCGCCAACGTGCCTCTCCCGCCGACTTTTTCCGCGCCGTCGCAGCCATTGCCAGCCTCGTTCGCCGCAAGATCCCCTGCAAAGAAAAGCATCCCCTCATGATGCGCTCCCTTCCATACCTACCTTCGGTGACTCACCGCTGACGGCTCATGGCTTACATCAGCTTTTTCTTACGGCGATCTTCCGTTCGCAGCTCACATCCACGTCCTGCCACCGTTCGTTGGTCGGGATTTCCTGAATCACTCAGAAGAACAATCCACCACTCCGAGTCGCATTCCTCTGCAGCGTGAGACACCTAGATCAGCCCCTTTGTGCGAAGCTCTGCAATGCACTCGCGAATCAACTTCTTTACCGTCGGCAGGAATTTGTAGCTGATGCGCTTGGTGGGCTTGCCACTGGACTTGACCAATGGGTGTGAGGCCATGCTCTCGTAACGGCGCTCATGCACCTCCTTGGCCAAGGCATAGGCCTTTGGATAGTTTGTGGCGAATCGTCCGGTAGGCGCGTTCAGGACACTGCCAATCTGACCGAGGTTGTAGCGACCAATCGATACATCTGCCCGGTAAATAGCGTCGATCAACAGGTCGTCGAACACGTCGAGGAGGTTTACGAAGCCGGTGATGTTGACGCCCGAGGCAGCCACCGCCTCGATTGCTTGGCGCTCAGCTTGAGCGTATCGAGCACCAAAGAAATTCCTCCAATTTGCTGTGGATATTCGTGTATCAAGCTTGGCAAACGCGTGATTGATACCGCAGTGGCTGGCAGTGGATCGTTGGACCATTCCGAGTTCCTTCATCAGGAGTTCTGCGGCTTTCTTCCATGATCTGCGCTGCCCAGGCGGAACATAATTGGCCTCAAAGCCCTTCCAACTTGCCGAAAGGGCCGCGTCGCCCCCTCTATCTTTCACTCCGGCATCAACAATCTGTTGAATGGTTGTCGATCCCAACGATGACGGCACCACCGACTCGATGAGTATCGTCCGCGTCCACCATGACGGCGCGGCGTGACATGCGTAGGCGATCTGTGCGGCCGACAAATCACCAGTGCGGAACAGATACCGCCCGGCCGCGACTTGGAGATCGGACGACATGTTTTTTGGGATCCACAGTTTCTTGATGATTCGGGCCAGCTTGCGATCCTGTATTCCACCAAGGCGACCGTCTGCGGCGGCAATAAACTCCGCCTGCACCGCTGAGTAGAGCCCGTTGGTATTGATCACTTCCACGAGCTTCTCGCCCGCAATGCGCGGCAGCTTTGCATAACGCTTCAGGTAGTTGCACACGCTCCGGTAAATTTCCGGGTGATGCTGCAGGATGAGCCAAACCCGGGCTGTCAACTCAGCCGATGGCGTTGCGTGAGCGAGGAGATATTTGAACCGCGTGGGGTTTCTTATGCAGTAGCGTGGCGTCAGCTCCTTGATCCGTTTCAGTAGCTTCTTCTGATCGGTAAACTTGCTGGAGATGGCCGTCTCAGGTGGGTTCGAGACGGACTTCAGTTCTTCCTCGATATCCGTGATCCGGTGAATCGAGATCTTGCCGCTTTGCGGAAATAGCCCGATGTCTTTGCTCATTTCGTCGAGCCGGATCAGCAGCTTTCGCAGCGTGTGCTCATCCTTTGCAAAAAGCCGGATGTCATCCACGTAGCGCAGGTAGCGAAAGTCTGCACGTTTTAGCTTCAGGTCATCGAAATAGGAGAGCACCACCTCGGACAACAGGCCGGATGAGAGCGGTCCTTGCGGGATGCCGTGATTGTGGAAGATACCTTTGCCCGTCGCCGTCCATTTCTCCAGCCATTGCGCCAGCTTGGTGCAGAAGTCGGGGTCAAATCCCAGCTTCTCCAGAAAGTGCCTCAACACCCGGTGGTCGAGACTGTCATAGCATGCTGTCAGGTCGAAACTGGCGGCGTAAACGTAGCCATCGGCGAACGCTTTTCTCGTGGCTTGGTTGAATGCTTGGTAGCCGTCCGTCCATTTCCGATAGAACCATGTTGAGGTCTTGCCTGCGTAGAGATGGCCGAAGACGGTCTTGTTGTAACGCTGCGCTACACGCGGTTGGAGCTGCTCCGCGATGAGGTTCAGGGCGGCTTGATAGACGATCTGATCCTCTACGCTCAGCAGCGAGTAAGGCCGGAGAATACCGGAGGCCTTCGGATGAAACAGTTTGGTGGCTGGTTCCGGCTCGTAAATTCCCCGTCTAAGCCGATCCGCCAAGTCGTCGAGCAGAGCATCCTCGGCGATGGCGAAGCGCTGATAGAGGGAACGGAAGTAGGATTTGTAGGCGGCGTCGGGATTCGAGCGCAACCAACGCCAAGCGCGGCGGAGATTATCGGGGTGCCGCAACTGGTCCAAATCCGCCATGCTTATTCCTCAGGTTGCGGTAGGAATCCGAAAAACAGCCTTTCGCGACCGTAGTGACTCAGGAAGACATCGCAGGGAAATTCACCGGGCATGGCTCTGGGGAGTGGGATTCAAACGCTGGTTCCAATCTGCGGACGCGGGGTGCATAGCAGGGCGGGCAGGCGGAATGCAAGCCTCGGATTCCGTGGGCAGGGGGCTCGGGATTGAACGGCGAAGGACACGAAGGGCGCGAAGGGGGAAACCCGCAGGCGTTCCATGCGGTCAGATTGTGCCGGGGATACGCCTGTCCATGGCAGCGAAATCCGAGTCCGACTGCCGCCAAGCGATGTTCGCCGGGGAAAGATGCAGAAAACGGGCGTTTTCTTGACAAAAGGCCGGGAATCACCCCGAAACGGACCAATCGGATTGCCGAAAGGCTTGAGCCGATTGCCAAAAGGCTTGAGCCGATTGCCAAAAGGCTTGAGCCGATTGCCAAAAGGCCTGAGCCGATTGCCAAAAGGCCTGAGCCGATTGCCAAAAGGCCTGAGCCGATTGCCAAAAGGCCTGAGCCGATTGCCAAAAGGCCTGAGCCGATTGCCAAAAGGCCTGAGCCGATT
>CAIRYQ010000115.1 GCA_903882875.1 uncultured Spartobacteria bacterium | reverse complement strand
TCCAAAGCCGACCTCGCCCGCAAGATCACCAAATACATCAAAGGCCACAACAAGACGGCAAAACCTTTCAAATGGACTTATCGCAATACCGACCGGCGCATCCGTTGAACCCATCAGTTCCTTCCGTTACACTGCACTAGCTTGCCCGCCATGAGCCACACGGAACTCATCGAACTCGTTGATCGGACATCTCCCGAGGATCGGCTTTTTCTCAGCGCCTACATCGAGCATCTCGCCTGTGAGGCAAATCCCGACCATGGCCGCGAACTGGACCGCCGACTGGAATCCATGCGCGCGGGGAACGAGGTGAGCCTCGAAGATGCGCGCAAGCTCCACGAGGCGCTCGCCGCCCGCGGGCTGTGAGCACGGGCTGGCGGCTGACGGTGGATGCCGAAGCGCTTCATTTTCTCCTCGCCGCAAAGGGACGCGACCGGGTGCTGGTGCTCGACGGCCTGGACAAGCTCGTGCAGGCACCCGACCAGCCGTGTGATTTCATGGAGCGTTCGCCGAACCAACGAAACTACAGCGTGAAGGTGATGGGGCATTTCATGGTCACCTACTGGCTCGATCTGGAGAAGATCGTGCGCGAGGTGAGGATCAGCCGGATCAAAAGCCAGTAAGGAGGGAAGCCGGGGGCGTGCATCCACCCAGGGAAGGAATACGACGCGAAGCAGGCAGCGGGGAGAAAGTAGCGAACGGCAGGAGGCGGCCATTTGGAGTGCGCCGGCCCTCCGGCGCTTTGGCAGCGTAAAGCCGCGTTGCGGCCACGCTGCTCTACGCGGGAGCGGAGCGACGCGGCGGGGTTCACGGTGGGACGTAAGGCCAAGGCAAACCCGCCACGGCTCCGCATCCTTCCGCAAGGCGCCAGAAGGCTGGTGCAGTCTGGAAAGCATCCGGGGCTCACTTTTCGCAATAAAACGGCCCTTTTTAGCGAAAAATGGTCGTCTCCGAATCGTCCGGGCTTGACCACCGACCGTCCGGGCTTGACCCCCTACCGTCCGGGGTCGGCCCCCGACCGTCCGGGGTCGGCCCCCTACCGTCCGGGGTCGGCCCCCGACCATCCGGGGTTGACCCCCTACCGTCCGGGGTCGGCCCCCGACCATCCGGGGTCGACCCCCGAGCATCCGGGATTGACCCCCTACCGTCCGGGCTTGACCCCCGACCATCCGGGGTCGGCCCCCGACCATCCGGGGTTGACCCCCGACCATCCGGGGTCGGCCCCCGAGCATCCGGGATTGACCCCCTACCGTCCGGGCTTGACCCCCGACCGTCCGGGGTCGGCCCCCGGCCATCCAAGGATCCCGGTGAGCGGGCGGAGGGAGCCATCGGACGAGCAGCGGCGAATGTCCGACTCCGTCCCCTACGCCACGCCCTTGAAACCCGGATCGTCGAGCCCCTTCAGCTCGCCCGTGCTGTCGGCAAAACGCTCGGCGGATGCGCCGATGCGGTTCAGCATCGAGTGCCAGAGATTGGCGAGCGGCGTGCCTGGCTCGTGCATGACGTGCCGGCCCGTGGCAATCGTGCCGCCGCCGCGCCCGGCGAGGATGATGGGGAGATTTTTCGGGCTATGCGCGTTGCCGTCGCGCATCCCGGCACCGAGGACGATCATGCACTGGTCGAGCAGCGTGCCGGCGCCTTCGCGGATGCCGCGCAGCTTGCCGATGAGGTAGGCGTACTGCCCGACGTGCCATTGCGTGATGCGCTGGTAGTTTTCGAGTTTTGCGGCGTTGTTTTCGTGATGCGATGTCTCGTGGTGCGAGCCGACACCGCCGCCGAGGAATGCAAAGCTGCGCGCGCTGACGGCATTGCCGAACATGAACGTGGAGATGCGCGTGGTGTCGGTCCAGAATGCGAGCGCCATGAGATCCAGCATGAGCCGCGTGTGCTCGGTGTGGTTGCCCGCGCGCTCGCTGAGGCGCGCGGGATCGGAGTAGGCATCAATGCGCCGGCCAAGGTCGTCCACCGCGGCGCGCGCGGCGGGGTCGGATGTCGCAGTCTCGCTCTGGCGGTTCGCGTCCCACTCGATGCGGCGCTCCACGGCGCGGACGCTTTCGAGGTATTCGTCGAGCTTCGCACGGTCGCCGGAGCCGAGCTTTTGCTGGAGGCGCCTCGCGTCACCGGCCACGAGGTCGAGCACGCTGCGGTCGCGCGTCGCTGCGATGTCGGCGGCTTCGCGGCTGGTCGCGGGTTTCGGGCGGAAGAGGCGGTCGAATGCGAGCTTGGGGTTAATTTCCTTCGCGAGCGGCAAGGTCGGCTGGCTCCACGCGATGTGCGCGCCGTAGAGCTGCGTGTAGCCGACGTTCGTGTCCACGCCGGTCGCGGGCGGTTCGATGCCGAGTTCGAGCGACGGCAGCGGAGTGAGGTTGCCGATCTTTTTCGCGGCGACCTGATCCATGGATACGCCGTTGCTGTTCAGGTCGTCGCCGGTCGTGTGCGTGATCGTCGTGCTCGTGAGATAGCCGCTCGTCTTCACGTAATGCCCGTCGCCGATGTCGCTCGCGTGGTTCATCAGCTCGCTGAGCACGAGGATGTCGTCCTTCACCTCGGCGAGCGGCGAGAGCGTCTGCGGCAGCTCGAAATTGCGGCCTGTTTCGCGCGGCGTCCACAGATCGGCATGGACGCCGTTCGGGATGTAGAGGTGCGCCATTCGGACGGGGAAACGAGCGCCCATTGCGCCGGTAGAGGCGGGCAGCATGGCTTCGAGCACGGGCAGCGCGAGTGTCGCGCCGATTCCCTTCAGCATGGTGCGCCGGGTGATGTTCATGTTCATGGCAACGGTATTGGGGTGGATGCGGTGGCCTGCATTTCGGCGGGCTTGCGGAGTTGAAAGGCGGGGCTCTTCGCGATTTCGAGCACGAGGCTCTGCGCGCGGTAGCCGTCCTTCGCGACGGCGCGCGCGATCTGCCGGACGGCGAGCCAGTCGGTCTGCTCGACGCCGCGGCCAAGCGCGTAGCTGAACATGCGCTCGGCGAGGTTGCGCATGAACTCATCGCGGCGCTGGAGCAGCAGACGCTTCAGCTCGACGGGGCCGGTGAATTTCGTACCGTCGGGAAGTTCGCCCGAGGCGTCCACGGGATTGTTCCCGGCAGTCGTCCGCCACGAGCCGACGGGGCTGAAATTCTCCAGGCCGAAGCCGAGCTGATCCATCGTCTTGTGGCACGACGCGCACTCGGGCTTGCTGCGATGAACCTCGAGCTGCTGGCGGAATGTGAGGCCGTTGCGCCCCTTGTCGGAAGTCGGCAGGCTCTTGATCATGGGTGGTGCGGGCGGCGGCGGCGTGCCGAGGATTTCCTCCATGATCCACTTGCCGCGGAGCACAGGGCTGCTGCGGCGCGGATAGCTCGTGAGCGTGAGGACGCCGGCCATCGTCACGACGCCGCCGCGTGTGCGATCCGTGAGGGCCACGCGCTCGAAGCCGTCGCCCGCGACTTCGCCGAGCCCGTAGAATTTCGCGAGTTCGGCGTTCACAAATGTGTAGTCCGCGTCGAGGCATTCGGTGAGCGGGCGGTCCTCGCGGAGCAGCGCGTCGAAAAACACGAGCGGCTCGCGGGCCATCGCGTCGCGGAGCGCGGGCGTGAACTCCGGCTGGCCGTCATTCGCAGGCCGCACGCTCGCCCGCAGCTCGCGCGTGCGCAGCCACTGGCTTGCGAAATTTTCCGCGAACACACGCGCCTTTGGATCCGCAATCATCCGCCGCACCTGCGCCTCGAAGGTCGCCGACTCGGAAAGTTTCCCCTCGCGGGCCAGCGTGAAGAGCGGCTCGTCCGGCATCGAGGACCACACGAAGTAGCTCAGGCGCGAGGCGAGTTCCCAGTCGCTCACGCGCTGTGGCACGAGGCCGGGGCGATCCTGCTCGACGCGAAACAGGAACGACGGAGAGACGAGCGCCGCACGCACGCATTGCCGCATCGCATCGTCCCATTTTCCGGTCTGCTGGATCGTCGCGTCGAACAGCCCGAGCAGCGCCGCGATCTCATCGGCCGCGACGGGCCGCCGGAACGCACGCCCGGCGAGCCACGCGAGATTTTCGCGGGCCGCAATGCGTCCGTCCTTCGTCTCGGACGGACGAATGTGGAAAATGAGACCGGGCTTTGCCGCAGTGACGATGTCGGACGCCGCCGCGAGGTATTTCTCCATCAGGATCGGCGGGATGAAGAGCGTCGAGGCGTTGTTGTCGAAACCGCCCCCGCCCCCGCCGTCCGGCGGGAAGCTGTCCGCGGGCTGCGAATCCACGCCGAGCAGGTCGCGGACGGTGTTGTTGTATTCGAGGCGGCTGAGACGGTGGAGCGGCTTGCGTCCGTTGTCGCTGGGCACTTTCGCCGCATCAGGATTGTCGAGCGCCGAGGCGAGCCATGCGGAAAGGCGCGCGCGCTCCTCGACTGTCGGCTGTGCCTTTTTCGCCGGAGGCATCGAGGCATCGCGGATCGTGTTCAGTGTCTTCTCCCAAGTCTTCGGCTCCAGCCAGAATGCGGAATCCTTCGAGAGCGCCTCCAAATTCACGCCGCCCTTGGCGGTCTCATCGTGGCAACTGAAGCAGTAGTTTTCGAGGACAGGCCGGATGTCTTTCTGGAAGTCAGAGGCGAAGGCTCCCCCCTGTTTGGCGCTCACCCCGAGCGCGGCCACTGTCAGAATGAGATGAACTCTATTCACAGTCGGAATCTTCGGGATTCCTGTTAGCTAGAAGTATGCGATGCGTGCCGATGCGGCAAATGAACAATCGTTAGGAAGCGGTTCAGCTCCCTCGTTGGGAGGGAGTTGCAACGCCGGTAAATTCGCCGCTACGTGAAACCACGAATCCGGCTGCGAACGACTGCCTCGCAGTTTTGAGAGGCGTCAACGCTGGGCGTTGTGAATAACTTTTCCAAGCGCGCCGACCGTCCAGATGAGCGGGTAGAGGCGCTCGTGATACCAGAGCTTCGCAAAGTAGAAGCCGATGGGCGAAGGCTCGCACCATGCGCCAGACTCGACGCGCCCGACGAGCCACGCGACTCCGCGCTCCACGCTCGCGCCGTGTGAAGTGCCCGCCAGCGCCTCCACAGCCAGCGCGGTCTCCTCGACGCTCGACGGCACGCCGCGCACGCCGCCCCAGCCGCCATCGTCATTTTGCGAAGCTGCGATCCAGCCTGCGCCGTGCGTCGCCGGGCCGAGCGCGGGCAACATGCCGGACTCCGCAAGTTCGCGCAGCGCGATGACGACATGCGCAGTGCCGTAGAGCGGATTTTCGTCGTCGGACGCATGCTCGTTGCCAAACCACAACGGCACCCACGCACCGTCCTCGCGCTGCGTGCGGATGAGATACGCGAGGCCGCGCGACATCGCGCGCACGAGTCTCGGTCGCTCACGCGGATCAAAATCAGCGCGCCACGCATCCCACGCGCGCAGCGTGTGCGCGGTGAGATCCTGCGAGCTGCGATCAAATGGCAGCGCGCCCCAGCCGCGGCAGAACGTGGGAATCCCACCGTCGCCATTTTGCAAATCCATGAGCCAGCGTACGCCCGCGAGTCCCGCGCGATGCGTGTCCGCGTCGAGCGGGCCGAGCTTGCGCAATGCGATCAGCACGCCGGGCGTGTCATCGGCATCGGGCACACCGCCGGGGAGATCCGTCCACGCCCACGCTCCGGGCGCGGCGTGCGTGTAGGGATGCTCCACATTCCACTGCTGCCCGAGCAGCCAGGCGCGCAACGTGGCGCACTGCTCCTTTGAGAGCGTCGTCGGCTGATGCGCGAGCGCCTTGATTGCGAGTGTCGTCGCCCAAGTCGCGAGGTTCGTATCAATCGGCCAGCTCCCGTCCGCACGCGCGGATGCGGCGAGAAACTCCGCGCCATTTTTCGCGACGACATGCGATGCGAGCCCCATCGCCGCGAGGCTCATCGTGACGAATGACGTGAGCGGTGTTGCTTCAAGGAAACCGCCGTTCGGCGGCTGCAAGGTCTCCAGCACGCGCAGCGTTTTCTTTTGCGTGAGCGCACGCAGCAACCGCGTGATCGGATTGCGCGTCGGCGCGTGGTGATGGATCACCTGCCCGATGGCGATGAGCGCGGGCAGCGCGTAACTCACGACGGGCAGACGCAGCGCGCCCCAGAATTTGTGCGACACCGCGGCAAGCTCGAAGGGCAGCTTCGGGATGAGCTTCCAGCCGTCCGCGCCCAGCCGACCTGAGAGCGCGAGCGTCATCAGGATCGGGACGGAAAATGTGCGATCCTTCCCGTAACGGCGCGTGATGGCGGCAGGCAGATGCGAAGTGCGCCATGCGTGCGATGTATCCTGATTGGCATCACATTTTTCGCGCAGCCATGCTGACGCCTTTTCCACCACCGCCGGAAAATCACCATCGGCATCCGCCGCACCGAACGCGGCCCAGCACAGCGCGGTCGTCGAGATGTTCGACTTGCTCCGCGTCGTGTCGCCCCAGCCGCCGTCGGCATTCACATTTTCCGCGAGCCAGCGCAGTCCGCTGCGGATGAGCGCGGCGTGCTTTTCGCGATCCACTGTTGCGAGTGCGACAACCGCCGTCGCCGTCGCGAGCGCGCTCGATGAAAGTTCGCCCGTCCAGTGCCCGGCGGCATTCATCTCCGCGAGCAACGCCGAGGTCGCACGCTGCAACGCGGATGCAAGCCGTGCGGATTCGATCATCGCACGGAAGGCGTGATTTTCACCCGCACGCGCGGTGCGAAGGTCATACCTCCAACAGCAGGCGTGAAGGCTGTTCGATCGCTTCCTTCACCCGAATGAGGAAGGTCACCGCCTCGCGTCCGTCCACGACACGGTGATCGTAGCTCATCGCGAGATACATCATCGGACGCGCAATGATCGCACCATTCACAACCACGGGGCGCTCCTGGATTTTGTGCATCCCGAGGATGCCGCTCTGGGGCGGGTTCAAAATCGGCGTGCTCAACAGGCTGCCGTAGATGCCGCCATTGCTGATCGTGAAGACACCGCCGGACAGATCATCGAGCCCGATCTTTCCCTCGCGTGCCTTCGCGGCAAAACCGGCAAGATCGCGTTCGAGTTCGGCGAACGACTTGCGGTGCGCATCTCGCACGACCGGCACCATCAGCCCGCGCTCTGTGCCGACAGCCACACCTATGTCGTAAAAATGATTCTGCACGAGTTCGTCGCCCTCGACGCGCACATTCACCTGCGGCACCGCCTTCAGCGCAGCAACGACAGCCTTGATGAAGAACGACATGAACCCGAGCTTGATGCCGTGCTGCTTCTGGAAGTCCTCGCCCATCGCCTTGCGCAGCGCCATCACGCCGGACATGTCGGCCTCGTTGAACGTCGTGAGGATCGCTGCCGTGTGCTGCGCCATCACGAGCTGCGCGGCGATCTTTCGTCGCAGCGGCGAGAGCTTCTTGCGAGTCACGCGCCCGCTCTCGGTCGCGACGGCATTCTCGGAAATCACCGCCAGCGATTCATTCGCGGATGCGACTGCGACGGCGGGAGTTTCCGCGACGGGCGCGGATGCGGGCACAGGCGCGACTTCGGATTTCGCAGCCTTTTTTGCGGGCTTTGTTTCCGAAGATTTCACCTCCACCGGCTTTGGTTCCGCAGTTTTTTCCGCGGCAGCTTTCGCAGGCCCGCTGGACGGAGCACCGCCTGCACCAGCCTCGATGGTCGCGACAACTTCGCCGATTTTCACCTCGGCTCCGGCCTGCGCCTTGATGCGCAGCGTGCCCGCGGCGTCGGCCGTGATTTCGGTCGAGACCTTGTCCGTTTCGAGAGTCAGCAGCGCGTCGCCCTTGGTCACGGCATCACCGTCGTTTTTCAGCCACGCCGAGATTACGCCGCTCGTTACGGATTCGCCGACCGCTGGGATTTTTACTTCAAGACTCATGGACTTCGCTTTGGATTGGATTCGGAGCAATGCAGCATCGGCGCTGCGGTGACAAGTGGTTCGTGTCTGCGTGCATCACACCTCGAATGCGCGCCGCACGAGTTGCGCCTGTTCGAGGTCGCTGATTTTCTTTGAACCGACCGCGGTGCTCGCGGCCTCGTCGCGTCCCGCGTAGAACGGGCTCTGGCCCGCGATGTGGCGCAGGTGCGGCGCGATGTAGCGCCACGCGCCCATGTTCTCGGGCTCCTCCTGGCACCAGACGAATTTTTTCGCCTTCGGATATTTTTTAATGGCGTCGTCAATCGCCCTTTCGTGCAGCGGGTAGAGCTGTTCGACACGCACGAAGGCCGTGCGGCTGATCTGGTTTTCGTCGCGGAATTTGATCAGGTCGTGGAAGACTTTTCCCGAGGAAAAAATGATGCGCGTCACTTCCTCGCGCTTGCAGTTCAGCGACTCGGTGCCGTCGAAAATTTCGCTGAAATGGCCCTCTGTGAAGTCACTCAGCTTCGACGCGGCGGCATCGAGGCGCAGCATGGATTTCGGCGTCATCAGCACGAGCGGCTTGCGGAAATCGCGCATCATCTGACGACGCAGGATGTGGAAGTACTGCGCGGAGGTCGTGAGATTCGCGACCTGAATGTTGTCCTCGGCGCAGAGCTGCAGGAAGCGTTCGAGGCGCGCACTGGAGTGCTCGGGGCCCTGGCCTTCATAGCCGTGTGGGAGCAGCAGCACGATGCCGCTTGGTCGCTGCCACTTGCTCTCCGCGCTCGCGATGAACTGGTCAATGATCACCTGCGCGCCGTTTGCGAAATCGCCGAACTGCGCCTCCCACTGGCAGAGCATGTTTTCATAGTTCAGCGAGTAGCCGTAGTCGAAGCCGAGCACGGCGGCCTCGCTGAGCAGCGAGTTGTAGATGCAAAGTTTTCCCTGCCGGCCCGGCGCGAGCGAGTCGAGCGGGCACCACCGCTGCCGCGTGTTCACGTCGTAAAAATACGCATGACGCTGGCTGAACGTGCCGCGACGGACGTCCTGTCCGCTGAGGCGCACATGTTTTCCCTCAAGCAGCAGCGAACCCCACGCGAGCGCCTCGGCGGTGGCCCAGTCAAAACCTTCGCCGCGATCGAACGCCTGCCTGCGCTTGTCGAGGACGAAAGTTTTCACGCGCGGGTGAATGTTGAATCCGTCCGGCACCGTCGTGATTCCGGCAATGATTTTTCCGATCGCTTCCTTCGACACTGCGGTACCCGCCGGATCGTGCGTGTAGGGCGGCTGGATGACGTAGTTGCTGCCCTCGAGTTTCGCGAGCTTCTTCTCGCGGCCCTGTTTCTTTTCCTTCGCGGCTTCCTGCGCTTCGGCGAGCGCGGTTTCGAGGTGCGACCAGATCTGCTTTTGTTCGGCAGTGAGGGCATCCGCAGTGAGCACTCCCTCGGTGACGAGACGTTCCTGAAAGATTTTCCCGACCGGCGGATGCGACAAAATCTCGCGGTACAGATCCGGGCTGGTGAAGGCAGGCTCGTCCGTCTCATTGTGCCCGTGCCGCCGGTAGCATACGACATCCACGACGGCGTCGCGCTTGAACTGCTGGCGGAACTCAAACGCCAGCTCCGTGCAAAAGCGCACCGCTAGCGGATTGTCGCCATTCACATGAAACACGGGCGCCTCGACCATCTTGGCGACATCGGTGCAATACTGCGACGAGCGGGCATCCGCAGGCAGCGTGGTGAAGCCGATCTGGTTGTTGATGACGATGTGGATCGTGCCGCCGACACGGTAGCCGGGGAGCTGCGACATGTTCAGCACTTCGGCGACGATCCCTTGCCCCGCCATTGCAGCATCGCCGTGGATCAAAATCGGGACGACCTTTGATCGCTCGGTCAAATCCTGCCGGTGGCGCTGTCGCGCGCGCGTCATGCCGATGACGACGGGGTTCACCGCTTCGAGATGGCTCGGATTCGCACTCAGGCGCACCTCGATTTTCGCGCCGGTAGGCTTCACTTCGCGCGTGTTCACGTAGCCGAGGTGATACTTCACGTCGCCGTCACCGTACACGGAATCGGGCATGAAGTTCGGATCGAATTCCTGAAACATGAGCCGGTAAGGCTTGCGGAGGAATTCCGTGATGACCACGAGCCGTCCGCGGTGCGCCATGCCCATCGTGATTTCCTCGACGCCGAGGCGCGGGCAATTTTCCAGCACCGCATCCAGCGCGGAGATGAGCGACTCGCCGCCCTCAATGCTGAACCGCTTCTGCCCCTTGTAGGCGACCGTGTGCAGGAATCGCTCGAATGCTTCGACTTCGAGTATGTGCCGCAGCATCCGCGCCTTCGTCGCCGCGTCCGCGCTCCACTGCGAGCGGTTTTCGATGCGGTCGAGCAGCCAGTTCCGCACGCGCGGATTTGTGATGTGCATGAACTCGAAGCCGATGTCCTCGCAGAAGATCGCCTCCAGCTTTGCGCGCATGTCGCGCAGCGTCATCGCCGCGCCGCCGAGAAAATATTTCGACGAAACGACAAGAGCGAGATCCTTCTCCTCGAAACCAAGTTCGCGCAGGCTCAGCAGATCATTCTGCGGGCGCTGCGTCGCGAGCGGGTTCGTCCAAGCGAGCGTGTGGCCGAGCGTGCGGTAGGCATACACGAGGCCGTCCACACGCGTCTGGAGCGAGGCGTCGCCTCTTGGTTGTGCCGGCGCCGCACCACTTGTGCCCGGCACCTCTTGCTCGAACTTGGAAAAGCCGAGATGAAAGCCCTCGCAGAATGCGCGCAGTGAAGGCTCCACCGAGGCGGGATCCTTCAGCCATCGCTGGTATGTGTCTTCGAGGACTTCCGCATTTTGACGGGTCGCAAAGGTCATGGACATGGAGTTCGGATTTATGGACGAGGAAGCCCGGTGCATTTCGACGAACGCACCGGCCCACATGCCGCGTCGGATTTTCTAGCGGCCAAAAAGTTTCCCCAGCCCGCCCTGGAGCAGCGATGCGAGGCCGCCCTGGAGCGCGCCGCCCTCCACGGGCTGGCCCTGCGGCGTGAGCTTGTCCACGAGTTGCGGGAGGATCTCCGCGATGTGCGCGGAAATCTGGCTCGGATCGATCCCCGTCTGCGCCGCGATCTGCTGGAGCTGATCAGTGCCGAAGACCTGTTCGATGTTCTGCGCGGTCGCGGGCGGATTCGGGCCGTTGCTGATCCAGCCTTTCACCAGATCGCCGAGGCCGTGGCCGCTGAATTTTTGCAACAACCCGCCGATGCCGCCGCTGCCGGTGACGAGGCCGCTGACTGCGTTCAGAAGGCTGTCCTGCTGGCCGCTGCTGCTGCTCCCGCCGAGAAGTGAACCGAGAAGACCGCTGATGAGACTCATAAGATTTGTGGTTGGTGGCTAAAGTGGACGCGCACGCTAACGGCCTCCGCACAAAATGCAATCGCCGCAGCCCTCGCGCTTCACGCCTCGGATTCTTCGCGGGGTTCGCGCTGCGGATAGCGGACCATCGAGGTGAACTTGTGCGGGCCGAAGCCGAATGGCTTGTAAAATTCCTGCGCGTCGCGCGTGAACAGATCGATCCGGCAGCCCCGCAGATCCGGATGCGCGAGGATCTGCGTGAGCATCCACTGCCCGAGCCCGGCGCCGCGGTGCGCTTCGCCGATCACAAAATCACACAGGTAGCCCACTGTCGCCGCATCAGTGACCACGCGGGCAAAACCCGCGAGCTTCCCCGCGCGCAGCAGCGCAAAGGACAGCGAACGCCGCACGCTGCGCTCGATTACTTCGCGCCCGCGCGTCTCCGCCCAGTACGTGCCCCACAGCAGCGAGCACAGCGCGGCAAAATCAATCCGGTCGGGATCGTCGGTGAGCGTGAAGTCATCGTGTGTCCATTCCATGCGGAGCGACGCTGGCGCATCGTGCGCCCCGCGTCCATCCCGCAAAGAAAAGACGGTGGCCCGTCACTTTGAAATCTTGCCGCATCCGTGCTGAATCGCGGCCGCAACAACACGGCGGTTGCACAACCGCGCCCGGCTCTGACAGCGTGTGCGCGATGAAAGTTCCCTATTTCCAAGTGGACGCGTTCACCGAGCGCGCCTTCAGCGGCAACCCCGCCGGCGTGTGCCTGCTCGACCGCTGGGTGCGCGACGCCGTGCTCCAGCAAATCGCCGAAGAGAACAACCTTTCCGAAACCGCATTCCTCGTCGGCAGCGGCGGCACCAACAGCAGTTGGGAACTGCGCTGGTTCACACCCACCGTCGAGGTGGACCTGTGCGGACACGCGACGCTCGCGGCGGCCTTTGTGATTTTTTCCGAACTGGGCCACAAAGGCGATACGGTGAATTTCAAAACAACGAGCGGCGATCTCGGTGCGCGCTTTGAAAACGGCGTGGTCATGATGGATTTTCCGTCGCGTCCCGGCGAGCCCTGCGCCGCGCCCGCGGGACTCATCAGCGGTCTCGGCCACATCCCGCGCGAAGTGCGCAAGAGCCGCGACTTCCTCGCGCTCCTCGGCAGCGAGGAGGAAGTGCGCGCGCTCACGCCCGACCTCCCGCAGCTCGCCTCGCTCGACTGCCTCGGCATCATCGCCACCGCACGCGGGAGCGATGTGGATTTTGTTTCGCGGTTCTTCGCGCCCGGCGTCGGAATCGCGGAGGATCCCGTCACCGGCTCCGCACACTGCACGCTCATCCCGTATTGGGCGGAAAAGCTCGGCAAGCAAAAGCTCATCGCGCGCCAGCTCTCGCGCCGCAGCGGCACGCTCCACTGCGAGATGCGCGGCGAACGCGTCGGCATCGGCGGGCGCGCAGCGCTCTACAGCCGCGCACAGATCGAGTTCCCGGACTGAGCACCGCAAAAAGAAAGCGCCGCACCCGTGCGGATGCGGCGCTGAGAGGGATTCGGAAAAGAATCGCCTACTTCTTTTTGCCGTGGGCGAGGAATTCTTCCTTCGTGAGCTTCCCGTCTTTGTTCGTGTCCTTCTTGTCGAAGACCGCCGCGGCCTTCTCCTTGTCCTTGGCGTTTGCGATGAACTCCTCCTTCGTCACGGACTCCTTGTCGCCGGCGATTTTCTTCCATGCGGCTTCGGGGTCGCCCTTTTTCTTTTCGCCCTTGGCGTCGTCGGCTGCCTGGATGCTCATGACGCCGATGACGAGCGCCGCGATGGTGGTGATGATACGTTTCATTTTTTCTTTTTGGGGTTGATTTGTTGTTTGGTGCCCGCGTCGGAGTTTTCCCATAGCGCGGTGCGGACTCGAATGTGAGCGTCACTGACGCTCCGCGACAACAGACTAATTTGCTGAAAATTCACCCGTCACTGTCCCAAAGCGCGGGACACCGGCTATGCCGCACACTCCCCGCATTGCATCCCGATGGTGCCAAATCCAATCCGGCGCGGATGCCAAGCAGAGGCTCAAGTCTTTTGATGCAGCGGCCTGCTCTCCGGCGCGCTCGACAACGCGCCGACATATCTCACGTTCCTCGCTGCGACGTTCGGCCTGCACGATTTGACACTCGGGAATCCCGCTCGCATGGCGCAGTTTCACACGCCAAATTTTTTCTCCTACGTCTTCAAGTTTTCGCTGCCGATGCTCGTGCCGGTGTTCGTGCTGGTAACACTCCTCTTTGTTAGAAAAATGGCAGCGCGCTTGCCGAGCGTGGCATTCGCTTTATTTGACTCCGCAGCATCACATGATATGAAACCCAGGAATGCAGCCGAATCGCTGTTCCGTCCGCGGGACAGTGAGCGGGGGAACCGAACTCCTTGGTGAAACATCCAAGGACGGGGCGCACCGAGCGGGTAACCGCTCGCAGGGGTCACTTCCTCGACCCAGCCCGTCAGCTAACCTCGCAGGCATCCAGGAAGGGCACTTTTGCCGCCGCCACATCGGCGACGGCGCAGGTTCGCCTTCGCGATGCCGCAAGCTGCGTTGATTCAACACACCGGACAAGACGCACACAGAAATGAACGAACCCAAGGGCAACTGGCTGAAGAATCTCTTCATCGGCAAGGCGCGCGACATCGGCGACAAGAGCATCTTTCACAAAATGTCCCTCATCGCCGTACTGGCGTGGGTCGGGCTCGGTGCGGACGGCCTGTCCTCCTCATGCTACGGCCCGGAGGAGACGATGAAGGCGCTCGTCGCGCACCCGTCGCTGGCGATGTTCGTCGCGCTCGCGTGCGTGGCCACCATCGCGATCATCTGCGTGAGCTATTCGCAGATCATCGAGCTCTTCCCCGGCGGCGGCGGCGGCTACCTTGTCGCGAGCAAGCTGCTCTCGCCAAATGCGGGCGTCGTCAGCGGCTGCGCGCTGCTCGTGGACTACGTGCTCACCATCGCTCTCTCGATCGCAGCCGGTGGAGATGCTCTTTTTTCCGTGCTGCCGGAAGCATGGCTATGGATGAAACTGCCGACGCAGCTCGGAGCCACACTTGTGCTTACCGTGCTGAATCTTCGCGGCGTGAAGGAATCCGTCATCGTCTGGGCGCCGATCTTCTTCGTGTTCCTCGCCACGCACGGTTTTGCGATCATCTACGGTTTCTGCGCGCACATCGGCGACCTGCCGGCGATTGCGACGGCGACGATTGCAGACGTTCACGCCGCGCACCATGAACTCGGCTGGTGGAAAGTCGGCGCGCTGCTGCTCACGGCTTACAGCCTCGGCGCAGGCAGCTACACCGGCATTGAGGCCGTTTCAAACGGCCTGCCCATTCTCCGTGAGCCGCGCGTCGCCACCGGCAAGCGAACGATGGTGTACATGGGCGTGTCGCTCTCATTCATGGTCGGCGGCCTGCTGCTGATGTACCAGCTCTACCACTCACTCCCGCAAAAGGACGTGACTCTCAACGCGATCCTCTTCGGCCAGATGACCGCCGCGTGGCCGCAGTGGCTCTCGCACTCGTTTGTCTGGGTCGCCATGTTTTCCGCCGCCGCGCTGCTTTTCATCGCCGCACAGACGGGCTTCCTCGACGGCCCGCGCGTGCTCGCAAACATGGCGCTGGATCGCTGGTTCCCCACACGCTTCGCCACGCTCAGCGACCGCTTCGTCGCGCAGAACGGCATCGTGCTCATGGGTGCCGCATCGCTCATTCTCATTTGGGCCTCGCACGGCTCGGTGGATTTCCTCGTCGTGCTCTACTCGATCAATGTGTTCGTCACCTTCTCGCTCAGTCAGCTCGGCATGGTCGTGCATTGGAAAAACGAGCATGCCGACGAGCCGAAGTGGAAGCGCAAACTCGCGATCAATCTCCTCGGCTTCGTGCTCACCGCCACGATTCTCGTCTCGCTCTGCATCATCAAATTCAACGAAGGCGGCTGGATCACCGTCCTCGTCACCGGCGCGCTCATCGCCATCGCGTTCCTCATCAAGCGCCATTACAAACATGCGCGCGAGGAACTCAGCCGGCTCGACGAACTCACCACCGCCTTCCGCACAGCCCCGCCCGAGCGAGCCGACGGCAGCGCGCCTCCTGCGCCGCTGTGCGAGCCCAAGGGCAAGACCGCCGTCGTCTTCGTGAACGGCTTCAACGGCCTCGGCGTCCACACCGTCCTCGGCATCCAGCAGATGTTTCCCGGCCTGTTCAAAAATTTCGTCTTCGCCGAAATCGGCGTCGTGGACGCAGGCAATTTCAAGGGCACCGAGGAGCTCGGCAATCTCCAGAGCGCCGTCGCCCGCGAAACCGAGCACTACGCCACCTACATGCGCGCCCACGGAATCTACGCCGAGTCGGTGTACCAAATCGGCACCGAAATCGTCTCCGCCGCAACGGCTCTCGCCGGACAGCTCCGCAAGAAATATCCAAACGCGATCTTCTTCGGCGGCCAGCTCGTCTTCAAAAAGGAAACCTACTTCACGCGACTGCTGCACAACTTCGCGGTGTTCGTCCTGCAACGGGAATTCTTCAAGCAGGGCATGCCGTTTTTCGTGCTTCCGATCCGCGTCTAGCCAATAGTGCGGGCTTCCGAACTGTGAAATGGGACCCACCACTGACGTAGCACGACCAAGCAATCTCGACTGGAAGCGTGCCGCCGCGCTGCTCTACGGCGACCGGGGAACGTCGAAGGCCTACGTCATCGGCTACGCATTCCTCGCGCTGCAGTTTGCCTCGCTGCACACGATCATCGCCGTGTCGCTCATCACCGGGCTGCTCGGGATCGACCACCTCGTCGTGTGCAGCCATTTCCCCGACGGCGGCGGCGTGTATTCCGCCGCGCGCTCGCAGGGGCGCACGCTCGCGGTCGTCGGCGCGCTGCTGCTCATCGGCATGCTCTGCACACTCGCCGATGCGCCTATTTCTTTTGCACCGTCCACATCTCGGTGAAGCGGCTGTTCCTGTCCGCGCCGCTGCCACGCCACCAATGGGCGAGACCTTGGAAGATTGGGATGTCCACGTTGCCTGAGACGAATAAATCGAGCATCAGACTCTGGTCGTTGGCGAAGGTGACGAAGTCACCGGCGTCGTTGCCGAAGCACGCGAAGTCGCTGCCGCCCGTGTCGCCGACGGCGCCCGAGGCGTCCACCGGCACCCAGCCGACTCCGTGCGCAAAGAACTCCGCCTTCACGTGCGTTTTGGAGTCGTCGCCTTTTTGTGACGCCGCCCAGCGGCCGCCGAGCAACCGGGCCGGCACGGCATTCGCGCGCATCAGCGAGGCAAACAGCGATGAGAGTCCGCCGCAGTCGGACTTGCCCGCGGCACAAGTCTCGGCACCGGTGTGGGCAGGCGTCGGCCACAGGTAGGTGAAATGGTGTTTGATATAAGCAAACGCACGGTGGGCGTAGTCCATGTCGCTCTCGCCGTTGTTGCGCCTGAGACCCGAGGCATTCATCCAGTTCTGAAATTCCGGCTTGTTGAAATCGAGCGTGAGCGACCAGGCCGTGTAGTTTTTCACCGACTCAGGGGAAAGTTCCTTCACCGTCGGCGGAGGCTGGCCGGGTGAAAGCGGGAGCAGGTGGCGCGACATCAGCGTCGCCTCGATGGTGAGGACGGCGCGAACTTCCTTCCGCCCGTCGGCAATGCGTGTGAGGTAGAGCGATCGTTTCAGCGGGCTGGCTTCTTTCACGACGACACCGGCGGGAATGAAGGTCGTCTTCACTCCCTGCTGCCCCGGCAGATTCGGAACCTGCGGCGCGTAAATGTACCACTCGTCCACTTTCGCATCCGGATGTGCGATGTCAGTCGTCAGTGTGGCGACGATGTGCTGCGCGGGTTTTGTTTCGAGCCGGTACGGGCCTTTGCCGTTGTCACCCGGCGTGAACGCGAGCCACTTCGGCTTGTAGCCGCGCTTGATGTTTGCGGCGATGAACTTCGACGCGGGCATGTCCACATTGCTCGTCCACCAGCCGTTGTCCGTGAGGCAAATCCAATCGCCGCTCGGCGCGAAGCCGACGCAGCGGACGGACGTGCGGTTCCTGATCGCGTCGTTCAAGACCTTCACGAGATCCTTCGGGATGCCTCCGTAGAAAACGCCGGTCTTGTCAAAAAGCAGAACCCAGCCGCCATTCGGTGCGAATGCGATGGAGCGCAGTGTGCCGCCGTTCCTGCCGACCTCCGTGATTTTTTTGAAGGCGTCATCGGGGATGCTGCCTTCGGTCCAGCTTCCGTTTTGCCCCCACAGGATCGTCCAGCCACCCGATGGCGCGAAGGCCACGCACTTAAAGTCGGCTTTGGGATCCTTCCACAGCTCGGCGAATTTTTTCACCGCGGGCAGATTGCCGTTGCTTGTCCACACGCCGTTGCCACCGAACAGCACGACCCAGTCGCCGCCGGGCGTGAAGGCGACACATTTCAACTCGGCGGTCTTGAGACGCTGCGATTCCTTGAGCCTGTCGAACGCGCCCTGCGGGACGCCGGAGCTGCCGTAGAAGCCGTTGAAACCGTCCAGTTCAAAAAAGGAATCAGCGGATGCGGCGGCAGTCAGACCGATCAAAATGATGGCAAGCGCGAAGATGCAGGATTTCATGGGAAGCGATTGAATTTGAATACGGTGCCCCGTGCGAAGTTCTCCACAAATCCAGCGCGAGCACGAGCGCACTTGCCAGCAGGTGATCAGCAGCGGTGGAAGGTTACTTCACCGGCACCCCTTGCAGTAGCCCGATCGTCGCCCAGCCGCTCCCAAAGTAAGTGTAGATTCTTTCGGCGTCCTTCGCGGACTTCACCTTCGCGGGTGCGCTGCGGTCGCCTTTGCTGATGCGCGTGAAATCGGACGGCCAGCTCCCGTCCTCGCGCTGCGTCTTCACGAGCCACCGCTGTGCGCGCGCGATGGCCTCGCCGGTCGCAGGATCGGATGCCGACGGCTGCAATGCGTAGAGCGCCTCGCCGGTCGCGTGCGCATCGCTCATGTTTTCGCCGATGATGAAACTCCAGCCGCCATCACCGCGCTGCTCCTTGAGGATTTGCGCGCGCAGCGCGTCGGCGTCCGCAGTGTTGCCGGTGCTGCGGGCATAGATCGCGCGAAATGCGAGCGACTCCAGCGAGCCCGGCGCGTCCTTCTTCGCGAGGAATGCCGCGGCCTTCGTGCGGGCCGCCTCGGCCTCCGGCGACGCCGCATCCGGCGTGGCGAGCGCGAGCAGGAAAATGCGCGCGGATGTCGCCTGCGCGTCGGGGTTGCCGCGCTTCTGCCCGGTGAACTGCCCCGCCGGATTCCACGAGCCGTCCGGCTTTTGATCGGCGGCGATCATCTTCGT
The DNA here is from genome assembly GCA_903882875.1 of uncultured Spartobacteria bacterium. Taxonomy (GTDB): domain Bacteria; phylum Verrucomicrobiota; class Verrucomicrobiia; order Chthoniobacterales; family Chthoniobacteraceae; genus SXWH01. The sequence continues at coordinate 86,366 of CAIRYQ010000115.1, read as the reverse complement.
GAGTTCAGGCGCAGGCCGATCGGGAATCGCGAGCTTCATGAACGCCAGCATCTCAAGGCCCGGCCCCTTGTTCTTCGACCGCTCATCCGCCCACTTCAGCCACTCGTCGAATTTTTTCTGATCAATGTCGAAGCCGCGCAGCTTCGCCTCGCGGTGGCTCCACAGCATCTCGGGAAGGTGATGGCAACTGTTGCAGTCCTTCGACTCGATCCACGCCTCACCGTCCTTCGCGAGAAAACCGAGGCCCTTCGTGATCACCGCGCGCAGCTCCGCCTCGGATGGCGGCTGCGTGGCCGGCGGCTTCGGCTTGTCCTCAGCGCGGGCGGACACGAGGCAGAGGCAGAACAGCGCCGTGATGAGGCGCAACGGGAGAGGTCGTGAATTCATGGGCGGGAAAATCGGTTCACTTGGGACAATCCCGCAGCACCGGCGCCGCGTAGGCCATTTTCTCGGCGGGCCGGCGGAGCCTGGGACACGGTCGGCGGGAAATGAGTTGCCGAGTGCGCACACTGCACATCCCTTCTCCGCCCACATGAAGGCTGGCGCTCCCAATCTGCTCGACGCACTCGCCCGCGAGCCGGCGCTCGCGGCGAAACTGCGCGCCGTGGCGGAAGGCGGCGATGGCGTGATCTTCGAGCACGTCGCGGAAGGCGCGCACTCCGCGCTGTGCATGGCGGTGGTGCGCGCTGCGGAAACGGGCGGACGCCGCGTGTGGCTCGTGTGCGCGGGGCTGCGCGCGCAGGAGCGGCTGCACAACGAGCTGATCCAATGGCTGCCCGACGCGCTCTTTTTTCCCGAACTGGAAGTCGCCCCCGTCGAGGGTGCGCTGCCCGATCCCGAGACGATGGCCGAACGGCTGGCGATTCTCCAAAGGCTGAACACGCGGGACACCGCAGCGCGCGACGAAAAAAAACGCAGTGCAAGAACTGATGCGAATGGCATCGCTGCGGACAGCGCGGACAAAGCACCGTCCGTGCTCGTGCTCACACGCGTGGCGCTCGAAGATGCAGTGCCCGATTCGGAGCAGATGAGGTCACTCGAAGTGCGCCTCACTCGCGGCGAATTCGGCTCGCGCGAACCGCTGCTCGCACGCCTCGCCGAGGCAGGCTACGAACGCGCGGCGCAGGTTTCGCAGCGCGGGCAGTTCGCGGTGCGCGGCGGCATCGTGGACATATTCAGCTTCCAGCACACGCTGCCGGTGCGGCTCGAATATTTTGGCGACGAACTGGAGAGCATCCGCCACTTCGACCTCGATGCGCAGACGAGCGTGGAGCAGCTCGCATCCTGCACGATCCTCCTCGGCCAGGCCGCGCCCCGCGCGCGCCGCCTGCGCGACTGTATCGGCGAGGATGACATCACGGTGGATGTCGCCGCGGAGTGGCTGGAAGCGAAAGTGACGATTAGCGTGGATGCAGTCGCGGGGGGCTTTGCTGCAGATGACACCGGCGGATTCAACGAGAATGGTTCGGGTATTTTGACCACGGATGACACGGATATCACGGATGAAGGCAGCGATGGTACTGGCACATCCACGACTGCTCCATCGTCGCAAACTGAAAGCGATCCCGCAGCAACGATACCGTCTGGAAGCAAAGCTTCCGAGCCACAGCGGAAGCACGGCGAGGTTTCCCCATCCGTGCCATCCGTGTCATCCGTGGTCAAAAAATCCATGCCATCCTCGGCAACATCCGCGGCACCCTTGTCCGACGGTGCATTCGACTACTCGCTCGCGTTCTTCGACAACGGCCTCGGCGAATTTGAGGCGGGCGATTTTGTCGTGGACGAGGCGCGACGGGAACGGTTCTTCGCGCAACTCACCGAGTGGCGCACGCAGGGCTGGAGCACGTTTGTCTTTTGCAACAACGAGGGTGAGATCGAGCGCCTCCACGACCTCATCCCCGCAGTCGAGGCGGACGCGCTGCACTTTTCCACGGGCACGCTCGGGCGCGGCTTCACCTTCCCCGCCGGACGCGTCGCGGTGCTCAGCGACTCGGAGCTTTTCGGACGCTACCGCAACACGCGCGCGCGACGGATCGCGTTGAATCGCTCGCGCGAGATCGTGAGCCGTTCGCAGATTGATTTCAGCGAGCTCATCGAAGGCGAGCTCGTCGTGCATCTCGAACACGGCATCGCGCGCTTCGAGGAATTGCGGCAGCTCGCGAATGGCGAGGATGTGCTCGTGCTGGAATTTGCCGAGGGCGCGAAGCTCTACGTGCCGCTGGAGCAGAGCTACCTCATCGCGCGCTACGTGGGCATCGGGAAAAAGCATCCGCCGCTCAGCAAGCTCGGTGATGCGGCGTGGACGAACGCGAAGAAGAAAGCGGAAAAGGCGGCATTCGATTACGCGGGCCGGCTGCTCGAAACGCACGCGGCGAGAGAGACGCAGAAGGGCTTCTCGTTTCCGCCCGACAGCAAGTGGGTGCGCGAATTCGAGGCGTCGTTCCTTTACAAGGAAACTCCCGACCAGCTCACCGCCATCGCCGACACGAAGTCCGACATGGAGACCGAGCAGCCGATGGACCGGCTCATCTGCGGCGACGTGGGTTTTGGTAAAACCGAGGTGGCGATTCGCGCGGCGTTCAAGGCGGTGTGCGCGGGCAAGCAGGTCGCCATCCTCGTGCCGACCACCGTGCTCGCGGAGCAGCACTGGCGGAATTTTCGCGAGCGCATGAGCGACTACCCCGTGACGGTGGACATGCTCTCGCGCTTCCGCACGCGCGGGCAGCAGACGAAGACGCTCGCGGGCGTGAAGGACGGCAGCGTGGACATCGTCATCGGCACACACCGGCTGATCTCGAAGGATGTCGAGTTCAAGGATCTCGGCCTCGTGGTGATTGACGAGGAGCAGCGGTTCGGCGTGCTGCACAAGGAGCGCTTCAAGCAAATGTGGCCGCTCGTGGACATGCTCACGCTTTCGGCGACGCCCATCCCGCGCACGCTCTACCTCTCGCTCATGGGCGCAAAGGACATGAGCACCATCGAGACCGCGCCCGCAAACCGCATTCCCGTCGAGACGCTCATCTGCCCTTACGACGAGCGCATCATCCGCGACGCGATCCAGCGGGAGATCAAACGACAGGGCCAAGTTTTCTTTTTGCACAACCGCGTCGGCGACATCCAGAGCGTGGAGGCAAAAATACGGATGCTCGTGCCGGGCGCGCGCACGATTGTCGGCCACGGGCAGATGCACGAGCACGAGCTGGAGGAAGTGATGCACAAGTTCGTGAGCGGCGAGGCCGACGTGCTCATCTCCACGACGATCATCGAGAGCGGCGTGGACATCCCGAATGCGAACACGATCATCATTGATCGCGCGGACCGCTTCGGCCTCGCCGATCTCTACCAGCTCCGCGGTCGCGTCGGCCGCGCGCAGCACAAGGCGTACGCCTACCTCATGCTCCCGCGCGACATGATGAGCGCCGGCGAAGCGCGCAAGCGCATCAACGCGATCAAACAATACGGCTCGCTCGGCGCGGGATTCAAAATCGCGATGCGCGACCTGGAGATTCGCGGCGCGGGCAACATCCTCGGCACCGCGCAGAGCGGGCACATCGTCACCATCGGCTTCGAGCTTTACTGCGCCATGCTCCGGCAGGCCATCGCGAAGCTCAAGGGCGAGCGCAGCGGCAAACGCATTGAAGTCGTGCTGCGCCTCGATTTCGTCGTGCAGCGAGAGGTGGAGTGGGGGCGCAATGACGAGGCACGAAGCACGAAGCACGAAACCCACAGCCAGCGCAGAGCAGCCGACCCGAATTCAAAATCCAACATTCAAAATTCAGCGTGCGCCCAGGCTCCCGCCTTCATCCCGCTCGCCTATATCAGCGAGACACAGCCGCGCATCGCCGCCTACCGGCAGATCAATTCGCTCGCGACGCAGGAGGCACTGGACAAATTGCGCAAGGACTGGCGCGACCGTTACGGACGCTTTCCCGAGGCCGTCGAAAACCTGCTCACGCTCGCGGAAATCCGCATCTCCGCCGCTGCGCGAAAAATCACCATCGTCGAGGTGAAGGACGGTAAGCTGATGCTCACGCGCGCAAATGACTTCATATTGATCGGCGGAAAATTTCCGCGGCTCACCGCTCCGACCGGCACAGCGCAACTGCGCGAGGTGCTGAAGATGATCCGCAGCCTGTGACGCGGCCGACACGCCGCTCAATGGTAAAGTAGGGCACGCCCTGTTTTCTCAGAGCTTCCGCCAGCGGATTTCCTTGATCGCGCCAGAGGTCCGCCACGTCGCGATGCCGAACGGTTTCGAGCTTTCGATCTCGCCGATCCGCATGTCGAGGTTCTTCCCGTCCGTCTCGAGATCCACGAGCTGATCCTTGTCAATCCACGCCTCGATCTTCGCCTTCGTGACCCGCACACGGATGCGATACCACTGGCCCTTCTTGAAGTTGCGGTACTGCGTCGTCTCGTTCTCGCTCGCGTTCTCGCCGTTCACATTCGAGATCCCCACCACGCTCCCGCCCCAGCCGCCGAGCACGAGCGTCACATGCTTCTCCCCGACCGGAAAAGTCAGCGCCCCGAAAAAGTCGTCCCCCTCCACACGCTTCGCCAGATACTCGATCTCGTAGTCCATCTTCGCCGGCGCCGCTTCCAGATTGATGCCCGTCATATCCCCGCCCTGCGGCAGCAGGATCTCCCCGTCCTTCACCGACACATCCGCGTGCCCCGCGAAATCCGTAGTCTTCCACTTCCCGAGCGCCTTCCCATCGAAAAGCGGGATCCACTCCGGCTCCGCAGCCCGCGTGAACGGCACTGCGAACAGCGCGAGCGAAGACATTGCGAGAAAACGGCGGCGAGGGAGGAAATTCATGCGCGCACTTTCATCCGCAGCTCCGCCATCGCGCAATGCGAATGTGACACGGACGGACGCAACGAAAGGCTTCCGCGGCGGACGAGGCTCCGAACTCCGCACGGAAAAAACGCCGCCACCGCCGGGCACACAGTATTTTCGCCCCGCCCCTGCGAACGCTTGCACTTTTGCGCATGGTCTGAAAGTTTCCCGCCCCTATGTCGCCAAACGCCCCGGGCTCCGATGAGCTGAAACCCGCGTCTTCCACTCCGGCACCGCCGCCACAGGAGTTCGATCTGCTCGCGTTTTGGATCCAATACCGCCGCCTGTTCATCCGCCTTTTCATTGTCGCACTGCTCGCCGTGGCTGCGTGGGGCGCGTTCCTTTTCATGGAATATCGCAAGCGCGCAGGCTCCGAGGAGGCGCTCGTGAATGCGAAGACCACCGAGGATTTCCGCAAAGTGACGACTGAATGGTCGGGCACGCCCGCCGCGGGCACGGCGACCATCCGGCTCGCGGAAGAACTTCGCAAGGAAGGCAAGGCCGCCGAGGCTGCGGAGGCGCTGCGTAGTTTCCTGGCGAAGTACCCCGCGCATCCGCTACGCGTCGGTGCCGCGCACGCGCTCGCCGCATCGCTCGAGACCGCGGGGAAACTGGACGAGGCGCTCGTCGCCTACAAGGAGTTCGGCTCGGCGAACGGCAGGAGCGCATTCGCACCGCTCGCGGCGATCGGACAGGCCCGCGTGCTCATCGCGCAGAACAAGACTGAGGATGCGCAGAAGGTGCTCGAATTCGCGGAACAGAAATATCAGGGCAGCCCGTTCGCGTATGAAGCGCGGCAGTTGCTCGATGACATCAAAAATGCAGCCGGCAGAAAGACCGGCGGCTCTCCGCGCCCGACGCCCCCGCCGACACCGAAACCCACTGACGCTCCCACCATCAATCTGCAAGGTGGTAACCCCTCCCCGCTCGTCCCCGGCGTGCCGCCACCACCGGCACCTGGCCTGAAGATCGAAGGCTCCGTACCGGCACCGAAGCCTCCGGACGCACCGGCGACCCCACCCGTGCCCCCCGCAACGACACCTGCGGCTCCCGCACCTCCCGCGGCCGTGCCAGCAACGCCTGCAACGCCACCGGCACCTCCTCCAGCTACGCCACCAAGCCCAACGACTCCGCCGACTCCAGCAACTCCTGCGGCTCCCGCACCCGCTTCGCCTGCGACTCCCGCAACCCCGCCTATAACTCCGCCAATTCCGCCCGCTCCACCCGCAAGGCCACCGGCACCGGAACCTCAAAAGTAGGCGCAGTCTGAAACCCGCGGAGGGTTTCCGTTTTCACGCGCCGGGTCACGGGAAAATCCGGCACGCGTCGTCCCACCGTCCCATTTCTCCAAAGGCCCGGCATCGCGCAGGGATTCTCTCCACGACATGCGCTCACGGCTGATTTCCCTCTCGCTGAACGCCCTCGTCGCATTGCGAACGGGCGCGTTGCTGCACAGTGCCGATCTCCCGCCGGCCGCACAGCGCGACGTGGATTTTGCACGCGATGTGCGCCCGATCTTGCAGAAACACTGCATCGCCTGCCACGGGCCGCAGAAGCAGAAGAGCGGCTACCGTCTCGATTCGCGCGACGCGGCGATCCGGGGCGGCGATTCCGGCGACGCGGCGATCCTCGTGGGAAAAAGCGCGGACAGCCCGCTCATCCATTTCGTCGCCGGGCTGGATGCGGACAAACTCATGCCGCCGAAGAAAAGCGACAAGCCGCGGCTCACTGCGGACGAAATCGGCGTGCTGCGCGCGTGGATCGATCACGGCGCAATGTGGCCCGAGGACGCGGCGACCGCGAAACGCGACCCGCTCGACTGGTGGAGCCTGAAGCCGATCGTGAAGTCCGCAGTGCCGGAAATCCGCAATCCGATTGACGACTTCATCCGCGCCAAGCTCGCGGAGAAAAACCTCGCGCCATCCCCCGAAGCCGACGCGCGCACACTCTGCCGCCGCATTTACTTCGACCTCATCGGCCTCCCGCCGACGCCCGAGGAGATGGACGCCTTCGTGCGCGAATACCAGTCACCAGTCACCAGTCACCAGTCACGCACTGCCGCACTGGAAAAGCTCGTCGAACACCTGCTCGCCTCCCCGCGCCACGGCGAACGCTGGGCGCGGCACTGGCTCGATGTCGTCCACTACGGCGACACGCACGGCTACGACAAAGACAAGATGCGACCGAACGCGTGGCCGTACCGCGACTACGTCATCCGCGCGTTCAACGACGACAAGCCGTACGCGCGCTTCGTGCAGGAGCAGATTGCTGGCGACGTGGTTTTCCCCGGCACGCGCGACGGCATCGAGGCGCTCGGCTTCATCGCCGCGGGGCCGTGGGATTTCATCGGCCACGCCGAGGTGCCGGAGACAAAGACGGACGGCAAAATCGCGCGCCACCTCGATCGCGACGACATGGTCGCCAACACAATCGGCACGTTCTGCAGCGCCACGATCCACTGCGCGCAGTGCCACAATCACAAATTCGATCCCATCACGCAGGAGGACTACTACTCGCTGCAGACCGTCTTCGCCGCGCTCGATCGCACCGACCGCCGCTACTACGCGGATGAAAAGTCCAACGCGCTTTTCACCGACATCACGCGTCGGCAGCGCGAGACGGATGCCTCGCTCGCCGCCATCGAGGAGCCGCTGAGAAAATCCGCGGGCGCGCAATTCACCGCACTCACGCGGCGCATCGAGGGCGCATCGAAGGCCGCCGCACAGAAGCTCGGCAACACGAGCCCCGACTTCGGCTACCACAGCGCCATCTCGAAAGTGCAGGACGCGGCCAAGTGGGTGCAGGTGGACCTCGGGGCAACCGCGACGATTGACCACGTCACGCTGCTGCCGTGCTACGACGACTTCGCAGCCATCGGCGCGGGCTTTGGATTCCCCGTGCGGTTCAAGGTCGAGGCGAGCGACGATCCGGAATTCAAGAGCAACGTCACCCTGCTTTGGCGGAAACACGACGCGACGTTCATGGCCGATTTTCCAAATCCCGGCCTCGCCGCATTCACCACCGGCGGCGCGAAGGACGACGGCATCTCGGGCCGCTACATCCGCGTGACCGCGACGAAGCTCGCACCGCGCAAGGACGACTTCATCTTCGCGCTCGCCGAGCTGCAGGTCTTCGATGCCGACGGAAAAAATGTCGCGCTCGGCAAGCCGGTCACCGCGCTTGATTCCATCGAAGCGCCGCCGCGCTGGCGGAAGGCAAACCTCACCGACGGCATCGCGCCCATCGCGCAATCGCCAGACGAGCGCCGCAAGCTCACCGACGAACGCGAGACGCTGCTGCTGAGTTTCGCCGATGACGCGACGAAGACGAAGCGCGCCGCGCTGCTCGCGGAATCCAAACGCCTCGCCGACGAACTCAAGAAACTCCCTGCACCGAGCGTGGTCTATGCCGGTGGCATTCACACCGGCACGGGAACGTTCGCCGGCACTGGCGCAAATGGCGGCAAGCCGCGTCCCATTTTCCTCCTCGCGCGCGGGCAGGTCACGCAGCCGGGGAAGGAAATGTCCGCCGGCTCGCTCTCCGCGCTCAGCTTTGCACCGGCGCGTTTCGACGTCGCACCCGATGCGCCCGAAGGCGAGCGCCGTGCCGCGCTCGCAAAGTGGATCACCGACCCGCGCAATCCGCTCACCTGGCGCAGCATCGTGAACCGCGTGTGGCAATATCACTTCGGCCGCGGACTCGTGGAGACGCCGAATGACTTCGGACGCAACGGCGCACTGCCCACACACCCCGAACTGCTCGACTGGCTCGCCGCCGATTTCCGCGACCACGGCGGCTCGCTGAAACGCCTGCACAAACAGATCGTGATGAGCGCGACGTACCGGCAATCTTCCGAAACCGGAGAGCGGATACCGGATACCGGAAAGGACGATGCGGCCGGCGAGAAACTTCCCGGTATCCGGTATCCGGTATCCGGTATGCGTCCTTCGGCTGCCACCATTGACGCCAACAACGCCCTCCTCTGGCGGCAAAACCGCCGCAAGCTCGAAGCCGAGGCCGTGCGCGACTCCGTCCTCGCCGTCAGCGGCAAGCTCGACCTCACCGCAGGCGGCCCCGGGTGGCAGGACTTCGTCATCGAGCACCCCGAGCACTCGCCGCACTACGAATACAACCTCGCAAATCCCGAAGACCCGCGCGCATGGCGGCGCTCCATCTACCGCTTCATCGTCCGCTCGCAGACACAGCCGTGGATGACCTCGCTCGACTGCGCCGACCCCTCGATCCGCGTGGACCGCCGCAACGAAAGCCTCTCCGCCCTGCAAGCCCTCGCGCTGCTGAACAACGGCTTCATGCTCACGCAATCCCGCCACTTCGCCGAGCGCGTGCAGCGCGAAATGCCGGATCTCGCCGCGCAGATCGAGCGTGCCCACCAGCTCGCCTTCGGCCGCGCACCCACGGCCTCGGAGCGGGAGCGACTCACTGCCTTTGCAAAAGCGAACGGCCTGCCGAACCTCTGCCGCGTGCTGCTGAACCTGAACGAGTTCACCTTCGTGGATTGAACTGCGCACACGAACGGCTACGTTCCGCCCATCATGAGCACCGCACTCACCGCCGATGTGGAAACATTCAAGGACGCCGCGCTCGCACTGCCGATGAGCGCTCGGGCGTATCTCGCCGAGGCATTGCTGGAGAGCCTCGAACATCCCGACGATGACCTCGCCGCGATGCCCGTGGCGGAGGATGCGCTCGCACTCGCGGAGGAAAGGCTGCGGGCCATCCGCGAAGGCCGCGCGCAGACCATGCCGCTCGACGATGCCATCGCGCGCCTCTCCGCCGGACAGCCCGCATGACTCCGCACCGCCTCGACTGCCTCGCCGCGTGCGACATCGAGGAGGCGGCGAGATTTTACGAGGGGAAACGCACTGGCCTCGGCGCGACATTCCGCATTGCGGTGGCCCATGCGTTCAAGCGCATGGTCGCGGCTCCCGAAATGTTCCCGATCATCCGCTCAGGAATCCGCCGCTGTCTCGTGCGACGCTTCCCGTATGCCGTGCTGTTTCACTTCGATGGGAAAACCGTGGACGTGCTCGTCGTCACGCATCTGCAACGCCAGCCCGAGTGGTGGAAGAAACGCATCGGACCGAAGCGCGAAGATTGACACCAGCCTCCCGAACCTCTGCCGCGTGCTGCTGAACCTGAACGAATTCACATTCGTGGACTGAATGACAGACGCGCGCGGCGCGGCTGCAAATCCATTCCACGCCCCAGCGTGCAAGGCTGCGCGAACCAGGACGCGGCCCCGCTCCCGGAGCGGAGCAGTGCGCCGAAATGCCGGACTGCCTTTCCGCCGCAGCGCAGAGCACTTCCATGTCCGTGAGCTTCGGCGGATCATTGGCGAAAGGCGTGTGCAGCGAGACCACGCTGCGCGCGTTGGCCGGGCACTCACCCGATGTCATGCGATCACTCGGGGGACATCCGGCGACTACTCGGGGGATGTCCTCCGAGCACTCGGGGGATGTCCGCCGACCACTCAGGGGATGTCCGCCGACCACTCGGGGGATGTCCGCCGACCACTCGGGGGATGTCCGCCGACCACTCAGGGGATGTCCCTCGACCACTCGGGGGATGTCCGCCGACCACTCGGAGGATGTCCCCCGACCACTCGGGGGACATCCCCCGAGCCCTCGCGGACATGGCGAAACCACAAAAACAGCCGCTTTTTACCACTTTTCCATGATCACCCCTGTTGTTGGCTAATTTTGACCAGCAGCCCGTACCGCCTATTCCGCCGCCCCGGTCTTCTCCACCAGCGCAATCTCCTCCTCCGTCAGCCCGTAAAGCTCGTAAACGAGAGCATTGATCTGGCGGTCGAGCGTTGCGATCTGGCGGGTCCAGTTGTCTTTCAAGTGCCCGGTGGCTGCGGCCTCGGATTGCTTGGCGGCGAGCATCCGATCGGCGCAGGCGATGATTTGGTCATGCAGCGCCTTCTCATCCGGCTTGCTATGGTCGCAGATCCGAATCGGCACCGTCTCGACGTATTGGTAAAACATCCGGTAGCGGTATTCGCCCGCGCGGATGCCGAAGGGGATGGAGATATGCCGGATGCAGAACCAGAAGACGCGGCTGTTTAGCAGCGCGAGCAGATACTTGTCGCCGGTGCCGAGGAAGTAGGCGGTGTTCGTGACGTAGATGCCCGTGTCGTCGTAGCAAAAGCGTGGACGCTTGCAGATGTCGGGAAAGACGATCTTCGGGCCGTCGAGCACATGATAGTAGTCGCAAGGGCGGAACTCCCACCAGAACTCGCCCTGATCCTGCCGGGCGCGCAGGGCGCGCTCGAAAGGGACGAGATGCGTGGCAATGCCGGGGTGTTTGTCGCTCAGCCATTCCCACGCTTTGCGCTCGCTGAGCGTGCCGCTCGCTTCGAGCGCCGCCCGCGTAAAACCGCATGGGAGCACGATGATCCATTCATCGCGCGGGCGGATGAAGTAGTCGCGCACGTCCTCGCCGCCCCGGCACGGATGGATTAGTTCCGCGCTGGCTTTCGCACGGGCAACGATTGCCTCGCGCTGCTCGGTGGTGATGGAGAAGGCTTCCTTCAAGCCGGACAGAATCCCGCGATACATTCCACCTTTGACGATCGATCCGAGCGGTTTGCCCAGTGCAGAGAGCCTGGCGAACACGGCAACTTCGGCGTCACTGGCAAGGGACCACGCCTCGCGCGAAAAGCGGTCGTGCGGGACGGTGCAATCCGTCTGCCGCATCTGCGTTTCCACGAGCGTCGGGTCGAGGGTTTGGACACGGGTGATCTCAATGCGCGGTGGCTGCGCTGATTTGGCCAGCAAGGGGATGCAGACGTAGGTGTCCTTAGCCTCCGCAAAGACGGCGAGCCCGCCGAAATCCACCAAGCGTTCGACGGCGGCGTATTTCTACAGCGTGGCGCGGAGCGCTTCACCGTAATTTGCGCGGAGGAATGAGGAAGACACGATGATGCCGTAACGTCCGCCATTCCTGAGTAGCCGTACGCCACGCTCCATGAAGAACGTGTAGAGGTCGGCGGTGCCTGCGAAGGCCTCGTATTTGTCCGAGAGGTAAGCCTTCACGTCGGTGAGCTGTTCCTGCCGGACGTAAGGCGGATTGCCGACGACGGCATCGAAGATCGCACCATCCTTGCCAGGTTTGATCGCAGCGAATGCCCACGAGAGATCGAGCGGGCGCAGCTTTTCCTGCTGCTCGACAGTCCAGCCGAAGAGGTCGGCGATGTCGGATTCGATGAGCGAGTTCCCGCAGATGATGTTGTCCCGCAGGTCGGGGAGGAGTGCGCGGTGCTCCTCGTCGAAGAGCATCTGCGTGGAGGGGAAGCTCTCGTCTTCGAGGAGGCGGAGGTAGAGGGAGAGCTGGGTGACTTCGGTGGCGCTGGGGTCGAGGTCCACGCCGAAGACGCATTCGCAGAGGATGCGGCGCTTTTCGCGAAGCGTGAGGACGAGGTCGCCATCGCGCTCGCGGCGGCGGAGGACGCCTTTCTTCACCCATGCCTCGGGCTTGTCATCGAGATACCAGCGGAGGTGGTGGCGGATGAGGCAGGCGAAGACTTCGACGAGGAAGCTGCCGGAGCCGCAGGCGATGTCGGCGAAGCGCATCCCGGCGATGTCGGCGGGCTTTTTGCCCTCGATGCAGCGGCCCACGGTCTCGGCGACGATGTAGCGGACGATGTAGTCCGGGGTGTAATAGACGCCGCCGGCCTTGCGGACTTCGGGCTTGGGCTCGACGCGGGCGGTCTTGTCGGTGGCGACGATGATGTTGCCAAGGAACCGCTCGTAGATGCTGCCGAGGATGGTGACGGGGATGGCGGCGAAGAGGTAGTCGGTCTCGCCCGGAGCAAGTTCACGGAGGATTTTCCCGAAGGCGGCTTCATCCACGACGAGGGCCGAATCTTCGACGCCATTGTCCTCCTCCTTATAGATGATGCCGTTGTAGCGAAGGTCGAGGCGATGGGAGACCTTCTTGAACGCATCCCAAGGGTTCGAGGCTCCGGCGAGCTGTCGAAAGGTGATGTCGCGCTCGATGGCGCGGTCTTCGAGGAAACGGAGGAAGACGAGGCGGTCGAGGATGCGCTGGGTGAGGGAGGTGAGGCGTTCGCTGTCGAGGCCGGGGTTGGTCTTCTTCAGCGACTTGGCGAGGCGCTCGCGCCACAGCTCCATCTGCGCGAGGAATTCCTCGTCCACCGGACGCGTGCCGTGGGCGAAATGTTCGTCCACCTGAATGCGACCCGAGAGCTTCGGGAGCGCGGCAGCGGCCTTGTCGAGCGAGCCCTCGGCGACGGCGTGGCGGCCGAAGAGTCCCCAAAGCTCCGCGAATTTCTCCGGGTCGCGGTAGTCGGCGAGGCGGTAGGAGCCGTTCGCCTTCAGGATGTGGCGCGTGGCGTTGTGCCGGTCGGGCCGCGCGCGGGAGTCGAGGATGAGGAGCTGCTCGAAGTCCGTGAGGATGACGAGGGGCGTGCCGGCATTCCATCCGTAGCGGACGGCCTGATGGCAGTCGTCGTGATTGCGGATTTCCACGGAGGGCTTCTTTGCCTCGACATAGAACGCGAAGAGGTGCGTGCCGGGGCGGCGGAAGGCGTAGTCGGCGCTGCGCGTGCCGCCGTCCATCTGCTCGGCCTTTTCGAGCACGCAGTCCTTTTCGTAAATGGAGCGGTGCTGCCCGTTGTCCACGTCCCAGCCGAGGGCCTTGAAGAAAGGCGTGATGAATTCGACGCGCGCGACGGCCTCCTTGTAGTCGGGCGCCTTGATTTCGGCGATGCGCTCCTGGAAGCGGTCGCACAGCGCGCAGACCCGCGCGTGCGCTGCGGCGAAGTCTGGCGGGGGTGCGGGCGTGTCCATCGGCGGAGGCGTGTAGCAGGCGCGCGGGCGGATGGCGAGCAGGTGTTTGGTTTCGGGCGACGCACAGATCCCAATCCGCGGAAGGAGGCAGCGAATCCGCGGCAAGAATCCCTTTGCCCTGCCCCGCGCCCGCGCCTAAAACCCGCGCCCTTATGTTTGCAGGAGCACACACCGCGCTTGTCACACCGTTCCGAAATGACCGGTTCGACGAGGCCGCATTCACCAGCCTCATCGAGGCGCAAATCGCCGGAGGCATCACGGGCATCGTCCCCGTGGGCACCACCGGCGAATCGCCCACGCTCGACCACGCCGAGCACCTCCGCGTGATCGAACTCGCCGTGCAGGTGGCGAAAAAGCGCACGCTGGTGATCGCAGGCACGGGATCGAATTCCACGCGCGAGGCGATCGAGCTGACGGTGGAAAGCGAGAAGCTCGGCGCGGATGCGTCGCTGCTCGTCGCGCCGTACTACAACCGTCCCACGCAGGAGGGGCTCTACCGCCACTTCCGCGCCATCGCGGAGAAGACGAAGCTGCCGATCATTTTGTACAGCATCCCCGGCCGCTGCGGCGTGGAGATCGCAGTGGAGACGTGCGCGCGTCTCGCGAAGGACTGCGCGAACATCGTGGCCATCAAGGAAGCCGGCGGGACCGTCGAGCGCGTGAGCGCATTGCGCGCAGCGCTGCCGGATGCGTTCGAGATTCTTTCGGGCGACGATTCGCTCACGCTGCCGTTCATCAGCGCTGGCGCAGTCGGCGTGATCAGCGTGGCCTCGAACATCATCCCCGCGGAAGTCGGCGCGCTCGTCGCCGCTGCGAACGCGGGCCGCTTCGACGAGGCACGCAGGCTGCACTTCCGCTGGTATCCGCTGTTCAAGGACATCTTCATCGAGAGCAACCCCGCGCCCGTCAAGCAGGCGCTCGCGTGGCAGGGCCGCATGACTCCCGAAGTCCGCCTCCCGCTCTGCGAACTCGCTGCGTCCAGCCAGGACAAGCTGCGGGCGACGCTCAAGGCCCTCAACCTTCTCAAGTAGATGAGCGTGCGACTCCTCATCAACGGCTCGCGCGGGCGCATGGGCCAGATGCTCATCGCGTGCGCGGCGGAAAATCCCGTGCTCTCCATCGGCGCGGCGGTGGATGTCGGCGACGATTTCGCCGCGGGCATCGCGCAGAGCGACGCCGTGATTGATTTCTCCCGCCACTCGACGTGCGAAGCCGTGCTCGCCGCGTGCGTGGCTGGAAATAAGACTCTCGTCATCGGCACCACCGGCCACACGGATGCGGAGGTCGCGGCCATCCGCGCGGCATCGGGAAAAATCCCAATCGTCTTTTCCGGCAACTACTCCACCGGCGTGAATGCGCTCTACTGGCTCGCCCGCAAGGCCGCGGAAATCCTCGGGCCGGACTTCGACATCGAAATTCTGGAGACACATCACCGTCTGAAAAAGGACGCGCCGAGCGGCACCGCAAAGAACCTCGCGGAGATCCTCACCGCCGTACGCGACCTCGAATACAACAGGGACGTGCTGCACGGACGCCACGGCGATATCGGCGCGCGGACGAAAAGCGAAATCGGGATGCACGCCATCCGCGGCGGCGATGTCGTCGGCGATCACACTGTGCTATTCGCCGCGCCCGGCGAGCGAGTGGAACTCACGCACAAGGCATCGAGCCGCGAGATCTTTGCGCGGGGCGCGCTGCGTGCCGCGCTCTGGGCGCACGGAAAGCCCGCGGGGCTCTACACGATGCAGGACGTGCTCGGATTGAAATGAATGCGGAACGCGGGGTGCGAAATGCGGAGTGGCACTTCGCACGTTCGGTGGGCTGCTCGCTCATTCCGCATTCCGCGCTCCGCACTCCCCATTTGTGAGGACCGGCATCGCACTCGGCTCGAATCTCGGCGACCGCCTCGCGAATCTCGCAACAGGACGCGACGAAGTGTTGAAGTTGCCGGGCGTCACCGCGCCGGTGCTGCAGTCGCGCGTGTATGAGACGGAACCCGTCGGCACCGGGCCGGACGCTGGGCCGTTTCTGAATGCGGTGATGGAAGTCGAGTTCACCGGCGATCCACAGGCACTGCTCTCGGCATTGCGCTTGGTCGAGTCGGCACTTGGCCGCCCGGCGCGCTACCCGCGCAATTCCCCGCGCACGCTCGACCTCGACATCCTCTACGCCAGCGACCTCGTGCTGAACGACGATGCGCTCATTCTCCCCCACCCTCGCCTGCATCTGCGCCGGTTCGTCCTCGCGCCGCTGAATGACATCCGGCCCGAACTCCTGCTTCCCGCACAATCGCAGGCCGTCACGCAGCTTCTCGCTCAACTCGCCGATCCCGCAGCGGTCACCGCATTTGCCGAACGCTGGTGACGGGCATCGGAGCAGTTCCGGGGAAATGTGGCCGTGGCTTTTGTGCATGGGCCGTGGCGCTGGTCGAGCGCGTCGCTCCGCGTGCGCTTCTTCCGGATGCCAGCAAGTCTTGCAGTCCGCGCCGAAACGCGCGCGGAGCGACGCGTTCCACCGTGAGTCCTGCGCGGCTGGCTTCACTCATGCGATCCCACTTTCGTCGAAACGGATCGAATGCTCGCCGGATCACATCACTGCGCCACCACGCGCTTCTCCAGCGCGAGGAGAAAGCTCTTCCTCTCCAGTCCGCCGCCGTAGCCGGTGAGCGAGCCGTTCGCGCCGATCACGCGATGGCACGGGACGATGATCGAGATTGGATTCCGTCCGTTTGCGAGACCGACGGCGCGCACGGCGTTTGGATTGCGGATGCGCTTCGCGATGTCGCCGTAGCTTGCGGTCACTCCGTACGGGATTTCGCGCAGCGCCTGCCAGACCTGCCGCTGAAAATCCGTGCCGGCCGCTGCAAGCTCCAGCGAGAATTCGCGACGCTCGCCGGCGAAATATTCCTCCAACTGCCGCTGTGCCTCGCGCAACGGCGCGGCGTCGCGCACCGCGCCACGAGCCTGTATGGAATCGTGCCGTTCGCTCTCCATGAAGACGCCGGTGATCGCCGCGCCATCGCCGGTGAGCCTCAGCCTGCCGATGGGCGATGCGAATTCCGTGAAGTAGATTTTCGCGTGCATGGAATACGCGTTGTGCGGGCGGCGCGCGCTGTCAACCAGCAACGGCGCGCTCCGGATCGGCGTTCGCCTTTTTCCGCGAAAGCAGCGCGGTGAGCGTGATGGCATAGCCGCAGGCGCAGATGACGAGCGCGGCGCGCATCCCGAAGCTGCGCTCCAGCCAACTGCTCATGAGCCCCGAAAACGGGATGACCGCGACGAAGCTGAATCCCGCGATCGCGGAGACCCGCCCACGCAGCGGATCGGGCGCGCGTTCCTGCACGATCTGGTTCGAGATTCCGTAGAGGAAATTCAACCCGAGCGTGAGCAGCAGGATGCTCGCGCACGCGAGCACGAAACCGTGCGCGACCGCGAGCAGCGACATCGAGATCACGGTGAGCAACACGCCGAGCCACACGAGGGAATCGCGGTGCGAATGAGGAAGCGCGAGCAGCGAGATGGACGCCGTGAGCGCGCCGATGCCCGCGAACGCCATGAGCCATCCCACCTCGCCGCTGCCGAGGCCAAGCGTGCGCTTGCCGTACCAGGTGAGCATCACGATCACGAACGGAGAGCAGAAGAAGGCGTTCGCCGCGCTGATGAGCACCATGCGGAAGGTCGGCGCATCCGACCGCACATGCCGCCAGCCGTCGAGGAATCCCGTGCGGCGCTGCCTTTCCTCCGCATCCGTCCCCCGCGGCCTGCGCGGGATCGCGAAGAGGATCACGAGCGGGCCGATGAAGCTGATCGCATTCGCATAAAAGGCGGACGCCAGCCCGTACCGAGCGACCACGATGCCCGCGAGCGCAGGGCCGATGATGCGCGCGGTGTGGAAGACGGAGCGGTCGAGCGCAAAGGCGCGCGCGATTTTTTCCTTCGGCACCAGCTCGGGGATGAGCGCCGAGTACGCCGGCCCCTCGAATGAGTGCGTGACGCCCAGCATGAATCCGACGCCGATGAGATGCCATAGCAGCAGCGAGCCCGCCTGCACTTTCCACCCGACGAATGTCGCGAGCAGCGCCTGGATCAAAATCACCGCGAGCAAAATGCGGCGACGATCGAAACGATCCGCGGTCGTGCCCGCCCACGGGCCGAAGAGCGGGATGACCATGAGCGTGGCGAAGCTCACCCACGCCTGTTCTTGCGAAGTGGCGGCCTGCTGCTCGACGACGAGCTGCTGCCCCTGCATCTGCATCCACGCACCGACCATCGAGACAAATTCCGCGATCATGAACCGCACGAAAATCGCGGTCTGCGGTGCGGATGCTGGAGCTGGGTGCGGTGTGGACACGGGGAGCCGCGCAGCAAACCGGGGCGGGCACAACGACGCAAGCGCGGCGCGATTTCGCTTGGCGTCGTGCGCGCTTCGACTTTGCTCCGCGCACGCGCATGAACGAACGCATCCTCGCATTTCAGTCCGCCTGCGATCGCGGCGAGCGCATCGCCGTGCTCACCGCATACGACTACGCGCAGGCGCGCCTGCTCGACGAGGCCGGTGTGGACGTGCTGCTCGTGGGCGATTCGCTCGGCATGGTCGTGCTCGGCTACCCGGACACGACGCTCGTGACGATGGACGAGATGCTGCACCACACGCGCGCCGTCGCCCGCGGAGCGCAGCGCCCGCTCGTCATCGCGGATCTTCCGTTCGGCAGCACGGCGACACCGGACTTCACCGTGGCAAACAGTCGCCGGCTCATCGAGGCCGGGGCGCACGCGGTGAAAATCGAAGGCGGCGCCTCGCACGCCGCGCACATTTCCGCGCTCGCGGCGGCCGACATCCCCGTGATGGCGCACATCGGCATGCAGCCGCAGCAGGTGCGCATCGAGGGCGGCTACAAGATCAAAGGCAAGACTGCGGAGCAGTCCGCCGCACTGCTCGCGGATGCGGCGGCGGTGGAAAAGGCCGGCGCATTCGGGCTGCTGCTCGAACTCGTCGTGCCCGCGGTGGCGAAGGAAATTTCGGATCGCACGCGCATTCCGACGATCGGCATCGGCTCGGGCGCGGAGTGCGACGGCCAGGTGCTCGTGCTGCACGACGTGATCGGGCTGTTCCCGTGGTTCAAGCCGAAGTTCGCCACACAGCGGGCCGACGTGTCCGCGGAGATCCGGCGGGCGACGGCGGAGTTCATCCGCGATGTGAAGGCGCGGAGCCAGTGAACTTCAAACGGCGGCTCCTCGATTTGCGCACTCCGCGTCCGCCCTACTTCGCCGGCGACTTCAGCATCTCGTCGAAAATTTTGTAGAACTGCGCGCGCACCTGCTGCTCCTCGGCGAGTTCCTTGCGGAAAAAATCGTAGCGGAGCCGCGCGTTCGCCTGCTCGGGGTCGCTCTGCGAGACGGCGCGCATCGCGGTCATGAATTCCTTCACGGCGTGCGCGCGATCGGTCTTGACGAGGCTCCTGCCGCTCAACGCCTCGTCGAATTTGTCGAGCGGCTTGCGGATCGCGGGGTTCTTGTGCCGCGACGCGTTCACACCGCCGGTGCGCGCCATCTCGCGGATCAGCGCGCCGAGATCGTGCGTGGTTTCCTTGATGCGCTCGATGGTGGCGAACTCCTCGTTGTATGCGGCCCACACGACGGGCTGCCACTGCTTCGCGCTGTCGAGGCGGTAGCCGAAGCGGCGCACTTTCGGAGCACCGCGCCCGCTGAGCCCGTCCGCATCGCGCACGGTGAGATACGTCGCAACGCCGATGACTTTGCCGCTCTTGAGATGAACGATCGGGCCGCTGTTGCCAGGGACAAACTCGGCGGTGACCTCAACCAAGTTCGGCCCGATGCCGACGAGCTTACCGACGAAAGGCTTGATCACACGCGCGCCGTCCGGGTTTCCGAGCACGACCACGTCGTCGCCGATGGCCGCGTTTTTTTCCACCTCCAGCATCATGTCCATCGTCTTCGTGTCGGAGAGCAGCGCGAGGCTCATGATGTCGTGCCCGACGGCGGCGGCGGCCTGGCCGACTTTGATCGCCGACTGATCGAGCAGCGTGAGCTTCACACCCGGATGCCCGGCGACGACGTGCTGATTGGTGAACACGAATTTCTGCGCGCCGAACATGCACGCGAAGCCGCTGCCCGCGCCGCCCTTGTCCTCGACGAAGACGAGGCTGCCGGAATAATTTTTCACGAGTTCCGCGACCTGCTCATCCGTGCCCGCAGCGCAGAGCCGCGGGGAAAAAATGCACGCGGTGAGCGCGAGCAGCACGGCGGCGAGTCTCGGGAGGACGCAGGTCATTTCGGAGGCAGTTGAGGGATGAGAATGGAGAGCCGGGCGGATTGCAAGGCGTGCCGCCGCATTCTCCCAAACCTCGACTTTCAAATCCGGGCTGCCGCCTCGCGTCACACCCAGTAGCCGTCCGGCAGCACCGCGCCCTTCGGGATCACGACGATGCCGTCGCGGATGTACCAGAGCGGCTTGTCCACACCGTCGCTCCAGCGGACAGGTGGGCCGTCGCAGTTGTCCGACTTGCCATCGGGGGTAATCACGACGCCGCTTCCGACGCGCGCATTCTTGTCCACGATCGCGTGATCCACGACGCAGTTGGATCCGATGCCGAGCGGCGGCTCCCCTTCCCTC
The DNA here is from genome assembly GCA_903882875.1 of uncultured Spartobacteria bacterium. Classification (GTDB taxonomy): domain Bacteria; phylum Verrucomicrobiota; class Verrucomicrobiia; order Chthoniobacterales; family Chthoniobacteraceae; genus SXWH01. The sequence goes on along the minus strand of CAIRYQ010000115.1, from coordinate 66,056 downwards.
GCGGGCCGGTTTTCCTCGTAGTAGTCCGCCCCCATCACGATGCTGTTCTTGATCGTCGAGCCGCTCTTGATGATGCACCTCAGGCCGACGACAGCGCGCTCGATGTTCGCGTCGCTGATGATGCAGCCGTCACTGATGATCGCCTGGCGGACCGTCGCGCCATTCACCTTGCTGCCGGGCAGGAAGCGCATGTGCGTGTAGATCGGTGCGGTCGCGTCGAAGAAGCTGAACGGCGGCAGCGGATTCGTGAGCGCGAGATTCGCATCGAAAAACGCGCGGATGGTGCCGATGTCCTCCCAGTAGCCCTGGAAGATGTGCGCCTGCACGCGGAGTTTGCCGAGCGCCTCGGGGATGACGTGCTTGCCGAAATCCATGTGCTTGTTTGCGAGCGCCTCGCGCAGTGTCTCGCGGTTGAAAATGTAGATGCCCATCGAGGCCTGGTAGAGTTCGTCCTCCGGCGCGCGGCCGAGTTCCTTCAGCAGCGGCGGCGGGATGCGCAGGCTGTCGAGCACGGCAGGATCCTTCGGCTTTTCCACGAAGCGCGTGATCGTGCGCGCGGCATCCGTGTGCATGATGCCGAATTCCGTCGCGTCCTTGCGGGACACCGGGATCGTGGCGATCGTCAGTTCTGCATTTTTTGCAATGTGCTGCTCCAGCATCCGCCGGTAATCCATGCGGTAGAGCTGGTCGCCACTGAGGATGACGAAGTAGTCGAACGGGCCGTTCAGGAAATCCGCGAGGTTCTGCCGCACCGCGTCAGCCGTGCCCTGGTACCAAGTCGAGTCGCCCGGCGTCTGCTGCGCGGCGAGGATTTCCACATAGCTGCGCGAAAACTGGTCGAACTTGTAGGTCGTGTGGATGTGGCGGTGGAGCGACACGCTGTTGAACTGCGTGAGCACGTAGATGCGGCGCAGGCCGGAGTTCAGGCAGTTTGAGATCGGGATATCCACGAGCCGGTATTTTCCCGCGAGCGGGACGGCGGGTTTGCTGCGCTCCTTTGTGAGCGGAAAAAGGCGCGAGCCCGCGCCGCCGCCCATGATGATCGCAAGCGTCTTTTCGGTCACGGCTGGCCAGTTGAAGGTATTGTCAATTCCCATGCGCCGATCCTATGCAGAACACCCCGCGTGATGGAAGAGGGGAAAAATTTCCGCGCCCACACCGTTGTTGCCATCACCCATTCCCGCCGCGTAAAAGTCGCGCTCATGGCCGACCTGAACCACCTGCTAGCAAACAACCGCGCGTGGGCCGACGAGATTAAGAGCCGCGACCCGGAGTTTTTCAGCAACCTCTCCGGCATCCAGAGGCCCGACTATCTGTGGATCGGCTGCTCGGATTCCCGCGTGCCCGCCAACCAGATCACCGGCCTCAAGCCCGGTGAAGTTTTCGTACATCGCAACGTCGCAAACGTCGTCGTCCACACCGACCTGAACTGCCTCGCCGTGATGCAGTTTGCGACCGACGTGATTAAGGTGAAGCACATCATCGTCGTCGGCCATTACGGCTGCGGCGGCGTGCTCGGCGCGTTGCGCGGCCACCGCTTCGGTCTCGTGGACAACTGGCTGAGGCACATCCAGGACGTCCGCCACAAGCATGCCGCACTCATGGAGCGGTTCCCCGAGGAACGACGGCACGACACGCTCTGCGAGCTGAATGTGATCGAGCAGGTGCTCAACGTCGGCCAGACCACCGTCGTGCGCGACGCGTGGGAGCGCGGCCAGCCGCTCTCGATCCACGGCTGGATCTACGGCCTGAATGACGGCCTGCTGCGCGACTTGAAAATGACGGCGGCAAGCGTGGACGAGCTCGACCGTGCGTACCGGAACGCCATCGCGGCGATCGCATAAAAACGCTGAAGGATAATGCGCCTCAGCTTCGCCGTGGACGCGCAGGGCAGGCTCCATCAAGGCGAGCCATCGCAAATGCCCGAAAGTCACGCTGCTCGATGTGGAATTTTCAATAGCCACACCGAAGCGATCGAATTCACAGCCGGACCGCATCGCGCGTGCGACCCGACCTTTTTTGCCGAGACCGAAACACGCACCACGGTTGACGCGACGCGCACGCTTTGCTTCGCTGCGCGGCCATGAAATTTCTCGTTCCCGCCATCGCCCTCATGCTGCTTGTCGGCTGCAATTCCAACATGGTCACGCACAGGAAGGACTTCTCGCCGCCAAAGCCCAAGGGCGAGTGGAATGACTACTACTCCGCGGTCCGCAACGGCGAACAGCCCGAGCCGAAGAAGGAACTCAAGGACAGGTAACCCCTGCCCGGCATCCCGCGGATGGCGAGCCCCACTTTTACCCGCCAGGAACTCGCCACGCTTGCGGCACTGCGCGCGCGCTTTCTCGATGGATCGAATGCCGGCGGCGGCTACTGGAAAAGCGACGCGGAACTCGCGCTCTACGACGCGAGCTTCGGCGAGCGCATCGGGTGGAAATGGGACGCGGTGCTCGCCGAGTTGCACGCGCGCGGCTGGCGCCCGTCGGCAAAAAACGTCGTGGACTGGGGCTGCGGCAGCGGCATCGCTGGCCGCCGTGTGATCGCGGCGTGGGAAGGATTCGAGTCGCTCACGCTCACGGATGTCTCGCCGCTCGCGATGCGGTTCGCGGAATCGCGCGCACGGGAAAATTTCCCGGCGCTGCGCACGCGGATGAAATCAGACGCGGCGGATGCGGCCGCCGGATCGCTGCTGCTCGTGAGCCATGTGCTGAACGAAGCGGACGACGCGGCAGCACACCGCCTCATCGCAGCGGCCCGACGCGCGCAGGAAATCATCTGGATCGAGGCGGGCACACACGCGGACAGCCGACGACTCATTTCCGTGCGGGAGAAGCTGCTCGCGGAATTTGAAATCATCGCGCCCTGCACGCATGCCGCGCGCTGCGGGATGCTCGCGGCGGAAAATTCCGCGCACTGGTGCCATCACTTCGCGCGCGTGCCGTCCGAGGCATCGCGCGACGCACGCTGGTCGCAGTTTGGCCGCGAACTCGGCATAGACATGCGCTCGCTGCCGTACAGTTTCCTCGTGCTCGCGCGGCGCGGGGTGGCCGCGGATTTTGAAAAGAATGTCCGCGGATTTTCCCGAATCATCGGACGCCCGCGCGACGAGAAGGGGCACTTCGAGGTGCTCAGTTGCAGCGAGACGGGCGTCGAGGATCTCATCGCGCAGAAACGCGACGTGCCGGAGCTTTCCAGACAACTTCGCAAAGGCCACGCGGACGCCGTACAGCGATGGACTCTAAATGGGCGGCGCATCACGGACGCGGCGCCGCTCATTCCGCCAAACTGACGCGACATGTCGCTGAAATCGCACAGGCCTCGACACGGGGCGGCCTTCGCACGAAGGTGCGCGGATGTTCGTTGACCACATCCAGATTCACGCAAAGGCCGGCAAGGGCGGGCGCGGGGCCGTTTCATTTCGCAGGGAAAAATTTGTGCCGCGCGGCGGGCCCGACGGCGGCGACGGCGGACGCGGCGGCAACGTGATCCTGCGGCCAGACCCGAACGTGGACAACCTCGTGGAGTTTCACTACCAGTCGAATCTCAAGGCGAAGAACGGCGACAACGGCGGCTCGAAAAATTGCACGGGCCACGGGGCGCAGGACATGATCTACAAGGTGCCCGTGGGCACGCTCATTTACCGGATGCCCTTCACGCCGGAGGAGACCGGCCCCGCCCCGCGCGACACGACTTCATTCCTCGATCTCGAAACGCTGACGGACGAGGAGGCCGCGAAGCTCGAACACCGCCACGAGCCGCGCAAAAAGAAAGTGGATCCCGACGAACTCGAACTCGTCGCGGATCTCGACCGTCCGGGTGTGGATTTCGTGCTGTGCAAGGGCGGAGACGGCGGCAAGGGCAACGTGCATTTCAAGAGCAGCCGCAACCGCGTGCCGCGGCAATTCACCGATGGCGTGGACGGTGAAGAGGGCGTCTTTTACCTTGAACTGCGGAAGATCGCGGACGCCGGACTCGTCGGTTATCCGAATGCCGGCAAGAGCACGCTGCTCTCACACATTTCCAACGCACATCCGAAAATCGCGCCGTATCCGTTCACGACGCTCACGCCGCACATTGGCGTGGTGGACCTCGCGAACTACCGCCGCGTAACGGTCGCGGACATCCCCGGACTCATCGAGGGCGCACATGAGAATGTCGGCCTGGGCCACGATTTTCTGCGGCACATCGTGCGCTGCAAGCTGCTCATCTTCGTGCTCGACATGGCGGGCAGCGAGGGACGCGAGCCGCTGGAGGATTTGCAAAAATTGCGCAAGGAACTCGATCTCTACGACCCGACGCTGAGCGAGCGCCAGTGGATTGTCGTCGCGAACAAAATGGATCTCGAAGGCGCAAAGACGAAGCTCAAGCAGTTCAAGACGCGATACAAAAAGCTGGAAGTCTTCCCCGTGTGCGCAGAGCAGTCGGAGGGACTGGACAAGCTGAAGGCGCGGCTCGGCGAGCTGATTCCCGAGGAGCCCCCCGCGCCCGCGGAGCCGGAGGCTGCCGAGGAAAACTAATCCGCCACGCGGCAGCGCCCGCGCGTTCGTGCTGGAAATTTCGCAGTTCAGCCTCATCATTCAGGCACATGAGAACAGCCCTCCTCGCATTCGCCGTAGCCATCGCATCGCAAGCCGCGCACGCAGCCACCGCCTACGAGGCGCTGCGCGTGCTCGGGGAAAAAAAGGGTGAGGCATTCATTGACAACACGACCGAGGTCCGCGGCGAAAAAGGCGCACCCGAGCCGAAGTCCTGGAAGATCACCGTGAAAAGCGCGGCGGGCAGCGTGAACGGAAAAACCTTCACCGTGCAGGGCAAGCAGCTCTCCGCAGATCGCGCCGCACGCACCGAGGGCGCATCGCTGAACATGAGCCAGCTCAGCCTCGACAGCGACGGCGCACACACTGTCGCCGAGCGCGAGGCAAAAAAGACCGCCTTTGCCTACGACCACGCGAGCTACTGGCTGCACTCGGGCAGCAAGTCCGGCGCGCCCGTGTGGGAAGTGCGGCTGATTGATGAGCAGAGCAGTAACGTCGCAACGGTGAACATCTCGGCGACGACTGGAAAGGTGCTTTCTTCCGACGGTCTCACCGCGCGCCGCAAGCCCGTCGCCGCCGCGCCTGTCGAGGAGGCCGTTCCGGTTCCCGCGCCCGCCCCCGAACCGCGCTACCAGCCTGCGCCGGAGGAGCGTCCCGTGAAAGGCCGCGGCGCTACGCCCGGCGTCCGACAGGCCAGCGACGATGCAAATGATTTTCTGGATCGCGCGGGCCAACGGGTGAGCAATCACCTTGAGCGCCGCGGGCGGCAGATCGGCGATTTCTTCCACAACCTTTTCACAGGCGATCATCGCAACACGGCCGGGCCGCACGGCTCGCGCCCTGCACCGGAGCCGCAACGCGGAGCCGACGAGGACTACGTGAAGCCGAGCCGCGTGCGGGACTGATGCGGAGTTGAGTGTTGAAGGTTGAGAGTCGGGAGGAAAGGCACTCCGCATTCACCCTTCCATTTCCCGCCTCTCAACACTCGATTTTCACTATCCAACTTTTCCTATGACCAGCACCGTCATCGCCCTCGCCATCGCTGGCGTTGCGCTGCTTTTTCTGGAGATGTTCCTGCCAGGAATCATCGCGGGAGTCATCGGCGCGATCCTGCTCATCGCAGCCGTCTTCAATGCGTATTACGACCTCGGCGCGGCCGCCGGCAACATCACGCTGCTCGCCGCGAGCGCAGCCACCGCGGGGCTCTGGTGGTTCTGGGCGACGAAATTCCAGCACACGCGGTTCGGCCGCCGCATGACGCTCACTGCCGCGGACACCGGCACCGCGCAGGCCGCGGGCCTCGCGGAGCTCGCCGGGCAGACCGGCACCGCGATCACTCCGTTGCGCCCGAGCGGCACGATCCTCGTCGGCGGGAAACGCGTGGACGCGATCACTGGCGGCGATTTTCTCGAAAGGGGAACCTCCGTCCGCATCGTGCGCGTGGAGGGCACCGGCGTGATCGTCCATCGTTGCGACTGACCGGGAGATTGCGCGGCACCTGCCGATCTCATTTTCAAATTCGCGATTGCGAAGATTCCCATTGACGGCACGCGCGGGCTCTGCATTCTTGCAGCGTTCGATTTGCGTGAGCGGTTTCGGTCTCCCCGACTGAACGGGCCAGTCTTCAGCGACTTCAGCAAACCCTCCCGACCGCAGCGCAATCCTTCCCTTTTCCACCGCATGATGGCTGGGCTCAACCAGTGATCCAACGTGACGCGCAGGACGCCTGCCCCCGCCCCACCGCGGGCAGTCCTCCGGCGCATTCGCCAAGACGAGCAACGTCAGCGGCGAGGAATAACGCGGGCCGAGCCTGCGGAGAAAAATGTGGGATGCAAGACATACCGCGGCGCTGCGGAACAGGCGCAGCACACACTCCAGACTTCAGATTTCCATGAGCAAAAAAACAGAACCGGATCTGCTCGACGAGCAGGTTCCGAAAAAAAAGGCGGCAAAGAAAAAGGCCGCAGGCACAACAACAACCACGGTGACTGCCAAAAAGGCACCCGCGAAAGCTGCGAAACGCGCGACGCCGAAGAAGGCCGCTGCGACAGAGGAGACTCCCGCACAGCCCGAACTCGGAATCGAACCCGTGGTCGCGCCCGCAGGCGAGCCTGCGCCGGTTGTTCCTGCGACTCCCGTTGCGGAGATCGCAACGGCGCCGATCGCTGCTCCGGCGGCGCCCGTCCCTCCCGCCGCGCCCGCTCCGGGTGGCGATGCACCGAGGCCGCGCCCGCTCTACATCCCGCGCGAGGTCGAAGCATTCCTGCGCGCCGCAAACATCCCGATCCCTCAGGAAAAGGCGCAGCTCGACGCGATCATGTCGGCAATGATGGGCGCAAAGATGGCCGCGCAGCAGGCATTCGCGGCGAACGCTCCGGCCGCAGGCGCACCGCAGGCCGAGGCAACGGCACCCGCCGCACAGCCTGCACAAAATCCCCAAGCGCCGCAGCAGCAGAACCGTGGCCGCGAACGGCAGGATCGTCCCGACCATCGCCAGCAACGCCGCGACCAGCAGCAGAACCGCGAGCAAAACCGTGACCAAAGCCGCGAGCAAAACCGTGAACAGCAGGAAGCCCCGCCGCAGCCCTCGCGCGAGCCGGAACCCGATGAACTCGTCGAGTGCGAAGGCTACTGCGAAATCTCGGGCAAGGGCTTCGGCTTCCTGCGCGACCCCTCGCGCTTTTTCCAGCCGCATCCGAGCGATGTTTTCGTCACGCCCGAGGCGGTGAAAAAATACGGCCTGCGCGACGGGCAATGGCTCAAGGCCGAGGCGCGTAAGAGCCATCGCGGACTCCAGATTCACCGCATCCTGAAGATCAACGATGCGGATCCCGATGACGCAAAGGCGTGGCCTGCATTCGACGATCTCACCACGATCAGCCCGCTCGAGCGCATGAAGCTGGAGACGGTGCCGGATCGTTTCACCACGCGCATCATTGATCTCGTCACGCCCATCGGCAAAGGCCAGCGCGGCCTCATCGTCGCGCCGCCGCGCACGGGCAAGACCACGCTGCTGCACCACATGGCGGAGGCGGTCGTGAAAAATCATCCCGACGTGAAGCTGATGATCCTGCTCGTGGACGAACGCCCCGAGGAGGTCACCGACTTCAAGCGCAACATCCCCGCCGCGGAACTCTGGGCCAGCTCGAACGACATGGACGTGAAATCCCACACGCGCATCGCGCAGCTCTGCATCGAGCGCGCGAAGAGGCTCGTGGAAAGCGGACGCGACGTGTTCATCCTCCTCGACTCGATCACACGGCTCGGACGCGCGTTCAACAACGCCATCGCCGGCGGCGGACGCACGATGTCCGGCGGCGTGGACAGCCGCGCCTTGGAAATCCCGCGGAAAATTTTCGCCGCCGCGCGCAACACCGAGGAGGCCGGCTCGCTGACCATCGTCGCCACCGCGCTCATTGATACCGGCAGCCGCATGGACGAACTGATCTTCCAGGAGTTCAAGGGCACCGGCAACAGCGAGATCGTGCTCGACCGCAAAATCAGCGACCAGCGCGTGTATCCCGCGATTGATATTTTCCAGAGCGGCACGCGGCGCGACGAACTGCTCATCCCGAGCGACGACCTGCACAAGATCAGCGTCATCCGCCGCGGCCTCGCGGGCCACAAGCCCTTGGAAGCAATCGAACGACTGCTGACCTTCGTGAAGAAATTCCCGACGAACTCGCAGTTGCTCCGCGAAATTCCGGGCTGACCGCCGCTATAAATTCGGCAGCCGCAGCCGGATCGTCGTTCCTTTTCCGAACGTGCTTTCCGCCTCCACGTCGCCGCCGTGTGCGCGGGCGATGTGCTTCACGATGCTGAGCCCGAGTCCGGTCCCGCCGACATCGCGGCTGCGGCCCTTGTCCACGCGGTAGAACCGTTCGAAAATGTGCGGCAGGTGGCTCGACAAGATCCCCTGCCCCGTGTCGCTCACCCACAGCAGGAATTCCTTCCCCGTGAGTGACGCGCCGAGCGTGACCGTGCCGCCCACGGGCGTGAATTTCAGCGCGTTGTCCGTAAGGTTTGTGAAGACCTGCTCCATGCGCAGCGGGTCCGCGTGCAGCGGTGCGATGTCCGCGGGCACATCCACGCTCAGTGTCACGCCCTTCTTTTTTGCGCGCAGTGCAAAGTCGCGCGCAATGCCGGAGAAAAAATCCGGCAGCGCGATTTCCTCCGGCAAAAGCTCGCCCTCGCGCGACTCCATCCGCGCGAGCACGAGGAGATCTTCGACGAGCGCCGTGAGCCGCCTCGTGTGCCGGTCCAGCACGTCGAACGCCTCCGCCTGCTCCTTGCGCGGCATGTCCGGCACGTCCATGAGCTGCTCGACGTAGCCCTGGAAAATCGCAAGCGGCGTGCGCAGTTCGTGCGAGACGTTTGCGACAAATTCGCGCCGCACCTCCTCGAGCCGCTTCGTGTGCCCGATGTCGCGGAACATCGCGAGCGCAGCCGGCTCACCCGATGCGTCGCGCATCGGCGCGACGCGGACTGCGAGCACCAACGGCGGCCTGCGTGCGGGCAGGTTCAGTTCCGCCTCGCACGCCTCGGATTTCGCGACCGCCGCGATTACCATGCCGTCCACCGCCGGCTCGCGGAGCAGTTCGAGCACCGCTCGGCCCGTGTATTCCTCCGGGAGGTTGAAAAGCTTTTGCGCCGCAGGATTCGCGAGCCGCACGGTGCGCCGCTTGTCGAGCACGAGCACGCCCTCCTGCATCGAGGACAAAATGATTTCCAGATTCGCCTCCGCGAGCGTGCGCTGATTGCGAAGCACCTCGTGCTCGCGCAGGAGATCCTGCGCGCGCCTTGCGTGCGCGGTCTCGCGGCGGCGGTGCTGCGATTCACGGCGCCACCACGCGACGAGCGCGACGAGCAGCAGGAATCCGAGGAACCAGGACATCGTTCAGAGCACTAGCAGCACGTCACCGCGATGCCCGCACATTTTTTGCAACAGACGCGTGACACGCAAACGGAGCGCAGCGTGTCGAAGTTAGGGTCGGCGCTCCGAACTCAACCAACCGGCAGGATCTCCTCGATTGGCGAGCCGAACGGCAGGATCGGCATCGGGCGGCCCTGATGATCAGGAAAGCTGTCGTCGTAATCAATGCCGAGGTGGCGATAGACCGTGGCCCAGAGATCATTCGGCGAAAACTGGCGCTCCACGGGATGCTCGCCGCGCGCATTCGTCGCGCCGATGATCTGGCCGGTGCGCATTCCGCCGCCGGTCACTAGCATGGACATCGCATTCGGCCAGTGGTCGCGGCCGGGCTGCGTGACTTTCGTCTGCGTGCCGACTGCCGTGCTAATCTTAGGCGTCCGACCAAATTCGCCCGTCGCGATCACCATCACGTCCTTGTCGAGACCGCGGTCGTAGATGTCCTCGATGAGCGCGGTGAGCGCCTGATCATATACGGGCATGCGCCAGCGGCTGTCGTCGAACATGTGGCAGTTCACCGCGTGCGAATCCCAGTTGTAGCAGCAGTTCTGGGGAATCTGCCCGCCGGGAAATGGATTCTCCCACACCATCGAGACAAAGCGGGTGCCCGCCTCGACGAGACGCCGCGCCATGATGCCGCGCTGTCCGTACGCGCTGCGTCCGTACCGCTCGCGCAATTTTTCCGGCTCGCGGCTGAGATCAAATGCAGCCTGCACTTTCGGCGACGTGAGCATGTGGAATGCGCGCTGGCTGAACTCATCCATCGCGCCCATCAGCCCGCTCGTGTCCGCGTCGCGCTTCAGCCGGTCAATACCGCCGAGCAGATGCACTCGGTCGTCGAGCCGCGTCTGCATGTCGGGCGTGAGGCCGATGTTCTGCACCTTGAAATCCGGCGCGCTCGGATCGCCCGCGACGACAAATGGCGTCGTGCTCGCGCCGAGATACGCCGCGCCGAATGAAAAAATATCAATCGCCTGCCGGCCCCCGTCCACGCCGAGCACGGTCGCGGGCATCGGCTGATCCGCACGCGTGAGCTTTTTGCTGATGATCGAAGTCACCGCCGGTGCGTCGTTCACAAAGCCTGTCGGCGTCGCAGGCATGCGTCCGGTGAGGAACCGCTTGTGCCCGCCACCGTGGTCGGCGAACTCGTGGCACACCGATCGGATGATGTTGAACTTGTCCGCAATCTTCGCGTGCCGCGGGAAAAGTTCGCACACCTCGATGCCCGGCACGTTCGTTTTGATCGGGCTGAAGCTGCCGCGGTACTCCGACGGCGCGTCGGGTTTCATGTCGTAGCTTTCGAGATGCGACATGCCGCCTGGCAGCCAGATGAAAATGACGCTCTTCTCCCGCACCTTTTTGCCAGCGGCCTTCGCCACCGACTCCGCGCGCAGCACATCGCTCATGCCGAGCCCGAGCAGGCCCAACGCACCAAACTCCAGGAAACTGCGGCGCGAGATCGGGCCGCGGCAACGGCTCGCATGGAGGGGGAAAAAATTAGACGGTTCGGACATTGTGAAAAATGAGCTGGAGTGCGCTTCTTTCTTAGCATGGGCAATCGCATCCATCCTGTCCAATAAACCGACACGCGGGACTCCTTCCTGAGCAGGACGACGCGGCTCGCCATCCACCGAATCACCGCCACTCCGCGCTTGCCGCTCGCGTGCGGCGCTTCGATAGTCCGCGCCCATTTTTATGAAACAAATCGGCATCGGCCTCGCCGGATTCGGCACTGTGGGCATGGGTGTTTTCAGACACCTCTCGCGGAATCGTAACCTGCTGTCCCAACGGCTCGGGTTCGAACTTTGGGTGCGCCGCATCGCGGTTCTCGACCCGAATAAGAGCCGTTCCGTCGACACATCGGCGCAGCCTGTCACCGGAAACTGGGAGGATCTCATCGTCGATCCCGGGGTGCAGATCATCGTCGAGCTGATGGGCGGCATCGAAGAGCCGCTGCGGCTCATCACCCGCGCCATTGAGGCGGGAAAGACGGTCGTGACAGGCAATAAGGCGCTGCTCGCAAAGCACGGGAAGGAACTCTTCGACCTCGCGACGGCGAAGCAGGTGCCGATCTTTTTTGAGGCGGCGGTCGCGGGCGGCATCCCGATCATCAAGGCGGTGCGCGAGTCGTTCATCGGGAATCACATCAAGTCGGTGCATGGGATCATCAATGGCACGACGAACTACATTTTGACGCGCATGACCGAAGCCGGGCTCGACTACGCGCACGCGCTCGGTGAGGCGCAGGCGCAGGGCTACGCGGAATCCGATCCGACGCTCGACGTGAACGGCTGGGACGCGGCGCACAAGGCGATCATCCTCGCATCGCTCGCGTATGGGACGTGGATTTGCCCGTCGAAGGTGTTCGTCGAAGGCATCGAGAAAGTCACCGCGCGCGACATCGGTTTTGCGAAAATGCTCGGCTACCGCATCAAGCTGCTCGGCATCATCAAGGCGGATGACGACGGAAGCAGAAGCATCGAAGTGCGCGTGCATCCCACGCTCATCCCGGAGAAGCACGTCCTCGCGAGCGTGAACGGCGTCTTCAACGCGCTGTGCGTCAACGGCGACGTCGTCGGTGAAACTTTGTTTTACGGACGCGGCGCGGGACAGGATCCGACCGCAAGCGCCGTCATCGCCGATCTCGCCGAGGCCGCTCACGCGCTCGATTCGAAACGGCGCGACTTCGGCTTCATGCCGCACGGCCTCTACGGCGACTGCAAACCTCTCGACGAAATCCTCTGCCAGTACTACCTGCGCATCCCCGTGGACGACAAACCCGGCGTGCTCGCGCAGGTCGCCGGCGTGCTCGGCGCGCTGAACATCGGCATCAGCTCGATGATCCAGCCCGAGAGCGACGGCCAGAGCGCGGAGCTCATCCTGATGCTCCACGACGCCACACACGCTCAGGTGCGCGAGGCCATCGCACGCATCACCGCACTCCCGTCCGTCGAGGGCGCGCCGACGCTGCTGCGAGTCGAACATTTCACGCCCTGACGCACGCCTCGCCGCGCATCGCGAGGCTCGCATGATCGCCACACTCGTGGGACATTGCGCTCATGGACGCCGCGCTGCTGACACCCGACCTGCTCGCCCCCGGCGACGGAAAATCGGCGACCCTCGACCCGGCGCAATTTTCGTGGTCACAGATCCGTTCGTGCGACGATCCCTATTTTGAAACCGCGTACGCCGCGCTGTGGCGCGAGTTCGGTGCAGCGCATGAAATAGAAACGCGCGAAGTGCTAGCAGCCCGCATGCGTGAGGCGGGGCGCCTCCGCTACGAAATCCTGCTCGCGCGCCGCGGCACAGAAATCGCCGCCGTGCGCGATCACACGGCCATCGCGTGCCACGGCGGGATCATCGTCCATCTCTCGCATTTGCTCGTCGCTCCCGAGTGGCGACGCAGCGGACTTGCGGGCTGGATGCGCGCCGCTCCGATCCTGACCGCACGCGAAATCGCCGCGGCAACCGGCACGCCCGGATGCACCGTGACGCTCGTGGGTGAAATGGAATACGACGACGGCAGCGACCCGAGAAAGGCGCTGCGCCTGCTTGCTTATGAGCGCGCGGGCTACCTCAAGATCGATCCGCAGACTGTCCGCTATCATCAGCCCGACTTCCGCCCGCCAGAAATGATTGATGCGTCGGGAGGCGCACAACCGCTGCCTTTCCATCTCATCATCCGGCGGGTCGGAAACGAGCATGAGCATTCGATCCCCGGCGGCGAAGTGCGCCGGATCGTGCGCGCGTTGCACACGATGTATGGCGCACAGTTCCGCGCACAGGACATGGCGCATCCGGCGCTGAACCTCGCAAGTCTCCCCGCCGATCAATCTGAGATCGCACTCATTCCGCCGAGTGCGCGCACTTCTATTCCAACTCCGCCGTCACGACTTTGAGCCTCACCGCCTTCCATCATCCCGGCTTCGCCGCGCCGATCGGTGATCACCTCATGCCAATGCGGAAATTTGCGCTCGTCGCAGCGGAAGTTGCGAAAATTCCCGGCGTGAAAATTGCGGAGCCGCTTCCCGTATCCGAAGCCGATTTGCTGCGCGTCCACACGCGTCACTACGTGGACGCAGTCCGGACCGGCGAGCCGCGCGCGCTCGCTGAGTCTCAAAAATTCCCGTGGTCGCCCGCCCTCTTTCCCAGCGTGCTGCTCACGAATGGCGCATGCATCGCCGCGGCGCGCACGGCGCTGCGCGACGGGGCGTCCGCCGCGATTGCGAGCGGCTTTCACCACGCGTGCGCCGATCACGGCGAAGGCTTCTGCACGTTCAACGGCCTCATCGTTGCAGCCGATGCCCTTTTCGCAGCGGGCGAAACGCGGCGGGTCGCGATCCTCGACATGGATCTCCACTACGGCAACGGCACCGCGCAACTCGCCGCGGTGCGTCCACACATTTTCGCCGTCTCGATTTACGGCAACGACTATTGGAACAACGTGCCCTACCGCGACGTGCGCGAACGCCGACACCGGGACGGGGAAAACCACCACTCATTCGCACTGCCCGCGGGCTGCGATCGCGCGACGATGCAGCGCATCATGGACGATGCACTGCCGCTGATCGCGGACTGGAAGCCGGACCTGCTGCTCTACCAGGCTGGGGCCGATCCGTATTTCGAGGATCCGTATTCGCCGCTCGCGCTCAATGCGGACGATCTGCGCGCACGCGACCTCCGCGTGTTCGAATTCGCGCGTTCACAAGGCATCCCGGTAGCGTGGGTGCTCGCCGGTGGCTACACGCGCGACATCATGAAAATCGTCCGCATCCACGTCGGGACATTCGAGGCGTGGCGCGCGGCGGCAAAGTAGGCGACCTTTGCCGCCACTCCGTTTCGCGGTTCTGCTACGGTTGATTTGCAGTGCGCGTATTTTCAGGCGATAAATCGCGCAAGGCATGACGTTCCTCATTCTCCTCACCTGCATGGCGCTCGGCGATCTCCTTTGGTGCGTCTCTGCGATGCGGCTGCCGAGGCGATGGATGCGGTGGACACTCGGCATCTTCGGCGCACTTCAGGGTGCCGGCCTCATGACGATTCTTCTTTCGCGTGGCGGCGTGGGGATCGAGGAAGTGCTGCCACGCCCGCTGCATTCGATGATTCTCGCTTGGCACGTCGTCATCCTGCTGCCGTGGCTCGCGTGGCGAATCGTGCGGGCAATCGGCGCGACGATTTGGAAAATCGTGCGCCTCTTTCGTTCTGAGGAAAAAGCGGATCCGGTGCAGGTGGGCGAGATTCCTGCCGGCACACGGCGCGAGTTTCTCGGGGCAGCCGCGGCGCTCGTGCCGCCGGCGCTCACACTTGCCGCCGCGGGAATCGGCGAGGCGCAGCTCGATGGCTTTCGCATCCGGCGCATCGAGGTGCCCGTGCCGGAACTGCCGCCCGCGCTCGAAGGCATGACCATCGCGCATGTGTCTGATTTTCACGTCGGGCGCTTCACGCGAGGCCGCGTGCTCGAACGCATCGTCGAGGAGACGAACCGGCTCGACGCGGACGTGATCGCGCTCACGGGCGATTTCATCAACCACTCGCTGCGCGATCTCCCGGCGGCGCTGGATGTCGTGCGAGCGCTGCGCGCGCGGCACATCGTCGCGGCATGTGAGGGCAACCACGACCTCATCGAGGACGCGGGGATTTTCCACCGCGAGGCGGAGCGCGGCGGGATGCCGCTGCTGCGCGGCGACAGTGCAACGGCGGACATCCGCGGCCAGCGCGTGCAATTCCTCGGGTTGCCGTGGAACCACAGCGTCACCGGAATGCGCGACAGCACTGCGGCGTTGCTCACACGGCGCGATCCTGGCGCGTGGCCGCTGCTGCTCGCACACCATCCGCACGCGTGGGATTTTGCGGGGGAAATCCCGCTCACTCTTTCCGGTCACACACACGGCGGGCAGCTCATGCTCACGGGACGGCTCGGCGCGGGCCCGCTTTTTTACCGCTACTGGAGCGGCCTCTACTCGCGTCGTTCGGGTGCGCTCGTCGTGTCCAACGGCGTGGGCAACTGGTTCCCGGTCCGCATTCAGGCGCCGGCGGAGATTCTTCACCTCACGCTGCGCCGCGTGGTGATCCGCGGCGTTTGAAAATCTGCATCCCGGCTCAGGGCTGGATGGTTTTTTCGAGGAAGCTCCTCACCAATGCTTCCGCCTGCTCGGGGCTGGCGACATCGGAAAGTGCGACTTCGATTGCCTGCTGGCCGGCGTTGCGCACACCCCTGCGAACCGCATTCAGGCGGCTCGAGATGTTGAGTTCCTCGACGGTACTCTGCGGACCGCTCGCATCAGGGCGCTGTTCCCAAAGGCAGTAGAAAACGTGGAGCACCTGATCCCGTGCGCTGAACGTGTACGCGTGGACAGGAAGATTCACGCCATTGATCCTCATCGGGTGCAGGCCGAGGTCGGCGGTCATTTTCGCACCGCCCGCGGGGAGGCACACCTCGGGGCCGTGGGAGCGCGCAAGCTGGACCGAGGTTCGGCCCGGTGCCCAGCGCAGCAGCACCATCGCCCAGCGGCGGTTCTGCTCATCCGCCCAGACGGCGGAACGCGCGTCGGTGTATTTCAAAATGTTGCGCGTGACGTCGCTGAACTCGACGTCGCGAAATCCCCTCTGCGCGACGGGCCAGCGGACCGTCCACGCAGTCGCCTTTGGAAAATGCGATTCGGCGGTGCGATACCAAGCCTCGGTGCCGATCTCGATCACGGCGAACCACACGACCAGCGCGATGAGGATGCCTTTTCCGGGAGGATCCCCCGCACGGAGCAGGCCCGGATCGAGCGATGCCCCCACGGTCTCGTCGGTCTCGTTGGTTTCATCACGCTTGGGATTTAAGAGCGCACAGAGGATGCCGACTCCGACGAGGCTCCCGAAGAGCACCGCCATGCCCACATTGTCGTGCCATTTCGCGATTGCCTCAGTGCCGGATTTTGCGCTCACCCAGACGAGGAAATATGCGCGGCTGGCATTGCAGACGAAAGCGACGACGAGCCCGCCCACGAGGAGGACGAGCCGGCGAAGAATGCGAAAGCGCAGCAGCTCCCCCATGAAGAGAGCAATCATCAATGTGGTCTGCAGCGAGCGGACGCCGCTGCACGCCTCCTCAACGCCGACTTTCGCCGTGGCACTGATCTGGATCACGTTCCCGCTCTGGATCGCGGGAATGCCCGCCCAACTGAGCGCCTCCACGCAAATCTGCGTGACCGAGCGCATGAGCAACTGCACGAGCGGCTGCTCCACCGGCACCGGCCACGGAACCGCCACAAGAAAAAATGCGACCGAAAAAGCAAAGTGCCGCAGCCAACCGCGGCCTCCCGCAAAATAGACGGCGGCCAGCGTGATCGCGACGCAGATCCCGCCCATCGCCCAGCCGAGCAGACGCCAGTCCGGTGCGGATTCCTGCATGAGCCGCACGGGCAGAAGAAGGAATGCCAGCGTGATCACGACGATCGCCAGACCGCGCCGCGAGCCCAGTGCCTGCGCGGGAGGGCGGCGTTTCCACCGCTCAAGGAACAGGTACCCGGCGAGGAACGGCACCGTCCAGCCGAAGGTGTACTGCGGGTTGTTCGTCCACTCGAAGCGGAGCTGCCGCACGGCGAGCAGCCAGAGCAGAGCGAGCACGGCGAAGACCGGCCACCACGGCGCGGAATCCATCCGTCCCGCCGCCGGGACATCCTCGGATGCGCTCACTGCTTCCGCCACTGCTTGATGAGCTCCTTTTCCTCGGCGCGCAGATCTTCCCAGCGCAGCGCGGCGGCTTCCTCCGACGCCATGTCCGTCTTCCCATTTGCGCCGAGCACCGCCGCATGCACGGCGCGCTGCGAGGCCGCAATCCGCTCCCACGGGATCTGCAGCCCCTGATATACGGAGAGCGCCGCGGCGGGATCCTTTTTGCGGAGCATGGCGAGCGCGAGCGTGGTGATGTGCGGGAGATTTCTCGGCGAATGGGCGACGAGATCCTTCGCGACCGCCAGCGATTCCTCCACCGACTTGCCAGCGAGGAGATTGAAATACGCGAGATCGTTTTTCACCGCGTCATCCTGCGGCCAGCGTTCGTGCATTTTTTTCAGGGTGTCGCGCACGGTGTCCATGTCGCCCCGGCTTCCCGCAAGCTTCAGCAGCGCCTCCATGGCGGGGCGGGCGGTGTTTGCGTTTGAGACGAGCGAACGGTATGCAAGCTCGGCCTGTTCGGGGCGTCCCAACTTTTCCGCATAGAGCGCGATTTCCCGCATCTGCTCCGGCGATGGCGCCGCTGCGAGATGCGCGCGGTGCCAGTGCAGCTCCGCCGCGGCCTTGGTTCCCATCTCCTCGGCGACCCGCGCGAGATAGAGTTCCTTCATCGCCGTGTAGAGAGGCACGTCTCTGGTCTCCAGTATCCGCTCGATCTCCTGCCAGCGCCCGAGGGCCGCGAGGGAGTCGAGCACCACGAGCAGCATGTCCTGCCGCTTGAGCCCCTCCTCCACCGGGATGAGCTTCAGCATCCGCTCAAATTCGCCGTGCCCGTTCAGCCAGACGCCGAACGCGCAACGTGCGGCGGGAGCGGCCGCACTGTATTTTTTCACGGCCGCATCCAGCATCGCGGCTTTCTCCGCAGGGTGAAGATCCAGATCGAGATTGAAGGCGAGAATCCGGTGCTGCTCGATCGCGAGCGGGTGCCGCTGCAAAAGAGCGACCACCTTTGCCGCCACCTCCGGCGAGATGCCCCGGAGCGTGCCGAGCTTCCGGATCGCCTCAAGGCCTTCGCGCGAGTCCTCAGCCCCGAGGGCAAGCAGCACGCGCGTGGCCTCCTCCCGCAGCGGTTCCGTTCCCGCGGAGAGCTGGAGCAGCGCGAGCAGCAGCCGTCCCTCGTGGCTCTCGGGCTCCGCCTTCACGGCCTTCGCCGCAAAATCACGCGCCCTCTCGCCATTGCCTTCGGTGGCCGACCATCGCGCCGCCAGCCGGAACAGTGCGCCGTCGGAATTGTTTTCCTTCAGCAATGCCTCAATCTCATTTCCGGCCTCGGCCACTGCGCCGGACATGATGAGATCCTCCGCGTAAGGCAGGCGATCCTCGGGCCGCAGGGCGCCGGTCTTCCTGAGCTGCGCCCAGAGCGGGACGTCCGCGGCGTACTGGCCAGTCATCCGCTGCGCCCTTGCGGCGGCACGGATTGCTGCCGGTTCATCCGGCTTCGTCCAGTACGCAGTGCGCGCCTTTTTCACAGCCTCCTCGATGTTTCCCGAAAAGATTTCCGCCTCAGCCTTTGCTGCGAGCCGCCGAGAGCGCACACCCTGGAGCCACGCGTAAAACGGACGCCATTCGAGCAGCAGCACGCACAGCGCCAACACAAGCACGACGACAACGACCAGCCAGTTCCGGCGGCGTTTTCGCGCTTCCTGAAGCTCGGGGGCAAGTAGCGTTTCGAGAGGCTGCACGATAGTGAATTCCCAGAAATGTTACCCTCAATGCGTCTTCCTGCCAATGATACTTTGCACGCGCCAGCGCAATCACTTGCGCGAGGCGCTTTCCGCGCGCGCATCCAACAACTCGGAGAAAAGCCGCGCGGAAAAAATGCCGCTCCAACCCGTGCAAACATCGGCCGGCGAACTGGTGCGCCCTGATATCCACATTGCGCAATCTCAATCGCGCACATGAACGCGAGCAGCCCGGCAAGGTGTTGCAGTCACTTCGGCGCGCCGCCATCGCCGCGCTTTGCCTGCTGCTTGAGCTCATACGTCTTCGCCACGCTCAGGAATTCGTAGAACGCATGCAGCCGCGCGAAATAAAATCCCGCAAGCCCGTCGAGAAAACCACGCTGCACCACATAGACGTAGAGGAACCGCTGGAGTCCGCGGAAGGGCAGCATCTGCGACCACTGCTTCAGTTTTCGCCGGAAACCGACATCGGCCTTTTGCAGATGCTTCGCGTCGCCGTGCAGGTAGCGATCGAGCGCCACACGCGCCTCCCAGTTCGAGTAGCGGTTGTGTTTCTCCACAAATACCGCGACGGACGGAAACGCGTAGTGATCCATCTCGCAGCGCAGGCGCGCGGTCTCGCCCTGCACGACGACGTGCTCGTGGACTTCGTTATCACCGCTCTGCGTGTCCACGTCGGTGAGCTTCTCGTGGCGCCCGAGGCGGTGTTTGAAAAGGCGCAGGTTCCAGTTCGGATAGTACGCGTGGCGCAGCCATTTTCCCATGAACATGAAACGGCGGTTGATCCAGTAGCCGGCGGTCGCGTGATTTTTGTCGCTCACGATCGCGCGGAATTCCGCCTCGGCCTCCGGCGGCATCACCTCGTCCGCATCGAGGATGAAAACCCACTCGTGCGTGAACGGCAGATTTTCGAGCGCCCAATTTTTTTTCTTCGGCCATGTGCCGTTAAAATGGAACTGCACGACCTTCGCGCCGTGCTGCTCCGCGATCTGCTGCGAGCCGTCCGTGCTCTGCGAATCCACGACGAAAATTTCATCCGCCCAAGCGACCGAGGCGAGGCAGCGTGGGAGATTCCCGGCTTCATTTTTAATCGGGATGAGAATGGAGACCGGGATGGACATTGCGCTCTATGTCGCTGGCAGCGACTTGCCCGGCTTTGTCGTGACGAACGGCCCGAGGCACAGCGCGTCCATGTCCGTCCGCACGTAGCACGCGATGGCCTGCTCCGGCGTGTCCACGATCGGCTCGTTCTCGTTGAAGCTCGTGTTTAGCACCACCGGCGTGCCGGACTGCGCGGCGAACTCGCTGATGAGGCCGTAGTACTTTTCATTCTGCGAACGCTTCACCGTGTGCAGGCGGCCCGTGAAATCCTCGTGGCAAACGGCGGCGAGTTCGGCGCGCTTCTCGGGGCGGATTTTCACGACGTGCATCATGAACGGGCTCTCGACATCCTGCTCGAAATACTCGGGCACGCGGTCGGCGAGAATGGACGGTGCGAAAGGACGGAATGCCTCGCGGCGTTTGATCTTCGCGTTGATGAGATCCTTCATGCCCGGCCAGCCGGGATTCGCGACGATGGAACGGTTGCCGAGCGCACGCGGGCCCCATTCACTGCGGCCCTGATACCAGCCCATCACATGACCGGCCTTGAGGTGCGCGGCACCGCGTTTGTAAAGCGCATCGCCGTCGAATCGCTCATACGGCAACCCCGCCGCCTTCATCGCGAATTCGCACTCGGCGACGGAATATTCCGGCCCCCACGAGGCGTGATCGATCATCGGCGAACGCGGCTTTTTCAGCACAGAATTCCAGACATGCAGCGCCGCGCCGATCGCGGTGCCGTCATCCGATGCCGCACACTGGATGTACGTTTTTTGAAATGGCGTCTCGCGGCGGATGCGCGCGTTGCACACGCCGTTCAGTGCGCAGCCGCCGGCCGTCACGAGCCTGTCCGTGGACATCTGCCCGTGCAGCGTCGCGAGGAGTTCCAGCACGATCTGCTCGAAATATTTCTGGCACGACGCAGCGATATCCTTGTCGCGCTGCGTGAGTTCGTCGCCGCGCTTGCGCGGTTTGCCGAGCTTCTTCACCAGCTCGTCCGTGTAGAGTCGCGCGAGGACGATCTCGCCCTTTTCATTGATGCATTCCTCGAAGCTCCCGCCGCTCGCTCGGATGTATTTTTCGTCGAGCCGGTAGTTCCCTTTCCCGTCCGTTGATACGAATTGCCTGAGCATATCCACGTATTTCGGTTCCCCGTACGCGGCGAGGCCCATCACCTTGTATTCCTCACCGAAGTGGTCGAAGCCGATGAACTGGCAGATGGCCGTGTAGAGGTAGCCGAGCGAGTTCGGGACGAAGAAACGCTTCAGCGGCGTGATCGTGTCGCCCTCGCACTTCGCGGTCATCGCGGAGACAAAATCACCCGATCCGTCGTACGACAGGCCCGCCGCAGAGTCGAAGTCGCTGGAATAAAACGAACTCGCGAGATGCGCGAGGTGATGCTCGACATCCACCTGCTGGAAGCGGCAGTCCGCACGGCCCACGTCGCACGCCTTCGCGACCTGATCGCCGAGGCTCTCGAAACGCGTGCGCCTTTTCAAAAACGATGCGACCGCCTTCGCCGAGCGGATCGGATTGGAAATCACACGCCGCATTTTCGCCGACTTGTTCGCGTTGCTGTCGTGGCCCACGGCGACGAAATCGAGATCCTTCGCCGTGGCACCGGCCATCGCAAGCACACGGCGGATCGCCTGCGCCGGGAAACCCGCGATGTGCTTGAAGCGGACGCCGAGGCGTTCCTCCGCGACGGCGGCGACGAGCTTGCCGTCCAGCACGATGCAGGCGGAGGCGTCGGGGTGATAGGCGTTGATTCCGAGGATGAGGGACATGGGATTTTCGTGGCGTGCTTCGTCAGGCGTCTCGCAGCGCGGCTCAAAGTAGCCAGCGCACGGAACGAAGCCGCCTCAAGGGGGGCGCTCCAATGCCGCAAGACGAATTTCCCGTCAAGCGATTCGGCTCGTGCCGGGCACGTTCCGTCCGCCGCGAGCACGCTATTCACCGGGCCGTTTCAAATGCCGCGCAATCGTCCCGATCAGCGCCTCCGCGGCCCGAGTGACTTCAAAGCGCGCTCGAAAAGTCTGCCGCGCGGTTTTCCGCATCGCGTCCTTTTCATCATTGGAAAGTGCGAGCCATCTTTGCAACAGCCGCACGGTGCCGGGCTCGTCGTCCTCGTCCACGAGGCCCGCGCGATCCTGTTCGATTTCGCGCCAGATGTTCACCTTGTTGGAAATGAGCACGGGCGTGCCGCACGCGAGCGCCTCGGCGACGGCGATGCCGAAATTTTCCTGATGCGACGGCAGCACGAACGCCTCGGCGAGATGCAGCATCCCCCATTTCAAATCGCCTGAGATCATGCCCGTCCACACGATGCGATCCGCGATGCCGAGCGACTCGCCGAGTGCGCGGAGTGACGCGGCCCAGCCGGTCTGATCGGGCCCGGCGAAGACGAGACGCAGCGAATCGTCTGAGCGTGCGATTTTTGCGAATGCACGGATGAGCAAATCGCATCCCTTTTTTTCATGGATGCGGCTGAGAAAAACGAATGCGCGCTTGCCCGCAAGTTCGGGGAAACGCTGCAGGACCGAGAGCTTTTGCGAGTCCACGTCACCCGTCGGCGCGGCGATGCCGTAGTTCACGACGACTTCGTTGCAGCGGTAGAGCCAGAAGGATTCGCGTGCGGCGCGGCATTCCTCCTCGGAGGTGAAAAGCACGGCGCGCGCGTCGCGAAGCATCCGGTAGTCGGCCCACGGCCAGTAGAGCCATTTTTTCAAATGCTTGAGCGGATACGCGCGCTTGAACCACGGGTCCAACATGCCGTGCGGAAAAACAAAATACGGCGTGTCCGTCCCGCACAGCGCGCGCCACACGCCGAAGCCGCTGTATTGCCAGAGCCCGCTCACGATCACCGCATTGTACTCCGCGCGGTGCGCCGCGAGCCACGGGACAAATTTCGCCGAGTAGCCGTAGCCGGATCGCACGGGGCCCATCGCGTGAACTTTCACGGGGCACTCGCGCACCCACGCGTCGTCGGGAGAATCAAACGAGACAAGTTCCGTCTCGTGCCCGGCGGCGGCGTGGACTCGCGCGACCTGCTTGATGCCCTCGATCGGGCCTCCGTCCGCGGGATTGACGGAGCGGATCGAGCGGAGAAGGCGCATGGGGGAATTCAAGATTTGCGATTTGAGATTTAAGGTTTGGCCCTGCTGAAAAACTTGCAAGACGAGTGAGCGTCAAGGCCACAGCGACAACACGATCGTGCGGAAGATGTTCGAAATCCTAAATCTGAAATCCTAATTCTTAAGTTCCAACTCCCTCACGTCCGCCTGCATCGCGTTTCTTTTCAGATAGTGCCCGAGGATCACGAGCGACCAGACTCGCGTCCAGTGGATCCTTCCATCCTCAAACTCCGCAACAATCCACTCCACCGCGCCCGGCGCGAGAAGCCCGAGGCGTTTCACCTCGTCGACTCCCTCCATTTTGAATTCCTTCAGCGGGCCGCGCATCCATGCGTCCATCGGCAGTGCGAAGCCCATCTTCCTCCGCTGGTACACGCGCTCCGGGAGCAGATCCTTGCACGCTTCGACAAGCAACCCCTTGGTGATCCGGTACCGCGTTTTTTCATGAGCAGGGAGGCTCAGGACGTATTCGATCAGCTCCTCGTCGAGGAATGGCACGCGCAGTTCGAGCGAGACCGCCATGCTCATCTGATCGGCGTCGCGCAGCAGCGTCTGCCCCATGTACACGGACATCTCCGCCCAACTAATTTTTGCAAAGTCGTCGCCAAACTCCGGCGAGGGCAGCGTGTGCAGCGGGCTCACGGGCAGGCCGGCCTTGCGCAGCATGGCGTCGGTCCACAATCTGCGCCGCCAGATCGCGATCGCCATGATGTCGCCGCCGGGGATATCCGCCATACGCTCGCCGAGTTTTCCAAACCCGCGCGCGAGGCGGCGCATCCACTGCGGCATCCCGGCGAGCCGCCGCAAAATCGGCGCGTCGCGGAAACTCGGGTAGCCGCCGAAAAGTTCGTCACCCCCCAGGCCGGAGAGGGCGACCTTGATCCCGCACTCCGCGATTTTTTTCGAGACGATGTAGGTGTTGATGGCGTCCTGCGACGGAGCGTCCATGCGGCTCACAGCTTCCTGCACGAGGCGGACGATCTCCTCCTCGCCGAGTTCGATGCGGTGGTGGTCGGTCTGGTATTGCTTCGCGACGATGCCCGCGATCTGTGTCTCGTCGAATTCGCCCTCTGAAAAACCGACACTGAAAGTCTGGAGCCTTCCCGGCCCGAGCGCGCGAGAGGCGAGCGCGGTGACGACGGACGAATCAATCCCTCCGCTCAGGAACGATGCGACCGGCACGTCCGCCATCAGATGTTCCTCGACGGCGGTCTCCAGAAGTTTGCGCACCCGTCTCGGCGCATCCTCGCCGCTCGAAAGCGGGTACGATTTCTTCGGCCAGTAGTGCTCGGTCTCCACGCTCGTGTCAGCCTTCACGGTCATCAAGCTGCCACTGGGCAGGATGCGCGTGCGCGGAAAAATGAAACCATCCTCGGGACAAGATCCCCATTGGAGATAGGCGCTCACGCTCCGCCGGTCATAGGCTGGCCCGGAGTCCCCGAAGAGCGCGCGGGCCTCGGATGCAAAGCGCAGCATCCCCCGGGATCGCGTGTAGTACAGCGGCTTGATGCCGGATGGCCCGCGCGCGATGAAAACGCCCTGCGTCGCGGCATCGTAGATCACAAACGCGAACATGCCCTTCAACCGAGGGAGCATCGCCCTGCCCCACAGCCTGTATGCGACCAGCAGCGTCTCAGTGTCCGAAGTCCCGGCCCATTTCACCGCCGCACCCGAGACGCGCATCTCCTCGCGCAGCTTCGCGTGGTTGTAGATTTCGCCGTTGAAAATGATGACGTTTCCCGTCTCGGGATCGTGCATCGGCTGCGCACCGGTCGGCGACAGATCCACGATCGAGAGCCGCGTGTGCCCGAACCAGATTTTTCCATCCGGCGAAGTCCACTCGCCCTGAGCGTCAGGCCCACGGTGGCGCAGACGCCCGAGATTCATCGGCGCTGCGTATCCATCGGCAACGATCACTGCGGCGATTCCACACATTCTAGTCGGGCATTTGAAATTTCAGCATGGATGAAAACGGCGGCCCGTCGAAAAAACTTTTGTTTATGTTGGCCCCTTCACACATGCGACACCTCTCCCACGACCGTGCGATACAGCGCGACATAGCTCCCGATCATCCGTTCGGTCGAATACTGCCCCGCGTTCGCCATGCCGCGTTCGATCCTCGCCTGCCGCTGCCGTTCGTCCTCGTACAGCACATTCAGCAGCACATCGAGCGACGCGCCGAAATCCTCCGGCTGCAAGTACACGGCTGCGTCTCCGCCGATCTCATTCATCGGCCCGCGGCCGGTGGTGACCACACGGCATCCGCACGCCTGCGCTTCAAGGGGCGGCAGGCCGAAGCCCTCCTGCAAGGACGGAAAAAAGAGCAGCTCCGCCGCGGAATAAATCGCGCACAAGTCCTCGTGCTGGATCGCGGCGAGTTCCACGACCCGTTCCGCGACTCCCATCTCCGCGGCCAGCGCGCGCAATTCCGGACCGAGCGGCCTGCCGACCATCAGGAGCCACAGATCCGTCTGATCGGTTGCGCGCCGCAGTTCGCCGAACATCTCCACGACGGTGCGGCGGTTCTTGTACCACGAGTCGTCGCCCACATGCAGGATATAGCGGCCATCCGCCGGGAAAATCCGCCCCAGCACACCCAAGAGCGAGGCCACGCGCGCACGGGCCTCATCCCTCGCCATCGGATGAAAGGACCCCGTGAATCCGCCCTTTTCGACTGAAGATCGCCGGGCCGCGTCCGTCACGAGCCGCAAAAAATCGTGATGCGTCGTCGCCGAGACACAGGTGACTGCGCGCGCGCCCTCCAGCCCGCGAACCACGAGCCGCTGCATAATGCGGCCCGACCAGCGCGTGCGGTTCTGCGGGATCTCGCCGAGCGCGGAACGTACGGCCAGCATGTCGTGGCACGTCACGATGTGCGGCACATCGCGGAGATGGCTCGTGTAGAATGCGTTCGAGTGATCGCAGATGTGGACGAGCAGCGAAACGCCGTCCCCTCTCCGCGCATCGCGGATCGCGCGGCGCAGGCGTCCGGGAAAGACGAGGAATTTGTCGAGGTAGCCAAGCCATTTTCCGAGGCCGCGCGCGCCGGGATGCAGCCGCCCGAAAACCGGCTCGGGGCGGATCACCGAGACCTCGATCCCGGCTGCTGCCAGCCCCTTTGACATGGCGGCGGCAAACCGCTGCATGCTCTGCTGTCCGTCCGGCTCATAGTTCGCGAGGAGGATCACCCGGAACGTTGACACACCCGTCCGCCCGGCCTCTGCAAGCGAGTCCGACACACGGGGAATCCGCGCCGGGGAAAGGGGCCACGAGCGGACGCCACTCTCAATCCCCTTGCGCACTGCGTTCGTGCCTGCGGTCTTAGCAGCCTCGCTGCGTGCGGAGATGCCGCGACGCGCCAACTGCTTGACGGACGCGGCAAAGACCTCGTCCACGGTGATCGAGAGAATGCACACCTTTTTTCTCTCCACACACTCCGTGAGCTTGCACCCCCAGCACGGAGTCTTGTGGTAGAAGACGACATGGTTGTCCCCATGCGGGAACCATTCGCCCGGCGCATTCCTCGCGGAAAAAATCGCGACACACGGCACACCCATCGTCGCCGCAAGATGCATCGGGCCGCTGTCATGGCAGATCATCACGGCGGCGCTCCGCATGATCGCCGCACTCACGCGCGGCGATGTCACACCGCACAGGTTCGCCTTTGGCCCCTGCCAGATTTGGGCGAGCCGCTCCGAGCGTTCCCGCTCGTCGCCCGCGCCGAAAAGCACCAGCGGCACGCCAGGAAACTCCGCCGCCAGCCGCTCCATCAGGCTCCGCCAATTGTGCTCCTCCCAGTCGTTCGACTGGTTCTTGGTCCCCACGCTCGCAGCGAGGAACCGCGTCCCGATCCCATGTCTTGCGAGCACATTTTCTCCCTCCGTCATTTCCTCCGCAAGAAGACGGATATCCCATGCGCGAGGATCGTTCACGTCCAGCACACCGAGCATCGCGAGCGACTCGATGGCACGCGCTGTTCTCGACGTGTAAAGGTTCGTCCCCGGCACCGGCAGGCTGCGCAACGTGGATCGCGAGAATGGAACCCCGATCACATGCGGAATCCCGCACGAACGAAAAAAGAGAAAATCGCGCACGCTCGTCATCAGTCCGCCCTTCGGCGAAGCGAGATACACGAGGCAGTCGTACGCCCCCTCCTTCAGCGATTTCCGCAGCCGCACGAGGCCGTCAAAATTCCGCATCGAAACAGGATACCGCAGCACATCGTCGTAAAAACCCGCACCGCCGAGGACAGCCTCCATCGGTGCGGCCTTGGCATGGACCGGGATATTCGTGAGCAGCGTGATGCGAGCGTTGGGAAATGCCTTTCGCACGAGGTGGAATGCCGGCAGCACCACCAAGGTGTCGCCAAGGCTGCCGAACCGGTAAACGACAACGCGTTTGAACTCGCTGAAAGGGCGGCTCACAGGAACGTCGGATGATGGGGAGGGACAGATGTCACGGCGGAAACGCAGGGCGCGCGTCTCATGCAATGTTTCGCCGCGAATCTCAACCGCATTCCGTCCGCGCGAAGAAATCCCCGCGATTCCCCACGCAGCATCGGACGGAAAAGCTGCAGGGAGAAACCACGGATTTCACGGATGGCACGGATGAAAATATCGCTCTTCCAATCCCATCCGTGAAATCCGCGGTGAACATTTTCCTCATCTGGGTGGACGAAGCTCCCGCGGCGGTATCACAGCTTCGCAGCGATCGCCGAGGCCGCGGCATGAACGGTGTATTGCTCCATCGCCTTCTCACACCAGTCGAAGGATCGCGGAAACTTCGCAAGCTGCTCGATGGCGGCCGCACACGCGTCCGCGGCCTCCTCCTTGATCACTCGGACGCGCTCCCACCCGCCGAACTCCCGGTGGCTCCCGACCGCATCACTCACGATGACACAGCAGCCTGCGTGGAGCGCCTCATTCACCACGAGGCCCCAAGTCTCGCCCATGCGGCGCGATGGGAGAACGAGCATGTCCGCGGCAAGGTAATAACCGGGCAGGTCACGCTGATTCACAAAGCCGGGAAAAATCGCGCTGCCGGGAAATTGTTCCGCCCGCGCCTTCAGCTCGTCCACCATGATGCCCGATCCGAGAAAAACGATCCGCGTCGCGGCCCTGCGCTCGGCGCTCAATCGGCTGAACGCATCGAGGATCAAGTCCGGCGCCTTTTTCTGGATCAGCTTGCCGGAAAACAGCACGGCCGTGTCGCCGTCGCGGATGCCAAGTTTTGCCCGCATCTCGCGTCGCATCGCAGCCTTTGCCTCGGCGCTCATCGCGGGAATCGGCGAATCCACGCAATACGGTGCGAAACTGAGCCGTGCCTCCTTCATCCCGTGCCGGAGCAGGTGCTCGCGGTTCAACTGCCCGATGTAGAACGCATGGGACACACCCGAATAGATGACGCGATATGCCAGTGAACGCAGCATCCGTTTCCAAGGCCGGCGACGGAACGCCTCGTCCTGCGTCTCATGCCGGATCCAGATCGGAATCCGCAGCCGGAGGCAGGAAAGATACGCGGCAAGATCCGCCTGGTAGAGGAACTGCGAGATCAGCACGGCATCCGGCCTCTCATTTTTCAGCAGCCGGAAAACGCCGCGTCCCGTGAGGCTGCGCGCGCCCTTCAGCGGCTCGCCGCGTTCGTTGTTCAGCACGACGGATTCGTAGCCTTCGAGCAGCGGCGTGTCCCACGCGACGACCTGCCCGAAGTCCTGGTCGCGATGCCCGCGCACCGAGCAATCCGTGCAATACGCGACCTTCAGCGCACCCGGCTTCAGCTTCGCGAGCTGCTGATAAACCGGCGCCTTGTATTGCACCGGATGCGAATCAAAAATCAGCAGCTTCCTGCTCATGCCGCAACCTCCCGGAGCAGCGCGGCCCAGCGCTTTCCGTACGCATCCCACGAATGTGACTTTGCAATCTCGCGCGCAGCCGCTCCACGCTGCGTCCATGCAGCGCGGTTCGCACACGCATCCGCCATCGCAGTGCGCAGCGCGGCCACATCGCCGGCAGGAAAAACCGCACCGGCCCCGCCATCGCGGATCAGCTCGGGTGCCGCGCAGTTTGGAGTCGCGATGACAGGAAGCCCGCTCGCCATCGCTTCGAGCAACACCATCCCGAACCCATCGTAGAAAGTCGGGAACACAAACACGTCCGCATCGCGGTAAATCTGCCGGAGTTCCTGCTGCGCAAGCTTGCCGGATACCTTCACACCCGGCACCCCGCTTGCGGCCTCGATTACGTCGGCCTCGCCGCCCCCCGCGAGCCACAGTTCCGCACTCGGCGCGGCGAGCTGTTTCCACGCAGTGAGCAACGTGAGGATTCCCTTTTCCTTTTTCAACAGGCCGACAAAAAGAAACACGATCCGCCCCGCGCCGGTATCGCGCCTCCAGCCGGGAGCGAACGCATCCGAATCCACGCCGTACGGGATCACCGCGATTTTTTCCGCGGCGATTCCGGCCTCGTACACCGAGCGTTCGGCGAAGCGGCTCGCGGCCACGATGCGCGACGCTAATTCCATTTCCTCCGTCTCGATGGCATCCTGCACATCGCCCGCCGGAGCCGCGATCCCCGAGCGCACCGAGGCACGGATCGCGGCCCGCGTGCGGCGGTGGATCGCTGCGCGGTCGAGGAAAAACGGCTTGCCGAGTTTCTTTGCACGCTTCGCAAGAATCCACGACGACGTATCAAAGCCGATCACCGCGTCGCACGCCGCGATGGCGCGGTCGGGGATGAGTTTCTGGAACCACGCGTTGCGCAGGCGCATAAGGCGCTCGCCGCCCCAGCCGAGGCACTGCGCGAGCTTGGCGAGCAGTTCGGGCACCCGGATCTGGCGCGTGCAGTCCGCGAGTGATTCGTCCAGCGCACGAAGTCCGCTGAGGCGCAGCCGCCGGCCGAGAAAGGAGTCGGGACTCACGCGGTAGCCGGTGAAAAAAGTGCCGAGCAGATTTTCCCGCCTGAGCAGCGACGCCAGCTTCCCGGCATGTTGCGTCCCGGGGTGGCAGACGACGGCATTCACGACTGCACCGGAGCGCCGCCAACCGCAAACCGCCCCCTGCCCCGCGCCCTCGGCTGTTCCTGCAAGAGCTCCTCGACCTGCTCGGCGATCGGCGATTCCTCGTCCTCGGAAAACGCCTTGCGTGCCGCAAGGCAAAGGCCGGCACAGACGCCAATGTAACCGTAGGTCGTCACCTGCCGGACGTTGCCCGTCATGACATCGTAAAAGCATGCCGAGCCCAGAAGAAAGCACAGAAAGTTGCCGGATCGAAGCGCTGAAAAACCGACCAACAACATGTGCAAAGAAAGCGCGGTGCGAAACCCCAAATACAGGAAACCCGTGACCGGCCCGACTTCGTAGATGACCCGTTCCCATTCGCCCTCGACTCCCGAAACGTAAGCATTGCGTTGCGTCGCCAGATTGCTGGAGAGACCGACGCCAAGGCCAGTGACAGGAACCTTTTCCGCCCACTCAAATGCCGATGTAAAGCCGCTTCCCACCCGCTGGGTCATCACCTTGCCGCCAGCCGCACCCGACTCCTCCTCAGAACCCCAACGATCGAGAAACGCATCAACGCCCTCTTTCATCACTCCAAAGGAAACGAGCACAATAAAAGCCCCGATCAGCCCCCCCCCCAGCGCCAGGACGGCACCGACTCGCTTTCCGGTGGAAAGACTCGCCACCATGCCGGCAACGGCGACCAAGCCGCACCCGAGCACCAGACTGCGGCTGGCGGCGACACTCATGGCCATGAGCACAGATACTGCACCCGCCCCGATCAGCCACGGGGGATAGAGCTTCTTGGTGAGCACGCCGCCCACGACAAACGCGCTGACGAGGGCAAAATAGTGGATCGGGCCGCTGATAAACGAAAACAGCGCCGGCGGGCGAATCTTCCCAAAAACTGACCCGATCTGTGCGCCACCTTTGAGGGTCGCCACATTCAGCCAGTGATCCTCACCAACCTTAAACTGGATCACCATTAGGGCTGCCAAAAAAGGGGCGAGATATAGCACCCACCTGCCAAGAGCCGTGATCTCCTTGCGGCCCAAAATGGCAGGGATGACCCAGATCAGTGGCATATGCAGGATAAAGGTCCGGATTCCAAATACAGCAACGGCCAACGAGACGTCACCCGTCGTCAAGTGGATGAGCGCCTGTGCGGAAATCAGTCCCGTAATGGCCCACAGAGAACCAATCCAGCCATTGAAAGGAAACACCCTCGCCCGGCCGGCAAAGTAATAGATTAACAGTGCCACCGGATCCCGCACCAGCAGCAGTTGGATGGAAAATTGGGGAACCACCCATTTCCGGATCGCCCCCTCAATGAGCCATACGATGCAATACAGCCAGATCAGCCGCCTCGTGGTGACGATGCTCGGATTTTGCGTGGAATCAGGATTCATCTTGGTGTTATTCGTGCCGAGACGCGACACCGATGAGGCACGACATCGCGACAGTCCCCATGGCAGACTGGTATAGGTTGGAAAAAATCATCAACTCCCTGACTGTTGTTTGTGCCATGGCATCATGTAAAAGAGGATTTAAAAAGCTCCAAATACCTGTTCGCAACCACCGTCGGATGGAACTGGGCCAAGTGTCCATTCGAATGCCGAACAAGACGGGCCTGTGCATCAGGATTTCCAATCAGGCTTTCCAAGGTGTTCGCCAGTGCCTGAATATCCCCGGCAGCATATGTCGCCCCACATTTTCCGATCGTTGTCGGAAGCCCGCCGACTTCGGAGCCTACCACCACGCAGCCACAGGCGATTCCTTCGAGGGCCGCTACGCCAAACGCTTCGTTTCGCGAAGGAACAACTTGAAACTTGTGCTGGTTCAAAACGTCGGCAATAGCCTCGCCGCGCATCCGCCCCGCGAAACTAATCTGCTCAAGCACACCGAGATCATCTGCCATCTGCGTGATGGCGGGCTTTTCCGGGCCATCGCCGACCACCGTGAGTCTAGGCCGGACGCCTTTTTGGCGCAGCCGGCCCAGAGCCTGAACAAGAAAATGCAACCCCTTTTCAGTGTAGAGCCGCCCGACGAAAACTAATTCGCCACGTCTCTCCTTCCACGGTACCCGGTTCTTGAAGACTCTCGCATCAAACGGATTTGGAATAATGACCGATTTTACGGCGAAACTGTCGGCCACAGTTTGGTTCAGCGCGATGCTGACCGCTCGATTCACGACCGCATGTTTAAGACGATTTCGTAGATCGATGCCCTTAGGTTTTGCACAGTACGAACCCGCGTGCGTGATGAAGAAAGGCTTTTTGAAAAACAGAAGCGGCCATGCGGTGCGCAGGCTAAGGTTATTGTGCCACACCACATCGCACCATCGGACGAGGCGGAGGAGTTCATGCGCGCTGGGGCTTCGTATTACCGAAAATGGAAAGCTCGCACTTCCATCGCAACTAGACTCCGCCGGGGTCTCGGTAATCAGACTCACTGAGGCTCCCAACCGTACGAACTCCTCCGCCAGTAAGGCGGAAACCGTCTCGATCCCACCGATACTCGGTGCAAACGCGTAAGAAGAGATCAGGATTTTCATCGGGAGCCAATCATCGGGCGTCGCATTCCATGCCAGGCTCTTAGGCGGATCCCGCGCCCGTCATTGCGCTCATCCGGGATTTCGCCTCGATCATGGGCCACAACGGGCCATCGCCCATTAGGATCAGTGGCCATTGTTTTCGATCAAGTATTGCCCGCGCATAGGCTTCGACGAGGGAATCAATGCCCTTGTTCCCTATCCATCGCGCGACAAAGACAACGCCACGACGCTTGCCTGTTGGCATACGCCCGGCTGGAAGGCTCGAAACCACAGGCAACCGCGCACTATTCGCCCCGTTGCACCCCAAATCCCAGGTGTTCCAGTTAGATTCGGAATTATACCATCGCCGATCTGCCATGTGCCACGCGATCATCCGCGCGATCTCGCGCGGGCGCGGATTCCGATGCCGCTGGCTGTGCATCGTGAGCACAAGACGCTTGCGAAAAAGCTTCGTAATCACCGCCACATCAAAGCATGGGCTCTGGCATTGGACGATGTCCGCATTCCGGATCACGGCGGCAAGCGCCCGCGACGCACGCTCGACGAAGACCACCCCGTTCCCGGTTGCGCGCGCGGCTTTTTCGAGTAGCGGATCAAATTGGAAACTCTTCACCTTCTTGAAGCAAAACGTCACCTCAACGTCGGGCTGCGCGACCAGCGCCTTAGCGAGCGTGCAGACAAAAGTCTCGAGCCCTCCGAGCACACCGAAGCAAGGCGAGACGATCGCGACGCGCATCGGAACCGCGCTGTTCGATTCCGCGGCTGGATCGGGGAGCAGTCTCATGCGCACAGCGCAAGACGGTAGCCGCGGGGGCGTCTCATGCGGGATCGAAAAACATGGCCTACAGAATCCGTAAGTGGCTTGGGAAATCCAGTGACATTTTTGCGAACCGCGCGTGCCTCATGAATCGCTGAATCAGGTCGCAACGCGGTGCGTGCGGAACACGTCCGTCCCGGCTAGCGGGCGTCCCGCCTGCTTGGGCACGCGGCGGGGCAGCCAAGACGGTCTGCCTGCCTTCACAGGCGCGACGCCTGTGATCCGCTTTCATCAGCGGCTCCCTCACCGGCCAGCCCCCGGCGCGGGCTTCACCTGCTCCATGCGCCGAACAAATTCCTCCGCGAGATCCCGCGCCGTGTGCCGTGGTTCGTGCCGTGTAAATCCGGCGAGAATGCGCTCGGTTACATCGTGCTCAGCAAGGATGAGCAGCGGATTTTCCGGTGAATCAATCTGGAGACGTTGGCGCGGCCGGGAGTCATTGCGCGTCACCATCACCGGGATTCCGTGATCGAGCATCGCGGCCGTCGCGCTGCTCTTTCCAATCGCAAGCCACGGCGTCGCCGCAATCCCGATGTCGAGGTTCCTGAGATATTGCGACACGCGGGCGAAGGACATCTCACCGAATTTTTGAAAACGGAAATCGGGATACGCAGGCGCGAGCCGCCCCCAGATTTCCTCGCCGCCACGGCCCATCCGTCCTGCCGCGAGGATTGTGATCTTCCGCCCGGTCTTTTGCATGACTTTCCGCAACGACGAGAAGAACGGCTCCGGCTCCCAGTTCGGATAGATCGCGCCGAAGAATCCCACGACGAGATGCCCGCTGCGCTGATCCGCCGCGATCGGCGCGCCACCAGTGCCGAGCAGGCCCTGGAACCACTCCGTTCCGGGATCGGGATTCACCGGGATGCTCCCGGCAAGCGGCAGGATGGATGCTCCGATCCCGATGGTCTTCAGCAACGCACGGAACAGTGGCGTGCTCGTGTGAAAGAGCTTTGGTCGCAAGGCGCGCACACCACCCTTGATTGAATAGCGTTGCAACATGCCGACGATCCGTTCCTTCAGCGAAACACCCCGATTGAACGCGATCCACAACTCTTGGAACATCACCTGCCAGTTTTCAACCGCCGCCGCGAGCCTCGGCAGGTGCCGGTTCAATCCGAAAATCAAACCCTTCGGATGATACGCGTAGCAAGACATCTGGAAGCTCGCCCAGTCCGCTCCGAAATCCCGCAGGCGCGCAGCGACACGCCCGATCCGCACGGAATACGGAAGCCCCTGCGGGCAGCGATTCAGAAGGACTCCTTCGGAATTTGCGCCGCTCACCACGGCGCTCTGATCGGCAAGCCAGCGATCATTCAGCCCGACGACGAGCACCTCATGCCCGATGCCTTGCAGCGCCGCCGCGAGCGACAGCGTGTAGTCGCCCATGCCGTCCTTGCCCGGTTCTGCGGAACTGGTGATGAATGCTATTTTCACCGGAGAAAAATGTGTCTCTCCCGTCCTCGCTGCATGCGCGGAAAAAATAGACCATCGCTGCCACAACGAGCTCGCGCAGCGTTAAATCGAGCGGGGCGTATCCACTTGCTGGCGACACTCCACTGAAAGTGCTCAATGATGCTGGCTAAGGACATGTTGCGGCGGTTTTTGAAAGCGGGCGCGGTTCCTCACTCACGGCCCGCCGGGTGTCAACTTGAAACGAGTCGCGCGCACTCCGAACACGCTTGGCGAATCCCCTTCGCAACGGCACAAGAATCGCCGCAAAATCCATGCGCCGCACCTTTCATAAGATCATCTTCCGTCTCCGGCAATACGCGTGGATCGTGCGGGCGCGGCTTCGCACGCTCTGGTGGAAGATGCTCGGCATGAAAGTCGGCGCACGGACGCTGCTGCCGCCGATCCGTGCGACGTGGCCACACCAGGTTTCCATCGGCGCGCGTTGCCTGCTGGAGGACGGCATCTTTTTCCGATTCGACGGCCCGTGCCGCGAAGGGCCGTCCATCGTCATCGGCGACCGCGTCTTCATCGGGACGGGCTGCGAGTTCAACATCCAACGCGGGATCGTGATCGGCAACCATGCCCAGATCGCGTCAGGCTGCCGTTTCATTGACCACGATCACGAACTCATCCGGCCCGATCCGGCCGCGCCCCCGGTGCCCGAGCAGACACGGCACGGGGCGATCGTGCTCGGCGAGTTCGCGTGGATCGGCGTCGAATGCGTGATCCTGCGCGGCGTCACGATTGGCCGCTGCGCGATCATCGGCGCAGGCGCGGTGGTCACGAAATCCGTCGGCGATTACGAGATCTGGGCGGGCGTGCCCGCGCGGAAGATCGGCATGAGGCCGGAGTGAATGTGGTGCCGACAAATCTGTCGGCACGGGTCATCCAGCGCAGGACGCAAATGCAGACACCCGCACACCCCGGATGAGGGATGTCTCTTGCTCCGCGCCATCCCGCCGCCATCGTCCATCCTCCCGGGCGACAGATTGTCGGCACCACATTTATCCCTACTTTTCCTGCATGCGGAACTCCGGCTCGGCGAAAAACTTTTCGCCGGGGTGCTCGCGGTTTGCGGCGGCATTTGCCTTGCGGAATGTGCGGATCGCCGGGAGCCGGCGCAGGCATTCGAGGAGCACTTTCATATCCCATCCGACCGTTCGGAAGCGCAGCTTCACGAGGTTGTTCGCAAACGTGACGAACCATATCGCGCTGCCGAGGAGGACTGCCTTTGGCGGCGAGAAATATTTCCATGCCACGACGGTCTTGCCGATCCGGTTCGAGATGTAGCGGCGTTTGCCGGCACGTTTCTGCCCGCTCGCCATCTTCGGGCCGGTGTTCGACATCCCGACCGCGTGGTAAACCTTCGCCTCCGGCACCATGACGGTGTGCCAGTTTTTCTGCCACGCGCGCAGGAAAAAATCCGTGTCCTCATTGTCGAGAAAGAAGCTCGTGTCCCAAAATCCGATGTCCTCGTACGCCTTGCGGTGGATGAGCAGCGCGCCGGCACACGGGTAAGGCACACGCGAACCGGCGGGAAGATCCACGGTGAATTCGTTGTCGAACGAAGGATGCCCGCCATTGATGGCCCACTTCACTTTGCGGAAGCGCGTGCCGCCGTGAATCCAACGCTTCCCGTCGTAGCTCCACTGCCACGGGTCGGCGGCGGCGATCCGCTTGCCGAGATCAATGCGCTCCTCAAGCAGCCGCAGGCAGTCCGGGTCGAGCCACATGTCCTCGTTCATCATGAAAAGATGCTCGCATGTGGACGCGAGGTAGCCGCAATGGTAGCCGCTCACGAGGCCGGTCTCCGGCGGATGGCTGACGACTTTTACGTCGGGATGCTTCGCGAGAATCGCCGCGGACTCGTCCTTGCTATGGCGGTCCACCACGATGATTTCCAGCGTCACGCCGCGCTGCGCCTTGAGCGTTTCGAGCAGGCGCGGGAGGAATGCCGCGCCGTTCATGTTGCTGATGATGACTGAGACGGCCATGGCGCGCGAATATTACGCCCAGCTCGGCGGGAGCTTCTCGCGGATCTCGATGTTCTTGAATTCCACGGGCTGCGCCGGGCCGCGCGACTTCACCCAGGCCGCCATGCGCGCGATGCCGTCGCGCAGCGAGACCGGCTCCGTGTGTCCGAACACGCGCGAGAGCTTCGAGTGGTCGCTGAACGCATGGACGACCTCGTTGCGCGCGGGAAGATGTTTCACATTCAGCGGCTTTCCAAATGCCGACGCCACCTCACGCGCGAGATCGAGCACCGTGTGCGGCGTATCCGCGCCGATGTTGAACGCCTCGTTCATCGCACCCGGCACCGACGGCGCTCGTGCGATGAGCGGCGCGACATCGTCCACATGTGAGAAGGCGCGCGTCTGCATGCCGTCGCCGAACGCCGTCATCGGCTCGCCTTGCAGCGTCTGGTTCATGAAAATGCCGATCACGTTCCGGTATTTGTCCGCGATGTTCTGCCGCTCGCCATAGACGTTGTGCGGGCGGAAGATGATGTAATTCAGCCCGAATATCTCGTGCGCCGCCTTCAGATCGAGTTCCACGGCATACTTTGAAATCCCGTACGGATCCTCAGGTTGCGGGACGAGTTCCTCGGTCATAGGAACCTGGTTCCTGCCATACACCGCGATGCTCGAAGTGAAGACGAAACACTCCACCTTGTGCCGCACGGCGCGGTTGATCAGGTTGATGCTGCCTAGGAGGTTCGTGTTGTAGTTGTAATGCCGGATGAAATGCGAGAGCCCCTCCGCCGCGTATGCGCCGAGGTGATAGACGGTGCGGAACGGCCCGTGCGACCAGAGCGACTCCGTAAAGTCCGCATCGCGCAGATCGCCCTGCACCCACGTCGCGCGCGGGTTCACATTCTCGATGAACCCGCCGGACAGATCGTCCGTCGCGACGACCTCCATCCCGAGGGCGAGGCAGTGGTCAACGACGTGCGAGCCGATGAATCCGGCAGCGCCGGTGACGAGGACTTTCTTGGACATGGAGATCGTGAATGAATGAGAGGGGCGGAAGTGGAGCTCCTTAGAAAAGCGCGGGAACGTGGAATTTGAGCCAAGTCAAGACAAGCACTTTCTCCCGGATCGCCGGGGTTCACGAATCAAAATCACGTCGGTGACCGGCGCGGGCTCCCGGGTGGAGCACGCGACTCGCGTGCTGTTTCCGGCGACCCGCCGGAAACACTTCGTGGCGCATGGGCAAACACTCAGCACTTCCAAATCTGTGTGTCGTCAGATTTGTGAGCCAATCACGAACATACGCGCGTCGAGTGTCTGCGGCCAGTGGCCGCAGACAGCACCCGAGTCGGGTGCTCCACCCAGGAGAAAGCCTCAGTCCTTCACAGCCACGTAGATAAGCTGGACTCCGAAGAAACCAGGCGAAAATCTCGTCGCACCGAGATCAATCCACCGCCGAATTGCCGGGGGCATCAGCCGCCCGATGAACGGCAGCGGAAAATGTCCCGACGCATAGGCGCGCACCACACGGAAACCATGCGCCTCAAGCAGCCGTCGCCCAGACTTGAAGGTGTACCACCGGAAGTGGGTGTTATCCATGATGCCCCCGTTCTGGTATTCGAACCTTCCCATGATTAGCGGGATGCGGAACTTGAAGTTCATCAAGTTCGGCAGAGCGACAATCAATGTTCCTCCCGGCGTCAATTGCGTCGCAACGTCGCGAAGCAGCTTCTCAGGAAAGCAAATGTGTTCGAGGACATGGGATGCAAGAACGACATCGTACGGCGGGTGGGTGTCCCGCGGGAGACCTTCCTCAAGATTATGGACGAAAACCTCGTGGCAGACTTCCCTCGCGCGCGAGGCCTCCTCCTCGGAAAGCGTCAC
The DNA here is from genome assembly GCA_903882875.1 of uncultured Spartobacteria bacterium. Taxonomy (GTDB): domain Bacteria; phylum Verrucomicrobiota; class Verrucomicrobiia; order Chthoniobacterales; family Chthoniobacteraceae; genus SXWH01. The sequence goes on along the minus strand of CAIRYQ010000115.1, from coordinate 27,279 downwards.
CCCTTCGATCCGTTCCACACGGCCCGACAGTGCGGCAGCGTTGCCACCTGCGCCGCAGCCGAGATCCAAAATCCGCCTGGCTGAGGAAGGAACCCAGCGGAGCACCTCGGGATTCCCATCGTTCGCATACACTTTTTCCCGGACACTGGCGTTGCTCATATTTTTTGAAGTCTAACGACATCGCAGTGCCCCACAAGAATCGAAAGCCGGAAGTTGATGCCGCCGCCCACACGAATGTGGAACATGGCATCACTTTGGGCAGCCGACTCAACCTCGGGGTGATGGCCCGGATTAGAAACCTCCGCTCAAATCGGCCGGAGTTCCGCGGATTTCCGGCGGCCTCTGCAGTGGGTCATCGTTTCCCTGCTCGCGCACGCGCAGGCCAAAAACAGGAGCGCGGGCGCGCGCGCGCCCACACGCGCGCACGCGCGCGAGGCATTGAGCTTTCCTCACTTCAAGAGGAGCACGGATTTGAAATGAGCCGCCGCCACCTTTCGCACCGCGTGAAAAATGCAGCCGTAAACAGACGAGATGCCTGCGACAGGCATCAGGAAATCATCGCGCCGATCATTTGCTCGAATAGTTTCACGTCGGGTTCAATATCCGCGATGAAGCACGGAGCGCCGATGTTGACGTGAAGGTTCGGCGAAGGTGCGCAAAGCATGTTGAATTCGATCCCGTTCAGAGCGCCGATCATGTCCCACATTTTCATCGTGGCACCGTCGGTCTTGTCCTCGTCGGAAAAGAGTGACATCACCTTCGTCCCCGGCCTGCTGAATGAGAGCAGCGTGAAGGCCGCGCCACCCACCCCGACGATGACCTCCGCCTGGCGGAAAATCGCGATCTGCTCGGGCAGGGTGTATTTCTCCATCTCGATGATCTCAAAGCCGCGGCGCTCGAGCAGCGGCAGGATCTCGTGCTCGTTCACCACGCGGCGGCCCGGTGCGTTCCGGCGCGTGATGTAGATTCTCCTCGATGAAAACGGCGGCGTCGCGCGGCAGTCCTCGAATGCGCGCCGCAGATACGCCGGACGCCAAGCACCCCAATCCATCGGATGCGACGCCGCAGTGAGGCTCTCGCAGAGGAGATGCGGGTGCTTGCGCGGATCCACAATTTTCTCCCGCGGAATGCGCAGGTGATCGATTGCCGCATTCGCAAAAGGCTGCCCGTGGTTTTCGAGGATGATGTGATCAAAATCCGCGAGCCGCATCCCTGTGCGTTCCACCATGTCGAGGATCGGCAGGTGGTCGAAGAGGAAGTGGAAGAACCATGCCGTCGAGCCGAGGCAAAGCGATTTGCCTCGCAGCGTGCGCGCCTTCTTCAGCTTGATGCGGTCGAAGATCCAGTGATCCTCCCATTTCTCGCCCCACCAGGGCGACATGTCCACGAGCAGCCGGTCGTCCGGGCCGATGATCGCATGCGGCTGGCGGTAAAATCTCCCCCACGGAATCGTGGCGATGAATGCATCCTCCGAGCGATACGTCTTGCCGGTAAGGTAAAGCTCCTTCGTCGTTCCGGTGATCCGCTTCGGTGCCGGAACGACGACGTCCGTGCCCTCGTGGACAAGGTGAAATGCAGCCGGGTTTGCCGGGTCGGACTTCCACTGCTCGACGAACTTCCGTGTGCTGAAGTGACGCCCCTTCGGCGGGCCAAACGTGAGCGACGAAATCGGCAGCTTCCCCACGAGATTGCACAGGACTCGAAACGCCTTGTGCCGAAACTTGTTCAGCGCGAGGAAGGCCGGGAAATTTTTCAGCCGTTTCTTCAGCCCGGCCGGCAGAGGCATTGGATTCATCTTACGGTGAAAAACCGCGCACCGCCGACGCGACACGTTCGACTTCATCGCCACGGATTTCCGGGAACATCGGCAGCGAGAGAATGCGCGGCGCGAGCGCTTCGGTGACGGGGAAGTCACCCTGCTTGTGGCCGAGTTCGCGATAAGCCTCCTGCAGGTGAACCGGGATCGGGTAGTGGATGCCGTGCGACACGTTCGCTGCATCGAGCGCCTTTTGCAGGCCCTCGCGATTGTCCGTCTGCACGACGTAAAGATGCCACACGGGATTCGCATACGGCGCGACCTTGGGCAGGCCGAGTTTCGTGCCCGCAAGCAGTTCTCCGTAACGCGCGGCGGCGGCGCGGCGCTGGTCGTTCCACTTTGCGAGGTGCGGAAGTTTCACACGCAGGATTGCGGCCTGCACGGTGTCGAGGCGCGAGTTGAATCCCTTCATCGTGTGGACGTATTTCACCTTCTGCCCGTAGTTGCGCAGCAGCGAGATTTTCTCCGCAAGCCCTGCGTCGCGCGTGACGACAGCGCCGCCATCGCCGTAAGCGCCAAGATTCTTGCCGGGGTAAAAGCTGAAGCAGCCGATGTCGCCCATCGTGCCACAAAGCCGCCCTTTGTAAGTCGCGCCGTGGCCCTGCGCGGTGTCCTCGACGACGGCGAGCTTGCGATCCTTTGCGATCTGCAAAATCGGATCCATGTCGGCGGGATGCCCGTAGAGATGCACGGGCATGATCGCCTTCGTGCGCGGCGTGAGCGCGCGCTCGATGGCCTTCACATCCACCGAGTAAAAATCCGGCTCGCAGTCCACGAACACCGGCTTCGCTCCGGTATTCGAGATCGCCAGCGCACTCGCGATGTAGGTGTGCGTCGGCACGATCACTTCGTCGCCCGGCCCGATGTCGAGCGCGAGCAGCGCGAGGTGCAGCGCATCCGTGCCATCGGCGACACCGATGCAGTGCGGCGCCTGATTGAAAGCGGCGAACTCCTTCTCAAACTCGCGCGTGTCCTCGCCAAGGATGAAATCGCCGCGACCCACCGCGCGCAAAATGGCGGCGTCCATTTCGGGCTTGAGGTTTTGATATTGCCGGAGCAGGTCAACGAATTGGATTTTTGGTTCGCTCATAGTAAAGAATCTTTTCCAGCATTGGTTTCCTCACCTTCAGAAAGGTTTCGCGATCCAGTTCGAACATTTGCGCGTCGTAAAGCACGCCGGATTTTTTGAAAAAGCCAGGTAGAATCTCGGTTTTTCGGGCACCTGTTCGCATGTGGTATGCGAGAACCTTGGCATTGGGCATGAAGACGGAAAAATGCACTGTTTCCAGCCCCAGTGTTTCGAAGGCATAGCAGGTCATCAACAGGTCTGCTTCAATGGCCGCCAACGAGTCCTGCCGAACCAGCCAGCGGCCTGGTTCGGCACTCTTTTTCTCGAAATCAATGTCATACAACGCCACGGTTCCCACGCGCGTCTTCAATGTCCGGCTATGGACAATAAAATTGTGATCATCATCCCGAGCAAAATATTTCTGCATCCAGCGTTGCTGGTCGGCCAGAGTCGGCGGACCGTCGTTCACGAGGGCGGAGAGTTCCGGGTCGTTGCGTAAATCAAACAAGAACTGCGCATCCGCCTCGGTCATGGGTTTTAGCAACGTGTATTTTCCTTCTATTTCAGCAAACTGTTTCATAAATAATTTTTACTGATTTATCAAATCGGCTGTAATCGGGAACGTGTCATGTGCCTGCAGTCTTGTCAGACAATGGGAATGACCTGATTCCAGTAGGCAAAACGTAAACGCTCCACCCCCGCAATACTCTTGGCCAGTTTCGAAAACGCCGTGACCAGTCCTAGGAAATTCATGGGGCCCCCGGTCTCGGGCAATGCGAACGCAGGCATAAGTGGAAGCTCGGCTAGAGCCAGATGCAGCACGAGGATTTCGGAATAATTTATCCGGCTGTAAATGATCACGCCTTCCAGAAGGTCTGGCTGCTGCGGATTGACGCTAAACAGTGTCTGCGTATTTGCGTTTCCGCGAAGGACGATTGTGATCTTGCCGCCAACCTCCTTAATCTCCGGCACGCCGTGCTTTTCGACCACTTGTCGGATTTGTGTGGCCCAGTTTGATTGCCGTGGGTTGAAGAAGCAAACGGCTTCAAGCAGGCTCCGCATGAGAGACGGAAGTTCTGATTGAAAAGTAACGTCCATCACTCTTGGTGTGGAAGCTTGTTTAATCAAGTCTATCATACCATGATTTTATGAAGCATCTCCATCAGCCCATTCGACCAGACAACTTGCCCACGAGGCTCCAACGCCGAATCCAGACAACAGCACTTTCGCCCCGTTTCGGAGTCGTTTTTGGACCAATACTTGCCCCAACGCCATTGGTATGCTGGACGAGACAGTATTTCCACATTCGGCCATGGCCACGACAAACTTCTCGCGCGGGATCCGACACTTCTGTCGCAAGTGCTCAAGCAGATAGACATTGGCTTGGTGAAAAACGAACAGGTCAATTTGTTCCAAGGCGAGGCCGGATTGTGTGAGAACCGCTTCCACCGATGGCGGCACTGCTCGCAAGGTGAAGGCAAAAACCTCCGCCCCATTCATCCGCAGGCACGATGTCATGGTTTCCGCCGGGAGCCGCATCGCTGAACCGTGTGCCATCAAATCGCTCGCGCAGGCTCCGTCCGTGCCAAAATCAAACGAGCCGATGAAGTTGCGCTCCGACTCTACGCCCTCGATGAGGGTAGCTGTTGCCCCGTCCCCAAAAAGAGTGCGCACGGCCTGGTCGGTTGGGTCTAGCAACTTCGTGTAGGTGTCAGCGGTGATCAGCAACAACCGCCGGATCAATCCGACCTCGACGAGTCCTTTGGCCACACTCAAGGCATACACAAAACCGGAGCAGCCGAGGTTGAGATCAAAGGCCAGTATTTTTTTTTGCAGCCGCAACTCGTGCTGCACAACGCAAGCCGTCGTCGGCAATAAATAATCCGGTGTCTGGGTGACCACAATCAATCCGTCCACACTCGCGCGATCCACACCTGTCTGGGCAAAAAGCCGCTCGGCAGCCGCAGTCGCTAGATTGGATGTGAATTCTTGAGGACCAGAAATGTGTCGCGCACGAATCCCCAACTTCTTCTCAATCTTGTCTGCCGGCCAGTCTGGAAAAGATGCAGCAATTGCATCGTTCGTCAGCACAGCTTCGGGGAGGTAAGTGGCAATAGCCCGAATGACAGCCTTCATATTCAGATTCAGTGGGCGGTGTAGCCACCATCCACCACCAGCGTTGTGCCGGTAATCCAGCGCCCGGTCTCGGCTAATAAAAAGGTGATAGCATTCGCAACATCTTCCGGTTTACCAAGGCCGAGAGGATGACCATCTTCAATCGCCTTGACTTGCGCTTCAGTAAGCTTGCTCTCTGCCGCTGCGCTCAACGCGCTATGCACATGACCTGGGGCAACACAGTTGACACGGATTCGTTCGCGAGCCAACTCAAGAGCGGCAGCACGAGCATAGGCAATCAATGCTCCCTTTGAAGCACAATAAGCAGAAATACCCGGCTGCCCAATCAATCCAACAATAGAGGATACCAACACCACGCTAGCGCTTTGGGCACGGTTAGCAGGCTTTCGAAATGCGATTAGCAGGGCCACTGAAGCATGATAGTTAATACGCCAAAGCGGGTCATCCACAGAAGGCTTCTCAAAGCGAATTGGTGTTGTCCTGTGTATCCCAGCACTGTGAACCAACCCGTTTAATGGTCCGGTTGAGGTGGTAACTTCTTTCAACCAAGACTCAATAGTTTCAACTTTGGAAAGGTCAAAAGCTTTAATGGTATGTCCGCCTCCCGGCATTAGGGCGCGGGTCGCTTGCAGACGATCTTCGCTTCTGGCAACCAGAACCACTTGGCAGCCCAGTTCCGCCAGCAAAATCGCGGTCGCTTGACCGATGCCCGAGGAGGCTCCGGTGACCAGCACCCGACGACCAGTCATATCCAGAGGATTTTTCATGGTTCGGAAATTTCCAAGATTGGGGGCAGAACGAGAGATCCCATTTCTATTGCGCAGGCTCCCCAAGACCACCCCACACCAAAGCCGGCAAGAACCATCTTTTGGGTTTGCGACTGGGTTAGTTTCTCCCTGAGGCAGGCCGAGATGGTCAACGGGATGGAGGCAGAACTGGTATTGCCATAATCGGCAATGCTGAGCGGAACTTTTTCAATGGGCAGCTTCATCTTCTTTGCAAGATGATCCAACATAAATTTGTTGGCCTGATGGAAAACAAACTGGTCAACCGACACGCGTTCCCATCCTGCAACTGCCAGAATTCCGTCAATCAGGGCAGGCACCTCGCGGAGGGTAAAGGCAAACACCTCCGCCCCGTTCATGAAGAGATTCTCATCGCTACGCCAGTTCCCGTTTTCACGCTCACTCCGGCAGGCGGTTTTCTCATTGTGCGGCAGTCGAAAACACCCTGCTGGAACAAGCAGGTTCTCCGAACCAGCACCATCGCTGCCCAAAGCAAAAGAGATCTGCGAATCCCGAACAGATTCAATGGCTGTCGCGGTTCCCGCATCGCCAAATATAGGATAGGTGGAACGATCTTTGTCAGATAAGTAGTAGGTGCTTGTGTCGCCCACCAAGAGCAGCGCTCGCTGCAACCCACTTGCCTGAATGAATTGGGCGACCATCCAGAGACCGTAGATGTATCCCGAACATCCCAGATTGACATCGAAGGCGACGCAATTTTTGGGCAAGCCGAGTTTCCCGTGGAGGACGCAAGCAGTGGCTGGCAGGCGGTAGTCGGGCGTCTGGGATACAAAGACGACCGCCTGAACCGTGGCAGGATCCCAGCCAAGATCATTGAGGAGTTGTCGTGCTGAAGCGAAGCACAAATCCGACGTGCAAAGACCACCCCCGGCAATCCGGCGCTGGAGAACGCCGGTTGACTTCGCGACCTTGGCAGCCTCCTCCGGTCCGAAGATGCTTTCCAAATCAGCGATTCCTGCAGTCCTTTTCGGGACGACCGTGCAGATGCCGGCAATCCGCGAACCGCGCAGTGTGGTGGTGATCATGGCGGGCTCCTACGACTGTCCAACCAGTGCGGCAAGGTCGCCGACTGTCTTGCATATTTTGATGGCGGCAGGAGAGACGGCCTTTCCGTAATCGCGGTCAGCCAGAGCCAGAAAGCCCACGGCCGCCATCGAGTCCCAACCGGTGATATCAATCAATGGAGTGGTGGCTTGCAATTCTCCGGGTTGAAGTTCGAGCATGTTTTCGAGATGTTGTATGAACTCTTTCATAACTTTGTGTTTTATATTATTTTTCAGTTGAGGATTTACTACCAATCAAGCCGCACTTTCGCAAATTCGCTTCCACACGCGCGAGGACGCGAACTACTCCGGTGCCAAACGGGCCGTCGGAGCGCGGCGTTTTGCCTTCACGCACGGCTTGCACGAAAGCGATGTTCTGCGCCTTGAGCGGTTCGGCGGCCTGAATTTTTGGCAGGCGCACGTCCCCGTCGAGCATCGAGAGCCGGAGAAATTCGCCGTAGTCGCCGACTTCCCGGTTGGTCTCGACGGTTTTTTCATAAACGGCCACCGGATTCGAGAGAGCGAGGTCGTCCCACGTTATCATGCGCTTGCTGCCGACGAGCGTGATCTGGCGGACTTTTTTCGGGTCGAGCCAACTGCACTGGATCGAGGCGAGCACGTTGCCGGGATATTTGAGCGAAATGTTGACCACGTCCTCGATGCCGGGCTGGAGAAAGGCCGCGCCCATCGCCTGCACCTCGATCGGCTCGGAGCCGAGCAGCCAGTTGAAAATCGCGATGTCATGCGAGGCAAGATCCCATGCGGCGTTCACGTCGCTGCGCACGGGGCCGAGATTCGTCCGCACGGCGGAGAGTGAGCGCACGTCGCCGACCTCGCCCTTGTCCACAAGATCCTTCACTTTGAGGATGCCGGGATTGAACAGGAAAATGTGGCCGACCATGAGCACGAGGCCCCTGCTTTTTGCCAGCGCGACGAGCTGCTCGCCCTCGCCGGTATCAATGCACAGCGGCTTTTCGCAGAGGACGTGCTTGCCCGCGTTCAGAGCATCAGTGACGACGGCAAAGTGCGAGCGAGTGGGTGTGACGACGACCACGGCATCCACGCCGCCGTCCCGCAGCAGCGAGTTGTGATCCTCAAAGCCGCGGACGTGCGGGAACATCTCGCAGACGGACGCGAGGCGCTTCGCATTCGCATCCGCGATGGCGGTGACAATGCTGACCTTCATCGCGGAGAAAGTGCGGATGTGGTTCGGCCCCCAATGGCCGCAGCCGATGACACCGATCCTGAGTGGGGTGGCGCTAGCGGACATTTTTATCGGTGCAGAAAAATGCGGCCGGATGCGCGGGCTGCGGGCGCTGGAACTGGGGTTGTGGAGACTGCCGGGGCATTCGGATCAGGGTGAAAGGTGGGTTCGTGTAGTGGAGGAGCGCGGGTTTCACAAGTGATGAATTGCGGGGATTCGGTGACGCAGCGTAAGAAGGAAACGGCGGGCAGGATTGCGATGCGTTACGGCGCGGCGAACCTGCCGGATCACTCGGGCTTTGGGGACTCCGCATCCGCGACAGCGGGCGGTGTCGGGGATAGCGCAGCCTTTTTCAGTTCGCGCTGCGCGACGATGAAGGCGAGCAGGATCGGCGGCAACTGGCCAATGCAGCCGACGACGAGGACGCTGCTGATTTTCGAGAGGTCGAAACAGAGGATCAAAATCACCTGCGTCGCGATTTCCATCGGGATGCTGATGGCGGCGGGAAGGATCCAGCCTTTCACATACGTCAGCGACACGAGGCATCCGAAGGTGCCGCCGAGCGCGGCGTAGAGCATCATGAGCCAGACCTGGCCTTCGAGGTTCGCGTACTTCGCACCAATGAGCCAGATGAGCGGCTTTGGAAAAATGGCCGCCAATGTCACGAGCGCGCCCGCCATTGCCACGAATCCGAGCGCGATCTGGCGGTAGCGCCGCTTCAGCATGGCGGGATCCTGGCAGCGGGCGAAGCGCGGCAGGATGACGTTGTTGATGACCGGCGAGACGACCGTGAAAATGATCGCGAAGCGCCCGAGCGCGCCGATCTCCGCGACCTGATCCTTGCCGCCGAAAATGCTGATGAGCCACACGACGATTTGCCCCTGCACGCAGTGAAAAATCGTGAGCGGCGCCTGCTTTTTCAGAATCGTGCGGATACGGCCCGCGTACTCGGGGCTGTATGGCGCGCCCCAGTCAAGCGACTCGCGCTCCCAACGGTAAAGGAGCAGCACCTGGAGCACGATCGCGACGGTGCCGATCCCGATCGCGATGCGCGCATCGAGCACGAGCAGACACGCAAGCGCAATGAGCGCGGCGCGGAAAATCGCCGGAGCGAGGCCAAGCAGCTGCATCCGCCGCAACTGCTGGCGGTACCACATGCCGCTGCTGAGGAGGTTCACCGTCATTTGCAGGAAAAATCCGAGCAGCGCAACCGGTACCACGACGGCGATGACTGCGGCAGGAGCCTGCTTTTTCGCCAGCATCCAGATGAACGGCCCGGTGAGGATCGCGACGGCCGCGATGGCGAGCTTTCGGCGGAACGACAACGCGGTGAGGATGAGCGAGCTGAATTTCACCTTGTCCTGCCAAATCGTGCCGCCGACCGCGGAGCACGCGCCGAGCACGCCGCAGTCCGCGAGCATTCCCATCGTGGCGACGAAGGTGGTCGCAATCGTGAACCACGCGTAGTCGGGCTTCGAGAGGTGGCGGACGATGAGGATGCCGCTGACGAAGCCGAGCATCTGGATGACGAGCTGCACGGAGGCGAACCGCGCGAGCAGGTTCAGCCAGCCGAGCCATTTCCGGTGGCGATCGGAGAGGGCGCCGCTCATCGCGTGATCGGGGACGGTCCGTGCCGCGCTACGCTGCGAGCGATTTCCATTGGACGATGGTCTCGCCGAGCGCGGCGGAAAAATCCTGCGGCTGCCAATCCGGGATGAGCGAACGGAGCAGGCGGACGTCTGCGCACCAGCGGTGCGGATCGCCGGGGCGCGCGATTCCGCGGCAGGTGATTTTTTTCTCCGGCGCGACGATCGCGCGCATCGTCTCGGCAAGTTCCATGATGGGCGTCTCGCGTCCGCTGGCGACGTTCAGGATCGTGCATTGCCCGCGCGGGACGGCGGGAGTGAGCGTGAGGATCGCGCGCGACAGATCGTCCATGTGCAGGAAGTCGCGCGTCTCGGTGCCGGTGCCCTGGAGTTCGAGCGCGGGGGATTTTCCGGCGAGCTGCGCAAAAATCTCCCACGCGAGAAGCCGCCGCTGCCGGCTGCCGAAGAGCGAGAAGATGCGGCACACGACGGTGCTCAGTCCGAAGCAGTGCGCGTATTCCCGTGCAAAAATCTCGCACGCGGTCTTGTGAAAACCGTACGGCGAGATCGGCGCGCACGGCGCATCCTCGGCGACGGGCAGACTCGCGGGATTCCCATAGACCGCGGCGCTCGACGGAAAGACGACGAGCGGCTTGCGCCCGGAACGGCGGACGCCGTCGAGGACATTCGTAAGCGTGATGGCGGTCGCACGGAAATCGCCGACGGGATCGGCGATGGATGCGCCGACGGACGCGGAGCCGGCGGCCTGAAGGAGCAGGTCGGGAGCGAAATCGCGGATGATCGGCGCGAGGTCTGCCTGTGCGGCGTCGCCCTGCACATGCCGCCCCGGCCAGCCGGGTTCGGGCTGGCTGGATCGGCTGATGCCGAGCACCTCGTGCCCTGCGGCCGAAGCGAAAACGCCGAAGCTCGCGCCGACGAATCCCCTGCTGCCGGTGACGAGGATCTTCACAAAATGAGGATGACGGTTGGAATTGCGTGGCGAAACATTGCGAGCCGCGAAGCTACGCAGCAGCGGCGCACGGCGACAAGGGGAACGTGATTTCGCGGATGAGAAAACCTGCGTCGGGGCTTTGCAAATCTGCAGGATTCAGAGCGTCGCTGAGCTTCATTCCACCCAAGCCAAGTTCTTGGTAATCGCACCGGCTCATTCGAACAGTGCCGGAAGGACTGCCAAATAGCTGTCCAAGCGGACAATCGCAAAGACCACCCAGACATGGGCTCAGAAGTTGAAAGCTTTCACAGAGTTTCATCACAGTTCGCTACCAACGGACTGCTCACTACTCGGGAGTCCGGAAGCAGCGGGCCCAGAGGCAACACCGTTCACAAATGCCGCATTAGGCCGTTCAACCAACGAGCTTGTCTTTTGGTTGATCCAATTCTGAAATGGCACCTCGGCAAGGTAAGCTATCAGAAATGTGATCGCCACATATCCAGAAAGCTCCAGCGGAGCAAAGTTGATCGCCTCCAGATACGAAGAGTTAACAGCGAGCGGAAAGTGAAACACATATAGCCCGTATGAAATCGGCGCGACATAGGCAAAAGCACCGAAAATGGAACGAAATCCCACCCACCGAATGTGAGCCCATAACAGCCCAATAATGAGAAAAAGCAAACACGCCAAGAAATGCCGAAACTCCAGTATGGGGTGAATTCCGAACGAGAGTGGTTGATGGTGGACACGGGCGAACCATACGGGTGCCGCGGCCAAGATGCTAAACAACGTAAGATAGAGGATAGAACGGCGTTGTGACATGATGGTCAAGGGAACACGACTAAGATATGCCCGAGCCAGTTCTGCACCGCTCCACCAAAGAACGAAATACATCAGGAAAAGAGACACCTGATTATGAAGAATCGAAAATGTGATGAATCCCAAAAGCGAGAGCGCAGCGACAACATGGATCTGCAGCTTTGCCGGCACGAAACGGTAAATTGGAAAAAACAGCATATAGAACCACCACTCGTAAGAAAGGGACCAAAGAGCCAAATTGCCGTTGAAAGGCGAAACCCAAACCCCTGGTTTTCCTCCATCGAAATCCTGAAGCATGAATACGTTTCCGAGCAATTGCAAAAAGGAGAATGCGCCTGCGTTCGCCCGGCCAAGTAGCCTGCCGGTCACACATGAAAGGACCAGAGCGATCAGGAAAATCGGGAAAATTCTTCTAACTCGTCTGGCGAAATACGGCCCAAACGCATGATCTCCGTGCTTCGCCGTTGAGTAATAAACGACAAAACCAGAAATCACAAAAAAGAGCATGACTGCCTCCTGCCCGAAACGGAAAATGAATCCTCCGCTGCTTTCCTTCGGAAGAATGCGGGCAAAGAGAAAGTGACCCGCAAAGACATAGAGCGCCGCAAATCCGCGCAACATTTCGAGTTTTTCGAGTTTCGCTTTCATAACACATGGCAGCCGGCCTGCCGCTCCATGAGTTCGTTGAATTCGGATTCCTTTGGAGCCGGCTTGAACAGCCAGTTCATGTCGCGGAACCACATCATCCGCATTTTCATCCCGAGAGAGCGGCACCGGACCCAGAGCGGGAATTCCAGACTGTGAAAAATCTCGAAGAGCCAGAGAGTGCATCGGATTCTCCAAAGCGGATGAAAGCGGCGGCGGATCGTGGCGGGAATACTCATGGGTTCGGAATAGTGAATACTGCACCGGGCGATGGGAAGCATCGTTGCTCGAAAACCGATTTCCGGACAAAGTTCCGACGCCATCTACACATGGATCACCTTCCGGCGCTTGAGCGAGGTATTCATGTGAGCCGTGTGATTCTGCGCGCTTCAGGCAAGATTCTGAGCGTGCCTCACATTTTTCTTTGAACCTCGCGTGAGTCTCGACTAGCTACGCGCTCCCTTTTCAAAAAATCTTTATCCCGAAATCATGAAAGACAATCTCGTAGTCGTATGTGGCGGCGGTGGATTCATCGGCGGTCATCTCGTCGCTGATCTTCGCCGGCAGGGCTTCACGCGCATTCGCTGCGTGGATCGCAAATCCATCAAGGACTGGTATCAATTTTTTCCTGACGTGGACAACCGCGTGCTCGACTTGCAAAACAAGCAGGCGTGCTACGACGCGCTTCAGGGAGCGGTGGTCGTGTATAATCTCGCGGCGGACATGGGCGGGATGGGCTTCATCGAAAACAACAAGGCGCTGTGCATGCTGAGCGTGCTCATCAATACGCACCTGCTCGAAGCGGCGAAGGACATCGGCGTGGAGCGGTTTTTCTATGCGTCAAGCGCGTGCGTTTACAATGCGGACAAGCAGCGCGATCCGAATGTGACGGCGCTGAAGGAGGAGGACGCGTATCCCGGTTTGCCCGAGGACGGCTACGGCTGGGAGAAACTTTTCAGCGAGCGCATGTGCCGGCACTTTCGCGAGGACTTCGGCGTGACCACACGTGTCGCGCGCTACCATAATGTGTACGGCCCGAACGGCACATGGGACGGCGGACGAGAGAAGGCGCCGGCGGCAATTTGCCGCAAGGTCATCCAGGCGAAGCGCAGCGGGAAGCACGAGATAGACATCTGGGGCGACGGGAAGCAGACGCGCAGCTTCATGTACATCGCGGACTGCCTGCACGGCACGCAGATGCTTACGCACAGCGATTTCGTCGAGCCGATCAACATCGGCAGCAGCGAGATGGTTTCGATCAATCAGCTCGTGGACATCGTCGAAAACATCGCGGGCGTGAAGCTCGCTCGGAAATACAATCTCGACGCGCCGAAAGGCGTGAACGGCCGCAACAGCGACAACACGCTGATCCAAAAAGTATTCGGCTGGGAGCCGGGCACGAAGCTGCGCGACGGGCTGGAAAAAACATACGCGTGGATCCACGACCAGATCGTCGCGGGCAACACGAAGCAGTAACCCGCGCGGATGTCGGACGCACCTCAGCCGCCCGAGGGCGTTCCCTTCCGGCAAATTCTCGGCATCCGTTTTTTCACGGGGACTCCCCGTGAAGCGCTCGCGATCGGAATGCGCGGCGGGCTCGTCGTGGTGCCGGCAGCGCCCGCGCTGGTGGACTTGCCGCACGACGCGCCGTACCGCGAAGCGCTTGTCAATTCGGACCTCGCGATCACCGACAGCGGGCTGATGGTGCTGCTCTGGCGGCGCATCACCGGTGAGCGCATCACGCGCGTCTCGGGCCTTGAATACCTCAAGCTCATGCTCGCCGAGCCGTCCATCCGCGAACCCGGCGCGGTGCTGTGGATCATGCCCACGCCCGCTGCGCGCGACAAAAATGTGGCATGGCTGCAATCGCAGGGATTCCCGACGACGAACGACGACTGCTACCTCGCGCCGATGTATGCAAAAGGCGAACTGAGCGTTCCCGCGCTCGTGGAAATGATTCACCAAAAGCGCCCGCGGCACATCATCGTCGGACTCGGTGGCGGCGTGCAGGAACGGCTCGGCCTGCATCTCAAACGCGCGCTCGACTACAAGCCGGGCATCCACTGCATCGGCGCAGCGATCGGCTTCCTCAGCGGCGAGCAAGTGAACATCCCGATGTGGGCCGACTACGTTTTTCTCGGCTGGCTTTTCCGCTCGCTCTCCGAGCCGCGGAAATTCATCCCCCGCTACTGGAAGGCGAGAAAACTCGTGGGCCTCATGCGGAAATACCGCGACCGACTGCCGTTGGCGGAATAGGGCATTTCAAGATGGCACCGCGGCCTTTGTCTGAGCAAAGGCGCAGATCACCGATCCCGTGCGGCCGACAACTATCCTCGGGGTAGAGCAGAGCCAGCGGCAAACGCGGAATCAGACCGTTGCGGTCACACGCGGCGCGATTTTTTCCAGCGCGGCATCGGTGCCGGTGACGTTCAGGAGATTCTTCGCCTCGAATTCCTTGCACCAGCCCTTGATTTCCGTGTCGTTGAAAATCTTCCCGATGACGCGGCGGAGCAGGCCCTTGAGGCTCGCGTTTTCAAGATCGCGCAGGCTGCGGATCGCTTCCTCCTTGTAGCGTTCGAGCAATTCCTTGCAGCGTTCGTCAGCCTTGAGGTCGCGGTAAAGCTGCTCGATTTGCGCGACGCCCGTGCCTTCCGGCAGGCGGCGTTCCCACAGCGCGCTCGTGAGCTTGCGTTTGTCGCATTCGGCGCGCTCGTGCGCAGTCGCAAGCAGGAGGCTCGGCCGCAGGCCGGCGATGTCGCTCGTGTCCTCGGTCTGCCCGAGATCGGCGAGATCGTCGCGGATTTGATACGCGATGCCGAGCGCCTCGCTGTAGGCGCGGAGCACGTCGGCCACTTCGTCGTGCGAATCCACACCCGCGAAGATCGCGCCGATGCGCAGCGCGACCTCGAATGCGGGCGCGGTTTTCTTTTTGAAAATGTCCAGCACCTGAAGACTCGTGAGCGGCTCGGGCTTGCGCGCCCAGAGCAGTTCCGCACCCTGGCCGCGGCTGAGTTCGCGCTGGCCCGCGGCGGCGATGGCGACCATCGCGACACGCTGCTCAGCGCTCACGTTGGCTGCGGCGAGCAGACGGTAGCCTTCGCCGATGAGCAGATCGCCCACGTTCAGCGCGACGGCGACGCCGTGCTCCTCGTGCAGCGTCTTTTCGCCGTAGCGCGTCGCGTCGTTGTCCTCGATGTCGTCGTGGATCAGCGAAGCCTTGTGGAAGCACTCCACGGCGACTGCGACTTTCTTCAAATCCTCCGGCATCGCCGCGTCCACACCCGCAAGCGCGCGCCACGCGGCGACGGCGAGGAAGGGACGCCAGCGTTTGCCCGCGCGTGCGAGCCATTCGCGGCCGATGCGCTCGGTTTCATCCTCGGCCACGCCCATGATCGCGGTGAGCGATTCGTCGGAAAACCATGCGTCCACCTCGCCGCGCAGCGAGCCGAGGTCGAGCCGCCGCGTCTTGTCGTCGGCGGTGAGGTGGATGTAGTCCCACACCCAGTCGAGATCCACAGTCGTGTCAATGCAGTCGTCCTGCAGCAGCGGCACCGCCACACCGGGAATGGCCGCGGCCTCCATGTAAGGAAAGCTGCGCTCGAGCACGCTCAGGCACGAGATACCCACGATGGCCTCAATCTGCCCGGTCTGGATCAGTGACATCACGATCGCGCTGCCTTCCGCCACGAGCACCGCGTAGCCGAGACGCTCCGCCTCATTTTGCAAATCCTGGATCGAGCAAAGCCCGCACTGCTTGCACAGCAGGCCGAACTCATCGAACGGCGCGGGGCACTTGCTCTCGACGCGCAGGCACTTCGGCATCAGCAGCAGGCGGCGCTCAAAAGGGACGGCGGCGAGCTGCTCGCGCCAGAGTTCGTTGTTGATGAGCACGCCCACGTAGTCGCGGTAGATCGGCAGGATGCCGAGATGCTGCACCACGCGATCGGCGTGCTCCGCAAGTTCCGCGACGGGCACCGGCGGCGTCGGCGAATATTCCGCGACATAATTCCGTACCGCGTGCAAAATGCGCGTCCGTTCCTCCGGCGTCTGCGGGATGTTCTTCTTCGGCTGCCGGTAGCGCGCGGGCGCGATGGGCTTCGGAAGACTGAGGGAAATCGGGGGCACCTCTTTGCGGGGCAGTTCGGACATGGTGATGACGGGTATCGCTTCGCTGAACCATCCGCAAGGGCCGAGGTTCTTTGTTTCCTTGGTCGTCAAACGAACGCCTCGTCAGCCTCGACTCCTCGATGGCACCGCAAAGCCATTGGTCCGCGCAGTTCCGCTGGCGCAATCGTGCGGCCCTTTCAGCCCAAGGTTGCGCACGCTCCCAGATTGTCGCAGGACTCCGCACACAGCCACTCTCATGCTCCAAACACGAATCGCCATCACGGCACTCCTCGCACTTTCCACCACCGCCATTTTCGCTGCGAAAAAGAACACGAAATACGAGGAGATGGACTACGGGCGTTTCCTCACGGCGTCGTGGGACAACACCGAGGGCAAGAACACGCTGAAGGGCGGCGGCTGCTGCGCGAACAAGGGCATAGCGATCAAGCTCGGCGACGACGAGGGCGGGATGCTTTTCGACACCGACCTGTGCCGCTGGGCGGGCGGCTGGACGGGTGGCTACATCACTTACAAGGGCGTGGTCTTCGACGGCGCGCACGGGCCGAATCCTTCGCCGGCGAAAGGCACGAGCGTCCACTTCCAGACGAACCCGACGCCGACGTGGAGCAAGGGCGGCGCATTCGCCGATCCGCGCAGGCTCCCCTCCGGCAAAGGTGCGGCAACTGTGCCGTTCGGTCCGCTGCCGCATGACTGGGCGCAGTATCGCGGGCTCTATGTTCACGGTGACGATGTAGTGATTAGCTACACGGTCGGCACGGCACCGTTGCTCGAAATGCCCGCACTCGAAAAGGTGAACGACCAGCAGTTGCTCACGCGCACGACGAATGTGACCGGGGCAGGCGCTGCGAGCAGCGAGATCGTGTTCGATGGCGAAGGTGCGAGCGCGGTGGAAAAGGACGGCGCGGTCGTCGTCACTGATGACAAGAAGAACGCCGAGAGCCGCGTGGTGATTGCCGGCGTCGGACTGCCGGCCGGTGCGAAGTTCGCAGTGGATGGAACGAAGGTGATCCTGCAACTGCCCGCATTTGCCGCCGGACAGAATTTCAAGATCACATACGCGAAGGGCATCGCCGCGGACGAAGCGAAACTGATCGCCGCAGTGAAAGGCGCAGCGAAGCCGCAGGATCTCGCGCCTTTCACAAAAGGCGGCGCGGCGCACTCGAAGGAAACCGTGAAGACCGCGCTGAAGTCCGGCACGCCCGGCGAGCACGACGCGTATGTGGTGGACACGGTCGAGCTGCCATTCGCGAATCCGAGCAAGTCGTGGATTCGCCCCGGCGGATTCGACTTCTTCAAGGATGGCCGCGTCGCGCTCAGCACATGGAGCGGCGACGTATGGATCATGTCGCCTGCGAACAAGGACTTCACCGGCGAGGTCACGTGGCGGCGGTACGCGAGCGGGCTCTTCCATGCGCTCGGGCTGCGCATCGTGGATGACGTGGTGTATGTCCTCGGTCGCGATCAGATCACACGGCTGCATGATCTAAACAACGACGGCGAGGCGGACTTCTACGAGTGCTTCAACAACGATGTGCAAGTCACGCCGGGGTTCCACGAGTTCACGTTCGACTTGCAGACGGACAGCAAGGGCAACTTCTACTTTGCCAAAGGCGGCCCGGTGAATCCCGGCGGACGCGGATGGGGCCCGCTGAGCGATCACAACGGCTGCATGTTCAAGATTTCGCCCGACGGAAAGAAGTTCGAGATTTTCGCCACGGGCCTGCGCGCGCCGAACGGCATCGGCGTCGGTCCCGGCGACGTCGTCACGACCGGCGACAACGAAGGCACGTGGGTGCCGATGTGCTACGTCCACATCGTGAAGCCGCACGACTTCATCAGCGTGCCCGACCTCGCGCATCTCCCGAATCCGCCGACCGAACCCGGCAAGCACATCTGCTACATGCCGAAGGACGTGGACAATTCCGGCGGCGGCCAGGCGTGGGTCACTGGCGACAAGTGGGGCCTGCCCGCGGGCCAGCTCCTCCACCTCAGCTACGGCACCTGCGGACTTCACGCGGTGCTTTCGGAAACGGTGGACGGCATCACGCAGGGCGGCGTCTTCCGCTTCCCCGTGAAATTCGAGAGCGGCACGATGCGCGCGAGGTTCAACGCGCTCGACGGACAGCTCTGGATCTGCGGCCTCAAGGGCTGGCAGACCAGCGCCGCCAAGGACGGCTGCCTCCAGCGCGTGCGCTACACGGGGAAGAAAATTTTCTTCCCGTCGTCGCTGAACGTCCGCGCGAATGGCGTGGAGATCGGCTTCACGAATCCGCTTGATGAAAAGTCCGCCGGCGACACGGCGAACTACGCCGTGGAGCACTGGAACTACAAGTGGACCTCGAACTACGGCAGCGCGAACTACAAGCCCTCCGACGACAGCAAGGGCAAGGACACGCTCACCGTGAAATCCGCAAAGCTCAGCGCCGACCGCAGGAAGGTGTTCCTCGAAATCGAGGGCGTGCGCAAAGTGGATCAGATGGAGATCAAGATGAACGTGAACGGCGAGGACGGCACGCCGGTGCCCGGACGCATCCTGAACACGATCCACGTCGCGAAGTAATCGCGTCCGCCGGACAGACCAAGCCTGCCGTTTGTCCGTCATCCGCCTTCGCGATCACCAAAATCGTGGCAGCGGCGAGCACCAGCTTTCGGGTGGAGCACGCGACTCGCGTGCGGTCTGCGGCGACTCGCCGCAGACACCCGATGCATGTGTGTTTGCAATCGGCGTGCAGATTTGATGACACACAGATTTGGTGATCCTGTGCGGTTGCTCACCCGTCACGCGGTGTTCCCGGCGGGTCGCCGGAAACAGCACGCGAGTCGCGTGCTCCACCCAAGCGTCGCGCTCCCACGCCAGCGTCATTTTGATGCGTAAGCCCTGCCAGCGATTCCTCCTCGCCTTCAGGCGGGCGGCCCGCTTGTCTCCGCGCCCATGTCCCAAGGAAAAATCCGCACCATGTCGCTCTACACGGCGACCTGCCTCGTCGTCGCCAATATGGTCGGCACCGGCGTCTTCACGAGCCTCGGCTTCCAGGTCGGGGACGGGCTGACGCCCTTTGTCATCCTCATCCTGTGGCTCGTCGGCGGCGTGTGTGCGTTCTGCGGCGGCGTCGCGTATGCGGAGCTGGCCTCGGCGCTTCCGCGCTCCGGCGGCGAATACCATTTCCTCTCGCGCATCTTCCACCCGTCCGTCGGCTTCCTCGCCGGATGGGTTTCGATCACCGCAGGCTTTGCCGCGCCCGTCGCTGCCGGTGCGATCGCGTTTGGAAACTACATCAACGGAGTCAACCCGGCCCTCGACGCGAAACTCCTCGCCTTCGCCGCGCTCGGATTCGTCACGGTGGCGATGCTCGTCAGCGCGCGGCTGCGCGAGTGGTTCCAGAACATCTCCACATCGCTCTCCTTCCTCGCCATCCTCGTCTTCCTTGGCTTCGGCTTTTTCGCGCCCGGCCACGGCAGCTCGCTCGCGCCGCAGGCGGGCGATGCCACCCAGGTGTTCAGCAAGACATTCGCCTCGGATCTGTTCT
The DNA here is from genome assembly GCA_903882875.1 of uncultured Spartobacteria bacterium. Classification (GTDB taxonomy): domain Bacteria; phylum Verrucomicrobiota; class Verrucomicrobiia; order Chthoniobacterales; family Chthoniobacteraceae; genus SXWH01. Next base: position 7,548 of record CAIRYQ010000115.1, on the reverse strand, counting down.
GGGTCATGTTCGCCTATGCGGGCTGGAATGCCTCAACCTACGTGACCGGCGAAGTGCGCAACCCCTCGCGCAACGTCCCGCTCTCGATGGCGATCGGCACTATCATCGTCACCGTGCTCTACCTCGCGCTGAACGCGATTTTTCTCCACGCCGCACCGGCCGCGGAACTCGCCGGCAAGCCCGAGGTCGGCCTCATCGCGGGCACGCACGTCTTTGGCGTCGCCGGCGGAAAGTGGATGGCGCTGCTCATCGCCGCGGGCCTCCTCTCCCACATCGGCTCGATGCAGTGGATCGGCCCGCGCGTCACCGCAACGATGGGCGAGGACAACCGCATCCTCCGGCCCCTATCCATCGTCAACACCGCCGGCATCCCGATTTTCGCCACGCTCGTGCAGACGGCGATTGCCGCATTCATGCTCTACACGGGGACATTTCAGAGTGTCGTCATCTACGTCCAGTTCACCATCACCCTCTGCTCCGGGCTGGTCGTGCTCGGCGTATTCGTCCTCCGCGTGCGCGAGCCGAATCTCCCCCGCCCCGTCCGCGCATGGGGCTATCCGGTCACGCCTGCGATTTTCCTCATCGTGAACGGCTGGATGCTCTGGCACGGCTTCGCCACGCATCCGCGCGAATCCCTCGCAGGCCTCGGCACGATCCTCTCGGGCCTCGTGATCTTCTTCCTCTCTCCTCCGCAGAAGAAAAAAGAAAACTTCTGATCCCGGCCCTGGGAAACCCCGCACCCGTGCGCGGAACGCCCCGGGGTAGCGGCTCAGGCCGCTGGGTGGAACGGGAAGTCGGTGTAGCCCTCCGCCGTCGGGGCTGACCACGCCTTCAAGTCTGCGGGCGGATTCAATGCCCAGCCGTGCGTGAACCGCTCCACGAGATCGGGATTGCTCAGGTAGGGCCGTCCGAACGCAATCAGATCCGCCTGGCCGGACGCGATCGCCGCCTCCGCCGTCTCCTGCGTGTAGCCGCAGTTGCCCATGAGCGGCCCGGAGAACACCGCGCGAAATTCCGGCAGTGTCACCGGCTTGCCCTGCTCATGGAATCCAAACGCCAGCCCGTCCACCACATGCAGGTAGGCCAGGCCGTAGGCGTTCAGCTGCGTGGCGACATGCGTGAACGTCTCGCGGAAATCGGGGGAGCCCATGTCGTTGAAATTCCCATTCGGCGACAGCCGCACGGCCACGCGGTTCGCCGGCCACACGGTCAGAATCGCCTCCACGATCTCCTTCAGGAAACGGTACCGGTTCTCCACGCTCCCTCCGTATTGGTCCGTCCGGTGATTGGTCTTCGAGTCGAGGAACTGGTTGATGAGGTAGCCGTTGGCCGCGTGAATTTCCACGCCATCGAATCCCGCCGCCTTCGCCCGCTCCGCCGCGCGCCGGTAATCCTCCACCACCAGCCAAACCTCCGCCGTCTCCAGCGCGCGCGGCACCTCATAGGGCTGCTTGCCCACGGGCGTGTGGATGGTGTCGCCATTGATCTTGATGGCCGACGCCGACACCGCCGGCTTCCCGCCGTGGAAGCTGCTGTGCGACGCCCGCCCGCAGTGCCAGAGCTGGAGAAAGAAGGGCGTCCCGCGCGCATGAAGCGCCGACGTGATCTTCTTCCAGCCCGCCACCTGCGCGTCGTTGTAGATGCCCGGCGAATCCACCCAGCCAAACCCCTGCTCGGAAATCGTCGTCGCCTCCGCGATGATGAGCCCTGCCGAGGCGCGCTGCGTGTAATACTCCGCCATCAGGTCGTTCGGCACCCGTTCACGCCCGGCGCGGCCGCGGGTCAGTGGGGCCATCACCACGCGGTTGCGCAGCGGCAGCCCGCGCAGGTCAAAGGCGGAGAGCAGGTGGGGTGAAGTGTTCGCGGATGCAGTGTGGTTCATGTTCCCGCCACCCTGCCCCGGATCCGGTTCGCGCGCCAGCGCTACCACAGGCGGGCTGTGTCACAATTTGGAAACCGGGAAAGAAAAGGAAGAAATGATGGAAGGGCAGGAGGGAGAAGTCTGCTTTTCACGGCTTCATGGCTTCCTCATTCAAAACAGGACACTATCCACAGGCGATGAGTTCGGCGACGAGGGCCGAAAGGAGGTCACGGGGCCATTTGAACTGCGAAGCATACGAAGCATACGAAGGACACGAGGAACACGAAGGACATGGAGAACAGACATCGGGTGAAAGGGAATCCCCGTGAATCGCCTTCGCGTGCTCCGTGCCCATCGGCCGCGCGGTTTCCGCACGCAGCCGCAGCATTACGTCTATCCCTTGCCCTTCGCCCGCGCGTTCTTTTGCCGTTGCAGACTCTGTGAACGCGTCTGATTCCGTTGGTTTCCGAGCACGGAATTCACGACAAAGAACGCCGGCAAGATTCCAATGGCCGCAAGCATTAGCCCATCTTGCGATGTTTTGAGCGTCCAGCTTCCAATCTTTAGGCTGCTTTGCTTATCCCCACTTTCGTTATTCGCGCTGGCTTTCCAAATGGAAATGAAAACGCCGCCCACCAGGCAAGTCAGCGCAATGACTGCGCAGATGATCAAGCCCGCCATTCTTAGCCAATGGTTTTGTCGATCAATGTCGTGTTGTAGCTCCTCCGCCGTCGTCCGCAATTTCCGATCCACACGTTCCAAAAAGCCCTTCCGCTCGAGCCGGAGCCTTTCCGGGAGGCGGGCGTTCTCCTCCGTCACCCCATCCAGCGCCTCCATTACGTTCACCGTTACGAGCTGTCCGTTCACCTTCACCGCAGTCGTCGCCGTCCCGTTGCCTTCAAGCAGCAGAAGCGTCTCGTAGTCGAGGAAGGCTTCCTCCTGTCCCGGTACTGGCACCTTCTCCTCCACCGCGAGATTCCCGCTGAATGACGCATGGATGGCCGCCAGCGCCTCCCGGATGACCGCCAGGAATTCCCTCCTCGCACGCCCGTCGCCACCGCGGATGCGGATGTCCACCCGTGCATCTTCCGGCTCGCTGCGCACCAGCGCTTCGCACGCACCCCGTTTGAACTTCGCCCCGGTCCTCCACAGGCAGCGATTCGCGATGACCCAGTGAAGCCGCACCATCAATCGCCCCATCACACTCGTGGGCAGCACCGTGTACTTGTAACGGAAGCCCAGCGCCTCCTTCCAGTCCCCGGTGTCCACTTCATCCTTGTGCAGCAGATCCGGCAGGAACCACCGGTCCGCCTCCCCGTCGAAAGGAAAGCAGATCTCAAAGCGCCGCATCATCGCGATGATGAAATCCTCCTTGTCCTTCGGGTACCGTTCGCTGCCGCCCGGCAGTTCCGCCAGCGAACGGCGCATGTCCCCGCGCGTCATCACGCCTCCTGCGCGGATCAGCGTTGCGTCATTCAGCAGCTTGTAGATCGCCTCCGTCACCCAGCCGGGATCGAGCACGTTCAACTCCTCCACATCCGCAGGTGCCGCATTGGCATCCCGTTCCTTCTCGAAGATCGCGTGCTCGCTGAAATGCAACACGCTGCCCAGCCCGTGCATCAGCGTTAGTAATATCTCACGATCCTCCTTGGTCTTGATGCCCCGCGTCTTCGCGAGCCGGTGATACTGCTGCAGCGAGATGAAGGGCCGTCCGTCCGTCTCCAGCTCGTCCTTCAAATCCAGCCAGCTCTCCAGGATCGGCTTATCCACCTCCTTCACATCATTCGCCACCGCCTCGGCGATCTGCTCCTTCAGTTCGTCCAGCCCCCTGCGCCGATCCACTTCTCCATAGTGGTAGCAGCACACCTCCTTCGCGAATCCCGCAATCTGCGGGTATTCCCGCTGGAGGCCCGTCCAGTTCAGTTGCATCACCTGCTGGTCCGCCTTGTTGCATACCACGATCACCGGCGAGTCCCCGCCGAAGGACGCAATGAGCCGCAGCCAGTAGTCAATCCGGCTCTGGCGCTCGTTCTGCCGGCTGTCCAGCACCAGCAGGTACACGCTCCGTCGCGTGAGGAAAAACTGGTGCGTCGCGTGCATGATGTCCTGCCCGCCGAAGTCCCACACGTTCAGCCGGACGTCCCCGAGCCTCCCGCACTTCATCGGAACCCGGTGCCGCTCGATCCCGTGCGTCTTATCCTGCTTGGGATCGTGGGCCTCGCCCCGCAGTTGCCGGATGAGCGATGTCTTCCCCACCTCGCTCTCGCCCACCACCAGCACCTTCACCTCATTCAGCGGTCGCCGCTTTCCTTCCCGTTGGGCGAAGTAGTAGCGGAGAATCTCCTGCGGCTTCGCCGGGGGTTTCTCTGGGCCAGAACCGAACCATATCTGCCCCAGCACCTCGGCTGGCAGGCCGAGCGCGTCATTTCCATGCAGGAAAAGCGCTCTCAGCTTTGAAAGTCCCTTCAGGCTTTCCGGCAGTTCGCGCAGGGCATTGTCCTCAAGGTTGAGACGTTCCAAGTTCACGAGCCGCCCGATCTCCGGAGGCAGCGTCGTGAGCTGGTTGCCGCTGAGGTCAAGCTCCATCAGCGCCGAAAGCTGGACGATCTCCGGAGGCAGCGTCGTGAGCGGGTTGTTGTCGAGGTGAAGCCCCCATAGCAACGAAAGCTTGACGAACTCAGGCGGCAGCGCCGTGAGTTGGTTGGAGTTGAGGGAAAGGTCCCTCAGCTCCGTGAGCTGGGCGATCTCCGGCGGAAGCGTTGTGAGCTTGTTGCCTTGGAGGGAAAGCACAGTGAGCGCCGTTAGTTGGCAAATCTCCGGCGGCAGGGTCGTGAGCTGGTTTCGCTGGAGGAAAAGCGCCTGAAGCGCTGTGAGCTTGGCGATCTCCGGCGGAAGCGTCGTGAGCTGGTTTTCGTTGAGGTGAAGCCTCAACAGCCACATGAGCTGGCTGATCTGCGGCGGCAGCATCGTGAGACCCAACCCAATCAAATTGAGATCGGTCCCCTCCTTCCCCTTCAGCCGACATTCCTCGATGCGCCGCAGCGCCTCGTCATAGGCTTCCTGTTCCTTCGCATTCATCTTCGGAGGTGGCATGGGCGGGTGGGGCGTTGCTGGCGGAGGGAGCGGGGCGTGTCAAGCCCGCAGGGTGGGACGCGTCGCTCCGCGGGTGTTTCGGCGGGGCCTGCTCCGTAGCCGCGCCTCGTGAGAGCGTGGGCTGATCCTTCCGAGTTCGCCTGCAAAGGAGTGCCCGCGCTTTCACAAGCGCGGCTACGGAGGCGGCGCGCTCCGCCATTTTTCCGCTTGCGCACCGAAATGACACGGGCAACATCTCTGCAGGAAAGGTTCCCTCCCATGAAGCAGCTCCCAACGAACTTCACCCCGCGCACGGCTGTGCGTCGCCGCCGCACAGCCGTGCTTCGCTGGCGCGCGGGGGATTGCCGCAGGGTTCCGCAGCCGTCGTCACCGGGCCTCCGGGCTCGGGAGCGGCGCGGGCACTAGCGAACGGAGGAAGGGAGGCGGATGGTGGGTGAAGCGGAAGGCGAGCAAGGCCGCGAAGGTTGCGAAGGCCGTGGCGAAGGTCGCGCCCAAGGCGAAGCCTTCCCACGCTGAAGCGAAGCCTTCCCAAGCCAAAGCGAAGCCTTCCCAGGCTAAGGCGAAGCATTCGCAGGCAAAAGCGAAGCCGTCCCCGGTCAAGGCGAAGCGTTCCCCTGTCAAAGCAAAGCCCGTCGCGGCAAAGCCGATGCCGCTTTCGGCAAAGGCGAAGCCTGTCCCCGCAAAAGTGCCGCCCGTTCCCGCGCCGCCGCCGGTGGACCCGAAGACGGAGCGCGACCGGCTGTGCGGGTGGTTTGGCGGGCTCTTCCGGCAGTTGCGCGTGGGATTCGGCTATTCGCAGGAGGACATCACCGGGGTCTCCTTTCCGCGCAGCACGCTGGGCGGCATGGAAAGGGCCGCGGCGGGCACGGGGCTGGAGACGCAGAAAAAGGGCGCGCAGGCGATCCATGTGTCCCTCGGGTGGATCATGCTCCTCGGTGAGGCGATTGCGCGGAATGAGACGGCGATGCCCTTCATGGAGCCCATCGCGCCGGGCACATTCCGCCACATGCTCATCCGCATTCTCAGCCACGCCCTCCGCCGCCTCAAGGACGGCGCGCCGCTGGACGCCCTGCTGAGCAGTTTCCGGGCAAAAGAGGAAACGGGCCCCGCCGGTTTACCGTCGGGCGGTAAACCGCCGGAGACATGACGCCGCAGGGATGCTGAAATGCACCCATGCAACGCACGAACCCCCAGCACCGGAATCCGCTCCCGCCGAGCCCCGCCGTGGCGTCGCACGAGGCGAGCCCGCGCCGGGCACGCCGGGCGGCGCGCAGGGCGAAGGGTGAAGTGCGCAGCGGGGCGGGATTGCGGCATCGGCTCGGGGAAATGGCCGGAATGGGCGTGTTTCCGGCACATTTGCCCAAGACTTGCGGCAATCGGGCCGGGGCTTTTGGCAATCGGCTCATGCCTTTTGGCAATCGGCTCAGGTCTTTCGGCAATCGGCTCAGGCCTTTCGGCAATCGGCTCAGGCCTTTTGGCAATCGGCTCAGGCTTCTTGGCAATCCCCCAGAGCCGTTTGCCCTGCCTGTCCGGTTCGATGACAACGCAGCGGGAAATCATGGTGAAAATAGCCCAGCGATTCATCGCTGGGGATCGCCGAAGGAAGGCAACAAAGTCCCGCCAGGGACGGAAGAACCGGTTGCCGCGCAACGCCGCGTGCGTCCCTGGGGATGCCTTCCGGCAGGCGTCCCGCTCCGCTCGGTCCTGCCGTCCCATGCGGGACTTTGTCCACACCGCACCGCGTACCCAGCGATAAATCGCCGGGCTATTTTCAAAGGCGCTTTGCCAACCAACCGCACGGGCCCACTTCCTTCGAAAGCCAACTAATCCCACAACCCAACCATGCCAGATCCGAACACATGGGACCAGCCGGGGATCGCATACGACACCGGCATCACATGGGACAGTCTGGCGAAACCAAAACGCAAAGCCATGAACACCACCAAAGCCATCATTGATTTCAGCGACTACACCGCCGCCGAACTCGGCCCCACCGCCCACACCATCCACGACAAGATGCTCGCCAGCGTCGCGACCTTCGCGACGCCCGCCGTGCCGATGGCGACGCTGCTGACACAGGCCACAGACTACGACGCAAAGCTCATCGCCCGCGCGAGCAACGCAAAGGCGGACATCGTGGCCTTCAACGCGGCGCGCGCCACGCTGGAGGAAACCCTCGGCGTGCTCGGCAACTACGTCAACAGCATCGCCAAGGGCGACCCTGGGATCGTGGAGCAGAGCGGGTTCCCCAGCTACGACACCGCGCACCCGCCGGATTTTTCGGCGCCCGCCGCGCCGCAGAACCTCCGCCTGGCGCACGGCGACCAGAGCGGCGGCATCGTCGCCCGCCACAAGCCGGACCGGCAAGGCAGCACGAACGAGGTGCAGACCTGCACCGGCGACCCGAACGTGGAGGCGAACTGGACGACCAAGGGGATGTTCCAGGGCGGACGCGCGGAGCTGACGGGCCTCACGCCCGGCACCGTCGTGTGGGTGCGCGTGCGCACCGTCGGCCTCAAGGGCGTGATGGGCCTCTGGAGCGACCCCGCGCAGATCCGCGTGCTGTAGCTGGAAGTGCGGAACGGGGAGTGCGG
>CAIRYQ010000114.1 GCA_903882875.1 uncultured Spartobacteria bacterium | reverse complement strand
TCTGAGCCTTGCGGTGCAAGGTTCGGAACCCGGTGCGCCGGCCTCGGAACGTCGCGCGCGACACTCTGAGCCTTGCAAATGGGCTTCCGAGCCCCGCGCGCCGCGTTCTGAGCCTTGCGGTGCAAGGTTCGGAACCCGGTGCGCCGGCCTCGGAACGTCGCGCGCGACACTCTGAGCTTTGCAAACGGGCTTCCGAGCCCCGCGCGCCGCACTCGGAGCCTTGCGCGCGGGCCTCAGACTGCCAGCCACCAGCTCCAAAACGTCGCTTTTTAACGGATATCCGTGGCGCGTGGCTTTCCGCACGATGCCGCTCGCTTCCCGCATCCCTAGCCCTAACATCCGAAGAAAACCCACGATGGCCGAGCCTTCATCCAAACCATCCGCAGGGCCGCAGCCGCGCGCGCAGCGTCCCTTTTACCACCGCCTCCTGCGGGCACTGGCGCTGGCGGGCGGGCTGATCGGGTGTTCGCTCGGCATCGGCGTCCTCGGGTATCATTTCATCGGCGGGCTGAAGTGGGTGGATGCGCTGCTGGATGCGTCCATGATTCTCTCGGGCATGGGGCCGGTGAACCCGCTGGCCACGAATGCGGCGAAGGTCTTCGCCTCGGCGTATGCGCTTTTCTCCGGGCTGATCCTGATCAGCACGACGGGCATCGTGCTCTCGCCAGTCTTCCACCGGGTGCTGCACAAGTTCCACGTCGAGGAGCGGGATTTGAAATAAGCGGCGGCGGCCTCTCCGTGGACCATGTCCGCCGCTGCAGCGCATGGTCAGGCCTTGGCATACTCCCGGAGTTTTAGATAACTTCTGCCTCGATCTGTAAGTTCAACGTAGTCTTTCAGATTACCGGAAAGAGGTATGTCCCAAAGTGCATAACTGATTCGTTTCGAGATTAGTCCAAAGTCCCGCATGCGTATGACCTCACCCGTAAAGCGATCATCCTTTCCGGCTCCTCGCTGATACTCAAATGGAAGTCCTCCGGCAAGCTTCCGAAGGTGTTCGTATTCCCAGTCTGTGACAAAGCCGCTGAGTAAAAACCTCAGAGCATCTACCTCATCCTGTAAATTAGCCTGGTTCTTTTTTACCTCTTGCACCTGCAGCACCAGCTTGCCGACACCTGCGACCTCGATTGACTGAATGATGGGAGAGATCCAAGGAATAACGGCGAATAATATCAAACCGATTGAAATCGCGTCCGGAATGAACCGGGGAAACACCATGTGTAAAGCTGCGATTGAAAGTGCAAGGATGGAAGCGGCAATCCGCAAGAGTAGAGTGCGACGTTCGTTCATTTTGGGTGACTGTTCAGTGGCCTAACGACCCCAAGCTCAGCGACGGCGGAGTGCGGCGCGGCACCTGCATGGTGGGCGGAAAGGCGGCGGCGGAAGCAGGTGCCGTGACGCACGGAGCGGTTCGCTGCAGCGCATAGATGGCATGGAAGTGGGCTGGTGGGCTGGTTGGTTCACCGGCGATATGATTACTGCAAACGTTCATCACGAAGTGGGGGCCGCTTTGGCGGTCTCCGGCAACGAGTATCAGGGCACCCCGGGCGTGATCAAGCTCGGGGTGGACGTCCACCAGGGCAGCTACGTCGTCGTGGCGCAGGAGGACCACGCCACACCGCGGCCCGCGCAGCGGTTTGCGCCCGCGGCGTTTGTGCCGTGGGTGGGGCGGCTGGTGGCGCGCGGGCACCGGGTGTTCGCGGTGTATGAGGCGTGCGGGTTTGGGTTCGGGCTGCAGCGGGCGCTCCGGGCGCTGGGTGCGGAATGCCACGTCGTCGCGCCGTGCAGGCTGGACGAGCGCCGGGAGCGGGTGAAGACCGACGGGCGCGACGCCGCCGCACTGTGCCAGCGGCTCTCGCGCTTTGTGGATGGCAACCGCCGGGAGCTGGCCGTCATCCGCGTGCCCACTGAGGACGAGGAACGCCTGCGGGCCGAGCACCGCCAGCGCGAGACGCTCGTGCGCGCCCGCACCCGGCTCGCCGCGCAGGGCCGCGCACTGGTGGTGAACCACTCCGGCGGACCGCACCGCACCGCGCCCGTCCCCGCGCGCTGGTGGCGGGCCGCGGGCTGGAAAGCATTGGCCGGCGCGCTCCCCGCGTGGCTGCGCGAACGGCTCGAAGTGCTGCGCCCCGTATTGGCCGTGCTCGACACGCAGATCGCCGTGCTTACCGGCACGTTGGAGGCCGCGGCACCTCCGGGCCTTCCCTCCGGGCAGGGCAAAATGACCGGCACCGTGCTCACCCGCGAAGTCTGCGACTGGCACCGGTTCAACAACCGGCGGCAGGTGAGCAGCTACACCGGCCTCTGCCCCGGCGAATACAGCAGCGGAGGCAAGCGCGTCACCGGCAGCGTCACCAAGCACGGCAACCCGAGGCTGAGGGCAGCCCTGGTCGAGATGGCGTGGCGCATGGTCCGCTTCCAGCCCTGCTACCCGCCCGTGGCCAGGCGGCTGCCGATATTGGGCAAAGGCGCGAAGGCCACCGGCGCGCAGCGCAAGAAGGCCATCGTCGCCGTGGCCCGACAGCTCGCCGTGGACTTGTGGCGGCTGAACACCGGACGCTGCAACGCCGCCCAGCTCGGCCTCCGCGTGAACGGCGGCGGCCAACTCGCGCAAGCGGAGGAAGCGGTTGTTGATTCAGGGGGAACAGTCCCGCGTATAGCGGCGTGGCCGCCACGCGGCTTTACGCCGCCGCCCGCTCCCGCTCCCACGCACAAACGAACATCCAGCAACTAAGAACCCGGAACTAATCACCAGCAACCAGCAACCAGTCACCAGAATCTTGAACGCTTTGGAACGTGGCGCGAGTCCGCAGCCTAACCGGCACTCGGCAGCACGAAGTGCGACGCCATAGATTGGACCGCGCCCCGTTCCGCTTCACCCGACGCATCCGTCATATGGTGCCGTCCGCCCCGGAAGGGGAGGCCGAGCACGGATAGGAGAATGGACGCTGAAGCCCTCAGCCACATCCACCGAAGCGGAAACGTTCCCAAGATCACCCAACCCCAAACCCAACCCACCCTTACAGGAACACCAAAACAAAAACATCCAACTCAGTTCACCCAACTTCCATCTTGACCACTTTCATAGGGGTTAGGCGACGGTCGAACACGGATTGCGCCTTGAATAGAGTTGCTACGTAACATGGCTAAGTATCCGTCGTAGTAGGCACGCTCTTACTGAATCTTGCTTTCCAGCCAGTCGCGCCATAAAGATGTTTGGCAAGACCATCGCAAAGCTCCGAAGTGCTCCGCCCGTTTACTTGTATGTCTAGACGCTTCTTTGTCCGGGATTCCTTGTCCAGCCGATACAGAAAGTCGTTGATGCCACCATCGATGCAGTATGTAACTGCCTTTTTGAAGGCTTCCTTCTGCGAAGGCGTGAGCGATTGGAGTTCCTTTTGAATCTCTCGGTGTCCCGGTGAATCGAATTTCGAGTCCGCCAAACCATTGCAGAGTGCGATGGCTACGTCTCGCAGGTTCTCCATGAGGAACTCGCCAAAGATGTCAATTTCGGTGTTCATGCGGCGTAGTCGCCTAACGACCTCAAGCTCAGAGACCGCGGAGGCTGGCGCGACTGCTGCGCGGCGGGGGCAAGGCGGAGGCCGGAAGCAGCAGGCGTGACAGCCGGAGCGGTTCTCTGCAGCGCATAGGCCATTCGCCATGTGACATAAATTGGGTGCCCTTCGTAGAAGCGGAGGCGGCATAAGCCATCCGTGTTAAGCTCGGACTCGTGGAAGTCGTATTTGAAAACCTTGGGATTGGTGCCGCGTCGCATCGGGGGCAGTCTCTGCTCTCCGTTGCGGATGAGCTGAAGGAATAGAGCCTTGGTGCGCTCTCGATTAAGGAGTGCGCCCCAGACGACGGTAAGCTCCGCCAAAAGCTTTTTGCCGGTGTCCGCGAAGAAGAGGCCGCGAACGATCGCGCGAACAGACGACTCGAATCGAGGAATGTCGATCGTAAAGGAAATCGTCTCGTCGTCGCCGACTTTCAATGGCGTGGGGTTGGGAAGAAACGTGTGGAGAATGTGGGGGCGTCGCTCCCATGCAGGTAAAACCGTCTGCTCGACTACACGTAAGGCTAAGTCGTTGGTTGCGGGTGCGCACGCAAGCACGCTCCGTAGTAACTCGTCGTCTTTGCTCTTTCGCAGGTTGTGCGCATCGCAGCTTGGAACTTTAATGAGGTTCTTTCGGAGGTGGGCGTCCTCGGGAAAGATGCACTTCGGCGGAACGTGCTCGCGGCTAGTGGCGGGTGCATCGCACATATAGCAAGATGACACTCTCATTGGCCTAACTACCTATTATACGACTGGAGATTTTGGCCAGTCGTATAGCCAGGTTGGATCGAAAAGGGAGTCCGCCCCTGTTGAAGGGTGAAAATGCAAGGAGGGCCATGTGCATTCGTGTCGTGTAGCGGGAGGCAGAAGTGGTGTCCAGAGCATTCCGAGCATGACGAAAAATTGCCGAACATTTTTCCTGTCGTGTAGCTGGGACCCCCGCTATACGACAAATTTGCAATGAAAGCCCCCGACCGCGTAAAAGGGCTTTGCCCTCACGCGGTTTTTCAGGAGAATTGCAGCCATGTTTTATGTCTATGTGCTCCAGTCTGAGGTGGATGAGGGATTGTACATTGGATTCACAGGGGATTTGAAGCGGCGATTGGCCGAGCATCAGGAGGGCAAATCTTTTTCAACGTCCTATCGGCGACCTTGGCGACTCATCTATTATGAGGCGTATCTTGAGGAATCCGATGCGCTGGGGCGCGAGCGCTATCTGAAGAGCGGTGGCGGGAGGCGGTTCCTCGCGAAACAGTTGCACCACCACTTTCTCAGACATCCCTTGCGTGGCACCGCGTGAGGCGAAGCCTTTTACGCGGGTGAGCGAGCCGCTGGAATTGCGAATCAAGGACGTGGATCTCGCGGGGGCGCGGCTGACGATCCGTTCTGCAAAGGGGAACAAGGATCGTATCGTGCCGTTGCCGCAATGTGTGGCCGGGGAGCTGGAGGTACAGCTCCGTGTGGCGCGTGCCGTTTTGAAAAGCGACGCCGTCGCGAAGGTCCCCGTTGCGCTGCCGACGATGCTTGCGGCGAAGTATCCCAAGGCGGCGTTTCAGGAGCAGTGGGCGTGGTTATTTCCAGCCCAGGCCCCTTCCACGCATCCGCGCACGGGAGAGCGCATCCGCTGGCGGCTGCACGAGGTAAGCATCCAGCGCGCGGTGCGTGCTGCGGCTGCAAAGGCAGGCATTGCCGTGCGGGTGACGCCGCATGTGCTGCGGCACAGCTATGCGACGCACGCCCATGCCTCGGGCGCTCCACCGCGCGATTTGCAGGAGGTGCTGGGGCACGGAAAGCTCGAGACGACGATGCGGTATCTGAAGCCGGCCTTTGGCATCGTGAGCCCGCTGGATGCGATGGGAGACTATGAAAAAAGCCAGCCGATGCGCGGTGTGGATGCAGCAGCGGGGTGAATTTGGAAGCCATGAAGCCAGGATGGGAGAAATGGACTCGTCCTCTCTTTTTGGCTTCATGGCTTCCAAATCCGACTTTTTTGCGGGCGACGATGCCGTAGCGCCCCGTGGCAAACCATCCGTGCGTTCCGATGGCGAGCCTCCTTCCCATCCGGTAGAACCGGGTTTTCGCATGGGGCACCATTGGTGTTTGGAAATCCCGCTGTGGCTCATTTCAAAGCCGATCCCATTTTGAGCGGGAAGGCCGCGGTGCCTCGCGCGCGTACGCTCGGGTGCGCGCGCGTACGCGCGCCCGCGCTCCTGTTTTTGCGCCCGCACGCGCGCGGCCAAGCCGGAGATGCTCCGGGACTCCGCCGGATTCGACCGGGAATTTTCAAAATGAGCCATCGCGGAATCGTTTGCCTGGAGCGTGAATCCAGACGACTCCGCAAGCCACGATCCCGTTTCGTCCCTTGGCATCTCGAAGTTCCCGTGCGGCTGGCGATCGGGATTCCCGGTGAGGCGCACGGCCTGGCGCAGGGCGAGAAAATTTCGCTTGTCCCGCGACGCCCGCCCCGGCGATAAGGCGCGGATGCAACACACCCCTGCCTCCAAATTCCTCCGCTCCATTTTCACCGCCGCCGCGCTCACTGCGTTCGGCATCATGTCGCAGGCGTCCGCCGAGATCGCGGTGAAGAGCGGCGACAAGATTGCGTTCCTCGGCGACTCCATCACTGCGGGCGGCTGGGGCAATCCGGCCGGCTACGTGCATCTCGTGATCGCGGGGCTCGAGGCGAATGGCGTGAAGGCGGAGGCGGTGCCCGCGGGCATCAGCGGCCATAAGTCGGACCAGATGCTCGCGCGCTTGGAGAAGGACGTGCTGAGCAAGAAGCCGCAGTGGATGACCCTGAGCTGCGGCGTGAATGACGTGTGGCACGGCAAGCGCGGCGTGCCGCTCGACGACGCAGCGGCGGCCAAGCCCGGTGAATACGATGAGAAGGTCGCCACGCGCGGGACTTATAAGAAGAACATCACGGCGATCGTCGAGCAGGCGGCGGCGGCGGGCGCAAAGCCGGTGATCCTCACCGCGACGGTGATCCAGGAAAATCTGGAGAGCCCCGAGAACGGACGCCTCGCGCCTTACAATGATTTCCTCCGCTCGCTCGCCAAGGAAAAGCACATCCCCATCGCCGACCTGTTTTCGCTCTTTGCGGATCGCATCAAGAAGGAGAACAAGCCCGGCACCAAGGTGCTCACCAGCGACGGCGTCCACATGAACGGCGAGGGCAACAAGCTCATGGCGATCGGTGTCCTCCAGGCGTTCGGGCTGAATGATTCGGAACTCGAAAAAGCAAAGGCTTCATGGGCTCCGCTCGAAGCCGCCGCCGCGGAAACCGCAAAGAAAGCCGCCGAGGCACGGGCCGCCGCCGCAAAGGCGAAGGCCGATGCGGAAAAGGCAAAGAGCCAGTCCGCGCCGAACGCGAAGTAAGCGGGCTGGCACCCAAGGAAAGCAGGGCGACGCCCAAGGATTTCCACGCTGCGGTTCTGTCTCTGTCTGTTGTCTCGGTAGAGAATGAGATAAAGCCGGAGCAGGAGTTTCCTCATGCCGGGACGGGGACGACGCATCATGCTTATCCGGTTTGTTGGCAAAGCGCGACGGGGGAAATCGGGTTGGTCGGAACGACGTGACCCTTCGCCGTCGCGCGATCCGCGGCTGGCTCATTGTGACTGGTGTCTGCGTCGTCGTGTGTGCAGCCTTGCCTGTCGCTGCCAGCTTTCTAGATTTGGTGTCAGCACAGGATTCTCGAATACAATGAACACACACATTGAACCGCAAAAAACATGGAAAGAGCGGTGGATGCAGATTTCTGATGGAGAAGGAGGGGGTCAATCTGACGTGAAATTTGTGCGCTCAAAGCAGGGCGGCGGATCGCAAGTCTGCTTCCTCAAAATTCTCCGCAACCAAAACGATCCTATCCGCCGCAATCGGTTTTATCGCGAGATCTCTGCGTATCGCACGTTGAATCACCCCGGGATACTCCGTCTCATTGATACGAATGCAGAGGAATTTGAGGATCTCGATTTCAAGCTCTACCTCGTGACCGATTTCGTTGAAGGGATGTCACTCCAGAAGTTGGTTGAGAACCAAGGGGCACAACCATTCGAGGCAAGCCTGAACATAGTCATTAGGCTTTTAGAGATTATTGAGCATTGCCACCAAAACGAAACGGTCCATCGAGACATTAAGCCAGATAATGTCATGATTCGATGTGGTCCGAAGGTGGAACCGGTCCTTGTTGACTTCGGTCTTTCATTCAACCGAGAGATTGCAGATGAAAACACAACGCAATCAGCAGAAGAACTTGGCAATCGTTTCCTTCGATTGCCTGAGTTTTCACCATCCAGCCCAAATAAGCGGAATCCGATATCGGATGTGACACTCTGTGCAGGAATCCTCATTTTCGTACTCACCGCAAAAAGGCCCGTGTTCTTGCTAAACGAGAATCGCCAGATGCCGCACCAGCGTAATGATGTAAGAGAGAATCTTGTACGAAATGTCCCTCATGAACATTTGAATGCCTTGCTTGGTGTGTTTGATCGCAGCTTTCAGCTCGAACTACCACAACGTTGGCATTCGGCGACTGAACTGCAAAACGCGTTGAATTTGCTATTGAAACCATCGCTCATAAGGGAGACTATAGACAATGCGCTGTGGGCTCGTATAAATTCCTATATGAACCAACCACACGTCTCAGCGCTGACTGATCTAAATAACATGTTGGGTAAGTGCATCGAAGCCGTGCGGAATATAGCGAGCAAACTTCACGATCGTTTGAAAAGTCAGTTCTTCCTCTCACAGACAGGAATGATCAACAGCTCTGCGGAAGGATTTATACAAACACAATATGCGTTCCGTAAGGCAGGACATCCAGATGAAAAACCCGAATGGATTACATTTAACGCAAAAGCAGTGGGCGAGGAGATTCTTCTAACAGCAACCGTGAGGCTGTTGACTCAGACACTTCATAGAACGACTCTTCGTTCGCCAGATTATGGATCAACTTTCGAGAAAGCGGTCGAAGAAATTTTCTTGAAGGAGATAGCACGATTGATCCCGTAAGGGTTCACGACGTCAGCGTTGCCGAATCGAGTCTAGGTAATGCTTAGAACTGGTTTCAGAGGGTGACAGTCTTGTCCTCTCCCCTCACCGGCAACTGCGTATGCCGCGCCTGCCTGCGGGCGGTGCGGATGGCGGCGGGCTTCAGGTGCGCGGGGGCGGCGGGCATTCCGCGAAGTTGCAGGGCTTCGCGGCCGGGGGTGCGGTTCCAGTCGGCTTGCAACGCGGCGGCGACGGTCGCGCGATCCGCGCCATTTTCCCCCGTGAGAAAATCGAAGAGGCCCTGCGCGACGGACTGGAGGGCGATCTGGTGCGTGCGGCGCAGCGTGGCGTGGAGCCAGTCGCTGAAGCGGAGGAAGGAGGCGAAGGGGGAAGCGATACCGGAAAGCGGATACCGGATACCGGATAGAGGGAACACTTCGTCCGCCGTGTGCGAATTGGAAAGAGGCTCGTGGATGCCGGAAAGGTGGGCGGCTTCTTTCTTTCCGGTATCCGGTATCCCAAATCCGGTTTCGCCCCCGTCCTTTCCGGTATCCGCTTTCCGGTATCCGGTATCCCACAGCATCGGCAGCGTCGTAGTGAACTGGCCGCTGTTCGCCACGATGTCCCAGTAGCGGGCGAAGCGGCGCATTCGCTGCATGTCGGGGAAAGTGATGTCGCGCGTGGCGAGGATTTCGTAGGGCGGATGCGGCGCGTAGCGCATGGCGAATTCCGCGTCGTGCCGGATGATGGGCGTGCCGCGCAGGCGCTTCAGGATGCCGACCTGGATCTCCTGCGGGCCGAGCGCGACGAGCCGATCAAAGCCGCGGCCAAAGCATTCCATTCCCTCGCCGGGCAGGCCGACGATGAGGTCTGCATGCACATGCACGCCGGTCTCCTCGCGGAGGAAGCGGAGGTTGTCGGCGAGGCGTTCGAGGTTCTGGCGACGGCTGATGTTCTTCGACGTGGCGTCGTCGAACGTCTGGATGCCGACCTCGAACTGCACCGCGCCGGGCGGGAATTTCTTGATGAGCGCGCGGAGCTGTTCCGGCAGCCGGTCGGGAATCATCTCGAAGTGCAGGAAGAGCCCGTCGCGCCAGCGGTCGAGGAAGAACTGGAGGATGCCCATGCTCGTGGGGAGATGGAGATTGAAGGTGCGGTCCACGAATTTGAACTGCGTCGCGCCGCGTTCGAGGAGCCGCTGCATGGCAGAAAGGAACGCATCAAGCGGAAACGCGCGCACGGGAACATCGAGCGACGAGAGGCAGAATTCACACGTGAACGGACACCCGCGCGACGCCTCCACATACACGACGCGGTGGGCGAGGTCTTCGTCGGTGTAGAAGTCGTAAGGCGAGGCAAGTTGGGTGAGTGCGGGGAGTTCGGCGGGGAGGATTTTTGGGATACCGGATTTCGGATACCGGATACCGGATAGTGGTGCTGCTTCGTCTTTCCCGCGTGAATCGGAATGCGGCTCGCGGATTTCGGAAAGATGGGCGGCTTCTTCCTTTCCGGTATCCGGTTTCCGGTTTCCGGTATCGAGCAGCAGCGCGCACACTTCCGCGAACTTCACGTCCGCCTCGCCAGTGATCACATGGTCCGCCAGCGCGACAATTTCCTGCCCGTCCGTCTCGTAGGAAACCTCCGGCCCGCCGAGGATGATGATCAGTTCCGGGCGGATGCGCTTCAGCAGTGCGACCACTTCCGTCGTCTGCTCGACATTCCAAATGTAAACGCCAAAGCCGACGATGCGCGGCTCGTGCAAGAGGATCGCCTCGGTGATTTCGAGCGGCGTCTGGTTGATGTGGAATTCCGCCATGCACGCGCGCCCGCGCAGCCCGCCGAGATTCGCCATGAGGTAGCGCAGCCCGAATGAGGCGTGGATGTATTTTGCGTTGAGTGTGGCGAGGACGATGTCCGGCATCGGCGCGCACTCTGGCCGATTCCGCGGCACACGGCAAACGGCACTTCGGCATTCGATCGGATGCGCGCCAGCGGAATCGCCGTCCAATCCATGCGACACCCTACTTTCCAGGCACCACCGGCTGCGTCCACGCGCGCTCCATCTCGTCCGGCGAGAGGACGCCTTCCTTGTGCTTCGATGACGTGATGCGCGCACGGACGTAAAGTTCGTCGCCCTTGAACTCGTACCGCGCATCGGTGCCCTCGACGGTCGCGAGCATACGACCCACGTCCGCGCTGTATCGGCGCGTGGTGCGGAGCGTCTCGCCTTTCGTGCCGATCACGGGCTCGCTCGCGGTGTCCCAGCCTTTGCGCGTGCCGATGAATTCGGTGCGGAAAGTCACGCCGGGCTGCGGCTCGATCGCGATCGAAATGCCGCGCGCGTCGTGCTGGACATCGCGCAAAGTCACGCCGGACGATGCGTAGAAGTCGCCCGCCTCCATCGCGGCGATGAGGCTCGCCGCGTCCAGCTTTTCCGAGCGCACCATCACCCAGCCGCGGCCGGATCGACTCTGTTTCTCGGGGGTCGGCGAAGCGTGGTAGCTGTGCGAATCATCCGTGGCCATGCCGTAGAGCACGCGCTTGCCGGCCGCGGCACGCTTCGTGAGCACGATGTCCCAGATGCGCTCGGTGCTTGCGCGGATCGCGCCGCTCGTGCCGACTGTATCTCCCTCGTTGTGGACGGTCGGGTGGCCGTTGTACACCTCGAAGAACTGCTCCTGCTCCACCTCGTTCAGTTCCTCAGCGGTGAGCGCCCAGCCGAAGTTCGGGTGGTTGATGTGCGCAAACATCGGCACGCCCGTCCGCGTGCGCTGCGCGAGCACCTCGGCGAGATTCCGCTGCATCACGTCCACGACGCTCTGCCCGCCCTGCGGCTTGATGACCGTCTGCACATTCGTCGCATTGATGTGAATCGGCGCGCTCAGAAAACGATCCGTGATCTCCTCGCTCTTCACCATGAGGAAACGGCCCGGCTCGTCGAACTTCGGCGCAAATTCCGCGAGCATCTTCAGCCGCACCTCTTTCCCAATTTCGACCGGTCGCGTCTCCACCCACTCCTTGCCGAAATGCGCGAGATATTTGTCGAACGCAGCCTCCTTGCCCTTGGTCTTCGCGACGTTCACCCAGCGCTCGTAGTCGGCGATGACGTTGTGGTCCGACAGCGCGAGAAAATGATAGCCATGCGCCTTGTACCAGTCGGCGATCATCTCCGGGTAGTCGTCCCCATCGCTCCACAGCGAATGCGTGTGCAGGTTTCCCTTCCACCAGCGCGCGGGCGTTTCGGCGGCGGCAGAAAAAGGCAGCGTGAGTGCGAGCAGGAGGCTGGGGAGAAGGCGCATGATGGAGGATTGGAAAGGTAGTTCGCACTGTGAACCCGCACGCTCCCCGCGCGAAAGAGGATTTGTCGTCTCGCAAAATTCCCCGTCAAGTTTCTCCGACTGGCCATGCGATTTCAGGAATGCGCTTGACCGCTTTCCGCGCGACTTCAACGCTCCGCCACGGATGACGTTCACGCAAAAGCTCAGCAAAATTTTCGGCCCGGACGGATGGCACAGCCTCATGGCGGGATTGCGGCGCATGGCGTATCCGCTCGACTGGCGACAGTTCATGGAACCGATCGATCGCGAGGGCCTGGAGGAGCTGCGCGCGAAACTTTACACGCCCGGCGAGCGCGTGCTGCCCGCAAAATATTTGAACGTCGAGGAATGGATGCAGACGAGCACCAAGCGCATCCGCGACCTGCGTGTGCGCAAGGCGCCGCCGCGCATGCGCATCCTCGATCTCGGCTGCGGCACGGGCTACGTGCTCCACATCGCGAAATGCCTCGGGCACGACGTGCTCGGCCTCGATGTCGCGGGCGAGCCGGTCTTCGACGGCACCATTGCGCTGCTGAAAATCCCGCGCGTGAACCACGCGATCTACGCATTCCAGCCGCTGCCGGATCTCGGCGCACCGTTCGATCTCATCACTGCCCACATGACGTGTTTCAACCGCCGCGCCGACGGCTCGCACTGGGGTGTGGAGGAATGGGAATATTTCATGAAGGACGCCGAATCGCGCCTCACGCCGACGGGCCGGATGCAGTTCGATCTCAACGTGCTCCCCGACGGACGCCACATGACGGACGAGCTGCGCGCATTCTTCATCGCCCACGGCGCACGCATCGAACGCCGCCGCGTGTTTCTGCCGCCGCATTCCGGGAAGTGATCCCGCGCGGCTTGCGCGGCATCAGTGCGATGCGATCCGCGCGGAGTCCGTGGCAAGGGCTGACGCATTCGCATCCACCGGCCTCCCGTCGTTCTGCGCGAGCGTGACTTTGCGCACACGGAGGAGATTCGGCAGCACGTTTGCGAGACTGAGTCCCGCGATGGCGAGCGCGGCGAACCCGCGCAGCACGACGCCCATTCGCGCGCGCCCGGTACATAGCGCGATGATCCCGGAGACGACCGACACCGCAAGCATCAGCCAGAAGACGATGGCGAGCGACTGCGCGACCGGCAGCTCCGTACCGCTCACCCTTGCGATGCGCGATTCGGTGATGCAGATCGCGATTGGGAGGATTCCGAGAAAGAGGCTCAGGTTGGCGAGACGAGGCGTGCGGCGTGCGGAATGCGGGGCGGTGGGATGCGGCAGATTCATCGCCTCTGCCGAGCACGGCCCATACCACTCGCGGCACAGCAATCAAACGCTCGCCCTCGCGCGGGAGGCCGTGCGAAAGTGCAGTTCCCTTCCGCCCCGATGAAAATTCCGTCCCTCCTCGCCGCGCTCGCTCTCATTTTTTGCATCCTCCACTGCCACGACGCGCACGCCGCAGAACCGCGCTGGCTCGCAGGCGCGGCGAAAGTGGACATCACTCCGGACTTTCCTGTGCGGCTCAGCGGCTACGGCTCGCGCAAGACGGAATTTGAGGGTATCGAGCAGCACATTTTTGCAAAGGCCCTCGCACTGCGCGTGGGCGACGGCGCGCCCGCGGTGATCCTCACGGTGGACAACTGCGGCGTGCCCGGCCACGTCCGCGACGAGGTCGCGCGACGGCTGAAGGCTAAGGCCGGCGTGCCCGACGAGCGCGTCGCGGTTTGCTCGAGCCACACGCATTCCGCGCCAATGCTCGGCGGCGTGCTCTCGACGCTTTTCGGCACGGACGTGCCCGCGGATCACGCCGAGCGCATCGCGCGCTACACAAAGGAGACGACCGACAAGCTCGAACAGGTCGCACTTTCCGCCATCGCCGCCGCGAAACCGTGCGACCTCGCATGGGAGAATGGCGAAGTCGGCTTCGCCATGAACCGCCGCTTCAAAACTCCCACAGGCTACGCGAACAAGCCGAATCCCGAAGGCCCGACCGACCACGCACTGCCGGTGCTCCGCGTGACCGCGGCGGATGGAAAAATCATCGCGGTGCTCACCGGCTACGCTTGCCACTGCACGACGACGGGCTTCAACCGCGTCCACGGCGACTGGGCCGGCTGCGCGCAGGAGGAAATCGAGAAGGCATTTCCCGGCGCGATCGCGCTCACCGCGCTCGGCTGCGCGGGCGATCAGAATCCGAATCCTCGCGGCACTTACGAACTCGCGATCCAGCACGGACAGTCGCTTGCCGCCGAGGCCGCACGCGTGGTGAAAGGCACGATGGACACGCTCACCCCCGCGCTCGACTGCCGGATGAAACGCTTCGCGCTGCCCTTCGACACGCTGCCGACGCGCGAGGAATTCGAGAAGCGCGTCGCGGCCAAAGGCTCGAATGCCTACCACGCAAAAAAGCAGCTCGAACGTCTCGACCGCGGCGAGAAGCTCGCGACGGAACTCCCCTACTCCGTCCAGACATGGAGCTTCGGCAAAGACCTCGCGATGATCTTCCTGCCCGGTGAAGTTGTCGTGGACTACAGCCTGCGGCTGAAGCGCGATTTTGACGGCGCGCGACTGTGGGTGAACGCGTATTCCAACGATGTGCCGTGCTACATCCCCTCGCGCCGCGTGTGGGAGGAAGGCGGCTACGAGGCCGCAGGCGCGATGCTCTACTACGACCGACCGACACGCCTCGCACCGGAAGTCGAGGAACTGATCGCCGGCGCAGTGCGGGAGATTTTGCCGAACGAATTTCACCGCGCCGCGAAATAGAAATCACCTGCCATTCCATGCTCAGAAAAATCACACTGGCGCTTCCGTTGCTCATCCTCGGCGGCATCGTCGCCGCGGATCCCGCCAAGCCCCAGCGCCTCGACCGCGAAGACCTGCTCACCTTTCACACTCCGTATGGAAAAGTGCAGACGGTGAAGAACGCTGCCGACTGGCAGAAGCGCCGCGCGGAAATCCTGCGCGGAATGCAGACGGTGATGGGCACGCTCCCCGGCCCGGAGAAACGCTGCGCGCTCGACATGCAGATCGAGGAGGAAGTGGACGCCGGGGATTACATTCGCCGCAAGATCACGTACGCCGCCGAGCCGGGCGGACGCGCACACGCATTCCTGCTCATTCCGAAGGCCGTGCTCGCGGGGAAGGAAAAATTTCCCGCCGTGCTCTGCCTGCACGGAACCGACAACGTCGTCGGCAACCGCAGCATCGTCGAGAAGGGCCACAGGACGAACCGCACCTACGCGCTCGAACTTGCAAAGCGCGGCTACGTCACGCTCGCGCCTGCGTACGTGCAGCTCGCCGACTACCAGCCCGACCTGAAGGCGCTCGGCTACGCGAGCGGCACGATGAAAGCGATCTGGGACAACATCCGCGGACTCGATCTGCTCGACTCGCTGCCTTTCGTGAAAGGCGGCGCGTATGCCGCGATCGGCCACTCGCTCGGCGGGCACAATTCGGTTTACACGGCGGTCTTCGACGAGCGCATCAAGGCCGTCGTGTCGAGCTGCGGGCTCGACTCCTTCCTCGATTACTACGGCGGCAAGCCAGATCTGTGGGAGCACGGCAAAGGATGGTGCCAGGACCGCTATATGCCGCGCCTCGCAGACTATAAGGGCCGCCTCGCAGACATCCCGTTCGACTTTCACGAACTCATCGGCGCACTCGCACCGCGCCGGGTTTTCATCAGCGCGCCGCTCCGGGATTCGAACTTCAAATGGCAGAGCGTGGACAAAATCGTGAAGGCCGCGCTGCCCGTTTTCAAACTGCACGACGCTGCGGCAAACCTGCGGGTCGTCCATCCCGACTGCCCGCATGATTTCCCTCCGGAAATCCGCGAGCAGGCCTACGCGTGGATTGACTCGGTGCTGAAGCCGCGCTGAACGCAGCCTACTTGCCGCCGGGGCCGTAGCCCGTCGCGGGCGTGCCGTCGTCGTTCAGCTTGCCCGCGCTCCAGAGCACGCCACGCGTGACGAGATCGAGGTAGCGGCTGTCTTCCACGGTCACGTTGTTGTGGCCGATCGTCGTGGAAAAGACGCGCGTCTTCTTCGGGCCGTATTCGTTCGTCCAGGCGACGACCGTTTCCACTTCCTTGTCCGTCACAGTTTCCTTGCCGTCCTTGTCCTTCGATTTCTGATGCACGATCTGCTTGCCCTTCGCCAGCGCGTGGCTCGTGAGCAACTCGATGTTGTTGTAGAGTTCCTCCTTCACCGTCGTCCAGTCGGCAAAGCCCTTCACGATGGGCGAGGCTTTGTCCGTGAATGAAATCGCGATCGGCTCCTGCGGGCCGTGGCCAGTGGAATGCAGACCGAGGTATTCGTACCAGTGCCCGTTGTCCGCGCCGGGCGCGACGGGCTTCTGGAATTCGCCGAAACGGTAGCAGTGCATCGCGCAGTGCAGGTTCACGCCGGGAATGCCGGCGCGGTGCGGCGCGAGCACACCGTCAATCGTCGCGAGATCGGCCACGCCGGCGGCGCACTCGTCGTGGATCACGACGTCGAAGCCCTTCGCGTAGTCGGGATTCCCGTAAATCGGCAGCGGCGGCTTCACGCTCTTGTCGTCCGTGTGAATCTGCTCCACGAGCACGTTCGCACGCGCCTCGATGCCCTTTTTCAGGATGTCCTTCTGCGCCGGATAATCGTGGCAGCAACCTCCCGTGATGAGCAGCACGCGAAGTGGCTTCGGGGCATCCGCGGCGAACGAATGAAGGCCGAGCGCGGAGGAAATGACGAGTGCGAGGAAGGAGGAGCGTTTCATTGGATTGGGTGTGCGAGGGTGATTCGGGCGCTCCGTTTGTCTTAGGCCGCACGCCGCGGCAAGAGTTTCCTCACACGCAAGCAGCGCCCCTGCATAGCCGCGCTTCGTCATTCGCCACTCGTCACTTCCCCGCGCCCGGCCCCTCGCGCATGTACCACTCGTAGGTCTGCCGGATGCCCTCGCGCAGCGCGATGCGAGGCTTCCACCCGAGTGAAAGCAGGCGCGTGCTGTCCATCAGTTTGCGCGGCGTGCCGTCGGGCTTCGTCGTGTCAAAGGTGAGCGTGCCCGAAAATCCGACCACCTCGCAGATCGTCTCAGCAAGTTCGCGGATCGTCACGTCGTCGCCATAACCCACATTGATCAGCGCTGGATCTTCGTGCGTCTCCATCAGGAAACGGCACGCGGACGCGAGATCGTCCACATGCAGGAATTCGCGGCGCGGCGTGCCCGTGCCCCACACGATCACCTCCTTCGCGCCCGCGAGCTTCGCCTCATGCACCTTCCGCAGCAGCGCGGGAAGCACGTGTGAGTTGTTCAGATCAAAGTTGTCGCCCGGCCCGTAGAGATTCGTCGGCATCGCACTGATGAACTTCTTCCCGAACTGCCGCGCATACGCCTGACAGAGCTTGATGCCCGCGATCTTCGCGATGGCATACGCCTCGTTCGTCGGTTCCAGCACGCCGGTGAGCAGCTCGCTCTCGGCGATGGGCTGCTTCGCAAATTTCGGATAGATGCACGAGCTGCCGAGGAAGAGCAGCTTCTCCACGCCGAAGTCCGCCGCAGTCTCGATGAGGTTGTTCTGAATCTGCAAATTCCACAGCAGGAACTCCACGGGGAAATCGTTGTTCGCCTTGATGCCCCCGACCTTCGCCGCCGCCACCGCCACGACCTTCGGCCGCTCCTTTTCAAAGAATGCGCGCGTCGCCTCCCGGTCGCGCAAGTTCAGTTCGCGCGAACGCCGCGTGAGCAGATCCGTGTAGCCCGCGCGACGGAGTTCGCGGAGGATCGCACCACCGGCGAGCCCGCCATGGCCTGCGACAAAAATGCGGTCGTCTTTCTGCATCGTCCGCGAGCCATAGACGCAGCAGCGGGAAAAGAAAAGCCCAGCGCGCGTGCAGGTGCGGAGGGTAGTTGGAAGTTGAAGGCATGGCAACGCCGCCCGATTCTCCCGCATCATGAGCCTCCCAGCATTGAAGACCTGTGAACACCTGCTAGGCGTTCTCGCACTCCTCCCATGAAAGAAGGCGATCCAAAAAACCTCATTTGCGGAATCACCATTGACGTTACGCCGCTCTACCCGAGTGCTAAAATCAAAAAGCGTTGTCGCTCGAAACTTTGGGACGGCGACGAAATCAGCAGCAAGCTGCGAAGTGTTTTGGAACGCGGTGCCATCACCAGCATGACACGACTAATCAAGAGTCGCTTCGAATCACCCAGCTATTTGCGCGTCCACGCCACCGCCACAGCCGACGAATGGACAGACGAAGGAGACGACTGCGAAGTATTCGCGCTGGAGATCGACGTTTTCGGTGAGGCACATTTACTCGGTTCGGTTTCAGACATTGTCGGCGACATTGCCACTGCCAAGGCTGTCTGTGCCGATTTGCACCCGCTTCTAGGTAGCTACGCAACTGAGTTTATCCCCGATGTGATGCTCAAATGGAAATTGGAGCCAACCGAATATGGAGAGTAGCCCGCACTGTCCCGCACGTCGACCGCTCAACCGAACGCCACAACGAACGGGCGTGGTGCATCACCTACTTTAGCAAATGCGCGCGCTGCTTCTCATCCTCGACAGCGTCGGCTGCGGCGGTGCGCCGGATGCGGCAGCGTATGGCGATGAAGGCTCGGACACGCTCGGGCACATCTACGCGCACACGCCGGGATTCGCCTTGCCGAATCTCGAACGCCTCGGCCTCGCCGCGATCCTGAACCGCGCGGCCGCCGCCGCCCCGCACGCAAGCTGGGGCCGGATGCGCGAGCGCAGCGCGGGCAAGGACACGACGACGGGGCATTGGGAAATCGCGGGCGCGGTGCTCGAACATCCGTTCACCGTCTTCGAGAGATTTCCCGACGCACTCGTCCACGCCATCGAACGCGAGGCGGGCGTGGAGTTCATCGGCAACTTTCCGCGCAGCGGCACCGTGGTGCTCGACGAACTCGGCCCCGAGCATCTGCGCACCGGCAAACCGATCCTCTACACGAGCGCCGACAGCGTGCTGCAAATTGCCGCGCACGAATCCATCGTGCCGCTCCCGCGCCTCTACGAGATTTGCAAAATCGCGCGACGCCACTGCGACGCCGCGCGCATTGGCCGCGTCATCGCGCGCCCGTTCATCGGCGAGCCCGGCGCATTTGCCCGCACCGCCGGACGTCACGACTACGCCATGCTCCCGCCACGCACGGTGCTGAACGCGCTCGCGGATTCCGGCGCGACGGTGCATGGCATCGGGAAAATCAGCGACATTTTTGCCGGCAGCGGCGTCACCGCGAGCACGCCGACCGCGTCGAACGCCGAGGGCATGGCCGCCATCGTGCGCGAGTGGCCACCTCTCGACGGACTGCTCTTCGCGAACCTCGTGGACTTCGACATGCTGTTCGGCCACCGCCGCAACGTCCCCGGCTATGCGAACGCGCTGCGCGAATTCGACGCTTGGCTCCCCACTTTCCTGGCGAACGTGAAGCCCGACGACCTCGTGATCATCACTGCCGACCACGGCAACGATCCGACGTGGCGCGGCACCGACCACACGCGAGAGGAAGTCCCCCTCCTCGTCCTGCACGGCGGAAAAGCGAACGCACTCGGCACACGTGAGACCTTCGCCGATGTCGCCGCGACGCTCGCGGAATTCTTCGGCCTTCCCGCGTGGCCGGCGGCGAAAAGCTTTTTGAATCATTGAGTCGTACGCAACTGGCGAAAGGCCCGGAGGCCCGATGGAATGTAGCCTGCGGCGAAACGGAGCGGAACAACCGGATTGGGATGCAAACAGGATGTGCCGCGCGGGGCCCTAGAAATCACGCGCGCGGAGTTTCTTGATCGCGCCACGCTTTTTCTTCGAGTCGAGGATGCGCTGCTTCAGCCCCCACGGGCGCTTCGCATTTTGCCGGCGTTTCTTTTCCCGCTCGTGCTTCTTCGCGGCGTGCGCCTCGGCTTCGGCGGATGCCATCGCATCGAGCAGCCGCTCCCAGGCTAGGATGCGGTTCGTCGCCTGCGAACGCGTGTCCTGCACGCTCACGGCACGGCCGGTCGGACGGTGGTTCAGCGTCACCTGAGTCGAGACCTTGTTCACGTTCTGCCCGCCCGGCCCGCTGCTGCGGCAGAAGGTCTCCTCGAAGTCCTCCGCTCGCAGCCCCAGCGCATGGAGGCGCTCGGTTTTCCAAGTGTGGAATTCGGCGGGTGTCATGGGGGGAATGTGACTGGTGACTGGTGAATAGTGAATGGTGTTTTGCTGCGCGCGACCATTCACCAGTCACTATTCACCAGTCACTTCTTCCCTGCGTTCACGCCTCACCACTTCGCGAGCTGCGAGGGAAACAGGCACTGCTCGCAATCGCTCGCATCGCGCTGGCAGAAGTCCTCGTAGATTTGCAGCAGCCCCTGCTGGATCGCGGCGCTGCGGAGGAATTTCGCATCCGGCGGAGTGTCTCCGAAAAGGCGGAGCGCCGCAGTCTCCGTGCGGCGGTTTGCAAGCGGCGCGGGGAGCTGCACGAACTCCTCCCAGCGCGCGCTGCCGGCGGCGGTACCGATCGGAAAAAAGACATTCACGAGCATGTCCGTGACGCGCGATTCGCCGACGAGCGCCATGCGTTTTGCCGAGGGCTTTGATGTCACCGTGTAGTGGTGGTCCCAGTATTCGTCGCGCAGGCCGTCGAAAAATTCCGTCGTCGCCTCGGGCAGGCAAGCATCCCGCAGCGCGCGGACGCGCGGGAAGTGGCGGATGATCTGTGCGAGTGCCGCGAGCCTCCGCTGCGGGTGGTTCATCGGACGCTGGCCGCTCATTTTCCAAAGCTCACGCGGCAGCGTGAGGCGCTCAAATTCCGCGCGGCGTGGCCACCATCGCTCCCACAGCCCGCGGAGAAATGCGCGCGTCGGCGAATCGAACGGCGCTAGTTCGCGCTGATCGAGGAAGCCCGCGACGCCGAAGAGCAGCGCCGTCGCGGAGTCCTTCGCCGCGCGCAGAAGGCGCAGCGGGAGGCGCTGCGCGAGGAGTGTGAACGGGAGCTTGTTCGACTTGTAGCCGAGCGTGGTCGCAAGCGCCTGGTAGAGCGATTCGTCCGGCCCGTGCAACTCCGCGAGGCGCGCGAGAGCGGCGGATTTTTTCCTCATGCGGAACTGCGCCGCGCCGAGCAGCACATCGCGCACTTTTTCAAGCGGCAGCGCGCGCAACGGTGCGACGCAGCGGCCGGGCTTCGCATCGGGCTGCGGATTCGGCGGCTCCTCGATTGCGCGCAAATCGAGCAGCACCTGCGGCACCGCGCGGTGCTGCGAGGTGCGGGTGAAAGATTCGCGGGGCCCGCAGCCGGTGAAGACGTGCAGCACGACATCGTCGTAGGCGGGGTTCGTCGCGTGGCCGTGGCGCTCCCAGTCGGCCACATCCATGTCGAGTTCGATGCTGCCTCGCTGCACCGCGCCGCCGTCGAATGAAACCGCGGCCTCCGCGAAATCCGGCCCGGCCTCGCGGTTCCACACGCCGAACTGCACGACACTCACCGCGCGCCCGTCGGTCGTCGTGAAATTTTTTCCGAAAGCTCCCGCGAACCACAGCGCCTGCACCTCGTGCTCCGACCACTCGCGCGCATCTGCCGCCGTGCCCTCGCGGACGATGGCGCATTCGC
This sequence comes from uncultured Spartobacteria bacterium, assembly GCA_903882875.1. Taxonomy (GTDB): domain Bacteria; phylum Verrucomicrobiota; class Verrucomicrobiia; order Chthoniobacterales; family Chthoniobacteraceae; genus SXWH01. The sequence goes on along the minus strand of CAIRYQ010000114.1, from coordinate 17,818 downwards.
ACAAGTGTGAGTAACGGTCGGCGGGGGACATGCGCCGAGACTGAGCGGACGTGCCGGGAAAGTGAAGTTTCCCGATGCCGAGATTTTACCGGTGCGCCCGTCAGCCGTCCGGAAAAAATCAGCTTCTTTGCCGTGCGGTCGCGGCGGATTGTCCAGTCACCATGCTCCCGCGTTTTCCTCACCGCCCGCCGTCTGCGATGCTCCCGCGCCGCGAGATGCTGCGTCGCTGCTCGCTCGGCTTCGGCTCGCTCGCGCTTGCGGGGCTTTTCTCAGAGCAGGCGCGCGGCGCCGCAACCGCATCCGCACTCCCACGTCCGCATTTTCCGCCGAAGGCGAAGCAGGTGATCTTCGCCTACATGAGCGGCGGCGTGTCGCATGTAGATTCGTTTGATCCCAAGCCGGAACTCGCAAAGCGCCACGGCCAGCCGATGCCCGTGCCGGTGCGACCGACGATGTTTAACAACAACGGTAACATCATGGCCTCGCCATGGGAGGCGAAGCCGCGCGGAAAGAGCGGCGTGATGATGACCGACCTCTTCCCACGCCTCGCGGAAATGGCGGACGATCTCGCCGTCATCCGCTCGATGACCTCGAAGGTGAACGAGCACGCGCAGGGAAATTATTTCTTTCACACCGGCTTCCCGTTCATGGGCCACCCGAGCGCGGGTGCGTGGGTGAACTACGGCCTCGGCTCGGTGAACGCGAACCTGCCCGGATTCGTTGTGCTGCAGAGCGGCGGCGTGGGGCTCTTCAGCAGCGGCTACCTGCCCGCGCAGAATCAGGCGAGCATCCTGCGCGTGGACGGCGAGGAGCCGATGCCAAACATCAAGCCGCGCGAGGCCGACGCATCACAGCAGCGGAGGCTCGGTTTCATCGGCGAACTCGATTCTGCCTTTTCAAAAAGCACGGGCGATGCGCAGGTCGAGGCGGCGATTAAGAACTACGAGACCGCCTACCGCATGCAGTCCGCCGTGCCCGACCTTCTCGATCTGCGCGGGGAAAGTGACGCGACGAAAAAACTCTACGGCATGGATTCCAAGCAGACGCAGACTGCGAGCTACGGACGCCAGTGCCTCGTCGCGCGCAGGCTCATCGAGCGCGGCGTGCGCTTCGTCGAGCTGAGCTGCCTCCCGCAAACCATCGGCGGAGTCCAGGCCGCAAACCCGTGGGACCAGCACGGCGAACTGCAGAAGGGCCACGGCGCAATGGCGAGCCAAGTGGACCAGCCGCTCGCCGGACTCATCACCGATCTGAAAGCGCGTGGCCTGTGGGACAGCACGCTGATCATTTTCTCCGGCGAATTCGGACGCACGCCGTTCTCGCAGGGCAGCGACGGACGCGACCACAATCCCACCGGCTTCAGCGCGTGGCTCGCGGGCGGCGGCATCCGCGGCGGCACGACCTATGGCGCGACGGATGATCTCGGCTACTACGCCGTGGAGAATGTCGCGACCATCTACGATTTCTACGCGACCGTGCTGCACCTGCTTGGCCTCGATCACGAACGGCTCACGTATCGTTTCGGCGGGCGCGACTTCCGGCTCACCGATGTGTCCGGGCATGTGATCAAGGCAATCCTCGCGTAGCCGCACACCTACTTTTCGTAGTCCGCGGCGTCGAGCGAGGCGCTGATGATCTCCTGCTCGTTGCGCGTGATGATGTGTTTGTTCGCGTAGGCCGGATGCACCCAGTTTACCGCACCGAGTTCGCGGCGTCCTCCGCGCTTGTTGTCCGGCTTGATGAGCTGCGTGCGCGAAGTCTCGTGCCAGCCATCGGGCTTCAGATCCGCGATGATGAGTTCGCCGCGATCGTTGTTGATGAAATGGCGCGCGCCATTTTTCACGATGAAGCCCGTCGCCCAGCGCGCCTTTTCACGCACGGGCTCCAGCGACTCCCACACCCGCTCGCCATCCGCCGCCTTGATGCAGCGGAACTGCCCGTAGGCGCAAATGCCGTAGATGTGGTCGCCCACGAACACCGGCGTGCAGATGAGCGAATGCAGGTCCGCCGTGTTGATCTCGCTGCTCGTGCCGCTGCGCCACACCTCGCGCACGGCAGGCTTCGTCGCATCGAGTTCGAGCATCAGCGAGCCGTTGTAAAATGCGCTCACGAGCAGACGATTCCCGCTCACAATCGGTGTCGCCACGCTCAGGCCGTATTTCAATTCAAACGGCACCTGCCAGTAGATCGCGCCCGTCTCCGGGTTCAGCGAATAGAGCGCCGCCGAATGCCAGAAGATCAACTGCCGCACACCGCCCGCCTCGATCAAAATCGGCTGCCCGTAGCCCGGCTCCGCGGGGGTCTCGATCGCACGCCACACTTCCTTGCCCGTGAGCTTGTCAAAGGCCACGAGCGTCGCGCCCTTCGCGCCCGCACCCGCGACACAGATGACTCGCGGCCCGTCCACGAGCGGCGCGCCGGATGTGCCCCACACCGGCGGCTTCAGCCCATAGTCCGCGACGAAATCTTTTCCCCACACGATCTTCCCCGTCTTCGCCTCCAGGCAGTTCATGATGCCGCGTCCGCCGAGCACATACACGCGGTCGCCATCCACCGTCGGGGTCGCGCGCGGGCCGGTCTCGTACGAGATGCCTGCGTAGTCGGCCTGCCATTCGACGCTCCACAAAATCTTGCCGGTCTTTTCATCGAGGCACAGCGCACGCTCGATTCCCGTCCTTCTTTCCTTCGGCGAAAAATCGGTGACAAACACACGCCCGTCGGCAACGGACGGCCCGCTGTAACCGCCGTGAATCGGCATGCGCCACGTGACCTTCAGGCCGGACTCGGGGAATTTTTCCACGGCGCCCGTCTCATTCCACACGCCGTCACGTCCCTTCCCGCGCCACTCCGGCCAGTCGTCCGCACGCAGCGAAGATGCGACGCTGAGGAGGGAGATTGCAGAGACGATGCAGGCGGGACGAAAGAGGTGAACCATTCGCCGAAACTGAAGCGGTAACCGGCGGCGTGCAATGCGCCAATGGTATGCGCGGTCATCGTGGCACCATCGCGCACAGCCGGTGTGCCATGCCTGTTCCATCCTGACTCGCAGTGGACGGACGGTGATTTTCACCCGGCAAATCCAAGGATTTTCGCACGAGGAATTTGCGCGCATTTTTCATCCCTCGAAAAAAGTCGGCATCCGTTTCGCTCCCTGTGTGCCGCGTAGTTCAACCCACGAACCAACAAACCAAACAACTAATCCAAATCACCATGAGCCTCATCCGCTACATCAATCCCGACATCAACAACCTCAGCTCGCTCGGCAACCTGCGCGACAGTTTCGGCCGGCTGTTTGACCTCGCCTTCCCTGCCCGGACGGCGGAGTCCCTCAGCGACTGGACGCCGTCGCTCGACGCCCACGAGGACAAGGACAAATACGTCGTCGCCGTCGAAATCCCCGGCGTGAAAAAGGAGGACATGCACGTGTCCGTCCACGACGGCGTGCTCACCGTATCCGGCGAACGCAAGAGCGAAAAGGACGTGAAGGAAGGCACCGTCCACCGCCGCGAGCGGTTCTACGGAAAGTTCACGCGCAGCGTGAGCCTGCCCGCCGCGGTGCGCGCCGACAAAGTGAGCGCGGCCTACAAGGACGGCGTCCTCACCGTCGAAATCCCGAAGGCTGAGGAAGCCAAACCGAAGACCGTCGAGGTCAAGGTTTCGTAAAAAAGGTCCCGGCGGAAAAAACAACCCCGGCGGGTGCCCCTGCGCCCGCCGGGGTTTTGTTTTTTGAAAGGGCGCACCATTTCCGCGCGCACCACGCTTCAGCAGGCGGCTTCGGAAAAAAGACGCACTCAGATTTCCGCCAGCAGCGCGCGCACTTCGGCGTCGTAGGTCGCAAGCGGATCCGGCATCGCGAGCGTGTGCTCTGCGCCGACGGTCATTGAGTCCCAGTTGAACACACACGGCAGGCCCCTCTCCATGCAATGCGCGACGGCCAGCCCGCGTGCGTGCGCGCGGGTGTCCGCGGGTGCGGTGCGCAGGAATACGGAATCAAACGCCTCGCGATTGAAAACCGCCGTCTCGCCTTCGACGGGGATTCCGTGAAAGAGTCCGCGCGACGGATTCAGATTGTGATATTCGAGGTCGAGGCTTTCGAGCCACGGGTCGCTCCACGCGACGCCCTGCTCCGCGCGGAAAGTGTCGAGCAGCCATTTCTTCGAGACCCAGTCCACCGCGCCAAGCAATTCCTCCGTCGCACCGCGGCACAGCGCATCGAGCAGCCACGCCCACCGGCTGAGCAGCCAGTCCGTCTCGGCGTCGCGACCCGCGAGCGATTGCGCGGCGGCGAGAAATTTTTCCTGCACGCCAATCGCGGTGTCCGTGTAACCGTCCGCGCGCAGCACCGAAGCATCCGCGTGGCACACGCGCGAGATCATGCGCGTTGAAAGCACCGCATCCTGCAGCGCGACGTCGTGCGGCAGGCGATCCTCTTCAAGCAGCGTGAGCACGAGGTGCGTCGTGCCGACCTTCATCGCGGTCGCAAAGGGACTCATGTTTGAGTCGCCGATGAGCAGGTGCAGCCGCCGGTAACGCCGGTAATCGGCGAGCGGCTCGTCGCGCGCATTGATGATCGCGCGGTTGAACTGCACCCACTGGTAGATGTCGTTCACGATGTGATCCGCACGCTGGCTCATCTGGAATTCCACGCGCTCGTACGGCGGCAACGGCTCGACCTCAAACACCAGCGGACTCGCCTGCCCCACGCGCCCTGCGCCCGTGAAAATCTGCCGCGTCGCGAGAAACGCAAGCAGCGCCGCGGTGTTTGCCTCGGTGAAATCCGTCTCGCGACGCATGAGGTAATTCTCGTGGCAGCCGAACGTCGCATTCGTCCCGTGATCAATGTTGTTCTTCAAAAACGCCACGCTGTCCGCCACGCCCATCGCCTCGATCGCGCCTTGCAGCATCGCATCGCCCGCGAGGTCACACGCCACGATGTCGCGCACCGAGCGGCACTCCGGCGTCGCGTATTCGATGTGCCCCATGTCGAGGTAAAATCGTCCGCCATTCAGCAGGAAGCCGCCATTGCCCGGCGGCTCCTCGTAGTCGCGGTAATGCTGATCGAGCACGCCCACGCGCAGCTTTTTGAAAAGGTGATTCTTCACCCGCACCGGCCACGACTCGCCGCGCTCATCGCCTCCGGTGACGAGGCACCCGTATTCCGTCTCGATGCCAGCGATTCGGTTCACGGCGCAGCGCCCTCAGTATTCCGGATACAAAATCCGCCCGCAGTAAAGGCACGTCGTCACGACCTTTCCCGCCTTCACCGCGTGGATCACGTGCGTCTGCGATTTTGTGTGGCAGCCCTGGCAAACCTCGTTCACCAGCGCGACCACCGCCTGCGCATCCTTCGTTTCAAAAAGCCGCTGATACGTGTCCAGCAAATCCTCATCCACCATCGCCACCTCCGCCGCAAGCTTCGTGCGCTCTGCCTGCACTTCGAGCACCTGCGCTTCGAGCGACTTCACCTTCGCATCGAGATCCGCAAATTGCTGCGCCACCTGCGCCTTCGTCGCCGCCGCCTCCTTTTCCGCAGCCGCAATGATCGGCTTCTGCTTTTCCGCAGCCTCCATCAGTTCGAGTTCCTGATCCTCGATCGCAGTGATTTCATTTTCGATCGTCTGGATCGCGTGTGAAATCGCCTGATACTCGTCGTTCTTTTTCGTCTCCAGCTTCTGCTGGTTGTATTTCTGGATGCGCGTCCGCCGCGTGCCCACTTCGTTTTCGAGTTCCTTGCGCTTCACCTCGATTTCCTTCGCCTTCAGCTTCGCCGCATCGAGCGCACTGCCCGTCCCCGCCGTGCGCGATTCCATTTCCTTCCGCTCCAGCGGCGCGCGCTTGAGTTCGAGTCTGAGCTGGCGGAGTTTTTTGTCGCGGTCTTGGAGGACGAGGAGTTGGGTGACAGCAGGGAGCATCGCCTCACCATGCGGGCTTGGCCGCGCAGCGTCAATGCCCTCGCGGAATCAGTTCACGTACGCGGCCTCGTTCGAGAAGAGCAGCGCGTGGACGTAGGTTTCCCACGGCGTCAGCACTTTCCTCGCGACCGTGCTTCCTTCGTTCTGGATCGCGCCGAACTTGCTGTCATTTCGTCCCTTCATGCCCGTGGGTTTCCCTTTCGCCGCCACCACCTTCGCGCTCATCTCCGATGTCGCCTCAGCCTGGTTCTTTGCCTCAGTCGCGATGAATGCGCTGCCCATCTTGATCTCTTCCATCTTCGGGTATCGCTGGAAAACGATGCGGTAGATCGCGGAGATTTTGTAGAGGTCGCCCGACTTGCTTGCGACTTCGGGGCGTGCGAGGATCTTCCTTGCGACGTCGACGGCCATCGAGCCGTTCATCAAAAAGAGCGCCTGCTGCGGGACGATGCTGGTCGCGCGTTTGGAGTTCGGCATGTCCGGATCGCTGAAGTCGAACTGCGACATCAGCTCAGGCAGATTGCCCCGGTCAATGTAGCCATAGACGCTGCGCCGGAAACTGTACGGCTCGTCGGTGAGATTGATCGGCTTTCCGCCGACACTGCGATCGAGGTTGCCGCTGAAGACGAGCAGGCTGTCGCGCATCGCCTCGAATTCGAGACGGCGAACATTTGCGCGCCAGATGAGGCGGTTGCCCGGATCAATCGCCTCGTATTCAGGACGCGTGTGGCTGCTCTCCTGGTAGATGCGCGAGAGCACGATGAACTTGTGGAGCTTTTTCAGGCTCCATCCGTTGTCCATGAACCAGTTCGCGAGGAAGTCGAAGAGTTCGGGATGCGTCGGCTTTTCCGACATCGTGCCGAGGTCGTCCGGCGTCGCGACGAAGCCTTCGCCGAAATGGTGCATCCACACGCGGTTCACGATGACGCGCGCGGTGAGCGGATTGTCCTTCGAGGCGATACACTTTGCGAGTTCGTAGCGACCGCTACCCTCGGTGAAAGGCACGGGCTTGCGCTCGGGACTGAGAATCTCAAGGAAGGCGCGCGGGGCGATTTCACCACGCGTCTGCTGCTGTCCGCGGATGAAGATCGGCGAATCCGCAGGCTTGCTCTTGTCCTGCACGATCATCGCGCGCGCCGGTGCGCCGGGATGCGAAATCTCGAGCAGGTTGATGTCGCCGAGGTTCAAGCGACCGCGGCCCGCAAGCTTCTGCGGCAGGCCCTGAATCGCACCCTCGATCGTCTCCTGCGTGAGCAGCGCCGCGGGAGCGACCTCAAACGGCCCGCGCAACAGATCGATCATCGCGGTGTCGTAGCCGGGCACGCTCACCGACGCAGCGGACTTCATCGCCGGCGCGAGCCCCTTGCCTTTCGCCGCCATGCCCGCGAAGAGCTGGACGTACACCTCGACCGCCTCGTCGAAACTCTCCGGAGACTTCGCAGCAAGCGCCTTCTCGACGAACGGATTCACACCGGACGGCACGGCCGCCATCGGCTTCGCCATCATCTTGCCGGACTTGCCGCCGTCCTTTTGCGTCGCACCGCTTTCCATCGCGACCGTCTTCTTGAATTTTCCGCCGCCGTTTTTGAACGACATCAGCGGGCCCCACACGGATGAATTCTGCTGCATGCCGCGGCCGATGAACTGCACGAGATCGCGTTCGAGCTTGTAATTGTCGATCATCTCTTTGACCGCATCGTTGCCCTTGCCCTTGCCACGACCACCTCCGCCCGCGAGCGCCGCGCGGATGTATGCGCCCGGCTCGCGGTAAAATTCGTTCAACTGCGTGCCGACGATGTCGAGATACTGGTTCCCGAGATTCTTCACGAGGCCCGCATATTTTTTCTCGAAGTCCTGCCTCTGCGCAGGCGTGATCTTCGAGCCGATGAGCGGCTTTTGATCCGGCTCGATGATGCTCGAGAAGACGCCGTGCAGCGCGTAGTAATCACGCGTCGGAATCGGATCGAACATGTGGTCGTGGCACCGCGCGCATGCGACGGTGAGGCCGAGGAATCCCTTGGAGACCACGTCAATGCGGTCGTTGATCACGTCGTTCGCATTCGGAAAACGCTCGCCGACCGTGAGGAATCCGAGCGCCGCGAGACGCGGATCGTCCTGCGCGATGCCGGGGATCTTGTCCGCCGCGATCTGCTCGATGATGAAGTCCGTGTACGGCTTGTCTTCGTTGAACGCGCGCACCACATAATCGCGATACGTCCACGCGTCGGCGTAACGGTATTGCTTCGTGCGCGCCTGATTCCTCGGACCTCCGATCGTGTCGGCGTAGCGCGCGGTGTCGAGCCAGTGCCGCGCCCAACGCTCGCCGTACGCGGGCGATGCAAGCAGCCGGTCCACGACCTTCTCAAACGCGTTCGGCGCAGTGTCGTTCATGAACGCCTCCACCTCCGCATACGTCGGCGGCAGGCCCGTGAGATCGAACGTCGTACGGCGCAGCAGCGTCTCGCGATCGGCATCGGGCGACGGGAACATCCCCTTCTCCTCGAGCTTCTGCAAAATGTACGCGTCAATCGGCGTGCGGCACCACTGCTGGTTCTTGTTGTTCGGAATCGCGTAACGCCCCGGCTCGCGGAACGCCCAGTGCGAACGCGCGCTCGCGGTGAGTCCCGAGAGCTTCTTCTTGGTCGCCTGTTCGCGCGGATCAGGCGCACCCATCTTGATCCACGCCGCGATGTCCGCGATTTCGTTCGCGGGAAGTTTGCCGCCGCTGCTGGAGGGCGGCATCTGGAGATCCTTGTCCTCGTATGTCAGCGCCTTGTAGAGCGGCGATTTCTCCGGATTGCCGGGGATGATCGAAGGCCCCGCGTCGCCGCCCTTTTCCCAGCCGGGCTTCGTATCGAGCGTCAGCCCGCCCTTCGATTTTCCGCTCTCGAGCGAGTGGCACTTGTAACACTTGTCCGTGAGGATCGGGCGGATTTTACTCTCGAAGAAATCAACCTGATCCTTCGTGGGTTCGGCGGCCCACGCCGGGGCAGATGAGACTGCGAGGATGCAAACGAGGAAGCGCGGGGTGGTGCTCATGGAGATGGTGGCGGGGTTTGCCGCGAGGATTGAATTCCTCACAACAGCCGTTTTTAGGCCACTCACTGATACCACAACCTCGGCGGGAATGAACACAAAATTCCCGCACGCGAGCTTGTATCACCAAGCCTCGCGATACAGCGCAATGATCTCGGAGGCGCTTGCCAGGCGCGGGTTATTGGCCGGGCTGCCGGAAGCGAGCGCGTCAGCGGACATCCTTTCGATGCTTTTCTCAAAGATTTCGGAGGTGACGCCGCGGCATTGCGAGAGGCGCGGAATTGCAAGAGCGGCATTCAGCTCGTCCAACCAGGCGATGAGCGAGTCACACGCCGCATGCTCGGTTGCGGCATTCCCCGCGCAGCCGATCGTGCGCGCGATGGTCGCGTAACGATGGAGGGCCGCCTTGATGGAGAAGCGGGTGACGGTCGGCAGCAGAACGGCATTTGAAAGGCCGTGAGGGACATGAAACACGGCGCCGATCGGACGGCTCATGCCGTGAACGAGGGCGACGCTGCTGTTGGAGAACGCCATGCCGCCGAGCGTGGCGGCAAGCATCATGCCCTCGCGGGCGATGTGGTTTCCGGGCTCGCTCCACGCGGTGCGCAGGTGTTGCGCACAAAGGGCGATGCATTGCAAAGCGAGCGGGTCGGAAAGTGCGTTTGCCCTGCGCGAAACGTAGGCCTCGATGCCGTGGGTGAGTGTGTCAACACCCACCGCAGCGGTAAGGTCCCTCGGCATGGAGAGGGTGAGTTCGTAGTCCACGACGGCGGCGCGTGGCAGCAATGGCGAACTGAGCATCATCATCTTCACCTGACGTGCGGTGTCGGTGATGACTGCGACCTTGGTGGCCTCGCTGCCGGTGCCGGCGGTGGTCGGCACGGCGATGAGCGGCAGGCCCGCGTGCGCGATCTTGTGCAGTCCCATAAATTCGGGCAGCGGCTGCGGATTGGCAGGGCGGATGGCGATGACTTTGGCGGTGTCCATGGGCGAGCCGCCACCGACGGCGACGATGGCATCCGCGCGATGCGCCTCCAATGCGGCGACTCCGGCGACGACGTTCGTGTCGGTCGGATCGGGTTGCACGGCATCGAAGACTGCGGCGCTAAGCCCTGCTTGCGTCAACAGCTCTACGATCTCGCCCGCCACACCGAGCTGCACGACGCCGGGATCAGTCACGATGAGAACGCGCGTGCCGCCAAGTTCACGAACAAGCGCAGCGATCTGACGACGGCAGCCGCCGCCGTGCAGAATCGCGGCGGGGACATCGAAACGGCGGCAAACGGACTCGTGAGCCATCGCGTTAGAATTTGCCCGCACGTTCCTCGTAGTGCGTGGGCTTGTGATGCAGGGGCAGGCCGCGTTGCAGCCAGTCGGCATTCCAGCGGATCATCGTTTCGAGATCGATCGTCGGATCACCGAACAATGCCTGCGCCTCGGAACAGTCGTTGTGCCATGCGGTCTCCTGCTCGGCGCCGACGAAGACCGGGGCCTTGCCAAAGATTTCGCCGAAGCGCAGTGCGGCGGCGCGGACGATTGTCGTCTGCGGCGTGCCGATGTTGATGGCGCGCGCCGGTATCGTGCCGTGGCCGAGGCAGCGCAGGATGTGCGAAATGGCATCGCCCTGCCAGATGCAGTTCGCAACGCCGGTGCGGATGTCTATGGGCGTCCCGTTGCGCACCCACTGCGCGATGTCGCTGAGCACGCCGTAGCGGCAATCAATCGCGTAGTTCAGCCGCGCGATGCGTCCGGGGCTGTTCGTCATTTGCGAAAAGTATTGGAAGACACGCTCGCGGGCCACGCAGCCGTTGGCATACTCGCCGAGCGGCGTCGGCGGCGTGTCGTCGGACGTTGCGCCCGCGCCGGCCACGGGTGAGAAGGGATAAACGCAGAGGGTGGAAAAAGCCACGAAGCGCGTGCAGCGAAACCGCTCGCCGACATACGCGGGCACGACTGCGTTCATCGCCCAAGCAAAAGGTTCCCCGCCGGTGACGCCGAATTTTTTCCCCGCCATGTAAACCACGTTTGCCACCTCCGGCAGCCGCGCGACGGCTTCACGATCCAGCAGGTCGCACGCGATGGTCTCCACGCCGGCTGCTTCGAGCCGCCGCCTCACGTCGGCATCAGAAAAGCGCGCGACGCCGATGACGCGCTTCGTCGGGCCTGCGCGCTTCGCCATCATCGCCAGCGTCGGCCCGACTTTGCCGGCGACACCGAGGACGAGGATGTCGCCGTCGAGCCGGGCGAAGTCATCCACCAGCCCGCGTGTGGGCGTGGACATGAAATCTTCGAGGTGCGCCTCGTCGCGGAAACTGTCAGGCCGCTTCGTGCTCTCAATGGTCGTGATTTGGGGCATAAGTTGGTGAGGTCAGGAGCCAAGCCAGCGTTCGAGATTTGCGGCGACAAACTCGTCGTCGGTGAGATGCGGATACGCGGCGCACACGCGGTCAATCTCCTCGCTTTGTCCGGGTGAGAGAACCTCGTCGCGCTTGAGCGTCCATGCGCCTTCAAGCAGCCCCTGGCGGCGGAGGATTTCATTCACGCCGGGGATGCTGCCCGCGAAGTTATGGGCGGGATCAAAGAGCGCGGCGTTCGCGTCGGTGATCTGCGCCGAGAGTGTGAGCAACTCGGGCGTGATCGGCTCCGCGCCGTCGGCGACACGCAGCATGCGCGCGTGCAATTCCACCGCGCGTTTCGTCCAGCAGGCCCATTGGCCGAGCAAGCCGCCGCGGATTCGCACCGTGCGCGCCGACTCGGGCGGACCAAAGCGGAACGGCGTGATGAAGTCGCAGAGGATGCTGTCGTCATTGCCCGTGTAGAGCGTGATGTCACTCTCTCGGCCCGCATCGGCCAGCGCCCGCGTGACGTCCACCGTGCCGTAGCGATCAAACGGCGCGATCTTGATGCCGACGATGTTTTCAATCTCCACCAGCTCGCGCCAGAACCCATACGGCAGCCTGATGCCGCCGACGCCCGTGAGCAGGTAAAAGCCAAACATCGGCATCACCTGCGCCAGCTCGCGCATGTGATGAACCATCTCCTGCTCCATCGCCCCGCCGAATGCCGCCATCGAAGCGATGCCGAAATGATAGCCCAGTTCACGCGCCTGCCGCGCCTGCTTCAGCGCGGTCTCGGTGCGTCCGCTGATGCCCGCGATCTTCGCGATGGTGCGTCCCGTCTTTGCAGCATGGCGGTCAATTTCATCCGCGCACACGCGCAGCACCGGCTCGAAGAGATCAATCCCGGGACTGCGAATCTCGAACTGCGTAAAATGCATCCCCACTGCGATGCCACCCGCGCCTGCATCAATGTAGTAGCGCATTAGCGCCCGCTGCCGGCGTTCGTCGAACTGGCGCTTCGAGTTCAGCACGAGCGGCGTGGCCGGAATGACCGTGCCGCGACGGATAAGGTCGAGGATGGGCTGTGGAAGCTCGGTGCGTTTCATGTGGGTGTGAAAGAAAGAAATTCGGGCGCTGCCATCACGGATCGCGAGGCGAACGATCAGAGGGGGACGTTTTCAAACGCAGTCATCGGCAACTCCGCAGCGACGCCAAATGGCGCGGCGTTCACCGAGCCGAGCTGCAGCTCACCACCACGCACATCGAGCCGCGCGAAGCCATCGAGCCGCGTGTAAAGATCGCCGTGCCTGGCGAGCATCGCCTCGCTGATCGCGGGCGGGAAAACGGAGAGGCCGCGGAAATAGTGGTGCCCGTTCCGCTCCACCGTTGCATTACCCATCGCGGCCTGTGCGGCGAGATCCTGCAAAAGCGCCACAGGGCCGATGTTCACGAGATCTTCGCCGCTCATCTGATGCCGCTCCGTCTTGCCGATGGCATTGCGGTGATTGATGAGGCAGCGGTGAATCACACCTTTCATCACGCCCTTGCAATTCTTGTGGCTGGTGCCCGCGTAACCCAATTCCAATGCCTGCTCGAGATCCCCGATCTCGGCGTCCGACTCATCAATGATCATCGGCGGTCCACCCTTCCAGTCTTTGATCTTCGCGACCTTCGGATCGAGTGCGACCGAGCGATACAGCGGCTGCTCGATGAAAATCAGCTTCTCGAAAAACACCTTCAGCGTCGCGTCGGACTGGATGCGCTCCCACAGCTCCACGAACTTCGGGAACTCCTTGTATTGCTCGTTGCCGTCGAGCGTGAAGGCGTAATCGCGTCCGCAGTGCTTCCCCACGACCGCTGCGATCTGCCGCAACCGGTTCAGATCCGCGTCCACATCGCCTCGCACCTTCAGCTTGAAGTGGTGCAGTCCGTAGAACTTCACGCAGTCTTCCAGCGTCTGCGGCAGGCCGTCCTCCAGCGCCTCGCCTGCCGGCACGTCAGCCGCAGTCAGCGGATCGGACAGGCCGACCGTGTGCCGCGCGATCACCGTCGCAAGCGGACGCACGGGCAGGAATTCGCGCGGCTCGCGGCCTGCCAATTCGGGATGAATCGCGCCCAGGTCCATGCCTGCCAGATTTTCCCGCAGCAGCGTGGAGAAATTCACGCCATGCGCGCGGGCCAGTGCATCCAGCAGCGTGCGCTCCACCATGCTCACGCCGAAGTGCGCGAGCAGCGGCGGCAGCCCGCGTTCCGCGGCCCACGGCATCTGCGCCGCGTAAAGCTGACGCCAGAACTCAAAGCCCGTGCTCGCCGGAATCTGCCGTGCAAAGGCCACCGCCTGCCGGATCACCAGCAGCAGCTCATCGAGTTCCTGCTGCGCGCCTTTGTCCGGCGACTTGTCGAACCATTTCGGCAGAAGCCCGTCGGCCGCGATTCCCGTGAATGTCTTTCCATCAATCTCGAACGTGCCTTCCAGAAACACATGCGGCGCCTCCGTCATCACCGCGATGCCAAAGCGAAAGGGCATGCGCGTTTTTGTGCCGGTGCGATGCAGTCTGGCGTCAACGAGTCGGGGTCTGGAGGGTGTCATGGTTTGCAGGTTGAGATGGAGCGAGATGGCATCTTAGTCTGCGCATCGTGTCGCATTCCACCCATTCCGTGCCAAAAAGTATGCGAAATGCGCAGCTTCCGGCAGCTTCGCTCGAATTTTCGCCTCTCGAACTCGATCCCGCGTTCCCTCTCGATGTCGTGCTCGACGGGCGGCGGGACGACCGGGCCATCACGCAGCTCCACATTCACGACGCGCTGGAGATCGGCTGCTGCCTCGAAGGCTCCGGCACATTTTACGTCGGCTCGAAAATCCTGCCCTTCCATGCCGGCGATGTGACCGTCATCACCGACCGCGAATACCACCGCTGCCGCAGCAGTCCGGGAACGCGCAGCCGCTGGGCGTGGTTTTTCCTGCATCCGCCGCGCCTGCTGGTGCCGCACGCCACCCCCGCGTTCCTGTGGGAGCCGGAGCGATTCAGCGGCCCGCAGTTCAGGAACGTCCTCACGCCCGCCGAGCATCCCGCCATCGCCCGGCTCGCGCAGCAACTCATCGCCGAGGCCGGCCACACGGATGCCCACGTCCGCACAAATCTGCGCGCGATGCTCCTCGTCCTGCTCAACAACCTGCATCGCCACTTTCCCAAACCACGCCGCAAGGCGAAGGCCGACCACAGCGCCCGCGCCCTTGCCCGCATCGCCCCCGCGCTGCAGCTCATCGCCGGCCGGTTCGACCAGCCACTGAAGATTCCAGACCTTGCCGCTGCCTGCGCGATGAGCGTGCGCAACTTCCAGCTCCACTTCACCAGGCTCGTGGGCTGCAGCCCGCAGGCGCACCTGCTGCAAAGCCGCATCCAGGCCGCGGCCGCGCTGCTCGCCGATCACGACCGCGCGATCTCCGAGATCGCCTTCTCATGCGGCTTCGACACCCTCTCGTCTTTCAACCGCGCCTTCAAGGCGGTGCACAGGACGAATCCGCGCGAGTATCGCCAAAGGCTGCCATCCCTCGGAGCGCCCACTCACGCGACGAAGGCCCATCCCTAATCCCATAGCCTGTCCGGATTGCTGCCAAAGCTCCTTTGACAATAGACCGGCGACGAATCGCTGGGTTTGCAGAGTGAAATGAACAAAGTCCCGTGCGGGACGACAGAGCCGGTTCTTCCGTCCCTACGGGACTTGGCTTGGCCGGCGGGCCGTTATCCCAGCGATGAATCGCCGGGCTATTGTCGCCATGATCTCCCCTGGCCTGCCATGCACAGTCTCCCTCCTGTTCCGCAAGGCCGCGGCTTGGGCGACATCCGGGATTTTGCTTGACGGCTGTGAGGCCCTGTAAAACATCGCCCGCCAGCACTCGGAAAGGAATCCCTCATGAAACCTAAACCCATTGTCTGTCAGCAGCTGATCACCGTTTACAAGGATCCGGGGCTGACTGTCCCGCTCGGTGCGGAATTGCCGCCGGGCACGGAGATACTCATGGGGCAGGCGGTGGGAAATGCCGTCGCCGTCGTGCTCGGCGAAGGGGTGCCGGGCTATATCTCCGGCGATTCAAAGATCCGCGTGATTCAGGATTGCCTGCTGAACCAGGACGAAGTCCTGGCTTACGAGCAATGCTCAAAAGACGCGCCAGTCACGCATCGCTTCGTGAGGGGCGATGCGTTCTGCATCCTTGATGTCGTGAAGGACGTGAGCGGCAGTTGGATCAGAATCCGCGACACCCAGGGCGCGCAGGGATACATGGATGGTGACGTGCTGATTCTTACGGTGGCCAAGCTGAAGGATGGCATCGCCACGGATATGGGAAGCGGCTCCTCCCGCGCCGCGATCTTAAAGGCGCTCTTGAAAGCGCGCATCCCTGAGCAGACCGCCGAAAGACTAATCACCGAGGTGGAGCAGGCCGTCGTGGAATACAAGGCCACGCCCGAGGGAAAGCGCCAGATGGCCGCCGCGTATGGCCGCAGGATGTTCATCGGCCTCCTGTGGGCGGCTGGCGGGACGGCTCTCACCGTATGGGGCTATCAGTCGGCCTCGTCCAGCCGCGGAGGCGGGAGATATTTCGTCTTCTGGGGGGCCATCATCTTCGGCGTGATTGAGTTTTTCCGGGGCCTGTTCGGATGGATTCGTTACTCCATGTGACGCCTGCGCGACAGGTTGCACGGGAGCAAAGCAACTAATTAGTCCGCCGCGCGCTTTTTCATCCGGCACCGCGTGGTTGAAGACGGTCCCCGGCAAATCTCCGTTCGCCACGCAAAGGCGGCGTAGTGCGGCGCACGGGAACACGCGCAGGAATGGATGCACAGGAGCGGACCCCGCGCCCAGCCGGGGAGAATGAATGCCCGCAGAGGTTTTCGTGCATCCGCTGTGGTCCCCAGGAAAGACGCCTATCCATTCCGATTTGCTCAGCCGACGAAACCCTGCTTTTACCGTGCTTATCCGGTTGCTTGACACAGCGCGTGGTGAAAGGGAACGCCGGGAAAATAGCCCAGCGCTTCAGCGCTGGGTGAAGGTGCGGGAAGAATGAATAGTCCCGGAGGGACGGCAGAAGTTGCCTCGCGGTTCTTTCGTCCCTGAAGGGACTTAGCTGGTTTGTTTGACGGGGAGACCCAGCGCTAAAGCGCTGGGCTATTGTCAGGCGTTGCCGCCCTTCACGGAGAAGAGGATCACCTGCGGCTTGGCCTTCGCGTCCGGGTGGTCGCGGAAGAAGACCTTGCCGTCCACGCCGCCGGCTTGACTGGGATTCGCTATCGGATTCGACGCAGGTTGTTGAAGTTGATCGCATCGGTGCCGACGGAACGCAAATAACCCGCCAAAGCGAACTCCGCTGTAAGCACCAAATATCTCTGATTGGCTATTTCCACGATCACGGAATCGGAAAGCCCGAACTTGGGAAAACTGGCGGATGCAGCGGCGGTCGCCGAAGGAACATACTGTTCGTCGAGGAGTTGAAAGCTCGACCGCAACCGGAGAAAAAAATCCTCCCGAAGACGGGCGGGAACGTCGTCTGAAAGGTTGGTGATCTCGGTGAGGATGTTCGGAGTTGTGACCTTGACTGTGAAGGAATCGACGATCGCCTTGAGGAGGTGGAAGTCATCCACGGTAAAGCTCTTTGTCCTGCACAAAGAAGGAATCCGTTCGGGCGCAAACTCGCCGACGAAATAGAGGATCAGCAGGTTGGAATCGACCAGCACACCGCGGGTCCGATACTTTGCGATCAGACTTTCAAGATACTCGTTCAAGGGGCTGTCTCATTGTTACCGCTCGAACCTTCCCCGTCTCGGAGTCCACATCCACGACCTTGTATTTTCGCTCAGCAGCCCTTGGCCCAAGACCACTCATTGCGCGCGAGAGTGATTCCGATTGCGAATCTCCGGGCTCGTCATAGCTGACCGTAATGAACCAATGCTTCTCGTCGTCGCTGAGCACGACCTCTTCAAGCTGGGGCTTGTTCAAGACAGAGATAGATCCGAACAGTTGAGCGCAGTATTGCATGGCCAATTGCACGGCATTTTTAACTTCAATCATGTCCTTTTTTACCACGCCGCCTGATGTCCGCAAGCGCAGATGCAACCGGTGGGCTTGAGGGCGCGGCGGAGTTCGACGAGGCGCGGGGCCATCATGGCGAGGTAGGCCAACCTGTCGTTCGGGCCGAGGAATTCCATGAAGGCGCGCATGACGCTGCCGAGCTTGTCGCCGCGCAGGGGTGCTACTCCACACGCACATGGGCACCCTCTACTACGGCGACAATCTCGACATCCTTACCCGCTACGTCCCCAGCGAGTCCGTGGACCTCGTCTATCTCGCCCCGCCCTTCAACAGCGCGCAGAACGCCAACGCCTTCTTCCAGAAAAAGGACGGCACCGCCGCCGCCGCGCAGATCCAGGCCTTCGAGGACACATGGGAGTGGAACAGCGAGAGCCAGCCCGCCTACGAGGAGCTGTCCCTGCGCGGCGACAAGCTCGGCAGCGTCATGCGCGCCTTCATGGAATT
>CAIRYQ010000113.1 GCA_903882875.1 uncultured Spartobacteria bacterium | reverse complement strand
TCCAAAGCCGACCTCGCCCGCAAGATCACCAAATACATCAAAGGCCACAACAAGACGGCAAAACCTTTCAAATGGACTTATCGCAATACCGACCGGCGCATCCGTTGAACCCATCAGTTCCT
This sequence comes from uncultured Spartobacteria bacterium, assembly GCA_903882875.1. GTDB lineage: Bacteria > Verrucomicrobiota > Verrucomicrobiia > Chthoniobacterales > Chthoniobacteraceae > SXWH01. The sequence continues at coordinate 2,072 of CAIRYQ010000113.1, read as the reverse complement.
TCCGTTACACTGCACTAGGTAGCGATAACAATCCCGCTGCACCCGCCGTCGTCGCGGCCGTCGCCGCAGCCATCGGCACGCGCAAGCCGGTGTACGACGCCCGCGAACAGCAGAACGTCTCCATCACGCCCGTGGATGTCTCGCTGCTGAACACGGCCGTCAATATCATGAATTCGGCGAGCAATCCGGCGCAGCAGTTCAATGGCATCATCTATTTCACCGATGTGAGCCCCGATAACACCGAGCGCGCGTTCCGCCTTGAAAATGGATCCATGCTCCCAACCGCAAGCGTCCCCGTGGATTCGCCGAACAATGTCCGCGGCTTTTCCGTAGCCAGTGACGCCGGCATTTACATCCGCGGCGACTATAACACTTACGCCGGCGCTGCCCCGGTGCCGAGCGCCGTGTTGGCCGATGCCGTGATGATCCTTTCCAACGCATGGAACGACGCCAACGCCGCCAATCCCCTTTACGGCGTGGACAACCCGGCCAGTCCCGGCAACATCATCGCTGGCAGTGCGCGGGCGGCCACGGCCACCACGGTGAACACCGCCATCATGGCCGGCACCATTCCCACGAACTATGTCAACCCGAACACCGGCGTCACCTATGGCCCGAGCGGCGGCGCGCACAATTTCCCGCGCTTCCTGGAAAACTGGACCGGCGTCCCTTTTAACTTCACTGGCTCGATGGTGCAGCTATTCACCTCGGCCATTTTCACCGGCGCATGGACCACCGGCAACATCTACGCCCCGCCCATCCGCAACTGGAGTTGCAACCAGGACTTCGTCAAGCACCCCTGCCCCGGCGTCTTTTGCTTTTCCAGCTATTCCCGCGGCGCCTGGCGCCGCTATTGAACCCGTCCGAACCGTCATGCACAAAATCACCTCCTTCGCCGCAATGCTCGCCCTGTGCGCCACCGCGCGCGCCCTCGACCTCACACCGCAGTACGTGGACATGGACGCCGACGGCCTCCGCATCAAACTCCCGAGTTTTCAGGACGGCGCAAAGCGCGTCTTCATCATGCCGCCCGCAGGCTGGAGGATAGAAGGCAGCAGCCTGCGCGCATTCCTCAGCAGCGACACTGCCCCCGGCGCCAATGTGACCTTCCTGCTTTCCCCGAAGCCAATGCTTCCCAAGGACGAAGCCGGCCAGAAGAGCGTGGGTGCCGCATTGCTCGCGCTGGCGGAAAAGGACTCCGAAAACGTGAAGCTCGAAGCCGAGCAACCCGACCCTCTCCCGATCAACGGCTGGAAAACCTATCTTCTGCGAATCAGCTACGACATCGCCGGGACACGCTATGCGAAAAGCGTGATGTTCGTGCGGCTGAACGACTGCGAGGAACTGCAAGTCTTCGTCTCCGGTCCCGCCACGCAATTCACTAAGGCGACATCCGCCGCGATGACGTGCCTGCGCACATGGCATAAGAAATAGGCATCCTTGTCTGTTCGGAGAACTTCGAGCAGCGCATGCTCAGACGGCTGTGTAGTCATGCAGAATCTCGTCAAGCGTCCGCTCCGTCCATCTTTGCTTCTCACGCTCAATGTTATCAATGCGCGCGCCGATGTCGCGTTCGGCAATCTTCGCGTCCTGAGACCAATAAAGCTCGGCCTTTAGCAACAGCAAATGGGCAGCTTTCACAGCCTCGGTGGCGCGCAATGACTCGTCGCGCGGCAGTGCGGCGCGAATGGCATGTTCCAACTCCTGTCCTCGTCGCGCCGACTGCTCGCGCTTCTTCGATGTGTCAGTTCTCGGAACGTGTGAAGGCATTGGAAAGCCTGAAGCACATATTCAGAAAGCACGGACAAACCATTACTGCACCCCGCATGAAAACCTTGCGCGCCTTTCTCTCAATACTCCCTCGGACTCGCCGCTGCACAGGGGGCGTGTCATGCACGTTAAAGTGGCATGACACGCTCTAATCGTGTGCCGGTTGCGGAGACCTGTCTTACTGATACGGCGACCAGAAGCTTGACGGAGCCACGTCCGAGAGGGAGCCGAAGGTCGCCGCATTCACCTTCGGCGAATTTTCCACCGTCGGGATCGTGAACGCGTTGCCGAGGATGTCGAGC
>CAIRYQ010000112.1 GCA_903882875.1 uncultured Spartobacteria bacterium | reverse complement strand
CTTCCGAGCCTTGCACGCCGCCTTCCGAGCCTTGCACGCCGCCTTCCGAGCCTTGCACATCCGCCTTCCGAGCCTCGCGCGCCGCCTTCCGAGCCTTGCGCACCGCCTTCCGAGCCTTGCACGCCGCCTTCCGAGCCTTGCGCGCCGCACTCCGAGCTTCGCACATCCGCCTTCCGAGCTTCGCGCGCCGCACTCCGAGCCTCGCGTGCCGGGCTCAGGACGCCGCACGCCGGGATCGGAGCCTTGCGCGCAAGGTTTAGAACGCCATTGGCAAGGCCCATAAGGCCGCTCGCAAAGCTCCGAGCACCGTTCAAGGGACTCAGGAGCTTGCCGATGTCGCAGACACATTGCCGAACCGCTCCCGGCGGCATATACATTTGGCCCTTCGCCGTGAATACCCGCTCATTCCTCTCGCTCATCCCCGCCATCGCCATGTCCGCCATCGCCTCCTCCGCGCTCCTCGCCGCTTATCCGCCGAGCGAAAAAAAGCCGGTGACGGACGAGTATCACGGCGAGAAAATCACGGACGAATACCGCTGGCTGGAGGACGGCGATTCGCCCGCGGTGAAGGCGTGGACCGAGGCGCAGAATAAATACACGCGCGCCCATCTCGACGCGCTGCCGGATCGCGCGGACATCGAGAAACAGCTCACGGCGCTGTATGCAAAGGACACGCCTTCGCACAGCGGACTCGTCGCGCGGCCGGGGCGGCTTTTTGCGCTGAAATTCCAGCCGCCGAAACAGCAGCGCCTGCTCGTCACGCTGAAGTCAGCGGATGATCTCGCGGCGGAGAAAGTCGTGCTCGATCCGAACGAGCTGGAGCCGAAGGGGCAGGTCGCGATGGACTGGTTCGTGCCTTCGCCGGATGGGAAGCTCATCGCCGTCTGCCTCTCCGAGCACGGCAGCGAGGATGGCACGCTGCATTTCTACAACACCGACACCGGCGAGCATCTGCCCGACCGCATCCCGCGCGTGCAGTATCCCACCGGCGGCGGCAGCGTGGCGTGGATGCCGGATGGCAAGGGCGTCTTCTTCACGCGCTATCCGCACAAGGGCGAGCGCCCCGCGGAGGACGCGAATTTCTACCAGCAGATCTGGTTTCACACGCTCGGCACGCCGGAGAGCGCAGACACGTATTCCGAGGGCAAGGGCTTCCCGCGCATCGCGGAGATTGACTTCGACACCTCGCGCGATGGCCGCTGGCTGCTCGCGAAAGTCGCGAATGGCGACGGCGGCGAATTCGCCCACTACGTCCGGGACACGAAGGACGGCGATGCCGCGAAGTGGCGGCAAGTCACGCGCTTCGAGGACGGCGTGAAGGAAGCCGCCATCGGCTGCGACAGCGCCACGCTTTTCCTCCGCTCGGTGAAGGACGCGCCGCGCGGGAAAGTGCTGCGCCTTTCGCTCGACCCGGCGAAGATGCTGAAGGACGCGGAAGTCCTCGTGCCGGAGAGCGACGCCGTCATCGAGTCGCTCACGCCCACGACGAGCTATCTCTTTGTCACCGACCTTATCGGCGGTCCGTCGCGCATCCGGCAGTTTGATCTCGATGGAAAAAACATGCGCGAGGTTCCTCTGCCCGAAGCCTCCGGCGCCGCGCAGATATTGGCAAACGAGGACGACCACGGCGGCGACTATGGAATCCTCTACCGCCAGACGAGCTTCATCGAGCCCTCCGCGTGGATGACGTACAATCCCCTGAGCAAGGAAGCGCCGAAGCCGCGCAAGACCGCCCTCTTCAACACCTCCCCCGTGTCCTTCGACGACATCGAGGCCGTGCGTGAATTCGCCGTCAGCAAGGACGGCACGAAGGTGCCCGTGAACATCCTCCGCAAAAAGGGCACGAAGCTCGACGGCTCGAACCCCACGCTCCTTTACGCCTACGGCGGCTACGGCATCAGCATGAGGCCGTATTTCGACTTCACGCACCGGCTGTGGTTCGACCGCGGCGGCGTGTATGTCGTCGCGAACCTCCGCGGCGGCGGCGAATTCGGCGAGGCATGGCACCTTGCCGGCAACCTCACGAAAAAGCAGAACGTCTTCGACGACTTTGCCGCCTGCGCGCATTACCTCATCGAGCGCGGCTACACGCGGCCCGAGAAGCTCGCCGTCGAGGGCGGCAGCAATGGCGGGCTGCTCATGGGCGCCTTCCTCACGCAGAACCCCGGCCTCGCCCGCGCCGTCGTCGCGCACGTCGGCATCTACGACATGCTGCGCGTGGAGCTCGACCCGAACGGCGCCTTCAACGTCACCGAATTCGGCACCGTGAAGGACCCCGCGCAATACCGCGCCCTCCGCGCGTATTCGCCGTTCCACAATGTCACCGACGGCACCAAGTATCCCGCCGTCTTCTTCCTCGCCGGGGAAAAGGACGGCCGCGTGAATCCCGCCAATTCCCGCAAGATGACCGCGCGCCTCCAGGCCGCCACCGCATCCGCGAATCCCATCCTCGTCCGCCTCAGCGGCGCCTCCGGCCACGGCATGGGCACCGCCCTCAGCGAACGCATCGCCCAGCAGGCGGATGTGTTTGCGTTCCTGTTTGAGCAGCTTGGGATGAAGGCGGAGGCGGCGCGGTAGCAGCGGCAATGATTGTGCCGGTCTCGCGTAGGGTCTACGCATTGGAGCGGCAGTTCGCTATGGCACACTATTTAGCGCGTTTGCTCACCTCTGCTTTTCGTTCTTCAATTCTCTTCAAGCTAAGCTCGATGCTTGTCGGATGTGGCTCAGTAACTGAAAGAGTGAGACTGACGGTAGACCCTATGACCATACTCGCCCGAGGTGTTTCACCAAGCCTACTATGTCGCTCCTTCAAACGCACCATCGCGAGCGCTTGAACTGATTCGTTTAGAGAGGTCTTCACTTCAATCAACAGAGGCCTAATCAATCCAAGGATATCGTTGGTGTATTTAATTGCCTGGTCTTTGGTAGGTATGAGTCCTTTGTGGATGACATCATTGCGAAACGACGCCTGATCCCCGTTTAACTCTGGTGCTTTTTTGAAGTGCAATATATGAGCGGCTAGAAACATACCTAATTGACGCTCGGACTGCTTTGCCACAGATTTCCATGCCTTTCCAAACTCCTCAATTGGAACTTCGTGCGCGTGGCAAATCACACGCACAAGAAACTCGTAGAATCGTTCCAGGCTCGATGTTGCGGACGCCACTGCATCCCGGTAGTAACCATCGACAATCGCATTTATTGCAATCTCGAAGAGTATCTCGAATTTTTCTTCTTGAATAACCGTAACTGCCTGGTGGCCGCGAGGGCATGTAAATTCGTACACGCTGTCTTCTCTTACTGGAAGACTGTAGAGCGTGGAATCTGGTGCTTCGCCATTCGTGGGGAAAGCACATTGCATGCAAACCATTGGAAGCTTCATCGCGCTAGCTTAAGTTTGCGGTTTACAAGTGGGGTTCGCCTTAGTTTCATAACATTTGCTGACGTTGACGCGTTGGATGCCTGCTTGCATGACTTTAGTGTAGCGGGGGCGGTTTAGGTGTCGAGAAGCCTTGTCGGAGGTGGCTTCAGCCCGGAGGGCTGATGGAGTGTAGCCGGTGGTGGAGCGAGTGCAGCGAGCGGGAACCACCGGATCCCCCGTTCAAAGGACCATGCACCCCGGCAGGGGTGCCGGACGGAGGACGGAGGGCTCCCGCGCCCCCTCCGGGGCGCATCCGTTTCGGGGACGTGATCCGGTGGCTGCGTCCGCCTTTGGCGGACTTGCACACCGGCTACATTCCAATCGTCCCTTCGGGACGCGGCGCATGGGCGCGGCGCATGGGCGCGGAACTTGGGCGCGGAACTTGGGCGCGGAACTTGGGCGCGGAACTTGGGCGAAGGCATCCTCATCCCGGAGGGCTGATGGAGTGCAGCCGGTGGTGGAGCGAGCGCAGCCGGGTATTACGCGGCGCAGCGGGCGGGGATGCCAGCGCCAACGGCGCGTTCCCATACCAGCCTGGGGCGCAGCCGCGTCCTACGCGTGCAACGCCCCAGGAAAAATGCACCACAACGGACAAAGGGCTGAAATCCCGTGCCAACCCCGGTGCGAACGGAACCGGACACGGAAGACGCGGCATGGGTGATGGGACAATGGAGCGGGCCGTTGGCCCTCTTGTCCTCGGGCGGACGGTTTCCTGGGGCGTTGCCCCAGGCTGGCATGGGTTCGGGCCTTTGGCCCTCGGCGCGCGGATGTCGTTTTTTGACCATTTTGTGGGGCAATGCAGGAAAACTGCAAGAAATGGGTTGTTTTTGTGGTTTTCCCATGTCGTACGACCACTCGTACGACATTGATCGAGTGGTCGTACGACATTGATCGAGTGGTCGTACGACATTGATCGAGTGGTCGTACGACATTGATCGAGT
>CAIRYQ010000111.1 GCA_903882875.1 uncultured Spartobacteria bacterium | reverse complement strand
CGGCTCCAAAAGCTTCCATTCGGCATCGGTGAGATCACTGGGATAGGGTTCTTTGGTCGGCATCCCAAGCCTTCCACACTACCTCTCCAAAAAGTACAAGGACTAAAATCACTGGAATGCAGCATTTTTTAGACAGTCACTTAGCGGTCTTCGCTGCACCCACTTGATCAAGTCGGGCTCCTACAAAGACCAAGTACGGGGTGCCCCTGGATTTCTTGGCGATGTCCGCGTAATTCTGGAGCTGCTGTTCGTTACACGGCGAATCCCATTTATGCTCCGCGTAAATCGTCAAGCCCTCACCGGATGCGGCAGCGGCTTCGATTTTCAAATCGGGGAAGACCCCATCCTCCGAACAGCGCGTGAGGATTCGCGAAGTTAGCAGCGGCGTCGGCGAGCCAATGAGTTTGGATACCCATGCTTCGCAGGCGCCATTCACAGTGCGTAGTACGTGGGCGAATGCCTCCGAGAGGAAGTTTTCACGCGGCGTGTAACCCTCGCGGGGATGAAACGCGAAAAGCGCGTTGAACAGATTCGGAGAGTCAGGCGCGATCATATCAGAAGAGTGACAGTCGCTACCGGCATGGGGGTCTTCCTGTCTTGGGGAACGAGGGCATGTCTCCTCGTAGAGGCGTCAAGACCTGCCGCCAAGCGAAACCGCCTTCACCGGGCATCGCTCTGGTGATGCACCCACGGGGACCCGCGGAGCCGCCCAAGGGCACGGCAGCGATTACTTCGGGCTGCCTGCCAGCAGGTCCGCGATCACCTTCTCGGTCAGCTCGTGCTCGTTCAGGAACGGGAATCCTTCCCAGCGGACGATCCCCTGCGGGTCCACGATGATCACGTGCGGGATGCCCGTCACCGCGAGTTCCTTCTTCATGCGCCCCTGCGTGTCGATCGCGCTGGCATACTCGATTTTCGGCGCGGTCAGCTTTCGGACCACCTCCTCTTTTTCGTCCGAAACACCGATCACCACGAGCTTGTCGCCGAACTTGCTGTGAAATTCATTCAGGTGGCCGACCGCCTTGCGGCACGGTGGGCACCACGTCGCCCAAAAGTCGATCAGGACCCACTTGCCTTCGCGCTTCGGTTCTGATCCGAGCCATTTTTCCACGACAAATGCCGGTGCCTTTTTGCCGATGATGCTCTTGGCCCACAGTTGTTTTTCTTCGGCGAAGCCAGTGGTGCTCAGGGCGGCCATCAGGATCAGGCAAAGCAGGGAGCGCAGCACTGTGATTGGGGTTTTGCGGGAGGCGACGCGTGAGCCGCCAAAGCCCCGGATGGAGTCAAGGGTGTGGGGTTTGAGCGAGGAGGCGGGCATGGTTGTGCTATACATGATTCGGCAATAGCAGCCCCGGTCATCGCCGCCAAGAATGAAGAGTCTCGGATGCCGTCACCAAGTATAGGCTGGCGACATCCCTGTCACCGAAGTGCATCGAGCACCGTTCGGTCTTGGCGGGTCCGGGGACTTTGGGTAGGCACCATGCACATGCCAACCGCACACGCCGCCGGCAGTCCGCAGCCCTTCCAATCCGGTTCCCATTCATCCGCCGGGCGTCCGGATGCCTCCAAACGCATAGAGGACCGCCTCGTCGCCGAGCGCGGAATGAAGCGTTTCACGTTCTGTCTCGCACCCGGCCTGTTGGCGATTCTTGCGGTGTGCGGCTTTGGCGTTGAGAGTTCAGACAAGAAGGCCGAGGAAACGCCCTGCTTCTGGCAGCAGGATAAGGCGGCTGGGTTTGTGGACGGGGGAAGCAACTACTGCGCTCCCACGGCAATCTCGAACGGCCTGATCTATCTGGCGCAGGCGCGGGGCATGAAGGGACTGGTTCCCGGCACCGGACATGATCATCAAATCGCGCTCATCGAGAAACTGGCGCATGAGATGGACACCGACCCCAAGAACGGAACCAGTCCGGACAAAATCATCACCGGCCTTCGCCGTTATGTGGAGGCAAACGGCTTTCGCATGAAACGGCTGGAAGTCGCCACATGGCGCGGACTCAGCGAGGTGAACAGGGCTTGCTCCGTGGGCAAAAAGCCGGTGCTGGAATGGCTCCGTGCAGCTGCGGCTGACCCGGATTGCGTCGAAGTGTTCAACGTGGGCTGGTACCGCAAGGAGGAAAACGGCTTCAACCGGCACGGCGGCCATTGGGTGACCGTCGTGAATGCCGGTCCGGGATTGCGCGATTTCTCGATCCACAATCCCCTCCTGCGGCCGGATACACAGCAGCAGAAAAAGGCCGTCTCACTCACCATGCTCGACAAAGGCTTCAATGTCATCAACGCAGAGGGCAAGGACACGGGCAATATGAGCGGCTACTATCAGGTCGCAGGACCGGGGCTGCCGTTGGGTGCCAAGACTGCTGCAGCGGTTCTCGATTCGGTGATCGTGTTCAGCGTGCAAAAGTAGGCTCGGGCATCGCGTTCGTTCGTGACAGCAAGGTGGTCAGCCTCATTCTTTCCACACAACGGCGCAGCAAGGCGCCGCCGAGTGGGGGCCGAGGTTTTTGGAGGGGACGTTATTTCTATGCGAGGCCGATGAATGCACCGAGGCAGTCATCTCAGCGTGATGGCACCCGCCAGCCGCGCGGTTTTCCCACGCGCTGCACGTCGAGTGTGCAGCCCAAACCGTTGTCGAAGGCGGTGACCATCCCCTCAACCTCGACCACTGCGAATTGAACCGTCGCCAGACCGAAGCGCCGGTAGGTCGCCGCGAAAATCTCACACTCGATGATGCCGGTGTGATCGCAGATCGTGATGAACTTCATCCGGTCGCCTGAGACCTGATGATGCGAGCGATCGGCAATGATGAGCCCGCAGGTCGTGACACGCTGCCCGGCGTAATTGGCGAGATCACGAATCGGGCAATACGTCTCCCACGGGATGCCGGGGAATTGATCGAGCGGATGACCACTCACGGTGAACCCGAGCAATTCCATTTCATCTCGGAGACGCTGGGTGCCGTCCGGCTCCGTGAGAGGAATTTCAGGCAGCGGAGAAGACTCGTCGCTCTGGAAAAGATACCCTTGAGATTTCGGCCACTGAGCGAGGTATTGCAGGTGCCAGAATTGCGCGGTGCGCGGCTCCCCGAATCCGTCGAATGCACCAACGCGGATCAAGTTGAGCAGTTCGGCCGCGGTGGGATTCACGCGGTCGTAAAAGTCCCGCAGGGATTCAAACGAACGGCGATCCCGCTCTCGCCGGTAGCGTTCCAGCGTGGCGGTCGTGAAATCCTTGATGACACGCAGCGGCACCCGGATGGCATCGGCCTCCGGCGTGAAATTCCACCGCGAAGCATTCACGTCAGGAGGGAAAAAAACAATGCCGAGTCGCCGGCATTCCAGCGTGTAGGCGAGCGTCGAGTAGAAGCCCTTCCCGTTGCTGAGCACGCACGCCAGAAACTCGGCCGGGTGATAACGCTTCAGCCACGCACCCTGATACGCCTCGACTCCGTAGGCCGTGCTGTGGGCACGGCAGAATGCGTAGCCTTGGAAACCGGCGACGAGATTCCACACGTTCACGATGTCCGGTTCAGTGCGGCCAATTCCCCGGGCGGATTCGATGAACTCACGCCCGATCTCCTCGATGACCGCGACCTTCTGTTTCACCAGCGCCCGGCGAAGCATGTCGGCACGTCCCGCCGGAAGGCCGGCGAAGGCGTCGCAGATTTGGAGAATGTGTTCCTCGTAGGCGATGACGCCGAAGGTGGAACGCAGCGCCGGCTCAAGGCTCGAATGCGTGTAGTCCACCGGCTCAAGCCCCTGTGCCCTTCGTGCGAACTGCGTCTTCTTTGAACCGTTGGCAGCTCCCGGTCGAATGACGGAGACGATGGCAATGAGACAGTCGATGTCCCGTACGTTGCACATGCGGGCCAGTGAGATCATGGCAGGGCTCTCAATGTGATGAACGCCACGGGCGTTGCCCGACGCGATCATTTTCCAAATCTCCGCGTCCTCCCACGGCTGGAGGTTTTCCAAATCGGGCGTGATGCCTTTTTCGGAAAGCAGTTGAAGGCTGTCGCGGATTACGGCCAAACCGCCTTGCGCCAGAATATCCATTTTCACCAGGCCAACGTCTTCCACAGCATCCATGTCGAAATGCGTGGTGGGATAGCCCTTCGCGCTCGTGAATGTGGGCGTCAGCGATGCAATCGGATCCCGCGAAAGCACGATGCCGCACGGATGCATCTTCGCATGACGTGGAAACCCATCGAGGAACGCCGCCATTTCCAGCGCCGTCTTGTAGGGCTCCTCACCCCATGGGGATTCCCGGCATTCCTGTCTCCCGGCCACGGCCTCGGCAATATGCGCTGCGGTCGTGTGCGGGATGTGTTCGGTGAGACGCCGGATTTGAAATTCGGAAGCACCGAGCACCTTGGCGATGTCCGCCACGGCGGAACGACCCTGATAGGTGTTGAAGCCTCCGACCACGGCAGCGTGATGCGGCCCGTAGTGCTCGAAAATTAAATCCACCACGTCGTCTTTCCGGTCGTGGGCGAAATCAATGTCGATGTCCGGCAGCTTGTTCAGCGCCATGCGCTCGCGATTGAGGAAGCGCCGGAAATACAGCTCGAAGCGGATGGGACAGACACCCGAGATCCCAAGGCAGTAGCAGACCAGTGAATCCGCCGCGCTCCCCCGTGTGATCCACGCAATGCCGCGACGCCGGCACTCCTGCAAAATGCCCCAAGTCGTGAGGAAGTATTCCTCGTAACCGACCTCCGCGATGATGCCCAGCTCCTCGCGCAGTTGTGCTTCGTGGCGCTGCGCATTTTCCCCGTAGCGCTGTCTCAGCCCCTCAAATGCGAGCCGTTCAAGAAACATGTGTGCGGTGGAACCATCGTCCGGTGTGAACCGTGGAAAACGGAGCCGGCCAAACTCGAAAGCGAAAGTGCATCGTTCCGCGATCTCGTGAGTGGCGCGCATGGCGTCGTCACCCCATCGCGCACCAACTTCAGCCGGCGTGAGCCAGTCCAATTCATCCCGGCGTTTATCGGGATGCGGTTCATGCAGTCGCGTGAGCGTGCGAATGCTTTGGATGATCGCAAACTTCTGACGGTCGGCAGGGGAGCGATAACGGATTTCCGGGAGGGCAACTTGCTCGGCACTGGCAGCAATCAGCCCTTCGCTGTGTGCAGTCAGCAATTCACCGGTGACGATGGGAACGGACAGCAGGTGGCAGAGGTTGGCGTACCCGCGGGCATTCTCGACGTAGAGATTTTGCGGGCGACCATCGCTGAGGATCTCCGCACCAATGATGGGTTTGATCCCGGCGTCGCGTGCGACGGTGAAGAATTCGACGGCGCCGTGCAAATTGGGATCAGTAATGGCGAGGGCTTTCGCACCGGTTTCCTTTGCAGCTTCGATGATCGCCGAAATCGAAAGCGCCGAGTCGAGGAAGCTGTAATGGCTTTTGACGTTGAGCGGGACGTAATCACGCACACGGGCCGTCACCGGCACGCTGGCCTTGCGTGAAGTCGCCCGCGCCATGTCTGAACGCGGCTTGTCGCTGTTCTGCTTCAGCCACAGATCATGGCCGCGCATGATCGAGTGTTCTCCACGCAGACCGTCAATGACCTTGGCGAGCCGCTGTTCGTTTTCCCGTTTGCGGCTCTGTTCATCTAGCGCCAGCTCGCTGCGGAAAATTCCGCCGTAAATTCCCGAGAGGCGCAGTGACACCATGCGGATGCTCACACGGCGATCCCATGCCTTGCGAACCAGCATTGGCAGCAACGGGTAAATGTCCTGTTCGAGATCCGCAGGCTCCCCAAGGCTCACGCTCCGGGTCACGTCCTGCATGTCGTTGTAGCGGAGCTTGAGCGTCACCGTGCGGAAGCTCTTCCCGTCCTCACGCACCTTTGCCGCAAGCCGATCCGCAATGCTGCGGAGCTTTGCGAGAATGAAAACCTCATCGGTCACGTCCTCGGCAAATGTGTCCTGCTCACCGTAGCTCTTTGCATCCGATGGCTCGCGCACCACGGGACGTTCATCCACCCCATTTGCAAAGGCGCGGAGCTGCGGTGCGTAGCTACCCACGAGCAGCGCGAGCATGTCAGCGGGCGTGCAGGCGATTTGTTCAATGATGGCGAGTCCGGCGGTATTCAGCGTGCCTGCGAGTTTCGGCCCGACACCCGGCAACCATTTGTTCGGCAGGGGTGCAAGGAAGCTCCGTTCATCGCCGTCCTGCACTTCCAGAAAGCACGCGGGTTTGCGCAGCTTGGACGCCACCTGCGAGATGAGCTTGTTCGAGGCAATGCCCTCGGAGACGGTGATCTTGAGGCTCTGCCGGATCGCCCGCCGGATGATCTCCGCGACCTCACGCGGCGTGTGTTTGTGATGCCCGCGCAAATCGAAATATCCCTCGTCAATGGATGCGACCTCCACCTCGGGTGTGAAATCGTAGGCGTAGGAAAACATGAACCGGGAGAACTGCTCATACTTCTCGAAGTCCCCCGGCAGCACGATGAGCCGCGGGCAGAGCTTCCGCGCCCGCGCAGTGGGCATCGGGGTGTAAATGCCGAGCTTGCGCGCCTCGTAGCTCGCCGAGGCGATAATGCCGCGCCTGTCGCCGCCGACCGCCACCGGCTTTCCCCTCAGCTTCGGGTCAGCGGCCTGCTCGACGGACGCAAAAAATGCGTCGGCATCGAGGTGGACGATCATCGGTCCCGTCGTTTGGTAGTATGCAGCGGCAACTCCAATTGCTCCGCATGGGGACGGCTTGCAATGCCGCACCACGCCATCAATCGCCTGAAGATGGAGCGCAATGCGTTCATCACTTCATGACCCGCAGCAAGGCAATCTGGACTCCCTGAATCACGAGTTCCTGCGCAGGGACCAAATTCGTGAATTTTGGGTTCTCCGCTTTCAGGAACGGTTTTCCACGCTGCATGACGTAGCGCTTCAGGGTCGTCTCGCCGTCAATCAGCGCGGCCACGACGTCACCGGATTTCGCCTCCTTGAATTCCATCACCACGATGTCCCCCGGCAGGATCCCCGCACCGATCATGGAATCGCCACGGACTTTGAGGGCGAAGACACGCGCACCTTTTGGAAGCCGGAGCGTTTCGACATCCACAGAAATGCAGCCATCGGATTGCTGACGTTCATCGGCTGGCAGACCGGCCGGGATGGTGCCGTAGATCGGAATCTCGGTCATCTGCCGTTCGCGGTATTCACCGGTGAGGACCAGTCCCCGCGCCTTGTTGGGCTCACGCTTCAGCACTCCTTTCGTCTCAAGCGCACGGAGATGACCCACCACGGCGGTCGGGCTGGCGAAACCGAAGTGCTTCTGCATTTCGGCAATCGAAGGCACAAAGCCCCGCGTCTGCTGCTGTTGGCGGATGAAGTCGAAGATCTCCTGCTGTCGGTCGGTGAGCATGGTGTCGGGAAGTGCAGTGTATGGGAATACACTACGCCCGCAACCGCGCAGATCAACTCAAGTTTCCAGCATCGCCTCGATCCCGGCGTCGCGCTGGATCTCAACCAACTGCATGAGCGGACAAAATACTAAAGCGGGCCAAGCGCGAGATGGATCAACGGGATTCCGCGTGTTCTCCGAGTTGGCGGGCCAACGCGGTCAACTCCGATGAATTCTCAAGTCCGTCGAAAAAACGTTGCGGAATGCCAGCGAGTCCAACCCGCGCACCGACGAGAGCGCCCGTGAGGATGCAGCGCGCCTGGTTCTGCCCGCCGCCATTCAGCGCGTGCAAGACGGCGGACTCGAAGTCGTCGGGAAAACGGGCAGCCAGATAGTAGGCGGCGGGAAGCTGATGGTAGATCGCGCAGGGCATCCCGTAAACGAGAGACACCTTCCACGCGGGCTCGATCTTGATCGTGGGATCAAGCGCGGCCTCGGCCATGTAGGAGGGAGTGAGCAGGGCATCGGGTGAGGAGAAGCGACCGGCGCGCGGCGGGTCGGGATCGCCCGGTTTCGGAGGGCCGAGATTGGCGCTCGTGACGGCGTGAAACGGCAGGTCGCCGGCCTTCACCAAGTCCATCAGCTTGTCGGAAAGGAGCGGGTCAAGTTCCTCACCGCCCACGAGCAGCGCCAGCACACAGCAATACGCGGTCGTCATCGCCACGATCGCTTCATCGGCCTGCGTCAGAAGGCAGTTCGCGCTGACCGCCTCCGCCACTTTCGCGGGCGTCCTGGCATAGCGCGCAGCGAGCACGAGCGCGCGCTCGGCGGCTTCGGTGGTATCGGCATGACCGCCCGCGTCTTTCCACGACTTCTTTTGCTCCACCCGGCGCCGCCATGCTTCGCGGATCGACTGACTGGTATATCCGCCGGGGCCATTCACCGGCGTGCCGTCAAGTTGCGGAAAGAGTTCCTCATCCAGGCGGCGACAAAAGTCCGTTTCGTCGTAGCCGCCATTCTCCACCGTGGAGCGCAGCAGCATGGTCGTGATGATGCCCGCCTGCGAAAGCTGTCCCGCTTTCAACCCCGCGTGGTAACGATGCGGCTTTGGTTCCGTGTAGCCGGTGATCCAGTCGCCGTAGTCACGCCGCATTTCGTCGAGGTCGTAATACCAGTGTGGGCCAACGCCGAGGGCGTCACCAATCAAAGCACCCATCACGGCGCCAGCGGCATGATCAGTGATGGACATGTCGGGATTTCGTTTCAGCAAGCAAGCCGGCGAGATCGAGAGGATGCGTGAACATCTTCAGTGCGCCATCCGGAGTGCGCGGCCACTCTTCACGCGGACGATCCCAGTAAAGCTCGACCCCGTTCTCGTCCGGATCGCGCAGATAGAGCGCTTCGCTCACGCCATGGTCTGAAGCGCCATCAAGGGAAATGCCGGCCCGCTGAACGCGCACCAACGCATCGGCCAGCTCCGCCCGCGTGGGATAAAGAATCGCCGTATGATACAAACCCGTGCATCCCGGTGGCGGCGGAGAACCGCCTAGGCTTTCCCACGTATTCAAACCGATGTGGTGATGGTAACCGCCCGCGGAAATGAACGCCGCCTGTTGCCCGTAACGCTGGGTCAATTTGAACCCCAGCACGCCGCAATAGAATTCCAGCGCTCGCTCAAGGTCGGCGACCTTGAGATGCACATGGCCGATCCGCACGTCGGGATGAATGGAGGAGGTGTCTGCCATCGGGTTCGGAACGGGTGAGCTTCACGGTGGCGATGCCGAAATGCGAGTGAATACCGTCGCTTCTGCGCTTTTGCCCGCGCGCAACGGGCTAATGGCGAGTAAGGCCTGCTCGATTCCTTGGGAATCCAAGCAGGGGTGCGGGTGCCATGATGTCGTTGCAACGCCTGCGGAAACCGTATCGAATTGCCAACATATCCGTTACGCGCGTCTGCAAACCTCGCGTGGATTATTGTTTTTGCATCATGCGCCGCACCAAAATTGTCGCCACCCTCGGTCCGGCCAGCAGCTCGCCAGAGGTCATCCGCCAACTCATCAACGCCGGAATGGACGTTGCGCGTCTCAACTTCTCTCACGGCACCCACGACGAGCACGCCCGCGTCATCGCGACCTTGCGCTCCATCTCGCAGGAACTCGATACGCCGGTCACCATTCTGCAGGACCTGCAAGGTCCGAAGATTCGTGTCGGCCAGCTCCCCGGCGGGCAAATGACGCTTACTTCCGGTGCCGTGGTGGCCTTGGTGCCGGAGGCTGACTTGGCCGGACGTGAAGCGGTGATCCCGCTCGACTATGCACACATCGCCGAGAGCGCGGAGCCGGGGATGCGCGTCATGCTCGACGACGGCTTGCTTGAAATGGAGGTCGTGGAAGTCGCAGGCCGTGAGCTGCGGTGCCGAGTCGTCGAAGGCGGTGTGCTCAAGAGTCGGAAAGGCGTAAACTTTCCGAATCTGCCTCTGCCTTTGCCGTCGCTCACCGATAAGGACATACGAGATGTCGAGTTCGGGCTGACGCAAGACATTGACTGGATTTCGCTGAGCTTCGTGCGTACCGCGGCAGACGTGCGGAGCCTGAAGCAACTCGTCGTGGCAAAGGGGGCGTCCAAGCCGGTGATCGCCAAGATCGAGAAGCCGCAAGCGGTCGAGAATCTCGACGAAATTCTCCAGGAAGTCAGCGGGGTCATGATCGCGCGTGGTGACCTCGGTGTGGAAGTAAGTCCCGAGAAGGTGCCGATGCTGCAAAAGCAGATCATCGAAAAGTGCAACCGGCTGGGACTGCCAGTGATCACCGCGACCCAAATGCTGGAAAGCATGATCCACGACCCACGTCCCACCCGTGCGGAAGCGAGCGATGTCGCCAACGCGATCATCGACGGCACGGATGCGGTGATGCTCTCCGGTGAGTCAGCGATCGGCGCGTTCCCGGTGCGCGCGGTCGAGATGATGGCTCGCATCGCGAACGAAGTGGAAGCCAGAATCGCCTTCAAGGTTTACCCCGCGAGCGATCCGACCGACGCTCATGCGCTCAGTGAAGCTGCTACCGCCATTGCGCGCGTGGTGAATCTTCGCGCAATAGTCGTCCTGACCACCACCGGCTACACCGCGCGATTCGTCGCGGCCGAGCGGTCGAAGATTCCGCTCCTTGCACTGACAACTGATGCTGCCGCTTATCACTCGCTCAATCTTTTTTGGGGTGTGAAGCCACTTCTCGTTCAAGGAATTCCAGGGACCTTCGAGGGATTGATTACGCAAGCAGAAGCGATTCTGCGTGCGCGGCAGCTTGTTGCGTCCCATGACAAAATCCTCGTCATCGCTGGTGTTCCCGCCGGCCAACCGCGCGGCTCGAATTTTATGAAAATCCATTCGATCGCATAGAGCCTCAGCCTCATTGCCCACCCGATACCGACACGCTTCCCCTAAATTGCTTCGGCATTTTCCAGAATGGCTTCGATGGTCTTCAGCGCATTCCCTTCAAGCCTGTTGTTCACGTAAATGAACGAGGGCCGCTTGTTGCCCTTCGCCTTGCCGATGATGGCCTTGCCTGCTTCCCGTGCCACGGAATCAACCGCCTGCGTGTCCTTGTAGGGGTGGAAAGTGCTCTTGGCCTGCTCATACGTTCGTCCCGGTGTCAGGAGAAACCGTGCTACAACAAAATCCGTGGTCACGCTGTCGGGCAGCGCCAGTTGCTCGGTCACGGGTGGCATCCGCGTCCACGAATTGAAAACATGGGCGACGCCATGCCGGCACAGCACTTCAAAGTATTCGGGCTGCAGGAATGTCTTGTTGCGGATCTCCACGGCGTATTGCCAGCCGGACGGCAGCTCATCCAGAAACGCGTCGAGCGCCGCCACGAAATCCCGGCCGTGCTCAAAGTCCCGCTGGTGGAACTGCGAGAACTCGAAGATGAGAGCGCCGATGTGATCACGGAAGGGCTCACACGCATGGAGAAACGATGAACGGAACAACCCGGCGTTCAGGAAATGCTCGTTCGGCTTTCCTGCGCGGGCGCCGTGGCGTGCATGATTGGGAAAATTCTTGATGGTGATCTCGTCGGTCACCTTGAACGAAAAGCGAAAGCCCGGCTTCACCTGGGCGCACAGTCCCTCGATCCATTTCTCCGTGGGAAACTTGTAGTAGCCGGCGTCCACGCACACCGAGGGGAACGTCTGCGCGTATTCGGTCAGACATTCCCGCTCGAACTTGGCCTCTGAGAATTTGCCGCGCGTGAGATACCTCTGCTCGTCGTAAAGCTGCCCGCACCAGCCGGGATATTTCCACGAGGATGTCCCGAGGAAGATGCCCTCATCCGCGAGCGACGTGAGTTTTTCAGCACTGAGCATGGCTGGAAGCGAATTGAAGATAAATCGGTGCCAGCTTCAAGGTGAGAACAACCCTTCAGATCTAGCCTATCGTTTGCCAGTCGGGAGCAGCTTGAGGGGCAGTTGGATCAGCTCCTCGCGGGTCAATTCGGCATTCTTGTTCGTATCCAGCTTTGCAAAAAGCTCGTCCATCTTCTTCAGGAATTCGTCCCGCGACACAACGCCATCGCCATTTGCGTCCATAGCCAGAATCAAGGGTTTGATCAATTTCGGCACCAATGCGCCGACCGCTGCGCCCGCTTCCTCGGCAATCGCTGCTCCGAGAGCGTCAATTTCGCCAGCGGTGATCTTTCCATCTCCGTCGGCATCAATTTGATCGAAGCTCGCCTTCGCGCCGGCTTGCCACTCGCCAGTGTCAATCTTGGAATCACCGTTGGTGTCAAAAGACTTCATGATGAGATCTGCCAATGCCCCCATGCCTGGCAGATCGATTGCATTCAGAGGGCCAACCAAAACGAATGTGAGGACCGCAGCAATGATGGCGGAGTGACGACGAATGGTTCGGGTGTGGCGCATGATGAAGCGATGATAGTCGGAGTCTTTACGGATGCGAATTGTGTTTTCGAGCACTGAGCCCGGCTGGAATCTAGTTGAGGATGAACCCCTGCTGATTCGATTGAGCATGCATACATCAACGCCGTTGGACGAATGCCGACGTCGAATGAGTTGCCACCTGATGATTCGCTCAACTACAAGGGGCTCCATGTCCACAAAACCGAACGCCCCCACCCGTAAACCCAACGCCGCGCTCTTGAAGCCGGTGCAGCCTGATGAAGTCCTCTCAGTCATCGTTGGATCCACACCACTGCCGCGTGGTGAGATGACGAAAAAGCTGTGGGACTACATCAAGAAGCACGGGCTTCAGGACGCGACGAACAAGCGGAACATCAACGCCGATGATGCGCTGAAGAAAGTGTTCAACGGCAAAGCGCAGGTCAGCATGTTCGAGATGACCAAGCTCGTGTCAGGGCATGTGAAGGCTTAAAGTCTTCCGTCGAAGCCGCTTTGGGATACGGTTGCTGCGTCTTGACAAGATATGGCACGCCCGATGCTTTTTCATCGTCCAGTTCTTTGCTGGGAACAATGTAAGCCTTGAGTGCATGTCAGACAGGGCATTTGCCCTGATTCCTTTCATGGGATACTTTAGCGCCGAATCCACCAAGGCGTTGACGAACCTCGGCAGTGGAACGAGACAACGTAGGTCTAGCCCCGCGTTGTCTCTCTGCTTTTCTTGGGATCGAAGTTCAAGACTGCTTCGTGCGTCGCGCAAATACGCACCGCAACTCGATGGTGGCGACAATGAGCACCGCAAGTGTCGAGAGAATTGTCACCCAAGGTCCTGGTGAATTGACCCAGTTCCAACCCGGACCGTAGGCGTAAAGGAGGAACAATACGCCAACAGCCGCAGCGAATATCACCATGCCAACTGCTCTCCAGACGGGCGGTGGTTCTAGCGGGCCGGTCGCGATGACATACAGCAGCAGAAGCAAATTGATGATACCGATGGCACCGCAGCCCAGAACATTGAGGCCGCAAACCACGCCCAAACCCCACGACCACCTGAGAAGGACCGCGCCTAGACCGCCGGTGATTGCAAAGAAGCCTGCAAGTGTTGAGATGTTCAGTCGAATGTTCATGGAGTGGCCAACGATGATCCAGAGCGACGTTCATTCGCAATCCTAAAGAATGCGGTGTCCTTTGCATTTTTTCACCTCCGGTTCAATGTCGTCCTTCGCCTCGACAACTTCGTGGGGCAATTGAGATTGACTGCCACGTCTCGCGACCGATGATTCATCACATGAAACACATCGCCAAATTGGTTCTCGTCATCGCCGTCCTTGGATTTGCTTCCTGCGCACACCACGAAACGCCGACGCAGACAACCACGACCAGCACGGGCTACCACAAGTAGGACTCGGTTCCATCAAGAGGTGGCGGTTTCGTTCAAAAGAAACTCTGCACGCGTCGAAATCCAAACTGGACCCCCATCCATGAAAAAGATCGAAGCCGTCATCAAACCTCACAAACTCGAAGAAGTGAAAGGTGCCCTCACGAATATGGGTATTGAGGGCATGACCGTGACCGACGTGAAAGGATTTGGTCGCCAGAGAGGGCACATTGAGATTTACCGCGGTTCAGAATATGCGGTGGATTTTGTTCCCAAGATGAAAGTCGAGAGCGTTGTTGCGGACAACATCGTTGACCAGGCCATCGCTGCAATCATCAAAGCCGCCAAGACTGGCAAGGTTGGCGACGGCAAAGTATTCGTAAGCCATGTCGAACATGCCGTGCGTATTCGCACGGAGGAGAGTGGTGAAAGTGCTGTGTAGCAATTTACCAAACCAACGCTGCTCACTTCTCTGGCGAGCGTGACGGCGGCTGAGGATTTCAACCCCACCCGGTTTATTGCCGGGTTTCAGCGTATTACCGCTGCCGCCGATTTGTTCTCAAATTTCTTCTGACGTGTGTTGTCAGTGAATTGTTCATTCATTCAGACACATCGCGGATGTCAGGTGTTTCTCCCGCCGCGAGCGAAGTGGAGAATGAACACCACAAGAGCGACGACGAGCAGGATATGGACGAGCCCACCGGCGACATGGAACGCAAACCCGCCGCCCCAAAGCAGCAAAAGAAGAATGGCGATAATTAGAAGCATACCCCTGAATCGCATCTCGCACGGCTTCTGATCGTGTGATTTCTGAAGGCAAGAGGTTGCACAAAAATGCGAGCAGCCAGACAGCCAAAATGCGAGCGATGGCCGATTCAGTTTTGAAATGAAAATCGAAGAACACCCAATCTTGGTGCATGATGATGCCGACAACGACCTTGATTACAGGCCCAATGCTGTCTCCAAGCCGACTCACGATGAGATTTCCGTGCTAGCGCATCAATTTTACGAACAGGAAGGGTGTCCCGATGCCCTTGCAAAAGAGCATTGGCTCGCAGCAGAAGAGCGGTTGTGCGGGTAATCCCTTAATGCCTGTGGATGGCGCTGGCACTCGATACTCACAATGAAAAAATTCTTCGCCCATCAGAAACTCGATCCTCTGGGCATCAAGACAGGGGTCGAACTCGTCATCGGTGGCTTAATTGCCGTGCTGCTGATGCGGTGGTTGGGCATGTAGAGGCGGCAAATGCTCCGGATCGGGCTTCAACTTGCTTTGAGCTGATCTTGCTCTACCGCTTGCGGCAGTTTCTTCTCCAGTTTGATCAGAGATTCTTCCAAACCTTCTCCCAAGCCGTTCCACGTCTTTCCATCACGCTGCGCCCTCGCATACCAAAGCGGATGTCCTGGCTCAAAGGAAACTCGTTCAAGGATCACCATAAACCCAGCAGCCTTGAGGTTGGAGGGTATAGCAAACCAATCCGTGTCCAGTGGGTGAGTCGGTGGAATGGGATTTCTCATTCTTGAATCATTCGTCCACAATAAGACGGACGCTACCCAGATTCTAGCCGATTTGCTTCACATATTGCCCCGATCCTGTGAGCCCGCGACTCGAAAAACTTGATCAAGCACACAGCCACATCTCGAACGCATTTCGATTCAGATCAGAGATGAAACCTGAAACACGATGCGTTATGGTGGATGCCGACCCCGGTGTTAATCGTAGCCCTACGCACGAAGAGATTTCTGAACTGGCACATGGGATTTACGGTGAGGAAGGATGCCCAGATGGACGTGCCGAGGAACACTGGTTTATAGCCGAAGGATTTCTGAAACGGGTAATGTTCACATGCGATTAGAATGAAAACCATTGTTGCCCTCGTAGATTTCTCTGACGTTGCGCTGAAGGTCCTCAATCAAGTCCAGAGGCTCGCGCAAGCGTTCAAGAGCCATGTGACGATTCTGCATGGTGTTCCGAAGACACACACTGCCGTCGACGTGGGCATTGCGTCACCGACAATCTCCCAAGAACCGACGCCGGAACAAATCCAAGCAGATCTAGCCCGACTTCAGAAAATCACCGAACCCTTGAGGGGGTTTGGGGTTGATGTGACCCTGAAGCAGTTTCACGATGCGAGCGTTGGACATATCGTCGAAGAGTCCCTGAAATTGGAAGCCGACCTGATCGTTGTGGGGTCTCATCAACACAATGCTTTCTACAATCTGCTCGTTGGCAGCGTGAACGACCAGATCTTGAAGCAGGCGAAGGGCCCAGTGCTGGTGGTGGCTGCTGGACAGATTTTATGAATGACCACATCTACAAGAAAATTGAATTGGTCGGTTCCTCTCCGACAGGAATCGAAGACGCAGTGAACAATGCCGTGAGTCGCGCGGCTAAAACGGTGCGTAACATGCGCTGGTTTGAAGTCAGCGACATCCGAGGCCACATTGAGGACAACAAGATCGGCCACTGGCAGGTCACAGTGAAGATCGGATTTACGCTGGATGCGTAAGCCGGTTTCAATCCTGTGAGGACGCGACAATGAACCACGACGAAATCTGCAAGGAGATCGCCGGTGAGCTGGAGGACATGGCAAAATGGCTTTCGCGCGGTGAGCTGAGTCCTGGTCAGTTTCGTTCACTTTTGACCACCCTCGAAAAGAAGAAACTTGAACGCTTCGGCATGAAATTGAGCAGCACAATTTCCGTTGATGGAGTGGTGCATTTCACGTTGCGGTTTGCCCAAGCCGATGAGCTTTGTGCGAGCATGGATGTGAACCCGATCACCGGTAAACTCTCAACCCAGCTCGCCTGTGGGTGATCACGCCATGAACGAAACATTTCCAATCGGGTTCGTCGGTGGCAGCCAGGACGGCGAGATTGTTGAAGGCATGGCTGCGCCAGACCTTTGCGACCTCATTGTTGCTGACGGTGTGAGGGAAATTTACCAACGGCAGAACAACGAGCCCCATTCATCTACGTGCAGGTTGGGTATGCAGGAAACGGGACTTGGAAGTGAGCGATGGAAAAAATCGCGAAGGACTTCATCCGCGTGTAGTGTATCAACCGTATGCCCCACGAAGAACACCACCACCGCATCACTGCCAAGGACCTGAAGGAACGTCTCGCCAAGCTTCCTGACGATTCACTCGTAGCATTCATTGCCGACGATACTCGATGCCAGTTTCTCGGCATTGCGCCAAGCGAGACACCTGGCGTTGAGGGCGTATTCGTAGTTCAGCTCCGTCTCCTTCACCGTTACCCGCCAGTTGCGCGGTGATGGTCGGCGATGAACAGTCACGAAAGCCGTTCGCGTTGGTGAGGACGGAGAAGATCCATTGAGGGGCCGACAGGAACAATCCGGGTTGGGTTGATGTCCGTGTGAGTCATGTAGTAGTGGCGCTTGATGTGGTCGAAATCTACGGTGTCAGCGATTCCCGGTTGCTGGTAGAGATCGCGGAGGTAGCCATCCAGATTTGGGTAGTCAACGATGCGGCGGATGTTGCATTTGAAGTGGCCGTTATACACCGCATCAAATCGAATGAGAGTGCAGAACAGACGCCAGTCTGCTTCCACGATGCGTTTCCCGAAAAGGTAGCGGCTTGCTGCCAGACGGCGCTCCAGTTCGTCGAGCGCAGCAAAGAGGTCACGGCATTCCTTCTCGTAAACCTCCTGTTTGCTCGCGAATCCCGCCTTGTAAACGCCGTTGTTCACTTTGTCGTAAATGAATGCGGAGAGCTTGGCGTGCTCATCTTCGATGTCTTCGGGGAACAAATCAACCGAGGGATCGGCGAGTTCGGTGAATGCACAGTTGAACATGCGGCAGATGTCATCCTCAGAATTGTTGACGATGTGCCGCGATTCCTTGTCCCAGAGCACGGGCACAGTCACGCGGCCTTTAAATTTTGGGTCGCTAGCGCGATATGCTTCGCTCAGAAAAGTGAATCCATTGATAGGGTCCTTCGTGTGACCTGGCCCATCATTGAAAGCCCAGCCACGCTCATCCCGAACCGGGTCAACCACCGTGACCCCGACAGCATCGGCCAGACATTTCAAATTGCGAACGATCAAGGTTCGGCAAGCCCAAGGACAAGCCAGTGAAATGTAAAGGTGATAGCGTCCCGCCGATGGTTGGTATGGTGATGCTATGCCAGCGGAGACCCAATGGCGAAACTCATCTTCCTGCCGTTCAAACGCACCATCAGGAGACTGCTCTTCAGGAAACTGTGCTTTTGTCGTCATGGGATCTTGCGAGAATGAATCGGTAATCTGCCTCGGTTTGGTTGCCAGCAGCGCAGCAAATGTGAGGATCAATGGTTGCCAGCCGACGAAACTGCACTCCAGACGAAACTCAAGGAATCCCAGCAGAGTCGCATTCGTGCACGGAAGGCGCTTGCAGGGCTTCGTCAGATCATCGGTGTGCTTGCAGATGCCCGGCTGAACTTGTTCGTGAAGAGAGGCACGACCACCTCGACTCCAGGACACGAACTGATTGTATGAAATCGAGCACCACCGACAAAATTGAAGGCGCAATTCACGAAGTCAAAGGCAAGGTCAAGGAGGTCGCCGGGAAGATCGTTGGCAACACCAATTTGCAGGATGAGGGCACAGCCGAAAAGGTGAGCGGTAAGGTTCAGCGCAAAGTGGGAGACGTTAAGAAGTTTTTCGGGAAGTAGGCGTCTGCGGAGAAATCTTGCTGCGAGTCGCCGTCATCGCAATCCTGTGAAGAAATTCGAGTCGCTGATACTCATCCAGGTCATGCCAGATGGGTTTGAGTGCGAGGTGGGTTGCTGATTCAGAAGCGGCCCCAAAGGTGTTCAAAAAGAGCCAGCCCATAAATTTGAGGATTTATGAAAGATTGCGAAAGATTGCAACCGGATCATCGTATTGACCGAGCTATGCGTATCATGATCACATCCATCACCAGTCTCATCGTCCTCTGCCTCTTCGGAATCTCGCCTGCACAGGCGGCGGATCACTGGACGCCTGCATCTGAAATCAATGTCGGGAAGATCGACAAACTGCTGACGGGTTTTGGGCAAAAGGAAACATCCACACTCCACCAGCCGACGGTCCTTGCCTACAAGGTGGCATTGTTTCTGGCCTCTGGCTCTGCCGACACTCCGACACAGGGCAGGCAGCAAAGCATCAGTGCAAAGCTTACCGGTGGAGAGGAACAGTTCGATCGGGTTTCTGTGACTGTGGAGTTCATGGGTTACGCAGATGACTCCCTCATTGGCGAGCGGTTCGTGATTCAACTGGATGCAGGCAAGGACGGCATCTGGAAAGTGAAGAAGATTGAGCGCTCTGCCTATGGCCGTGGGGACCACAAAAAGTAGGCACCCTCATCCACCGATGGTGAGCAAGCGGATGCAGTTTTTGAGAGCCGGTTGCAGCATCGGGCGCGATTCATTGGCATGAGTGCGACGATCGCGAATTATGAACAACGAATATCCTGATGCGCAAATTGCTGCGGCTAGGGAGGCGGTTCTTGCTTGGCTAGAAGCCCGGCAGCCTGAGTGCTATGATTCCAATGCCCAGTTGGCGGATGGATTCGTCCGCTTCATTGCCAGTGAGACTGCGTCGGAATTGCGGTCTCAGTGGAATCCAAGCGCGTGTGTGTTTGAGGCACGGTGGTATGACACCGGACGTGAGATAAGTGAGTTTCGCGAGTCCTTTAGCGCAGAGTCGGAACCGAATGCTCGGGTGTTGGCCTGCGCGGCGATGCTTCTGAACGCAAAATAACGATGCCGCTCTCATCGGTTTGGATGAGTCAGAATCGTGGAAATTTACAACCGGCGCAGTGAATGCGCCGCTCGACGATCATTGAGTCACGTGCACTAGCTTTTCAGATGCAAATTCAGCCTGTTTCTTTTCCACTTTAGCAGCGGCGTCTTCTGCCTGGTGAAGTCTTTTTGAGGCAGCATCCATAGCCTCGCGTGCCCTGTAATTCGCGAGCGCAGCTTTGTTCGCTGCCTTGTCCAGATTCCTGCGGAGTTCGCTCATTGTTCTGAACGAGTCAGATTTTACGCTTCGCGCGCTTTCGCTCCCCGTTTGAACTTCCTCCGTTTTCACAAATTCTGCTGAGACAATTGCTCGCTTGATGTCGAGTTCTTCGCTGCGTTTTGTCAGTGCCTCCTTCGCCTTTTCATGTGCAATGTTCAGAAGATTCAGGCCCTCCGTCTTTAGTTTTTCCGCTTCTGCGCGAAGCGCCAGCAGTTCCAAATCCTGAGTGACATTCTTCCTCCGCCCCGCAAGCGATTCGGTATTTTTCTTCGATTCATTTACCGCGTTTCCGACATCGGCAATGTTGTGCTCCACCTCAACCAGCTCCGTCTGGTCTTGTTTCAAATCCTCATCGAGCCGATCCAGCTCCTTCTGCATTGCGGCCCGTTTTCGCTCGACCTGATTTTTCTTCGCTTCGTCGAGCAGAGCCTTCGCATTTCCCGGAGCGGCTTGTTCACTCACCGCATAGGGGATGATCGTGAGCGTGAATATGAAGGCGATGGCAAGCGAGACGAGCGTGTTGTGGTTGGTTTGGTGATTCATACTTCGTGAAATCGTGCCAAGTCGCGTAGTCGGATGTATTCATCGAAAGAGCGTTGTTTTCTGGGTGTGAACACCCTCGCCGACCGACCTCGAAAAAACCGACGTGTTCAAATCATCGCCAGCGCATTTTGCTGATGGATGAGTCCGCTTCATTTTTGAAGTGGGTTCGGAGTCACGGCTGACTTGGAGGAAACAACTGATGCACGGTGCTGATGTTCTTTTTCCTCAAGGCGCTTCGCGTAAACCTCACACTTCGCGATTTCAGTCTCTGGTGGATCGATGATGATCACCGGTTTCGCGCGCATTATCCCCAGCAAAAGTGCCTCAGCGATCCGCTGTTGGCCTTCAGGGGAAGCGAACTGAGCTGCCTCGGCTTTGTTGCTCAGGAAACCACACTCGACGAGCACGGCGCACCCGACCGTGCGAACCAGCACTGCGTAATCCTGGGCATTGATGCCACGATTGGGTGTGATGTGCGATTTATCGAGCGCCTCCTGAATGACCTGAGCAACAAACTTGCCCGAGGGGCTCTTTGAAAAATAGTAGCTCGAAGAACCGGATGCGCTTGAATCGGAGGAACCGTTGAAATGAATGCTGACCAGGAGTGAGCGCGGATGTCGGTTCGCAATGTTCACCCGCTCATCGAGCGAAATGTAGGTGTCTGTGGTGCGCGTGAGGACGCATGGAATGTGGTTTGCCTCAAGAAGCTTCGCCAGCCGCAGAGCCACAGCCAGCGCAGTGTCCTTTTCCTTCACATGATACCAAGCCGTGCCTTCGTCATTGCCGCCATGACCGGGATCGATGACGACGGTATTGAACGCATTCGTCTGCGAAGGCCCTAGCGCCGGAGTTGAGGCGGCACGATGACGGCCCGAGATGGCAAGTTTCTCAAGTGGTGGAGTTGACGGCGTAGGAGCCTCAATTTGTTGCTTTGCCTCTGGCTTGCTCTCCTTGCACGAAGCCAAAATTGCCAAGAAAACCGGCAGAAGAGTTCGGAATGGTTTCATGGAACGATTCGAACGAACAAATCTCAATCTTGGCGCATGAAGTCGAGCACTGTGCGCAATGCCAAAGTTGCCCTCATGTTCCGCCGGCCACCTCGAAACACCCGATGCTCGAAGTTGGACCTTTCATCGCACTACGGCCCACCGGTGCCGTGTTGGGCCGCCAAGACATCACTGTGGCCATGGAGCGGTAGTGGGAACCTCAGTGGAAGCGATGATTGCCCACGATAGAGAGACTCGCCACCGTTCTCACGGCATTGAGGGCTACTTCTTCTTCACCGCAGCCCACCGTGCTTTTGCAGCCGCAGCCAGTTTTGCCCGATGCTCTGGGGAAATCGGCTTGCGCTTCTGTTTCGCAGGGGCTTCAGCCTTAGCCTTTGCAGGAGCCTTTGGTGCTGAGGGAGCCTTCCCGGCTTTGATCTTCGCCCAACGCGCTTTTTGAGCTGCGGCAACACGAGCACGCCCTTCCGGTGACATCCCGCCTTTCTTGGCCTTCACGGGTGCGGCCGCTGCCTTTGCCGATGGTGTCGCTTTCGTCGGCACTGAACCGCTGAAGATGGCCGCCAGTTCGGTCTTGAGGGTTGCAAGCTGCTCAGAAATTGCGAGGCCGCGTTGGAGTTGGGATAGGGTGGGTATCGTGGTCATGTGGGATGAAGTAGCAGGTTACGGTTGGCTGGCAAGGCTATCCGCACCGAGGAGACTGATGAGAGTGCTGTCTAACAATC
This sequence comes from uncultured Spartobacteria bacterium, assembly GCA_903882875.1. GTDB lineage: Bacteria > Verrucomicrobiota > Verrucomicrobiia > Chthoniobacterales > Chthoniobacteraceae > SXWH01. The sequence goes on along the minus strand of CAIRYQ010000111.1, from coordinate 76,509 downwards.
CACCAAACCAACGCCGCTCACTTCTCGGGCGAACATGACGGCGGCTGAGGATTTCAACCCCACCCGGTTTATTGCCGGATTTCAGCGTATTACCGCTGCCGCCGATTTGTTCTCACACTGCTTCTGACGTGTGTTGTCAGAGCTTTTTCCAACTCAGGTTTGTCTTCCGCCACGAGCGAAGTGGAGAATGAACACCACAAGAGCGACGACGAGCAGGATATGAACGAGCCCACCGGCGACGTGGAAAGCAAATCCGCCGCCCCAAAGGATCAGAAGAAGAATGGCGATAATGAGTAGCATAACCCTGAATCGCATCTCACACGGCTTCTGGTCGTGCGGTTTGTGATGGCCTTGCCCGGTTGAGATGTTCGCGAAGACAGGCACGACCACCTCGACTACGGGAAACGAACTGATTGCATGAAATCGAGCAACACCGACAAAATTGAAGGCGCAATTCACGAAGTCAAAGGCAAGGTCAAGGAGGTCGCCGGGAAGATCGTTGGCAACACCAATTTGCAGGATGAGGGCACAGCCGAAAAGGTGAGCGGTAAGGTTCAGCGCAAAGTGGGAGCCGTTAAGAAGTTTTTTGGGAAGTAGGCGTCTGCGGAGAAATCTCGCTGCGAGTCGCCCTCATCGCGATCCGATGAGCGTTACGTCCCATCGGTCAGATGGACAGACGCGTCTTTTCTGAATATCCAAGAGGGATGAAATCGCTGCTCCTCCTCACCGCATTCATCGTCACTGTGCATTCTCAAAATCTGTCGGCACAGAACGCCAAGGATCGGTTGCCCGGAGGATTCAGCGAAGGTTCCAAGACCGACGAGACTGTGCTTGCCGCTGCGAAATTTGCGGTGAACGCACATGACCCAAAACTTCAATTTAAGAGCGTCGATCAGGTGGAGGCTCAAGTTGTCGCTGGGACGAATTATCGAATCACACTCACCGTGCTCGACAAGGGCATGACCCGACGTGCCGATGTGGTGGTCTGGAAAAAAGTGGATCCCACGTTCGCGCTGACTTCCTGGCAGTGGTCAGACAGGAAATGATCACCGCACGAATCTGAGTTCGGCGAACATCTCTGCCTACGACCCCAAAGAACCGTTGCTTTTGGACTTCTTTGGAGAGTGATGCAGATTGAAGCATGAACATCTTCAAATCGTTCACGATGAAGTGGTGGGAAGCCGCACTTTTCAAAATTTGCACAATCTCACTGGGAATCGTCGTTGGCTCTACGTGGGCTGAAGCGTTCATTCATTTGCGCGCTGTGCTCCTGGCCGTGTGCATTCTATCGGGGATTTATGTGACGTGGGTTTGGTGGAAACAGTGAAGCGGCCTTTGCAAACAGGACGCTGGCACGCGGGCTGCTAAATACAGTTCTGCGAGCTTGGAACACGCAATTATCATTCGAGCCAAATGACTCGCGGCGCGATCAGTGATGGTCGCGCTTTTTTTTGCCCTCATCTCGCGAGGTCAGTCTTGTAGATAATCTTCCAGACTTGGTGTGGTGCCTTTCCTCGGCTTCCTTGGCTGTGGCGGTGTGATTGAGCATAGACCGTCATGGTCACCAACCTGGCAATGCAAAAAAGCGGCGAGACCCACAAGTGTCACACACGCAATCGCTGCGTTTCCTCAAACGCTGCGGTGAAGTCGGCGCAAGATGCAAAGTGCTCGTCCGTCAAGGCGCGGGTCAAGGCGGCTGGAAAGAAATGAGCGAAGACACTGCGCGCATGGGCGAGTAGTTCGATCTGCAACTGCTCGGCAAGCAGCCGGAGCGACCATTTACATTCGGCATCTCCTCGCTTCCGAGCACGCCCGTGAAACGCTGAGCGGAGCACTGAGTGATTCCGGATGTTTGCTGCGTGATTGCGTGATGTGCAAATCCTTCCTCGATGTTACGAAGGCCGCATGTCCATCAACGAAATCCTCGGCACCATCCAAGACGGCACCGTTCAAGTCTGCGCCACCGCCGATGCGGACTATGATCACGCGTCGTAGCGCATCTCAGTCACGCTGGAAGCCTTCACGCGCCTGGCATCCATCACCGGTGACGGCGAGCATTTGCCGCAGCCTTGGCTGCCACCGGGCGAACGGGTGACCGAGCATCTGCCGCACAGCGAGGCGGACGAATTCGTGAAGGATGTCTTCCACAGTTGGATCAAGAAACTGCGCGCTGCGATCCCGGCAGACTTGGTGCTGCGGCCGTAATCCATGCCTGCAGAAGTGACGCGGGCGGATGGTGGTTGGTCATGCGGCCTTCAGCAGCTCGGGCAGGCCGGTGGGGAAATCAATGATCTCCGTGATCGGAATCGGCTCGCCACTGCAAAAGCGCTCCTCCATGGATTTGGGCTCGGGCTCCTTCTTCCCCACATCATCGGGCGGTAATTCGGCAATGGCGTCCGGCGGTGCTTCCTCACAAGGCCCGTCAGGAGCCTCCACGGGGTCAGCAGGCGCCTCGGCCGGCACTGGAGGCTCATCAGGGTGCCCGCCAGATTCCGGGTAAAGCCAGCTTCGCAGGGGAGGCTCGCCAAGCAGCCGCAGAGGGGACGGCCACCAGAACGGGCGCAGGCAGAAAAACTCATCCCCCAAGGAAAACGATGTGGGAAAAATCGTGAGCAGTTCCTCGGGATACCGGCCATGATGTTTCCGGTAGGCCCTCCGGAAACGCCGGACGTCCTCGTAATGAAGGAGTGCGGCAACTTCAGGCACGCTCTTCTTCGCAGCGCGCAGCCACGCACCGGCGAGATCCATCTTGCGGTGCAATATCCAATCCGCGGGCGTGTGGCCCGTGTAGGTGAGACAATCGCGAAAAAAGCTGGCACGTCCGGCGCGGTAGCGGGACGCGAGATGCTCAACGGGAAATGGCCGCATTGCGTGCAAATCCATCATCTTGAGAAACGCCCACCGCTTCTCGAAAAAAATGATGCGCAGGAAGGAAAATACCCCCGGGCTGTAAGAGTGCAGCAACGTGTCCGCCACCGACTGCATGAGCGTCAGCCGGCCATCCATGAATTGCCAATCCTGGACCACCTTCCGGGCCAGATCGCCAATCACGAAGACTCCGCGTTCGCGCTCCACCCTCGCATCCAGGACAATTCTCTCGGTGGACGCCCCGTCGCTGAAGTTCCGCGGGAGTGCAGACAGCGGAAACTTCGCATAGGACACACGGATGTCCCCGTATGCATTCAGCGGCACTGCGGTCACTTCGAAGCTGCCCGGCGTCAGCAGCACGATGTGGCCCATGGGGGCAACGTGGTTCTGGCCGTCGCGCCTCACGATCGCGCAGCCTTGGTGGACCATCAGAATCATCGGGAGTCGGGTATTGAAGCGCTGCTTCCAAGGAGCCTTCGCATTCAGGCGCACTACGCGACGCATCCGGCGCAGGTGATCCACGGTTTCTGTCGCAACCTTGCTCACAGTTTTGTCATGTGTTTGTGTGCTCATATGTATCGGTTTTTGAAAAGGCATCACGCTGACGCGCTGACGCTGACACAAGGAACGCTGAAAAGGTTCCCCTCCTTGCGGATTTTGCCCCTGCTGACCCCGAGGTCTATGATGGGTTCGAGGCTGCCATAGTCTTGATCATGAAAACACCGGGCCAGTCCGCGTTTTGTCACCGGCCCTCGGCGCTCAATCTTCGCGACGACCCGCCCGAGCTGCTGCTCGATGACATCCTCTTCGGGTTGCTCGACGGTGAGCCGATCGAGGAGTTCGCGATGCCGGCGCCCAATCCTGCGCATGAATTCAACGGCCTGCTCGACCTGCTCGTGAGGAATGATCAGGTCCCCGCTGGCGTTGCCCATTGACGCACGCGTGAGCGCAAGCCGCAGGGGCATGTCGGCGAGAAATGAAAGATGGGATGCGATGTCGGGCGAGAACCCCTGCTCCCGCTCGACCCATTTCCGAAACTCGACAAGCGTCGCGATGCCCTTTGCATCGGGCCGGTACAAATCGCATGTGCGGTTTTGCCATGCAATGCGCCGGTACCACCGCTCGTCAATCAGCCCGTGCCATTTGGCGAGCGCCGCAGTTTCCTTCAATTCGCTGGTGTAGTCGGGCGCTTCATGGGCGACATCAAGAAACAGGAACCCGGCGAGGATGCCGCTTTTCCGAATGGGCTTTTGCGACAGCACGCCGGCGTACGCCGACTCAGGGCCGCAGGCAACCGCCGTCACCGCACGGTTGTCGATGCGATGCCGGTTCAATGTCTCGCTGCAAGCGGTCCGATGCTTCGCGCTCAAGGTGAGAATGTCGGCAGGCCCCTTTGCGAAGCACATCGCCAGCACGCTTTCATCAAGGCTGCTTTCCGCGGCCTTCGGCAGTTCGCGCCAGTCGGGCTCATCGGCGAGAATCCCGGACCGCAATTTGAAAATCAGCAAGTCGTATTTGCCTTCGATTTCGTCATGCCGCTTCCTGGCCGCCGTGACTCGCGGCTGAATCGATCCCGAGGATTCCGTAGAGAAACGGGTGCGGTAGTAGGCGCCGATCGGGCCCGCCATACGAGCCTCATCTTTCTTTGCATCGTCAAGTTCCGCCTTCGCCTTCGCAAGGATCCCGGCGGCCTCGCGCAACTCTTCTCGCAGTTGATCCAACGATGCCTTCAGCGCCACCATTCCGAGCCCGGCGTCCTTCAACTGGTCGGAGGAGAGCTTCACCAGGTCGGGGACTGGCCCAAGAAATTGCATCAAAGCCCCGCGCGGCGTCGGCGCTCCGGTGGAAGTCAATGCGAGATTGAATGACGGCCCCAAATCGCGCCATTCGGTCGTGCGCACCTGGACGGTATTGCCCGATGCCACGTCATAGGCCAGGAGCATCAACAATGCGACCGTGTCCAGATTGATACCGGAGAGTTGCGCCATGTCTTCGGCTAGGGCATTCCATTCGGGTGGGAGTAGCGGGTGTGGGGTATTCATATTTGGATGATTTGAATTTGAGTTGCCAGCCCCGCGTCATTATTGCTTTTTGGATCCGGAAATAAGTCTGCGGGATGGCTCATCAAGGCTCTGTCTTTATATCAAATCGTGCCGGGCGTGGCTATATCATAAAGTAGGCTGTCCCCGTGGTGGCTCAGGCGTCGCTGCGGACCCAGGTATTTGCAATCACCATGCGGGCATAATTCAAATAGTTTGCATGCAAGTGCCGGCTTCACATTTACAGTCAGGGTGCTCGGTAAGGCTTGCGCAGTGCTATGAGCGCCTTGTTTCGTCAAATTCGTTAAATTCGTAAAGCGGTGATTGCCAGATTCACGGGTTGCCTGACCTTATTTCGTTAAATTCGTTAAATTCGTTAAATTCGTTAAACTCGTTACAGTTTGGTAGCGTGCCAGCGTTCTAAATTTGCTCCCTCGGTTTTCTCCTTCACGGCTTGGGCAAGCCCGGACTGGCGCAGTTTGGCCAGCGCCTCGTGCAAATCATGAGCGGGAAGGTTGCGTTTGAAAACAAGCTCTGAGATTTCGGTTAGCGCAAGACCAGAAGGAACGTTTTTTAACGCGGCCAGAATCTTGTCCGCGTTCTTATCCCCGGTGCTCGTGCCAAAGATCCAGTGGGCCGACTGTTCGCAATACCGCCACAGCTCCATGGCGGCGCGATGATGCTCGGGTTGGATGAGGTTGGAGCCATCGAGGAGAGCGTAAATGGCGCTCAGACGCATGACGTGCGCCTCGGCGCGAGCAGTTACCGCTCCAAACATCCCCGGCTTGCCTTCCGAGAGCGAGGGGTAGACCAGTCGCCACAATTCGCGTGTGGGCTCTGTACGCTTAATCTCGCCAGCCGAGCGCGCGAATTGGATCACCTTGTGCAGACGGTTGACGATCGAGTTGAAATTTACCGACTCAATGTCCCCGCCTTCGGGCAAGCACTTGCTTCTTTTCACCGCGGCCCACAGGTGGCGGTTTGCGAAGCCGTTGGCAGCCTCCGTTTGTTTCAAAAGGCGCAGAACCTCGTCGCGGGTGATGTGGCCGCTGATTGAGATGTGTGCGTCAGTCGCGCACCCCGGGCTGTTCTTCGTCAGGGTTCGCAGGACGTCCCCGTCCCACGCCTGCCGGATGACGGGCGAAAGAGTGTTCCCTTCGCGTGCCATCACCTTCAACACATTGGCGAATTCACCTTCGAGAATATAGAGACGCTTGTCTGCAACCCCCGGATCTTTGATCACCATCTCACCGTTGGTTCCCGAGGGGCGGTTGTTCTTGCCTTCCTTGGGACCAATAACGGGATCACGAACATTATGAATCAATCCTTCACCACTGGACAGACCCGAGGTGACGCACGTCTTCACCCACACTGCGTCAACTTTTTTGAGCAGCCGAGCATTCTGCTGCCAGCTCGTACCCTTGCGTCCCTTGCTCGTCGCCCCAACGAGCACGCAGAACAGATTGAAGTAGTGGCGGGCACCGTCAGCGAGGATGTATGCCCCCCGACCGATAATGTTCCCGAATGCGGCAAGGAACTGCAGCAACAGGGCAACAGGGTCGGCTTCCGTATGGGGTTCGATCAGGCGCACGATTTCGCCAGCCAACCCGTGGAAGGCCGCCGGTCCGAGTGGTGCCGGCAAACCCTGATCGTGGGCTGCTGCGGGCGACGAATTTAACGAATTAAACGAAGTAGGGGGTGCATCCGTCGGCGGAGTGGTGGGAATTCCGGAACTGTCCGCCTGCGGACCACTGCACTTGGGACTGCCCGGTTGCGGTTCACTATGCGGACTGTTTGGAGGCATCTGCGCGTCATCGTCCATGGGTGGAGGTGGAGGTGGGCGTCTCAGCGTCCGTGCTGGTCCCGCCGCTTGTGTGATGGGCGCCGGTATAGCCCCGGATTGCGCAACACATGTTTCAAGATTTTCGATCTGCGTTTTCATAGCGGGAGAAATTTATTGATGAGTTTCGGATTGAACGGCGCTGTAGATCGGAGTGCCGTCCGCGTTTGGGTTCAGATAGAGGAGTTCCTGCAGATTTCCGCCGCGCCAGCATCCAGGCAGTCTGCTCAACCTCACAGCCGAGAGGGCACCGCGATCGGCACCGAGTGGCACCAAGACCTTCGCGATTGAGCGCTTCATGGAATCCCAATCCTGTTTGTCGGCGGCATCGACGCGGACCAGCGCATGAATGGAACGACCGCCGCTGCGGTAGATGGCCACGATGGCAAGCGGCAGTTGGATCAGGAGGCGCATCCAATGGTTGAGGTCGGCCCTGTCGGATTCGAGGACGAGATAAGGCAAGCGAGTGACCGCGCTGATACTGCGACGGGTTTTCTTGCCCGAGTCAGGGTCGATGTGGTATGCGCCATCTACGGGTTGCACGAGGAACCAGATGCCATCTGGACCTGCGGGGGGTATGGAATTCGGCAATGACTGTCCCACCGTGTAGATGGCCTGCCCCTGGCTCTTGATCTTGTTGAAGATGATGATCTTTTCTCCGGGACGATAGACCACATCGAGGAACTTCGCGCGCCACACCGATGAGGGCGGCACTGTTGACTTCCGCCGCACGTAGTCAAACGGGTCATGGACATCCGCATGAAGGGCGAAGTGGTTGAGCGCGTCCGGCGAGAATGTCAGCGATGGCTCCTTTGGCGTGACCTGAAGCCCGTTAGTAGCAGTCTTGCCCACGTACGAACAGGCGCGCTTCCACTGTTCCGCGAGATCGCGAAAATCGGGTGTGCCCCCGATTGCGCGGATGTGCTTTGCGATTTCCTTCGTCGCGTAATCTTCGCTAATCCCGCGAGAGCTAGCCAGCAGCATTGCCCAGTAAGCCTTGTTGTGATTTGCTGAGTCGTTATCCCAAGGTTGGCGATTCAGGTAATCGCCGTAGTCCATCAGGTTATCGTCGTGCATCATCGCCTCCAGTGGTGTAAGGACGCGCCCGGCGGACTCGACGAACTGTCCTTCCGTTTGCGCACAGGTCGGTGAAGACCCCGATGTGACGGCATCGTTGACTCCGGCCCAGGCCGCGACAGCCTTCATCGCGGCATGGTTGTCGCACTGATGGACGCGAGCCCATAGGCTGACGGGGTCGATGATTTTGCCGGTGGCGCAATCGCGGATGACAAGGGTCCCGTCGGTCAACTGAATGGCGTGCGGGCTGGGATATTCTACGCTCCAGGAATTCTCCCCGGTGCGGTGCGGTGTTTCGCCTGATAGTTTGTGGAGGAATTCCTCCGGCCGCCCGGCGATGGCGGTATTGATGGCTGCGTGTGTGGTCATATTTGTGTTGCCCACCATCCCGTTTTGAGCGAAACTGTCCGCCGCCTCGTAAGCAGCATGAGCCCCGTTCGACCCCGGTTGATGGGGCTTGTGTTTTTTTTGGTTATTTGTGTTTGTGTTTTGGGTTCTGAAATTGCGAATCCCGTGGACGCCTGCCTGAGCACGCTGCCTCCGGTGTTGGGTCTTGGTCTTCGTCGTTTGAGGCGCCGTGAGAGGGCTGTTCGGGAGTCCGTCCGTCATAGACGGCAGTGTCCGCGACCAGGCGCTCCACCTCGGACCGCGGGATCATCAGCGTCGGCGTGGATTTGAGTGGGTGGATTTCGGCTGTAGGGATTTACAGGATCTGTGCTTGGACCTCCCAACCAATTTCGTCGTGCAGCCATTCCTCAATGGCACCGACTTGGAGCTTAATGTAATACATGCGGCCGCTGGCAGCGTGTTGGCATTTGTTTTCGTAACACCGGCGGAAGGTAATGAGCCCCAGTGACACCAAATACGTCAACAGTGCGCCGTAATCGTGTTTCCCTTCGTGATCGTGCCAGAGGCAGTAATTAAAATACCAATCGTCCATGTAGATCTCGCCGTCGGTTACGGAGTCCGGGACCTCATCATAGAGATCGATGAGAATCGACAAGATGTCGGCCGCCGGAATGTTATAATTGCAAATCCACGAGTGCCATCCCTTGCGGGCAACGACATGTTCATTATTTTCGTCGTTTCTGATTATCGACGTGCTCTTGCGAAGAGGTGGTGCAATTTTTTTGACTGGTTTTTTCATGGTGCGTCGGGTCGCTTTCGATCTTGGAGTGTGGGATTTCTCGGTTGGTTTCATTTTTAATTCATGTTGGGATTCGATTCGGTTCGATGCTCTCCACGGCACACGCTCATCAGCACTGCGAGCACGTCGGCGGCGGCGTTGTCCTCGTGAGGGACGTCCATCCGCCGCCATTTGTTGCGCCGGAATGGTATGTCTGGATGATTGCGGCTGAGAGGCGGGGAGGTGATACCGTTGTATTTAGTGATGTTGCTCATGTGTTGTGGTTTTGGATTGTTGGTTACGGTCGCTTGTGATGGTTTGTTGTTTGGCATAGGAGAGTCGGGTTCGGTGACGCTTCACTCGGTTTCGTCGGGCTTCGCAATTTTGCCGGTGTATTTGCCGGTGTCCGCGAGAAGACGGTCCACCTCCGAGCGCGGGATCATCAGCGTCGGAGTGGATTTGAACGAGCTGGCGATGCCGGCGTATGGGCCAGTAATGAAAGATGGATTCAGGAGGTTCATCTCCACCGCCCTCCTGCGTCCCGATCTACCGCCTTCCAAAGGTTCGGGCTCCCGGCGCAGATGTCTGCCAGGAACAGTCGGCGGTCTGTCGGGCCGCAGCACTGCCAGCTTTTGTAGAGTCTGGTCAGGGCCGATTCTTGAAGAGCGCTTGCAGGCGCATTAGAATGCCCAGCGCATATAGCACCTGGCGCTTCGTCGCCTTCATTGAAACTCTTGTTTTGCGGTTGTGTTTTTGACAACGCGGGAGCCTTACTCAACAGAGATTTGTCGGGCTTGCTCCCGGATGTTTGCATGGTTGCACTATTGCTCGTCATTTTTATTGTAGTGTTTGGATTAGCTATTGCTCCGTGTTGCTATTCGTCGCAGCAGGCATTGCTCCGTAGGCCCGCCACCTTCTCGACTTTCATGACATCCCGGTCAGCGTACCGGCGCGCAGCCTGTCTCGCTGTGCCGAACTTGATTCCCGTGAAGCCGAACCGCCGCATTACTCGGATTACGCTGGAAGGGTGATATTCCCACCGCAGCCCGATCGTTGTTGCTGTCCAGAGTTTTTCGCTTGTCTCGTTCATGCTCCCTACAACGGCAGCGGAATATTCTGGCGTGAAAAGTTGATATGGAGGATGCTGCTGAACCCCATGCGAACGCCAGTTGAGCTAACCTACAGGACCGAGGACTTGCAACGAATGGAACAAATCCTCCGCTGTCCCCCTAAGAATCTGTCCCTGCAAAAGATGCGTCAGGTCAAAATCATGAAGGCGTTGTGCAAAGGCCAGACGGGAGCACGCATTGCAAAGCGGGAAAAAGTCACGGCAGCGGGGGTCAGCAAAATTCGAAAGCGCGCCGCAACAATGACTGTAGCGCGGTTTCTCGATCAACTCATCCAAGGCGGCACAAAAGCAAGGCAGAAGCCGAACGGAACACGCCCAAGCCCGGGGCGTCCGGGGTACGAGCATTTTGATCAGTGGGTAAAAGCCTTCACTGTCGACGACGAGGCCATCTTTGAGCTTGCCACGCTCATCCTCACCCCGGACGCACAAATCGCAACCATCGCGGTCCGGGAGGGGAGGCTTTCCGACTACCAACATGCCGTCGGAAGCAAGGCGTCCGCAGGGGAGACGAGCCGTAAATATTTGGAGAAAACCGGTAAAAGAATATTGCGGCGGCTACGTAACGAAATTCGTTCGGCAGGGCGGATTCCAGTCTTCTGGACGCGCTTGTCGATGCAGGACACATTGCTGGAGGATGCCTTCCATCGGTTAAATGAGCGCTTTGGCCAATTTGCGTGCCAGGGACAAGGCCGATCACGGATCCCCGCTGCCAGGCCGCTCGCGGAAAGATTCGGTCCCCGCTTTTGTCATCTCGTTCTGTACGGCGGATCCGAGGAACTCTGCAAACGGGACCTCGATAGGCTTACAAAGGATCTTCCGGATGCACGCGTTGCCCGTATTTCCGCCGGGAACGGGAAAGATTTCTTGCGGCAGCTTGAGGGAGTGCTGCACCTCCGCAGGCTGACCAAGAGCTGCGCGGGGTTTCTTCCTACGACGCACAGGTTGTCCGGACAAATAAGAGCTGAGGTGGAACGCAAGCATGCGGAACTATCGCTTTGGGAGGTCTCGGAGGTCGAAGTCCTGGAGTGCGTGAAAGTTCTCTCCCTCATTCAGGACTACTTTGCAGTCAAAGGGCTGCTGCCGGGAATGAACAGTTACCTATGGTCGAAAGTTTGTTATCAGGACTCTATCCCTTTTCGTACGCTTCCATTGCGTGCAAGGGTAATAATTGATCGCGTTGTGACCCCGGGATTATTTAACGTCTTGATAAGACCGATGCCGGGTTTGGAGTATACGATATGGGTTCCTTGGGCTGGATCTCGGAGAGATCTTGCCAAACTGGCGAGGAAACGCCTCGGAGAAACGCCCGAATCCAAGAGATTCATCTATGCCCCCAGACAGCCATCCCGAGGCGGAGCCCGGGCATCGCTCCTGGTGTCTGCGGATTTCCTTAGTCGAAAGGGCTCCAGGCAAATAGGAAGTGGCCAGGGTGTTGTCTTGCTGCCCCGGCACTTCCTGACACCGGAACCCGAAATTCCGGTCGAGGATTTTGCTGCGCTCGCGAAGAAAACAGCCGTCGGTGCAAGTGTCTCCGAAACGCGAGTCCAAGAGGACCACCCGAAGATGATCCTGCTCCATGTTCCGTATGTTCTCGCCAAAATTCTTCAACGCGTGCAGGTGGGATTCTACTGGGACCAGCTTGCCCAACTTGAAGAGTGGCAATCCTCACTTGCCGAACTTGGAAGTGCGGCCCTTGGCTCGATCAGCGAAGATGTTTCGGCGCTGGTTCTCAAATTGAGACCGAGAGCGGTTTTGGAAGAGGACCTGTGGGACAAGTGGATGTCCACTGGCTCCAACGCAAGAGCAGCGCCCACAGAGGAGGAAATTGAAGCTGGAATCCAAAGAACGCAACCTGCGCTGACACACCTCGGATATCAAGGCCAGCTGAAGGCGTTCCTCCTCAAACTGGCCACCAAACCGTCGAATTACCCAACCGTTTTGATGGAGGATTGCGGCACCATGCCGAGTGACACGGAACCTCAGATTTCACTAAGGCTTCTCGCGGCATTCGCCGTCCTTTTGCGGAGGGAGTTCGGCCAGGAGGATGGAGCCAATCTCCAGCCACCGTTGCCTGGGAACCCCGCCGATTTCGATCCGGACATCCCAGGCTTCCTCACCCGGATTCAGCCATTCTTGGTCGATGAGCGGATGATGCAGCGTGAAACGGGACCGACGGACGCGCACCGAGATTTTGAAAACATCCTGAAGGAGGTCGATGCCGATTACTTGATCCGAAACCTCAACGGTACCGTCAGGAGGAAGTTTGAGGCTGATGCGAAGGAATGGGCGAAAAAATGCCAAAAACTGATTTGCGACAAGTACTGGCCGAAGGGTGAACTTTTTCTGGACAAAGTGAGATTTTCCGTGGGCTCCGAGTACGAAGATTTATTTGATCAAAACAAAGATGATGCGACCTCGATTTGCAATGATCTCCTGATTCGGTTTAGCTTTGGATGTAGGTTCGTGATGCGCAGGGTCGTCGAGAACATGCAGCGGGGCGTCCTCCGCGGCCTGCCGCCCACCCCGCTTGCGGTGGAGAGTGAAAAGTCAATTCTCTCCCGGTGGCGCTCACTTCTGGGTGAGAAGTTGCGCAGGGCCCTGCCTGAACTGAACGCAGAGAAGCTTCGGACAATCGTCACCGACGATCCTGAGAACCTGGCTTCGACCAAACCGGAGAAGCGAATTATGAATCGGATGGGCGAAGCGCGCGCACATGATTCGGCTGAGTCCGAAGAGGATCTTTCCAACCTAGCCTACGGCTATGTTGAAGCGGTTCCCGGTGAGGAGCCTGAAATGATCTGCAAATTGCTTAGATCCCGGGACGTGGCTTCGGAAACCGGCTGCCGGAAAATCTTCGAATTTTCTCATACGCTTCGCCGCGCGGCGTGGTCCGCAGCAATGGACGAACTCAACGACGCGCAACCGGGAAGCCAATCGACTCAACGGATTCTGCAAGCGCTGAAGCTCTGCCGCGACGAGAAACCTGACGACGGAGGGCCTTCGAAACAATTGTTAAAAGAATTGCAACGGATATTCTCGAAGTAATGAGGATCTATCACGCAGCCCGGGATGGGGCATCAGGGAACGACGCCGACTCCTGCGGCGGAACGACGGCCGATGGCCGCAGATACGCGGCGTAGTACTGCTCGACCACGGCGGTACTATTGCCCATTTCCTTGGCGATGCGGAAGAGAGGCCAGCCTTCAGCGGCACGCCGGGTGGCATACGTGTGGCGGTAATGCAGGCAGGTCCATGTCTTCCCGGCCTTGTCGTTGATGGCGCGCAGCCGTTTGCCGAAGGCATCGCCGTGCCACCGCTTGCCGGTCGATGAAGGGATGAGCCAGCGTCCGTGAAGGCTGGCGAGATAGGGCTGAAGGATGACCTTGAGGGCGGGAAGGATGCTTACCACGCGTTCACCGGTCTTGAGCGAGCTTTCCAGATCCGAATCGTGATCGACCCGGTTGACAACGGACAGGACCGACAGGTCCGGTGAGAGCGCGTCCCGCGTCAGCCAGAGCGCTTCGGCGCGGCGCAACCCCGCGTGAATCATGATTGCCACCGCGATGCGGATGGCGGGATGCGGCTCCAGCAACCGGAGTTCCTCATCAATCTGCTCCTGATCCAAAAACACGATTCTCTGGTTGCGGCTCAAATAGGTCGGGAGCGCGGCGACCGGGTTGGGACAATGAAAGTTCTCGGGGCGGTGGAGGCCGAACTTGATGCAGTGTTCCATGAAGTGATGGAAAAACTCCCGGTAATGACGCTTGGTCTTCCGCGAGACCTCAAGCGCAGCAAAGAACTCCTGCAGGAGCGTAGGGGTGAGTTCATCAAGGTACATGCCGGTGAAAAATGCGGCTGCTGGATTTTTCAGGCGGCGCTGTCGTGCAGCGCGATCCTCATTCTGGGCGAACTGCTCGGCGCGCAGACCTCCCAGAAACCGCCTGAGCATCGAGAGTTTGTTTTCGACGTGGCGCGGAGCGTTGTCGGTGGTGATGAAATCAAAGTAGCCCCGGAGAGCGTCGTCCAATTCGATCCGTGGCGCAGGGGCGGCTGGAGACGCGTGGCTGGCCGTCACAGGCGGCGATGAGGCCGCCGGCAGACCGGCTTTCGTTTCTGCAGGATCCGCGGAGCCAGTGTCGCCCGCTGCGCATCCCAGCGCCCTGCGGAGATTGTCCGGCAGCGATGCGGCTTGGAAACGGGGTTCGAGCAGTGCGGCCTCCAGTTCCACCCTCTGGCGGAGCAGTTCCGCCCGGGCCTCATCGGAGGTGCCGAGGCTTTCGCGGACCAGTTCGCGCGTGCGAGGATCATAGAACCTAAGCCACCAAGTTTGTTTGCGAAGATAAATTGCGGCCATCTGTGTCGGTGAAACGGCGGACGCAAATTCCACGGGGAAAGTTGATATGCCGCCTGGTTTAGGCACACCGGCACGGGGATTTTTAGGCACACCCTGTTTTTGGGGCATTCACCAAAAAATCTTGCATGCGCTGCAAGTCATTGAGAGGGCGGAACCTACTTCCGATTGGAAGTGGTTGCGGGGGCAGGATTTGAACCTGCGACCTTCAGGTTATGAGCCTGACGAGCTACCGGGCTGCTCCACCCCGCGATTTGGTGAGGAGCAGATGTTAGCCGGTGCGGGTTGAACGGCAAGGGGAATATTCGTTGCGATGCAGTATTGTTTCGCATGGCGCAGACTCGTCTGGGGCGGCGGGCCGGAGTTTCCGACACGGTGACGGTTGGGAGAAATGCTCAGTCGCGCGCGAATTTTTTCCGCAGCGTGACGCGGTTCATTTTTGTTTCGCGAGCAAGGATGGTGGGCTTGCCGTCGAATCGCGTGAGGAGGTGGCGCAGCGCGAGAGACTCGATGGCGTCATGCATGGCCCGCCATGTGGACTTTTCCGAGAGGCGCGCGTCGAGCCACTCGGCTAGGGCTGCCGCGAGACCTGCGTCGGGTGTTGATGCGCTACCTGTCCGCTCGTGGAGGTCGCGCGGAATGTGTGCGGGGAGGATGACGGGGCCGGTGCACACGGCAGCGGCGTGTTCAAGGACGTTGCGGAGTTCGCGGAGATTGCCGGGCCAGTCGTGGCGTTTGAGAAGCGTGAGCGTCGCGGGTGCGAGCGCGAGCGGACGTGCGGCGGAGCGGAGGAAATTTTCGGCGAGCACGGTGATGTCGTCGGCGCGCTCGCGGAGCGGGGGCATCCCGATTTCGAGGACGTGCAACCGGTAGAAGAGATCCTCGCGGAAGCGGCCTGCCTTCACTTCGTCGCGGAGGTTTTTGTTCGTCGCGGTGATGAGGCGCAGCTCGACGCGGATGTCCTCGCGCCCGCCGACGCGCGTGAATGCGCGCTCCTCGACAAAGCGCAGCAGCTTCGCCTGCACGGTGGGCGAGATGTCGCCTATCTCGTCGAGGAAAAGCGTGCCGCCGCGCACGCGCTCGATGTGGCCGGCGCGCGCGGTGACGGCACCGGTGAATGCGCCGCGCTCGTGCCCGAAGAGTTCGCTTTCGAGGAGCTGCTCCTGGAGTGCGCCGCAGTGGAGCGCGACGAAGGGCGCGTCCTTTCTCGCGCTGTGAATGTGGATACTGCGCGCAGCGAGGGTCTTGCCCGATCCGGTCGGACCGGAGAGGAGAACGGGCGCATCCGTCGTGCAGGCGTGCGCGATTTCGAGGAAGACGCGCTGCATCGCGGGCGATGTGCCGAGGATCTGTGCACCGGAAGATGTGGGCGCAGCGGCGGACACGGGCGCAATTTTCGTCGCGAGGATCTGCGTGAGCGTGCGTTCGATTTCCCGCAAATCGAGCGGCTTCACGAGGTAGGCGGCTGCACCGAGCTTGCGGGCGGCCACGGCGTTTTCGAGTTTCCCGTGCGCGGTGATGATGACGACAGGGAGCTGCGGCGCACGCGCGCGAGCCTTTTCGAGGACTTCGAGACCGCTGAGGTCGGGCAGCCCGATGTCAAGGATCGCGAGATCAAAATTTCCCGAGGCAAGTGCGCGCAGGCCGGCATTGCCGCTGGCGCGAAGTTCCGCGCGCCAGCCGAGGCGCTGGCAGATGCGCGAAAGGGCGGTGGCCAGTGCTGTTTCGTCTTCGATGATGAGAACGGAGGCCATTTAGGATTTCTGATTTCTGGTTTCTGATTTGGTGTCCGCCGCGAGAGGGAGGACGAATGTGACGACTGCGCCCCCGGCGAAATTTCCGACGCGTAAATCGCCGCCGTGCGCGCGGAGGATTTCAGCGGTGACGTTGAGGCCGATGCCCATGCCGCCTTCTTTTTCGCTGAAGAAAAGTTCCGCGTGGTGCGCAAGTGCGGCGGTGCTGAAGCCGGGGCCGGTGTCGGCGAAGCTGATGACGAATGACGGATCACGAATGGCAGAGGGGCTTGTGCCGTTTGCGGAGTTTTCCGCTTCATCTTTTGCCGTGATGCGCAGTGTGCCGCCATTCGCCGCCATCGCCTGGATTGCATTTACGATCACGTTGCCGATGGCCTGTCCGAGCCGGCGAGCGTCGGCGGAGATGCGGCAGCCGGGCTGTGTTTCATTCACGATTTTCACACCGGCGTGTGCGGCTGCGGGCGCGTGGATGCGGATCGCGCTGGCGATGAGTTCGGCGGGATCGCAGGGCGAAGTCTGCGGCGGCTGCGGGCGCGCGAGAAACATCCACTGGTTCACGAGCGCCTCGATCTTTGCGTTTTCCGCGAGGATGATCGCGAGTGAATCCGTGCCGTCGCCAACGTGCGAGCCGGGCGCGGGAATTTCCGCGATCCCGGCCTCAAGGAGCTGCGCGTGGAGTTTGATCGCGGTGACGGGGTTGTTGATCTCGTGTGCGAGGCCTGTGGCCATGCGTCCGAGCGTGGCGAGGCGCTCGGCTTGCTGGCGGGCGCGGCGTTCGTCCGCGAGCGCGGTGCGCGTGTCGAGGTAGGCGCGGGCGAGCTGGCCGATTTCGTCGGTGCGCGCGGCCTCGGGCGGCGGCGCGGCATTTTCATCCGCGATGCGCGGGAGCCGCTGCGCGAGCGAACGCAGCGGGCGCACGATGCCGCGTGCGAGCGCCCAAGCGAGCGCGAGCGAGAGCAGCCAGAATGAGCCGAGCACTGCGAATGTGCGAGACTGCCACAGCCCGCCGGCGCTTGGCGCGATGCGGAACAACAGCAGGCTCACCTCCTCATCTATCGGAACCTTCACGCTTTCCGCGCCGTGCCGGGCGCGCACGACTCCGGCGGGGAAGATTATCGCTTCGGAAAGCGATTTCCCCTCCCAACTGCCGAGTCGTGTCATGGCATCGGGCACCGCGGACAGCGGATCGCTGCCGTGCAAAAAGTACGCCTCCACTCCGAGCACTTCGCCGAGCGCTTCGGCAGTCCGTGCGCTGGGCGGCAGATGCTGCGAGCGGACGAAGTGCGCGTTTGAGCGGGCGACGGCGGCGAACGCGGCGTGCGATTCGTGCGTCTCCTCATAAGCGAGCCACGCGACCACGCCTAGCGAGCCCGTGACGACGAAGCCGAGGAACACCGCCGCAAGACGGAAAACGAGGCTGTGGCGGAAAGGCATGAGCGAGGACAAATAATAATCATGTTATTCAGATGCGAGGAATAACAAATATCCACTCAAGCATCCGCATTTCGCGGCGTATCATTTTTCTCCAGAGGTAAAACACGACGGCTTGCATCATCTGGCACGCAGTCCGCTAGGAGCGCAGCCTCGCATGAAACTAACCACCAGCCCTTTCACCGGAACCGCAATTTTCCCCGTGGCCATCGCGCTTTGCACGCATGTGTTTGCCGCGGAAGAAAAGCGCGATACCGAAAACTCCGCGCAGCGCATGCCGACCGTCACTTCGACCGCCGGCGCACTCCTTGAGGAGCAGCCCGCGGACGATACTAATCGCCCGGAATGGACCAGTGCGCGTCGCTTTGGAAACACCCGCGTCTATATCCAACAATCACCGTGGGAATTCGGCATCGAATCGTGGTGGCGGCTGGAGCACCACCGCGACAATACCATTTCCCACCGATTGCTTGAGGAAGTGGAAATCGGCCTGCCCTACCGGATGCAGCTCGATCTGTACAATGACATCGAGGGAAATGAGAAGGCCCGTTTCCACTACCAGAGCTTCAACGCCGAGCTGCGCTGGGCGCCGTGGGACTGGGGCAAGGTCTGGGGCAACCCCACATTCTACGCGGAATACAAGTTCGCCGACCATCATTGGGGGCCGGACGTGTACGAACTCAAACTGCTCCTGGGAGATCAGCTTGCGCCGCGGTGGCACTGGGGCCTGAATTTCGTATGGGAGGCGGAACTCGGCCAGAATCGTGAGCAGGAATTCCAAGTCACCGGGGGCCTCAGCTACACGGTGATTGACGGCAAGCTCGGCGTCGGCATCGAGACGTTTTACGATCATGATTCAGTGAAAGGCGCGCGCGGCCATGCTGCTGAAAAATTTACGGTCGGGCCGAGTATCCAGTGGCGCGTGACGAAAAACATCCATGTGGATTTGAACTGCATGTTCGGCACCAACAGGGACGCGGATCGGGAGATGGGGTTCCTCATCATCGGTTACGACTTCGGCCCCGGCGAATCCAAGAAGAACGCCTACAACCCAATCAGCGGGCGGCGTAACTGATTTGGAATCCCGCATTGGCGTGCGCCGCTGCTTTGCCGTGGCGCGCAAACTCCCATCCCACATGAACCGCCGTCGTTTCCTCGCCACGTCCATCGCAGCCCTGCTCGGTGCGCCCGCATTCGCAGAGCAGGGCGATGCCGCGCTCCGCGCAAAGATTGGCTCCGCCATCGCGAAGGGCCTCGCCTTTCTCGACAAGTCGCAGAAGCCCGACGGCTCGTGGAGTTCGCCCGACTATCCCGCGATGACTGCGCTCTGCGTGATGGCCCATCTGCGCGCGCCGGGCGGAAAATTCGCCAAAACCAAGCCCGCGAACGACGGCCTCGATTTCGTCCGCAAACACGCGCAGCCAGACGGCGGCATCTACGCCAGGGCGATGGGCAACTACAACACGAGCATCTGCCTCGTCACGCTCGTGCTCGCCGATGATCGCCGCGACGACAAGATCATCGCCGATGCGCGCAAATTCCTGATCGGCGGGCAGGTCAAAAACAGCGTGAAGCCCGAGCAGAACGGCGGCTGGGGTTACGAGAGCGGCGGCAAACGCGGACGCCCGGACCTCGACAACACCGTCTTCGCACTCGAAGCCCTGCGCGCCGCCGAGACGCAGCGCCGCACCCGCGAGATTCCCGGCGGGCCCGAACTCGACTGGGAAGCCGCGATGGATTTTGTCAGCCGTTGCCAGAACAACACCGCGACCAACAAAGAGCCGTGGGCCAGCGACGATGCGGATAACAAGGGCGGCTTCATCTACTCCCCCGGCGACAGCCCCGCCGGTGAAGTCACCACCGCCGACGGCAAAAAGGCGCTCCGCAGCTACGGCTCCATGACCTACGCGGGCGTGCTCAGCCTCATTTACGCCGACGCAAAAAAGGACGACCCGCGCATCGCCGCCGCGATCGGCTGGATCCAGCGCCATTGGTCGCTCGATGAAAATCCCGGCCAGGGCGCGCAGGGGCTTTTTTACTACTACCACACCATGGCCAAGGCGCTCTCCGCAGGCGGCTCCGACGAACTCACCACCGCCGACGGCAAGCGCATCCACTGGCGCGCCGACCTCGCGCAAAAACTCATCGCCCTGCAAAAGCCCGACGGATCCTGGGCCAGCGACAATGCGCGCTGGATGGAAAAGGATCCCGTCCTCGTCACCTGCTACTGCATCCTCGCGCTCGCATTCATCCACGACCGCGCGTGAAATTTCACCGCGGCCACACGAGCGCAAAATCCGCCTTGCGCACCCAGCCCGCGCGATCGCCATCGGCGCGCACGTAGAAGTATTCGCCGCGCTCGCGTTCGACGCGCGCCATCTCGCCGGCGGTGACCTTCACGAGCGTCTCCGCCTCGCGCGTCGGCGTGAGGCGCAGCGGCACGTCGTCCTCCAGCACCACGCCAAACTGCGAGCGTTTCCATGTGCCGAAGAGCGCCGGGCCGCACAGCAGGAAAATCGCGAACAGCGCGGCGGCCACGCCCTGGTGCCAGTCCGCACGCCGCCATCCCAGCAGGCGCGGCAGCGTGAGCAGCGCGACACCGCCCCACAGCCCTGCGGACGCGATCACGATCCACCAGCCGCCGGGAAGCGCGGTCGAGTAGCGCTCGTGCCACGCGAGCTGCGGCGCATCCACGCGGGCGTTGTGCCGTGCGAAGCGCAGATTCGCCGTCGTGTTCTTGCTGAACGGATCGAGCGAGAGCGCGCGTTCCCACGCGAGCACCGCATGGCCGTGACGGCCGACTTTCCACTCCGCGTCGCCGAGATTGTGGAACGCTGCTGCAGAGAAATTCCCCTCGTTCACCATCTCGCGCAGCTCATAGACGGCGTCGGCAAATTCGCCGGCGGCGTAAGCTTCGGATGCTTTCTTGAAACGTTCGTCGGGCGTTGAGGCAGCGCGGCTCTGCGGCGCGAGGAGAACGAGGAAAAATGACAGCACGGCTGCGACTTCCCGTGCGCGTCCCTCGATTGTCTGCTGCGTCATCTTCATGCGCGGCGGGCGAGGGTCTGGACTGCACGCTCGAGTTCCGGCAGCAGCGTGCGCGGCTCGAAGGTCGGCCCGTTTGCCGGCGAGTAGTTCGAGGCATCCGCGGAGTCGAGCACCGTTCGCGCGACGGCGGTCGCGCCTGCATCGCCATTCAGGAGACGGAGCACGTCCTCGCGCGTGAGGCTCTCAGCGCGTGCGGAGTCGAGCGGCGATGCGGCCTCGCGCAGCGCGCCTGCACTTGCGCGGAGAAATTCACCGCGATCGTTTTTGTGCGCGGCGGCCCGTGCGCGGGCAAGCGCGCGGCGCGCGGCGGCGTGCGCGCGGCGGCGGCGGATGATCTGCGGATTTGCCGCAAGCCAGTCGCGGCGACGACGCCACGCCCACAGTGCGAGCAGCAACACGGGCGGCGCGCATTCTGCGGCGAGCAGCCACCATTCGCGCAGCGGCGGAGCCGGGGAACGGACCCAGCGGCCCGGTTTTTCCACGAGACCGGTCATCGCAGGCTCGACGTTGCGCGGCTGTTCCTCTGCGCGCGGAGTCTCGGATTTCGCGGGCTCCGGTTCGGTGGGTGCGGGCGCATTTGCAGATGGTTTCACATTGATCGGCAGCGGCGGGATGGTGATGTCCACATACGCGCGCTTCTCGGGATCGAAATAGCAGAATGGCATCGCCGGTGTCGCCTTCAGTCCCGCGCGACTCGGAATGAGCGTGTAGGTGAAAACTTTCGCGCCGCGCGAGCTGTTGTGATCTTCGGGGTCGGGCTGGAATTCGCTCGTCGGCTTGTAAATCTGCCAGCCGCCTGCGGTGCTCATTTCCGGCGCGGCGACGCCTTCGAGATTTCCGTCTCCGACCATGCCGATGACGAGCGTCACCGGCTCGCCCGCCTCGATTTCCGTCGCCGAGAGCTTCGGTTGCGCGACGGTGAATTTCCCGATCGCCCCGGTGAATCCCGGCAGCCGTCCCGTGCGCGGCAGCGCGAGCACGCGGATGCGCGCGGGCTTCGCATCCACGGTGCTCTGCGCCCTGCCGAAGCCGCGCTGACCCGGAGAGTCATTCTTCTGCACGCTCACGAGGATCTGAATTCCCAGATCGAGATCGCCCTCGAGAATCGGCGTCACGCGCACGGGCATCACGAGCCCCTCGTGCCGCTGCCCGCCGATCGTGAACTGCTCGCGCGTCGTGCGGAGCGACGGACGCACGACCGCCGCGCCGGTCGTCTTCGCGACATGCGAGACGAATTGCGGCGACTCGTCCGGTGTCTCGATCACGAGCAGCCGCCCGCCGATGGATTCGCCCGCAAAAAAATCGCGCTGCGGCAACTCCAGTTCGGCGCGCACCGGCTGGTAGGGCGCGGCATTTGGATCCGCCGGCACCACGGTGAGCACCGCGCCCGGCACTCGCACGCGGCCGCCGCCGACCGCGACCTCGAACGCAGGCATTGTGAACTTTCCGGTCCGCTGCGCCATGACGTTGTAGTTGAAAGTCGTGTTCAACATCGGCGTGCCGTTCAGGATTGCCGTGCTCGTGCTTCCGCCTGCGAACGAAACTTCGAGTCCCGCGGGCGATGCGAGTTCCGGCGGCTCCAGCGGCTTTTGCGAAGCCGTGATCGTCACGCGGTAAGTCGCCGGGCGTCCGAGCTGCGTTTCCTCGGGCAAAAAGCTCGCGCTCGCCGCAGGCGCGATGTCGTCGGCACGCTGGAGATTCAGTTGTGCAAAAGTCACGGGCACCGTGCCGCCGAACGCGCAGAGCAGCGCCACGATAATGAAGGCCGCGCGACGCATCCTCACCAGTCGCGGCCCTTTCTCTGTGACGGCCTGCGCTGCTCCTCAGTGGGCCGGAAGCCCTCGCCTTCCTGCTGTGTGCCGAGCGACATCGTGCGGCGCTTCATCGTCTCCTTCAGCCAGCGCGCCATGTCCGGCGACACTTCGCGATCGCTGCCGAGGCGCTGCTTCTGCTTCTCGCCGATCTGCGGTTCCTTCTTTTCCTCGTCGTCGTCATCGTCCTCCTCGTCGTCGCTCTCGCGCTGCATGTCCTTCGGGATTTTTCCGCGCAGCTTCTTCTTCATGTCCTTCACCTTCTCGCGCTCCTCCGAGACCTGCTCGCTCTGCTGCTCGATCTGCTTCTTGAATTTCAGCAACTCTTCGATCTTCTGTTCGACGACTTCGGCGTTCGTCTTCGCGTCGGTATTCGTCGCGTCGAGTTCCAGCGCGCTGTGAAAATCTCCCGCCGATCTGCGCCACCGCTCGAGCGCGGAGCCGATCAGCCCGAGCGTGCGGCTCGTCTCGTCGCGGGAAATGCGCAGGTCTTTCTGTGCGGCGCGCGCATCCATGTAGGCTGCGATGATCGCCTTCAGCTCGTCGCTCTCCAGTGCGTGTCCGCCGCTCCGGATTGCCTCCTCCGCAACATTCATCGCCGCCACGGACGAATCGAGAAGCTGCTGCCGGTTGCCCTCGCCCTTCAGCATCTCCTCGCCCTGCCGGAACCGCACATGCCCGAGATTGTAGAGCGCGAGCGGCTGCACGCTCTCGACATCCGCCCCCGCCGCCTTGCGCAGCGCCATCTCCGCGTCGCGAAGCTCGCCTTTGCCGAGACGGGTCACGCCCTCGTTGTAAAATTCGCGCGCTCCATGCGTGACGGCCAGTGCCGGCGAGGCTGCGAGCATCAGGATGGCGAGTGGGCGGAGTTTCATGCGGTTTGCGCCGTCTTCCGGCGTCGCGTGCGGAGGAGAGATTCGGCGACGAGAAGGAAAATGGCAACTGCAAGCGGCCAGCGATAGCGGTCAATCCCGAGCCGCTTGCGGAACACCGCGGCGGGCCGCGACTGCGGATCCTTCAGCGCGCTCGCCACGTCCGCGAGGCCGCCCGAGATGGTCTCCATGCGCCGGTACGTGCCGCCCGTTGTCTCCGCGATCATGCGCAGCGTTGCTTCGTCGAGACGGCTCGTCACCGGCTGCCCCTTTTCATCGCGCAGCGGCTCCATCTCGCCGCTCCGGCCCTGCATCTGGATCTGCGCCCCGCCCGGCGTGCCGACGCCGACCGTGAAAACCACCACGCCGTCCTTCGCGAGTTTCTTCGCAGCCTCAATCCCGACGCGCTCGAGATCCTCGCCGTCCGTCACGAGCACGAGGATTTTCCTGCGTTCGGCCTTGTCAAAGGCACGGCTGCCCGAGAATAGCGCGCTCGCGATGTCCGTGCCCGGCACGAGCACCGAGTCCGTGTCGAGATCGCGGATGGATTCCTCGAACGCATCGTAATCGAGGGTGAGCGGGCACTGGAGAAATGCGTCGCCCGCAAACGCCACGAGCCCCACGCGCCCGCCCGCGTGGCGGTGTACAAAATCGAGCACGGCCATCTTCGCGCGTTCGAGCCGGCTCGGCGTGACATCCGTCGCGAGCATGGACTTTGAGGTGTCCATGAGGAAGACCACGTCGTCGCCCTTGCGGTCCACGCGCTCCTCCGTCTCGCCCCACTGAGGCCGCGCGAGCGCGATGCCGATGAGCAGCAGTGAAATGAAGAGCAACGTGTTTTTCACCACGCGCATCGTCTTGCTGTGCGAAGCGAGCAGTTCGTCGCGCCGCGCGGGATCGACGAACTGCGCGATCTGCCGCCGCCGCGCATTCGCCGAAATGCGGAACAGCGCGCCGACTAGCGCGAGTGCAAGCGCCGTGAACCACAGCCATGCAGGCGCCGCAAATTGGAGCGCGTGGGTCTTCATGGAATTCGCCGGAAGCGCGTGTTCGCGAGCAGCAGCTCGAGCAGCAGCACGGCGAGCGCACCGAGCAGCGGGATGTAAAACAGCGGCGTGTAAGTGCGGTGGTGCTTCAGCTTCACCTCGGTTTTTTCGAGCCGGTCAATGTCCGCATACACCGTGTCGAGTTCCTGCCGGTTCGTCGCGGTGTAGCTCTTGCCGCCGGTCATCTTCGACATCTTTTCGAGCACCACGTAGTTCGCCGGCTGGAGCATCGTGATCACGCCGCTCGGCCTTCCGTCGGGGCCGAGGCGCAGCTTGCCGGTCTCGCGATCAAAGTCGTTCAGCCAGCACTGCTCATTTTTCCCCACGCCGACCGAATAGACACGCACGCCCTCGCCTGCCGCGAGGCTCGCGGAAGCGATCGGCTCGAGTGTCTCCCACTTGTTGTTGTCGCCGTCGGTGAGGAGCACGATGAGCTTGCCGCGGCTCTGCTTCTGCGCGGAGAGGCGCTTGACCGCGAGGCCCGTCGCGTCGCCGATGGCCGTGCCGAGTTCGGTGATCACGCCGATGTAGAGCCGGTCCAGATTTTTCTGGAGCCACTCGTGGTTCAGCGTTGGCGGGCTCACGAGATACGGCACGCCGCTGAACGCGATGAGCCCGATGCGATCGGAGGGACGCCGCGCGACGAAATCCTTCAGCACGCTCTGCGCGATGTCGAAGCGCGTCGTGAGCTTCCCTGGCGGCGCCATGTCGAGCGCCATCATGCTCCACGACAGATCGAACACGAGCATGATGTCCACGCCGCTCGCCTGCGTCTCGGTCTGCTCATTCACCCAGCGCGGCCCGGCCATCGCGACGATCGCGAGCGCGACCGTGAGCGTGCGGAGAAAAATGAAGAGCCGTCCCGCCATCGAGCGCACTTTGCCGCCGATTGCGAGCACCAGCTCGACGCTCGAAAAACGGAGCGCGCCATCGGCCCCCGCACGCCCGCGGACGAACGCGTACAGCGGCAGCAGCGCGAGAAACACAAGCACCCACGGATGCTGAAACTCGAATCCCTCGCTCATAGCGTGCGCGCCGCCTTCGCGCGTGCGGCCTCCAGATTGTCGATCAGCTTTGCAGTCGCGGCGAGCAGCGCCGATTTTTCTGAGGGCTCCGCCGCCGGGGAAAATTTCGCGCGGTCGCAGTCCGAGAGGAAATGCCACACCGCGTTTGTCAGCTCCACCGGGCACGAGCGGAGCGTGACGAGCCCGCTCACGAGTTCTTCGGACGTGAGCCCACCACCCTCGATCACAAATGCATCCGCCGCATACCGGCGCACGATCGCGGACACCTCCACGGGTGTCGCTCCGCCCGTATCGGCGCGCACGGCGGCGAGCTTCTCATGCGCGACGGTGAATGGATCCGTCAGCGGGATCGACTGCTTGCGTCGCGGCCAGCACAGCACCGCAAAAACGATCGCGGCACCGAGTCCGCCAAGCACCCACGCGATGTGGCTGCGCGCGATCGGCACCGGTGGAATTTCCGGACGCGGCGGGCGCAGTTCCGGCGCAGGCTCGGCCTTGATCGCGCCCGACACAACGATCGGAAAAAGCGCGAGTGCTGCTGCGAGTGCGAGGCGTTTCATCGGCGGCGGCGATGCTCGAAAAAATGCTGCAACGCCGCGGCATGATCGTCCTTCGCACCGAGCCGCAGCATGTCCACGCCCGACTGCATGAGCGCACGGTCGAGGGTTTCCTGCCTGCGCGCCACACTCGCGGCGAAGGCATCGCGCACGGTCTCGCGCGTCGAGTCCACCTCGATGACCTCGCCCGTCTCCAAGTCCTCGACGACGAGCATCCCAGCCGTCGGCAGCGCGCGCTCACGGTCGTCCTGGAGCTGGATGCACACGAGATCATGCCGCGAATTCGTACGCCCGATTTCCTGGAAGATGTCGCGCTTCCCGTCGCCGGAGCCGTGGAGAAAATCGCTGATCAAAAACACGATCGAGCGCCGGTGCATGACGTGATTCAGGAACGACAGCGCCGACTCGATGCGCGTGCCGCGTCCGCGCGGACGGAAAAACAGCGCCTCGCGGATCAAGCGCAACAGGTGACGCCGTCCTTTTTTCGGCGGCAGAAAAAGCTCCACCTCCTCGCTGAACAGCAGCAGCCCGACCTTGTCGCCATTGCGGATCGCCGAGAACGCGAGCGTGCCCGCGATCTCCGCGGCGACCTCGCGTTTCGTCCGATGCGTCGAGCCGAAGTCGCCCGATGCCGACACGTCGAGCACGAGGAGCACTGAGAGTTCGCGCTCTTCGCGGTGCAGCTTCACGAATGGCCGCCTCATGCGCGCGGTCACGTTCCAGTCAATCGTCCGCACATCGTCGCCCGGCGCATACTCACGCAGCTCCTCGAAGTTCATCCCGCGTCCTTTGAACTGCGAATTGTACGCGCCGACCATGAGGTCATTCGCGAGCTTGCTCGTGCGCAGCTCAATGCGGCGGACGCGGGTGAGGATGTCGGATGAGCTTATCATAGGGCGATCCCGGCTCTCAGCCGCGGCGCTACGGCACGGGAATGTTGTCAAAAATCCGCTTCACGATCCCGTCGCCCGTCATGCCCTGCGCTTCGGCCTCGTAGGTGAGGATCACGCGATGGCGCAGCACGTCGGCGCCGATGGCTTTCACGTCACCGGGAGTCACGTAGCTGCGACCTTGCAGGAGCGCCCACGCCTTTGCGGCGAGCGTGAGATTGATCGTCGCGCGCGGGCTTGCTCCGAACTGGATGAGCGGGCGCAATTCGATGAGTTCGTATTTCTCGGGATTCCGCGTCGCAAAGACGATGTGGACGATGTAGTCGCGCACTTTTTCATCCACGTGGATGCTGTCCACGACCTTGCGTGTGGCGAGGATTTCATCGAGTTCGATCACGCGCTCCACGTCGAGATTCGGCCGCGTGAACGCCATCGTGTCGAGGATGCGCCGCTCCTCCTCGAACGTCGGGTAGCCCACGAGCACCTTCAACATGAAGCGGTCCACCTGCGCCTCGGGCAGCGGGTAGGTGCCTTCCTGATCGATCGGGTTTTCCGTCGCGAGCACGAGGAAAGGCACGGGCAGTTTGTGCGTTTCGCCGCCGAGCGTGACCTGGCGTTCCTGCATCGCTTCGAGCAGCGCGCTCTGCACTTTCGCGGGCGCGCGGTTGATTTCGTCCGCGAGGACGATGTTGGCAAAAACGGGGCCCTTCGTGACGTGGTACTGCCCGTCGCCGGGATTGTAGATGAGCGTGCCGGTGATGTCCGCGGGAAGCAGGTCGGGCGTGAACTGCACGCGGTTGAACGTCGCGTGAATCGCCGAGGCGAGCGTGCGCACAGCGAGTGTCTTCGCGAGGCCGGGCACGCCTTCGAGCAGCACGTGGCCATTCGCGAGCAGGCCGACGAGCAGGCGATCGATCAGGTATTGCTGGCCGACGACGATTTTTCCGACGACTTCGCGCAGACGTGTGACCCATGCCGCGGCGCTGGAGACTCTGGCGTTCAGTTCATCAAGGGATTCGCTCATGTGTAAAAAATCGGGGCCGGGGTAGGACAGCGGAAAGCGGAAGTTCAGCAAGCAGAGAAAGCGCGCGGCGGCTTCTTGCTTTGGTATCGGGCGTTGGATGTCGAGTGAGCGGTCGGGAAAGAGGCAGCCGTTCATCATCCAAAGTTTGGGCGGCCTGCCGTCGCATTGAACGGAATTGCATCGCCGCCAACGGCACGCGTAGTTTCCGCCCGAACAGCCCTTCATGACATCCGCCGCACGCATACAATTTTGGGGAACCCGCGGCTCGCTTGCAAAACCGGGGCGTGACACGATTCGCTACGGCGGGAACACGACCTGCGTCCAGCTCACCTCGCCGGGCGGCGCACTCGTGGTCGTGGACTGCGGCACCGGCGCACACGACCTCGGCCAGGCCCTGCTCCGCGAGGCAAAGGGACCGCTGCGCGGCAGCATCCTCATCACCCACACGCACTGGGATCACAT
The DNA here is from genome assembly GCA_903882875.1 of uncultured Spartobacteria bacterium. GTDB lineage: Bacteria > Verrucomicrobiota > Verrucomicrobiia > Chthoniobacterales > Chthoniobacteraceae > SXWH01. The sequence goes on along the minus strand of CAIRYQ010000111.1, from coordinate 48,159 downwards.
CCAGGGCTTCCCATTTTTTTTCGCCGCTCTTCGTGCGTGGCAGCCAGTGGGACATCTACGGCCCCGCGGGGCTCGGCCAGTCGCTCCGCGAGACGCTCGCGGGGCAGATGCAGTATTCCTACTTTCCTCTCTCGCTCGATGAAATGGGGGCCAGCATCCGCTTCCACGATCTCGTCGAGGGCGCGCTGGAAATTGACGACATGCGCATCACCACGCGCTACCTGAACCACCCGGTGCTCACGCTCGGCTACCGATTCGACATGCCGGGGATTTCCATCGTCCACGCGAGCGATCACGAGCCTTTCTCATACGATCCCGCCGCACCGGATGCGCTCAGCGACCGTGATGCGGAACACGCGAGATTTTTGACGGGCGCCGATCTCGTCATTCACGATTCGCAATACACCGACGCCGAGTATCCCGCGAAAAAAGGCTGGGGCCACAGCCCGGTCGGCTACGTCTCCGCGATCTGCCGTGCAGCCGGTGTGAAGCAGGTCGCCTTGACGCACCACGATCCTTTGCGAAAGGACGACGCGCTCGATCGCATTGTCGAATCCGTCCGTACCGATCTCCTCGTGAGAAAATCGGATCTCCACGCATTCGCCGCCGAGGACCGGCAGATCGTCGAGATCCACGCCCACGCCGGTGCGCCGCTCTCCGCCGCCGGCAGCGCGTCCGTCGCGCCCGCCGCCGCGCCCGCGATGAAGGACTCCACCGTCGTCATGGGCATCGCCGACACGAAGCTCGCCGTGGTGCTCGCGGATGCCGCGCGTGCGGAAGGAGTCCGCGTGAGCCACGTGTCGGACGCCGCTTCGCTGCTCCAGCTTGCACGCTCCACGCCGCCCGCGCTCGTCATCATCGAGGATCATCTTTCGGATGCCGAGGGACTGGGCCTTTGCAAGACTCTCCGTGCCGAACGCGATGAGGGATTGAAGAATGTGCCCGTCATCATCGTCGCCGAACGTGAGCGTGCAGACGAGGGCAGGGCAGCCGGAGTCACCGGCTGGCTCATCCGTCCGTTCACCACGCAGTACGCCCGTGCGCACATCCAGTCGTGGATCCTGCGCACCGCCTGCCGCTGGGCGCGCGCCGCGATGCCGCCGGACGAGGAGGCCCGCCTCGCCACGCTCCGTGCGCTCGGCCTTCTCGACACGCCGCCCGAGGAACGCTTCGACCGCATCACGCGCGTCGCCGCCGCGCTCGCGGGCGTCCCGATCGCGTACGTCTCGCTCGTGGATGAAAGCCGCCAGTGGTTCAAGTCCTGCCGCGGCTTTTCGACCTCCGAGACCTCGCGCGACGCCGCATTCTGCGCCCACGTCGTCTTTCTCCGCGCGCCGCTCATCATCCCGGACACGCTCCAGGACGACCGCTTCGCCGACAATCCGCTCGTCACCGGCGAACCCGGCATCCGCTTCTACGCCGGCTTCCCGCTCTTCCACGAAAACGGAAGCTGCATCGGCACGCTCTGTATGGTGGACATGCGCCCGCGGCAATTCCCCGAGCCGATGATCCAGATGTTCGCTGACCTCGCCACCCTCGTGCAAAAGGAACTCAACTCCGGGACCGCCGCCGCAGCCTGATGACCCGTGGCATTCCCCGCGCCGGCCGGTGCCGGTTTCAATCCGTCGTGCCGTTCGAATTCTTGAAAAACGGGCGGTAAAAAAAGCTCTTGTCTTCCTCCGAGACGGAAGGCTTGAGCCAGTTGGAACGGAAGACTTCGCGGTCGGCGCGTTCATCATACGTCTCCCATCTTCGCTGCGCGGCGACTTCGTCCTTCGATGCGCAGCCGCCCATCGCGAGCGCCAGCGCCAGCGAGAAAAAAGGGAGCAGTCGTTTCGGATGCACGGTCAGCTTCATGGCGGTGTGGTCGCCGTGGCAATCTGGGAAAGCCGTGCGCGGTTTCCAAATAATTCGCCGTGGAAGAACCGTCATCCGCGGGTGCGGCAGTTCGTGGGCCTGCGACTGCTCGGCGCGGCTGCGATCATTTTCAGCGGAAGAAAAATCGAGCCACAGCCCAAGGCCCTGCCGCGTCTTGCCACCGCGGGTGCTGCGCGCTTTGCTGCGTCGCATGACGCATCCGACCATCATCGTGCCTTCCGTTCTCGCCGCAGACTGGGGACGCCTGCACGAGCAGATTCGCGCGGTCGAGTCCGCGGGTGCGGACTGGCTGCACCTCGATGTGATGGACGGGCATCTCGTGGAGAACATTTCATTCGGCCCGGCATTCTGCGACTGCGTGGCGAAGGTGGCGACAGTGCCGCTCGATGTGCATCTCATGATCTCACGGCCGGACACGTTCTGGCCGCGTTTTGCAAAGGTGGCGAAGAACATCACAATCCACGTCGAGGCGGCGTGCGACGTGGCGGCGACGCTGCGCGCGATCCGCGCGGCGGGGATCGGCTGCGGCATCACGCTGAAGCCGGGCACGCCGTTCGCGGCCATCGAGCCGTTCCTCGCCGAGGTGGATCTCGTGCTGGTGATGACGGTGGAGCCGGGTTTCGGCGGGCAGCCATTCATCCCGGAGATGATGGAGAAGGTGCGCGCTGCACGCGCCACACGCGAGTCACGCGGGCTGGGCTATCGCATCGAGGTGGATGGCGGCATCAATGCGGCGACCGGGAAGGTGAGTATCGAGGCGGGCGCGGACACGCTGGTCGCGGGCACGAGCGTCTTCGCGGCGGCGGACATGGCGTCGGCGATCCGCGCGGTGCGCGGAGAGAAATAGCGGGGCGCAACGCTCCGAAACGATCACGCGTTTGCGTGCGTGCCGGTCTTTGGCTGGACATCGTGGATGAACGGGCCGGTGGGCTGCGCGAACTGCACCTTCGAGCGGAGCATGAGCGTGCCGAGGATCAGATCGGCGAGCGGCAGCACGACGTTGAAATTTTTGTGCATGTAGCGGTGGTGCAGCAGGTGATGCCCGTTCAGCCGGCGGAAGAGCCACGAGCGTTCGAGGCGGCGGCTTTTTGGCAGGTGCATGCACCAGTGCATGTATTCGTAGAAGCCATAGTACGCGCAGAAGGTCGGAAGCGCGGCGAGGGAGACGATCCAGTTCCCGAGGATCGTGGAGGCGACGAGCACGGGGATCATGCAGCAGAAAATGAGCACGGGGCCGTTCCACCAGGCCATCGGGATGGTGTGCTTGTCCTCCTCGTGCATGAGGTGGTAGGTGTCGTCAGCTTTGAAAACTTGGTGATGCACGACGGCGTGCGCGCGGAATGCGTAGTCGAAGCGGCCGACGGGGCGGTGCATGGCGAAGCGGTGAAGTGTCCACTCGAAGAGAGACGCGACGATGATTGCCGCGACGATGCCGATGAGAATGCTGGTAAGAATCATGAATTGATGGGCTGCGGCAGGAAACCGGGGAAGGGTTTCGGCGCGCGAAGCGCGGACATTTGCAAGATGTGTGCGCGCGATAACAGGATTTTTCAAAAATCCGATTTGAGCCGGCCGCGGCTGCGGAATGCGCGTTCATCGCGCGCAATGCCTTCGACTGGAGCGTGCGAAGCCCGGCGGTTTTCGGTGGCATGAAAAGTGATTGATCTTCGCGCACACACATCGAATGTCGCACTCTATCATCCCAACCGCGCCCCTCCGCATTTTCCGTCTCCAAAGCCTCCTCATCGCGCTCGCGGTGCTGCTCGGAGTCGTCGGCGTCCGCCGCGCGGCGGCGGTGGAGATGAATGCGGACGAGCGCGAGCTTGCTATGAGGCTCACGAGCGATTCCGGGCAGCGGCGCGACCGCTCGCGGATGCACTCGGATCCGATTCTCACGGCGGTCGCGCGGTCGCGCGCCGAGGACATGGCGCGGCGGCGTTACATGGCGCATGTGAATCCCGACGGCCTCGGCCCGAATGCGCTGGTGCGCTCCGCCGGTTATGCGCTGCCATCATTTTGGAGCGGCAGCCGTTCGCAGAATTTCATCGAGTCCATCGGCGCGGGCTACGCGACGGCGGAGCAGGCGTGGGAAGGCTGGATGCGCTCGCCGGCGCACCGCACGCATCTGCTTGCGTCGTCGTCGTTCTACCGCGACCAGACAAATTTCGGGATCGGCTCCTATTCCGATCCGTCGAGCCCGTTTCGTCGGTATTGGGTGATCATCACCGCGCCACCGCCGCGTGGCGAGGCGGTGCATGTTTCGCGCCGGTTCGGAACGCCGGCGAGCGTGGCCATTGCCGCGCCGGTGTGGGGCGGTGCGGATTCGGATGCGGAGGAAGTGCGCGAGCGCGCGCCGGTGATCGCGCCGCGCCCGAGCGCGACGCGCGCCCAGGCCGCGGAGAAATTATGGAACTGGAGCGAGCCCGTGTCCGCCCCGCGGCCGCGCGTGATTCGGATCGCCGGCGAGGGATGAACGCTGCGCAGTCCGGCGGTGCGGAAGTTTCCGCCCCACGTTGACACGCGGCGGTTGCTTCCGATAGTCGCGGACGATGAGTTTTGATTTGAGTGATCTTTTGCGGGACTGGCCTTACGAGCCGGGCCAGTTGCAGGTGCGCAAGATCGTCGGCAGCGACGGCCGCGAGAAGCTGCAACTGCGGCTGGACATGGGCGTGCTCCAGATGGAGATGAACGGCCGGCCCGACGGCCGCGACCCGCACGGAGCGGAGAGCGAACTCGAACACCAGGTGGAGCGCGCGGAGCAGATCGGCGCGGATTTTGAACTGACCGAGGACGAGGTGGGCGAACTCCAGGCCGAGGGCGTGCAATATTACCACCGCTACCTCGCGCTCTTCCAGCTCGGCGACTGGCAGAGCGTGATCCGTGACACGAAGCGCAACCTCGACATGTTCACATTCGTCGCAAAGTACGCGCCGGACGACGAGACCGCGTGGTCGGTGCAGCAGTTCCGGCCCTACGTGATGATGATGAACACGCGCGCCAAGGCGAACCTCGCGATCGAGAAGGAGGACGTGGACGCGGCGATCAAGCTCGTGGAAAAGGGCATCGCCTCAATCGAGAAATTCGTGAAGGATCACAACCGCGACGGCGAGACGGACGCATCGGAAATCAAGAGCCTCGGCGAATGGCTGGCGGAATTGCGCAAGCTCAAGCCGCTCACACCGGAGGAAAAGCTGAACCGTGAACTGGAGCGCGCGGTGGAGGACGAAAAGTACGAGCGCGCCGCCGAGCTGCGCGACGCGCTCAAGGCGATGCAAAAAAAATCCTGACGAACGATGCGCTCGATTCGGTGTTGCTGTTCGTCAAGGTGACACGCTAGAGCCAATGCCGATGTTTCGCCTCCCAGCGATCACCCTCAGTCTTCTGGCCGCCGCGCTGATGTGCGGCTGCGACAATAACCCGCACCCTGCGCCGCTGCATGCGACGCGCCCCGACGGTTCGCCGTGGCTGGTGCGCTACGAGTCCATGCGCACGGATCCCCGAAGTTTCGACCCGCAATATACGTACGACCAGATGAGCCGGAAGGTGATCGAGGGCGTTTACGAGACGCTGCTCGAATACCACCCGATGAAGATCGATCCCTACGAGGTCGTGCCGTGCATGCTCGCGGAGATGCCGGTGCGCGAGGACGGCGGGATGAGTTACCTCTTCCGACTGAAGCCGGACATCCGTTACCACGACGATCCATGCTTCCCCGGCGGGAAAGGGCGCGAGGTCGTGGCGGAGGACATGCAGTATGTGTTCCAGCGCATCTGCGACCCGGCGGTGGAGAGCCCGTTCGAGAGTATCTTCGAGGAATACGTGCAGGGCCTCGAAGAGACGCACGCGGCGGCGGAGAAGGCAAAGCGGCTCGACTACGACAAGCAGCGCGTGTCCGGCGTGGAGGTGCTCGACCGTTACAGCTTCCGGCTTCGGTTGAAGAAGAAGTATCCGCAGATTCTTTACTGGCTCGCCTTCCAGGCGACCGCACCCGTGGCGCGCGAGGCGGTGGAATATTACGACGGCCAGATCCACGACGGCGTGCGCCGCGGGGACTTTCACAAGTTCACCGCCGTCGGCACCGGACCGTATCGCATCGTGAGTTACACGCAGCGCTCGCGCGTGGTGATGGAGCGCGTGCCAGGCTACAAGACGACTGTTTTCCCCAGCGATGGCTTCCCGCCGGAAAAGGCCGAGTGGCTGAAGACGTTCGCCGGCAAGCCGGTGCCGTTCATTGACGAGGTGCAGATGATCATCCAGCCCGAGAACATCCCGCGATTCGTCCTGCTGCGGCAGGGCTACCTCGACGGCATGTCGGTGGACAAGGATTCGTTCAATTCAATGGTCTCGCCTGTGCGCGCTCTCTCGCCGGAGTTCTCTTCGCGCGGCATGACGCTGGAGAAGGATTTCGAGATCTGCACGTTTTGGACGTCGTTCAACATGGACGATCCGGTCGTCGGGAAAAACCCGAAGCTCCGCAAGGCCATCGCGCACGCCTTTGACGGCGCGCGATACAGCGAAATATTTTACAGCGGTGTGCCGCCGGTGCCCACGCAACTCGTGCCTGTGGGCATCTTCGGCTACGAGAAGGATCGCCCCGCGCCGTTTCCTTACGATGTGGAAAAGGGGAGGCAACTCCTCGCCGAGGCCGGCTATCCCGGCGGTCGCGACGCCAGCGGGAACCAGCTCGAACTGACCGTCACCGATCAGATCTCCGGCAGTGAAGAGCGGCAGCGCGCGGAATTTGATCAGCGCTCGCTCGAGGCGCTGGGCATCAAAGTGAAGGTCAACGGCGTCACCTTTGCGAAGATGCAGGACATCGAGGACAAGGGTGACTTCCAGTTGATCTGCGGCACCGGATGGGGCGCGGACTATCCCGACCCGGAGAATTTCTTCATGCTCTTCTACTCGAAGAACATCCCGCCCGCGGGCAAGAACTACGCGCGCTTCCGCAACGCCGAATACGACCGCGTCTTCGAGGAGATGGCCCCGATGGACAACGGCCCCGAGCGCATGGCCCTCGTACGCCGCCTGCAGAAAATCCTCGACGACGAGTGTCCGATTTTTCCCGCATTCACCAAGGCCTTCTACACCGCCGTGCAGCCGTGGTCGCGACGCACGCACGACAACCTCATGTATGAGGTCGAGGGCGGCATCAAATATCTCGTGCTAGACGCCGCAATGCGCGACCGCCTCCAGCGCGAATGGAACCGCCCGGCAATCTGGCCCGCGTTCCTGCTCGGTGCCATCGGCCTCGGCGCGCTGCTTGCATTCATCAGCGCCGTGCGGCGGACAAGAAACCAGACCGCCTGATGTTCAGCTATATCGTCCGCCGCCTGCTCTACGCCGTGCCGATTCTCCTCGGCGTGATTCTCCTCACATTCCTGCTCTTCCGCGTCGTGAACACACCCGAGCAGGCCGCCATCCACGCGAAAGGCCCGAAGTCCTCGGTGGCCGTGCGTCAGGAGTGGATCAAGGAGCACGGACGCGACCGCCCGCTCTACGTGCAGTTCGCCACGCATGTGAAGCGCATGGTCACATTCGACTTCGAGCCTTCCGATCAGACCAAGCGCTCGATGGGCGAGACCTTCCGCGAAGGTGTCGGTCCGTCGCTCTGCGTCACGCTCCCCGGTTTCATCGCCGGACTCATCGCCGCACTCTCGCTCTCGCTCTACCAGGTCTTCGCCCGCAACTCCGCCACCGACCGCAACCTCACCATCCTCTGCGTGATCATGATGAGCGTGCCCACGGTGCTCTACATCATCTTCGGCCAGGCCGTGCTCGCGCTCGGGCTGGGATGGTTCCCCGTCTCGGGATTCCAATGGGGCGGGTTCGGCATGCTCCGCTTCCTCATCCTGCCCGTGAGCATCATGGTCATCATCAATCTAGGTTACGATGGCCGCATGTTCCGCGCGGTCTTCCTCGAGGAAATCGCGCAGGACTACGTCCGCACCGCGCATGCGAAGGGCCTCCCTGTCTCCACTGTCCTCGGCAGGCACGTGCTGAAGAACGGCCTCATCGCGCTCATCACGCTCACCGTCGGCCAGCTCCCGAAGCTCATCATGGGCACGCTGCTCATCGAGAGTTTCTTCGGCATCCCCGGCATCGGCAACGTCATGGTCCAGGCCATCCAGACTGCCGACGAGCCCGTCGTCCTCGCCACCGCCTACCTCGGCGCGCTGCTTTACCTTGCGGCGCTCATCCTCACCGACATCCTCTACGCCACCGCCGACCCGCGCATCCGGCTCAGTTGAAATGATGCACCTCCTTCCCATCGCCGAGGTCGCTCCGGGTTCGTTGAGCACGAAGGCCGTTGCCTTCCTCTCCCACTGGCTCACGCAGGATCTCATCCTTCTCGTCGCCTTAGGCGGCATCGCCACCATGCTCATCCGCGCCGCGCGCAGCGAACGCTGGCAGCGTGCGGCGACGCGTTTCCGCAGGGACCGCACCGGCATCGTCGCACTCTGCGTCGTGTGCCTCTACATCTTCATCGGCGCGCTCGACACCTTCCGTGTCCCCGTCGGTGGCGGTAGCACTAGGAGCATTCTCGATTTCGCCACTTCCGGCATCCCTGATGAGCGCAGCTACAGCGCGCCTTTCTCCAACCAGGTCGTCACCGACACCAAGCCCAAGCCCGATCCGCTCAACAGCCACCACCACATTTTAGGCACCGAGGCGCTGGGCAAGGACGTGTTCGTCCAGACGCTGAAAGGCTGCCGCACCGCGCTCATCATCGGCGGCTTCACCAGCGCCATCTACATCCCCCTCGGCGCGCTCTTCGGAATCCTTGCGGGTTATTTCCGCCGATGGGTGGATGACATCATCCAGTATGTCTACAGCACCCTCGCCAGCATCCCCGAGATACTGCTGCTCATTTCGATCCTCTTCGTCCTCGGTCCCGGCCTCGGCAGCATCAGCATCGCGCTCGGAGTCACCGGCTGGGTCGGCCTCTGCCGCCTCATCCGCGGCGAGACGATGCGGCAGAGCGAGCGCCAGTATGTCGCCGCCGCACGCGCGCTCGGGCAGAGCCACTGGAACATCATCACCCGGCACCTCCTGCCGAATGTCATGCACCTCGTGCTCATCAATTTCGTCCTCGGCTTCTCCGGCATCGTGCTCACCGAGGCGGTGCTCAGCTACCTCGGCGTGGGCTGTCCCGTGGGCACCGCGAGCTGGGGCATGATGATTGACAGCGGCCGCGGCGAACTCAGCCGCGACCCCGTGGTGTGGTGGAATCTCACCGCCGCTGCAGTCGCGCTCTTTGGTCTTGTGCTCGCGCTCAACATCCTCGGCGACGCGCTGCGCCGCGCATTCGATCCGAAGCGGTCCTGATCGTCCGCGAAATCCCCCCGCGGCAGATTCGATCCGCGCCGCTTTCAAATCGTTGCCCTCCATCCGCGATCCTGCCAGTATCGCCGCCGATGAAAGCATTTCCCCTCTGCGCGATCGTCGCGCTCTCGCCGTTTCTCACATTCGCAGCCGAGCCGCCCCGCGTCCTTCCCTCTGCGTCGCTGCCGGACGATGTCCGCCTCCAGCCGCTCAAGGATCTCGACGGCTATTTCCCATGGTCGCCGCCGGATTCGAAAATCGTCTGGGACAATCGCGCCGCGGCCTTGCGCACTCAGATGCGCGTCGCGCTCGGTATCTGGCCGGAGCCGACTCGCAATCCGCTGAACGCCGTCATCCACGGAAAAATCCAGCGCGATGGCTACACCGTCGAGAAGGTCGCGATCGAGACGATGCCGGGACTTTTCCACACGGGAAATCTTTACCGACCGACGGGGCAGCCTGGAAAACATCCCGCCGTCATCGTCACGCACGGGCACTGGAAGGACGCGCGCTTTTGGGAGAAGACGGACGCGGTGCTTAAAAAGGAAATCGCGGACGGCCACGAGCGTTCCATGATCAGCGGGCGAGTGATTTTCCAATCCATCGGCGTGCAGCTCGCGCGCATGGGCTGCGTCGCATTCGTCACCGACATGCTCGGCAACAGCGACTCGCAGCAGATCTCTCATGAGCTTGCGCACAAGTTTGCGAAGCAGCGCCCCGAGATGATCTCCCCGGAGCCCGGAAAGTGGGGCCTCTTTTCGCCGCAGGCCGAGACCTACAGCCAGGGCATCATGGGCCTCCAGACTTGGAACAACATCCGCTCGCTCGACTTCCTCACGGCGCTCGACGACGTGGATCCCGCGCGTCTCGCCGTGACGGGCGCGAGCGGCGGCGGCACGCAGTCCATGCTGCTCGCGGCGATCGATCCGCGCATCACTGTCGCCGTGCCGTGCGTGATGGTGAGCACCGCGATGCAGGGCGGCTGCACCTGCGAAAATGCGAGCCTGCTCCGCGTCGGCACGGGCAACATCGAATTCGCCGCGCTCTTCGCGCCGAAGCCGATGGGCCTCACGAGCGCGCACGACTGGACCGTCGAGCTGTCGAAGAAGGGCTTCCCCGATCTCGCGCAGCACTGGAAAAATCTCGGCGCGCCGGACGCCGTAAAGCTCTTCGATCACCCGACGTTTCCGCACAACTACAACCTCGTCACCCGCGAGCACATCTACGACTTCTTCAACACGCACTTCAAACTCGGCCTCGCTGCCGACCGGCTGAAGGAGCGCGATTTCGAGCCGCTCACGCAGGCGCAGCTCACCGTGTGGGACGCGCAGCATCCCGCGCCCGTGGGCGGCGAGGATTTTGAAAAAAAGCTGCTCAAGTGGTGGAAGGACGACAGCGACAAGGCGCTCGCCGCGGACTTCGACAAGATCGCCCGCACCGCGCTCGACTCGATTTTCACCCGCACGCTCGCCGGCGAGAAGGCGACGATGGATCGCTCGACATTCAAGAAGGAGGATCGTGGCGACTGGTGGCTGCTGCGCGGCGCCGTGGACAACGAGGCCCGCCACGAAGCCGTGCCGTGCCTCTTTTTCCATCCGAAAAAATGGAGCGGCCGCACCGTGATCTGGCTGAATGAAAAGGGAAAATCCGCGCTGCTCGACGGCGACCAGCCGAATGCCGATGTCGCGCGCATGCTCGCTTCGGGCGTGAGCGTCGTCGCGCCGGATCTGCTCATGCAGGGCGAGTTTGTCTTCGCGGGTCAGTCGGACGATCCGGTGCGCAAGGTGAAGAACTTGCGCGAGTCCGCGTCGTTCACGTTCGGCTACAACGATTCGCTGTTCGTCCAGCGCACGCACGACGTGCTCACGCTGCTCGCATTCATCCGCGACCACGAACATCACTCGACGCACGTCACGCTGCTCGCGACCGACAAGACCGCCGCCATCGCCGCCGCCGCACGCGCACTCGCCGACGGCTACGTGAACAAGGCCGTGCTCGACACGCAGGCCGTGCGCCTGCTCGACGCGCCGAGCATTTACAGCCCGTGGTTCCAGCCGGCGGCTGCGAAATTCGGCGACGTCGCCGGTCTGCTGAAACTCGGCAAGGGCGCGCTGTGGAAAAAAGGCGAGCCTGGCTCGAAGCCGGACACGGCAATCGAGGCCGTGATTGCGGACTGAGCGTCCAACGGAACTCCGATTCCGCTGTGTCTGATTCGCGGAAAGAAACGGCGGCAAGAATTGCCGACAGACCGCACAGGTGGCGATCATGTGCCTCTGCACCTCGCGGCCATGCCTACTCCGTGGTGAGTCAGCTTGAACTCGTCCTGCACTCTTGACTGGCAGCCTGCGTGCCATAAGTGTGCGCGCTCTTTTTCAAACGACGCAACCGAACGCTCACCGACTCAACGACCATGCCCGCACTGAATACCGAAGCCCTTTCCCGCGCCGCAAACGAAGCCCGCGGACTCGCAATGGATGCCGTCCACGCCTGCTCAAGCGGGCATCTCGGCCTGCCGCTCGGCTGCGCGGAAATCGGCGCGGTGCTCTACGGCCACGCGCTCTCGCACAATCCCGCCGAGCCGAAATGGCTGAACCGCGATCGCTTCGTCCTCAGTGCGGGACACGGCTCGATGTTCCTCTACTCGTGGCTGCACCTCAGCGGCTATGCGAGCGTGGATCTCGATCAGGTGAAGAAGTTCCGCGTGCTCGGCTCGCACACGCCGGGGCATCCTGAGTTTCACGAGACGGCGGGCGTCGAGGCGACGACCGGGCCGCTCGGTCAGGGCGTGGCGAATGCGGTCGGATACGCGGTGTCGCAGAAAATGGCGGCGGCGAAATTCAACACGAGCAAGCACGCGATTTTCGACAACCACATCGTGGCGCTCGCGGGCGACGGCTGCATGCAGGAGGGCGTGGCGATGGAGGCGATCGCGTTCGCCGGGCACTTCAAGCTCGACAACCTGATCCTCATTTACGACTCGAACGACGTGACGCTCGACGCGATGGCCATTGCCACGCAGAGCGAAAATGCGGCGAAGCGTTTCGAGGCGATCGAGTGGGGCGTGAAGACGATTGATGGCAATGACATGCAGGCGTTCCTCGCCGAGTTCGAGAAAGCGAAGGCCGCAACCGGCAAGCCGCAGATCATCATCGCGAAGACGCTGATCGGAAAAGGAATCCCGGAAGTCGCGGGCACCGCAAAGGCACACGGCGAAGGCGGTGCGAAATTCATTGATGCTGCGCGCAAGGGCCTCGGCCTGCCTGCCGAACATTTCTTCGTGAGCGCTGAGACGCGCGCATTTTTCGCCGAGCGCGCAAAGGCACTCGCAGCAAAGCACGCGGAGTGGACGGCCACTTTCAACGCATGGAAAGCCGAGAACCCTGCGCTCGCGACGGAACTCGACTCGTATGTCTCCGGAAAAATCGCCGCCGACCTGCTTGCGAAGATCCCCGCCTTTCCCGCCGACGCGAAGCTCGCGACGCGCGCCGCGGGCAAGGACGTGCTCCAGCCCGTCGCCGACGCGGTGCCGAATCTTATCTCCGGCAGCGCGGACCTCCACGGCTCCACGCTGAACTACATCGCGTCGAGCAAGGACTTCGGCCCGACGAATTGGGGCGGTCGCAACATCCGCTTCGGCATCCGCGAACACGGCATGTGCGGCATCATGAACGGCATCGCGTACGACGGCATCTTCCGCGCGAGCGGCGCGACGTTCCTTGTCTTCGCCGACTACTGCCGCGGCTCGATCCGCATCGCCGCGCTGAGCGGTCTGCCGACGCTCTACATTTTCACGCACGACAGCGTGGGCGTGGGCGAGGATGGCCCGACGCATCAGCCCGTCGAGACGGTGAGCGGCTTGCGCTTGATTCCAAATCTCGACGTGATCCGCCCCGCCGATCCTGAGGAGACCGCCGGTGCTTTCGCCGCCGCGATGCAGCGGACCAACGGCCCCACGCTCCTCTCGCTCACGCGCCAGGCCGTCCCGATGCTGAATGACATCCCCGTGCAGACGCGTCGCGAAGGGGTGCTCAAGGGCGGCTACATCGCCGTGAAGGAAACCGGCAAACTCGAAGCCATCCTCATCAGCGCAGGCAGCGAAGTGCAGCACGCAGTCGCCGCAGCGAAGACGCTCGGCGCGGGCGTGCGCGTCGTGAGCATCCCGAGTTTCTTTCGTTTCGATCAGCAGCCGCAGAGCTACCGCGACGAAGTCCTCCCGCCCGCGTGCCGCAAGCGCGTCGCGATCGAGGCGGGTGTCTCCGGCCTGTGGTGGAAATACGTCGGCCTCGACGGCAAAGTGATCGGCATCGATCGCTTCGGCCTCAGCGCGCCCGGCGGAAAAGTGATGGAAGTCCTCGGCATCACCGCGCAGGCGGTGGTGGATGCGGTGAAGGCGCTGTAAATCGCAAACCATGATCGGGCATTGCGCCCGGAGGGTTTATTGCGTGCAGACACCACCGGATCATGGCCATCAAAAAGACAAGTGCGCTGAAGCGCGGGGTGATTGGGATGTTGCGTGAATTCCGAGCCGTCCGATTCAGAGCGGCGTGTTATTTTGGCAAAATGGCATAATGTGGCCCGGCTATTACGATTCTTTGTCAGAACAACTCCATGAATCGCGCACTCCCTTTCCTCGCTACCGTGTTTTTGATTCAGGCATCGAGCGATGCCGCCGAGAGTGGGGCGGGGGTGAGCATGCCGGAGAAGCATCGCGCTCTTTTCAAGGAGCACTGCGTCAAGTGCCACGGTGAGGAAAAGCAGAAGGGCAAGTTCCGCGTGGACGATTTGCCGTTCACGATCTCGGACATCGAGACGGCGGAGCGCTGGCAGAAGGTGCTGAATCAAATGAATTCCGGCGAGATGCCGCCGGAGGATGATAAGCAGCCGGAGAATGCGGCGAAGGCAGACTTTCTCGACGATCTGGCGAATGCGATGGTTGCGGCGCGGCGCTCGCTGAATGATCAAAACGGCGTGATCACGATGCGACGGCTGAACCGGCGCGAATATAAAAACACGCTGCACGATTTGCTCGGCGTGGAGATCAATGTGAGCGAGTTGCCGAGCGACACGGGGACGGGCGGCTTCGACACGGCGGGGCAGAACCTTTTCATGTCGGCCAATCAGTTTGAGCAGTATCAGTCGCTGGGTCGCGAGGCGCTGGAGGAGGCGTTCGCGTGGCAGGTGGCGGCGGGCGAGGAGCGCAAGCTGCGCTATGAGGCGGAGGATTCGCTGAAGGTCATCACGAAGAACTACAATGAAAAGCTCGACGCGCTCGAACGCGCGAAGAAGTGGGCGAAGGCTGTGGACGAGGCGGCGGCGCGACCGGAGAATGCGCAGGTCGTCGCGGCAATCCGAAAGGACGCGAAGAACGATGATTTTTTCCGTCGTGAATGGGCGAGGATCAAAGGTGCGCCCGCGCCGGAGGAGTTCGGTTTTCGCACGGTCGAAAACAACGCGGACAAGGCGAACGGTGCGCTGGCTTACGACACGAAGGTCGGTGCGGGCTACATGCGACCCTACCACGAGCGATACTTGAAGATGCCGCATCTCGATACGGGCGCGTATCTGACCATCATGGCGTCCGACATGGGCAACGACGTGATCAGCCTCGTCGTGCCGCCCGCGTGGCCGGTGGGGGACTACACGGTGCGCGTGCGCGTGGGCGCGATCGAGGGCACGCCGGCGGAGCGGCGCTTCATCGAGTTCGGCACGCATCCTCGCAGCGGCAAGGTGCTGAGCACGCACGAGGTCACCGGCACGATCGCGCAGCCGCAGATCATCGAGATGCCGCTCACGCTGACGAAGGAGCATTCGGATACGGGCAACCGCACGATTTTCATCCGCGAGCGCGGCACTGCCGATCACTACACGCAGACGCGACGTGTCTTTGGCGAGGGCAAGGCGAAGAATGGCATCGGGCCTGAACTTGCGATCTGGGTGGATTGGATCGAGGTGGAGCGCAGGACGGCGGGCGCACAGGCTGCGGTGGCGGGTGAGGTGAAGTTTGGCATTGGCGACAATCGCCAGGTCGGCTCCGTGTCGGCGCGCGGGCTGAACAAAATCCGCTACGAATGCGAGATGGCGAACGAGAAGGTGGCGAAGTATGTCGCGTATCAAATTGATGCGCGCGAGCGTGCAAAAAAATGGGTGAAGGCCGTCGAGGAAGCGGCTGCGAAGCCGGAGAATGCGGCGGTGGTCGCGGAGTTGAAAAAGAACTCGAAGAACGATGCAATCTTCCGCCGCTCGTGGGACAAGATTCCCGGCGCGCCGAATCCGCGGGCGTTCGGCTTTGACAAGAAAGGCGAGAACGATGCGGACCTCGCGAACGATTCGCTCGGCGAAGGCTGGCAGAAGTATCACGAGTATTACCTCAGCCGTCCGGCGCTCGATCGCGGCGCGTATCTCGGCACGCCGACGATGCATCCTGCCGTGATGGCGCTCGGCTTTTTGCAACTGCCCGTGCCGGGCGAATGGGGCAGCGGCGACTACATTTTCCGCGTGCGCGTGGCCGCGGCAAAAGATGCGCGACCGGAACAGAAGTTCCTCGAAGCGGGAATGCACCCGCGCAACGGCATGGTGCGCGCGACGTTTGAAATCACCGGCACGATGGAGCATCCGCAGATCGTCGAGATGCCGTTCACGCTCACGCGTTCGCAGACGGATTCCGGCGACCGCACGCTTTTCATCCGCGAGAAGGGCGCGTGGGACAACAACGAGGAGGGCGGCCGCAAACGCGCCGAGGCGGTGAAGCGCAATGGCATCGGTCCCGAGGCCGTGCTGTGGATTGACTGGATGGAGATCGAGCGCGTGAACGTCGCCGCCAAGCCGCAGGCACCGGGCCTCGCCGCGCTGGGCCTCACGATTGACGACAAAGCGAAGCCGCCGCCGGCGGAGGATGTTCATGCGGCCATCACGCGATTTGCGACCGTCGCATTTCGTGGTGCGGAGCCGCCGACGAGCTACGTGCAGCGCCTCGCGGGCATCTACGACACGCTCATCAAATCCGGCAGCAAGCCCGGCGCGGGGCTGAAGGAAACGCTCTCCGTCGTGCTCGCGTCGCCGATGTTTTTGTATCTCGCCGAACCCGCCCCGGACGAGAAGCGCCGCCCGCTCACCGGCCCCGAACTCGCGACGCGGCTCTCGTATTTTCTCTGGAGTGCGCCGCCGGACGAGGCGCTGCTCGATCTCGGCAAGCGCGGCGAACTGCTGAAGCCCGACGTGCTCGCCGCGCAGACGGCGCGACTGCTCGACGATTCGCGCTCGCACGAGTTCGTGCATGGCTTCCTGTTTCAATGGCTCGGCATGGACCGGCTCGATTTCTTCGAGGTGAACCGCCCGAAATTTCCGCGCTTCGACGACAGCACGCGACTCGCCGCGAAGAACGAAGTGTACGAGACTTTCGCACACATCCTGCGGCACAACGCACCGTTCAGCGATCTGCTCAGGGCCGACTATGTCGTCATCAACCGGCTGCTCGCCGACTTCTACGGCATCCCCGGCGCGAAGGGCGATGCGTTTCAAAAAGTGTCGCTGCCGAAGGATTCGCCGCGTGGCGGATTGCTCGGCATGGCCGCCATCGCTGTGATGGGCGGCAATGGCGATCGCACGTCGCCCGTCGAGCGCGGCGCGTGGGTGCTGCGCAAGCTGCTCAATGATCCGCCGCCGCCCGCGCCCGCGAACGTGCCGCAGATCACGCGACTCGCCGGCAAAGTGCTCACCACGCGCGAACGCCTCGCCGCACATCAGGAGGATGCGCAATGCGCGAGCTGCCATCGCAAGATCGATCCGCTCGGCTTCGGCTTGGAAAATTTCGACGCCGTCGGCCAGTGGCGCACCGAGGACAGTTACCAAGTCATGGATGAAAAGGGGAAGCCCGTGCCGAATGCGAAGAAGACATGGAACATTGAGGCCACCGCCGCGCTCTACAAAGGCCCCGCGTTCAAAAACTACTTCGAGCTGCGCGACATCATCGCCTCAAAGTCCGACGCGTTTGCGCGCGGATTCAGCCAGGCTCTCATCGAATACGCGCTCGGCAGGCCGATCGGTTTTCGCGACGAACCGCTCATCGCCGACATGCTTGTCGCAGCGAAGAAAAGGAACCTCGGCCTGCGCGAATTCGTCCACGCGCTCGTCGCCAGCAAAGAGTTTCACACCAAATAGCCGCACCGAGAATCGCTTAACACTTAGAGCAATCACACGAATATGAGAACCCGCCGCCATTTTCTCCAGTCAAGCACCGCCGTCATCGCGCTGCCCGTTCTCGAATCGCTCGGCTTTTGCCGCTTCGCCTCGGCGGCTGCGTCTGCGACTCCGCCGAAGCGGCTCATCTTTCTCGGCTTCGGCTGGGGCATCACGGAGAGCACCTGGTATCCCGACATTAAAGCGCCAGGCCCGGACTATGAACTGTCGGTGGGACTGAAGCCGCTGGAGCGGCACAAAAAGGACTTCAGCGTCGTGCAGGGCCTCTGGAACAAATACTCGAACGAAGGCCACTGGGGCAGCACGATGTGGCTCACCGGCGCGAACCGTTACGCGCAGCCGGGGCAGAATTTTCACAACAGCATCAGCGCGGATCAGGTCGCGGCGGCGAAGCTGGGACTGGAGACGCGATTCGCGTCGTTGCAGTTCAACGGAAGCCAATCGGGCGACCTCAGCGGCCACGGTCCCGGCCTCTCGATGGCGTGGGATGTGAGCGGCAAACCCGTCGGCGGACAGAACGGCCCCGTGGCTGCGTTCCATCGGCTCTTTGCAAAAGACACGACACCCATCGAGCAGCAGAAGGCCATGCTCGCACAGAAACGCAGCGTGCTCGACGCCGTGCTCGACAACGCGAAGTCCATGCAACGCGGCCTTGCGAAAAACGACAACGCCAAGCTCGAAGAATATTTCCAGGGCATCCGCGACATCGAGACGCGCCTCGCGAAGGAGGAGCAGTGGATGGGCGTGCCGCAACCGAAGGCACCGCTTCCCGAGCCGAAGCCGGACGTGGACGGCCGTGAGGAGATCAAATTGATCTACGACATCATGATCGCCGCGATGCAGACCGACAGCACGCGCGTGATGACTTTCCGCCAGCCGGTGAACACGCTGCTCACCGCGCTCGGCATCAAGGTGCATCCGCACGACATGAGCCATTACCACACCACGCTCGGCGAGAAGCTCGACGCCTCGCAGCGCCGGGACATTGCTCAAAGCGAACTGCTCGCCGGGTTCCTCGACAAACTCAAAGCCACGAAGGAGCCCGACGGCACACGCCTCTTCGACAACGTCGCGCTCGCCTACGGCAGCAACATCCGCACAGGCCACGAACTCTCGAACTGCCCCACGATCCTCAGCGGCGGCGGCGCGGGCCTCAAACTCGGCCACAACATTGTCGCGCCAAAGGACACGCCGTTGTGCAATGCGTGGCTCGCATTGCTCCACGGCATAGGAATCGAAGCCGAGCGTCATGGTGACAGCACGGGAGTGCTCAAGGAAATCGTCGCATGATGGCGATCGTCGGACGGAACGATTTGGCCGGGCAACATGAGACTTTGCCGCGCGATTTTTTGGATTGCGCGTGATTTGCGTCCAAACTTCCTCATGAAACGCGCCCTCCGCGACGAGCGATGGAAGCTCATCCGCTACCCACGCGCTCTGCCACGCCTGCTTCTGCTCTTACCATGACTCCATCACTCCGCCATCCCGTCCTCTCGCAGCTTCTTCGCATTGCACTGTTCGGCATTTTTTGCGGCCGCTCGATCTGCGGTGCGGCGGAAACCCGGTCGCCGTCGGCTACGGCGGCCGACGGATGATTTCCAATGACGGAGTGAAATGGGAAATCACAGCCGAGTGGGCGGAGAATGGAGGCGATGACTCGAACAACCTCATGGGCCTCGCGTACGGTTTCGGCAAATTCGTCGCGGTCGGCGGGGGCGGATGGTCGAAGGACAAACAGGGCGGGCACATCCTCGTCTCGAAGGATGGACGCGAGTGGAAGGAAGTCCACAGTGAGCCGTTCCGCGTGAATCCAGTTGTGTTCAGCGGCAGGCGTTTCGTCGCCGGCGGGCCGGACCGCACGCTGCTTTTTTCCGACGACGGGGAAAAGTGGACGAAAGGCGCGCAAGTCGCGGCGGATGGATTCCCCGGCTGGGCGATGTGGTTTCGCAACGGCGCGTACGGCAACGGCACGTTCGTCTTTATGGGCGAGGGCGGCGCGAAGAAGGAATTCTACTGGTGCATCACATCGCCGGACGGGGCGGCCGCGAGCTTCCGCAAAGACCTGCCGCAACTGCGTGCGCTCGCATTTGGTGCGGGCACATTTGTCGCCGTCGGAGCAGGCGTGATCGCGACATCGGCAGACGGCAAGGAGTGGGCAAGCCAGGAGCGCGCTGCGGATGAGAAGCTCGACTGGCTCGTGTGGACCGGAAAGGAATTCCTCTGCGGCGGCGGCAAGACCGTGCTCGCATCTGCCGACGGCAAATCATGGAAGCCGAGTGCGCTCAAACCGCAGGGCCGGCCGATGTGGACGGACGGCACGCGCTTCATCACGTCAAGCTGGCCTGGCAAGATGGCATTCTCGCCGGACGGTGTGAAATGGGAGTCCTCTCCGCCACTCACGCCGAATGGAATCAACAAAATAGTACGTGCCCCGGCTTCGGGGGAATGAGCGTCCGCCGCAGTGACAAACGGCAACAGCCTGCGCACAGTACGCGCCATGATGAAACCGAACATGGCAGCGTTCCGAATCAGTGGAGCTCTTATGAGCCCGAGTGAGCGGAACGCGGGACACTTTGGAGTGCGGCGGCAAGCGGGGCGCGACACCGCTTTGGCGACGGGCAAACGGGAAACGATGCAGGTGCGAACGCCTGTTACGCTCCAACCCGAAATCCCCTCCGAAAGCGGCGTGGCGCTGCGCTTCCCGACGCACTCCAAAGCGCCGGGCGTGCCTCTGTCTGCCCTCGTCATTTTGAAAACTGGCTTCACATTTCTCCTCCTCGCGTCGCTCGCCGCCATTGTCCCCTCGCCTGCCCGCGCGGCGGATGCGCCTGCTGGAAAATCGGGGAAGGCGCTCAGTCCATTCGGCATCGGCGCGTGCAACCAGACTTCGCAGGAACTCTCAAAGTGGATTCCTCAGATGTCGGCGATCGGCATCGGGAACCTGCGCGCGTGCCGGACGAGTTTCGGCGACGTGGAGCCGGAGGAAGGCAAGTGGACTTGGACGCGCCTCGACGAACAACTGGCGTACGGCGAAGCGCAGCACATGGAGTTTTTCGGCCTGCTGCTCGGCAGCCCGCGCTGGAACACGAAGGATGCGCCGGGCCGGCTGCCGGTGAACAATCTTCCCGCGTGGTCCGAGTATGTCTCGAAAATCGTCGAGCACGCGAAGGGGCGCATCCGATTTTGGGAGGTGTGGAATGAGCCGCCGAATTTCACGGGCCGCGATCAGACTCCCGAGGACTACGCGAAGATCGTGGTGAGTGCGTATGATGCGGCGAAGGCGGCTGACTCTTCGTGCCTCGTCGGGCTCGCGGCGAAATCGGTCCATGTGAATTACCTCGAACAGGTGCTGAAGGCGGGCGCGAAGGATCACTTCGACTACATCACGCTGCATCCCTACGAGGTGCTCGGCACGGTGATCAACAACGCTGGGACGGAGCCCGTCTTCATGAACATCGTCCCGTTGATCCGGAAGATGCTCGCCGTGCAAAATCCCGCGAAGGCCGATGTGCCGATCTTTTTCACCGAGATCGGCACGGACACAAAAAAGGGCGTGGACATCCAGGGTCACGCGCTCGTGAAGGCTTACACGATGGGCATCGCGCAGGGCGTGGTGTGCATCAATTGGTTCGAGGGCATGGACGGCGACAGCGGGCCGATGGGCCTGCTCGAACGCAGCGGCCACGCGCGCCCGGCCTACAAGGCGATGGCCACTTTAATCGAACACCTCGGCGCGCAGCCAAAATATCTCGGCTGGGTGCTGCTGAACAAACGGCACTATGGCTTCGTGTTTGAAGGGCCGAAGACCACGGCGCTCGTGACTTGGGCTTCGCGCGGTGTGCCGGATGTCGTGGACTTCGGCACGACGGTGCCGATCGCAAATCCGCTCACAGGCAATATCGCGAAGGCGAGCAGCTACGAGCTATCCAGCGCGCCAGTGCTCGTGCTCGGCGTGCCCGAGAAAATCGTGGAGCAGGCGCGCGCGAACAAGGCGCAGCCGCTGCCGTGGGGAGAGGACGAACCGTCGGCGACGAGCATCTCCGTGACGATGGGTGAAAAGAACATCGAGAAGGGACTGCACACGCTCGCAGGCGAGTCGGTCGCAGCGGATGTGATCGCGTACGGCGGCTCGGCGCGCGCGGGAGGCGTGCCCGGCGGCAACCTCTTCGTGGTGAATCCGAATTTCCTCTCCTACACATCGGAGCCCATCGAGATCACCGCAGTCGTCCGCCGTAACCCTGCGAATGACAACGCGGGCTTCAAGCTCGTGTATGAGTCGGCCAGCGGCTTCAAGACCGCGGGCACCTGGTTCACCGTGCCGGACAACAAGCAGTGGCACACGGTGCGCTGGAAAATCAGCGACGCACAGTTCGTGAACTACTGGGGCTACAACTTCGCCCTCGAGTCCGACGGCAACAAATTTAACAAATACTACCTCCAGAGCGTGACGGTGACGAAGCTGACGAAGTGACCGGCAACGCCCCGCCCAAGCGTCTCATGCGGGCAGACAGACGGTGAAAGTTGCGTCCGCACCCGGTTCGCTTGCGGCGCTGATGCTGCCGCCATGCGCTTGGACGATGGCCTGTGCGATGGCGAGGCCGAGCCCCGCGTGACCTGCGGTGCGCGCCTTGTCTGCCCGGTGGAATCGCTCGAAGATGTGCCGCAGATCCGCGACGGAAATTCCGGGGCCGGTGTTGTGGACGGTGAGCACGACCGTGCCGTTCGTGCGCGCGGTGGCGATGCGCACGCAGCCGCCGTCACGGTTGTATTCGATGGCGTTGGCGAGGATGTTTGTGACGACCTGCGCGATGCGGCCCACGTCGCAGCGGCACGGCGTGGCGGAAAGATCCGCATCGATCGTGATGCCGCGCTTCGCCGCGAGCGGGCGGATCAATTCGACGCAGTCGGCAGCGATTTTGGAAAGATCGCACCCCTCGCGGCGCAGCGGCTCCTGCCCGGCGTCAATTCTCGCGAGTTCGAGCAGCGACTCGATGAGTCCGCGCATCCGCTGTGCGGCACGCTGGCACGCTTCGATTGTCTCGCGATATTCAGCGGCGGGCCGCTCGCGCGCGAGGCAGGACTGGGTCTGTGTGAGCAGCACGGACACGGGCGTTCGCAGCTCGTGCGCGGCGTCGGCGGTGAAGCGTCCCTGCTGTGCGAAAGCCGCGTCGAGCCGCTTGAACGTTGCGTTGAGCACGGCGGCGAGGCGCCCGAGTTCGCTGTCCGTCTCCGCCGTGCTGATGCGCTGGGAAAGATCGCCCGCCGCGATTTTTTCAGCCGTGGCGGTGATGTCGTCCACCGGTTTGATTGCGCGCGTCGCGAGCCACCAGCCGCCGATCATCCCCGCGGCGAGCACCGCACCGCCGATGGCCGCGAGCACCGCGGCGAATTTTTGCAGTTCCGACTCCTCGACAGCGATCGAGCGCCCCACGAGCACACAGTCCACCGGTGCGGAGAAGATGAACGACTCGCGAAATTTCCCGCGGGTCCGCACGGCGGCGTCGCGGCTCTGCGGCTGCGGAATGTTCTCCGGCGCATTCGGCGAACGCAGCACCGGCTCCTTCTCGCGCAGCCAGACGGCGAAGTAATGTTCCGCACCATCACCGAAGAGTGCGGACTGCTGCGGGGTGAGCCGCAGTTCGCCGAGCGGCGGCGTCCCCGGCGCGCGCTGCCTGCCTGGCTGCGACGGCGTGCCGCTGTCCGGTTCGTTGGACGGCACAGGGCGGTTCGTCGAACGCAGCGCGACGACAAGCGCGGCGACGCGCACCTGCAACTCCTCGTCAATCCGGCGAAAGCGCCGAGCCTTTTCAAAATGAAATGCGGTGAAACCGAATCCGCACAGCACTGCGACGAGCAGCGCGCCATACCAGAGCTGCAACCGCCAGCGGATGGACTTTGGGAAACGCATCACCCCTCGATGCAGTAGCCGTGGCCGCGCCGCGTGGCGATGAAGTCGTGGCCGAGTTTCTTGCGGACGTTTGAGACATGCACGTCGAGGAGATTCGAGAGCGAGTCGTCGTTCTCGTCGAAGAGATGTTCGTAGAGCTGCGTGCGCGTGACGACCTCGCCGCGGTGCAGCGTGAGGAATTCGACGAGCGAATACTCGCGCGCGGTGAGCACCACGGGCTTCCTCTTTTGCGAGACGGCGCGCGCGGCGATGTCCACCGCCACGTCGCCAATCTCGATCACCGAGCGTACCTCGCTCGCGCTGCGCCGGATGAGTGCGCGCAGCCGCGCGAGCAGTTCGGGGAGATCGAACGGCTTCACAAGGTAATCGTCCGCGCCGG
Organism: uncultured Spartobacteria bacterium; assembly: GCA_903882875.1. Lineage (GTDB taxonomy): Bacteria > Verrucomicrobiota > Verrucomicrobiia > Chthoniobacterales > Chthoniobacteraceae > SXWH01. Next base: position 24,472 of record CAIRYQ010000111.1, on the reverse strand, counting down.
TGTCGAGGCCGCGCACGCGGTCGGCGCTGCGGTCACGCGCGGTGAGCAGCAGCACGGGCGTTTTCCTTTTCTCCCGCAGCCGCCGCAGCACCTCCCATCCGTCGAGGCGCGGCAACATCACGTCGAGCACGACGGCGTCGTAATTCACCTCCACGGCCTTGAACAGGCCATCCTCGCCGTCCGCCGCCGTGTCCACGGCGTAGCCCTCCTCGCGCAGCGAACGCGCGAGGCCGCGGAGGAGGTCGGGCTCGTCTTCGACGATGAGGATGCGCATGGCGGGATTGTCGGAGCCGCACCTTAACGGGAGATGAAGCGCGGGAGAAAGCTGAGCGTGAAAAAATTTCCGCAAGTGCGCGGGCTTCACGTTGCCTTAAGGTGAGCCCCCGCAACCTGCGCACATGAAACCAAGTCTCCTCCATCTCACAGGCCACGCGCTTCTTGCGTCGCCGGTATTTTTCGCCGCCGCTGTGTCGGCGCACGACGTGAACGGCGAGCCGCACACGGCTTACGAAACATCGGCGGGGCCGCCGGCGATTCTGCTCGCGCAGGCGGGCGCACCGCAAAATCGCACGCAGGTCGGCGCACGCACAGTGCGATCGAACCGGCCCGCGCAGGCCGCGCCGTTCGAGGCGTTCGCGCCGAAGGTGAGTGTGCGGTGGGATGAGCGGTTTCTTTTTGTCGAGAGCAACGGCATCCCGGCGCACAACATGATGGTGGGCATCACCGCGTGGCAGCAGCAGGTGCCTCTGCCGCAGAATTACACAGGCGCGAATGCGTGGCAGATCCCGCTCACGCCGGTGCCGGCGAAGGAGCCGCGCTCGATCAAGGGACAGTTCCTGCGCGGGGCAATCGCGCTGGCGGTGAATGGCATCCCGATTTTCAATCCGCAGAACAACCGCGGCGAGGTGTCGCAGGAAATCGGCGAACTCGACGAGTGGAGCGGGCATTGCGGGCGCGCGGATGACTATCACTATCACGCCGCGCCGCTGCATTTGCAGAAGATCGTGGGCAAGGGGCAGCCGATCGCGTTTGCGCTCGATGGCTATGCGATCTACGGGCTCACCGAGCCGGATGGTTCGCAGCCGACGGGGCTGGATGCTTTCAATGGCCACACGACGCAGGCGCTCGGCTATCACTATCACGGCTCGACCAAGTATCCCTACGTGAATGGCGGCTTCCACGGCGAAGTCACCGAGCGCGAGCAGCAGGTGGATCCGCAGCCGCGCGCGCAGCCCGTGCGACAGGACCAGCCGCCATTGCGCGGGGCGAAAATCACCGGCTTCGAGAGCACGGGCGCGAACAGCTACAAGCTCAGCTACACCGTGAATGGGGACAAACGCGCAGTGCTTTACTCGATCAATGCGGACGGCACTTATCCGTTTGAATTCCAGAATGGCAGCGCGGGCACGACGAAGCAGACTTACACGAAGCGCGAGCGTGGCGGCGGCGGGCCGCGTCCCGATGGCGAACGTCCACAGCGTCGTCCGGGTGAAGGCCCCGGCGCAGGCGGGGATCGACCGCCGCGACCCGAGGATGGCACCGCTGGACCGCCTCCGCGCGAAGGCGGTGGCGGAAAACGTCGCGACGGTCAGCAGGAAGCCGTTTCAAAGTTCGCCCCCGATGCGATGAAAAAGCCGAGCGCGATTTTCATCCTCACCAGCCCCGAGATTTCCGCCGACGGCAAGCTGCCGATGGACTACACGGGCGACGGCAGCGGCGCGACTTTGCCGCTCGCTTGGAAGGGCGCGCCCGCGGGCACGAAGAGCTACGCGCTCATCATGGACCACTTCGCGCCGGGCAATGTGATGAAGCATTACTGGACGCTGTGGGACATCCCCGCGGGCACGACGAGCCTGCCGAAAAACGTGAAGGACGTCGGCAAACTCGGCACGAGCTTCAAGGGGCAGATCGGCTACGAGCCACCGCATTCGCAGGGGCCGGGCGCGAAGACTTATGTGCTCACGGTCTATGCGCTCTCGTCGCCGCTGCAAATCACGCAGCCGCCGCGCGAGGTGAACCGCGACGTGCTGCTCGCCGCGATGAAGGACAAGGTGCTCGCGAGCGCGTCGCTGAACGTCACCTACGCACGCGGCGGTGATGCACAGCCCGAAGGCCAGCGTGTGCCGCGCCGTGAAGGCGGACCGGGTGCAAACAATCCTCCACGTCCGCCGCAGCCCGGCGTTCCGAACTGAAATCTCCCCATGAAAATCACACGCGCTATTTTTCTCGGCGCAATGTGCGCAGTGCTCGCATCGCATGTCCGCGCGGCAGACACGCGGCCGAATTTTGTCGTCATCATGGGCGAGGCGCAGGGCTGGGCCTCGTGCTCGGTGCAGATGGACGACACGGTGCCCGGCTCGAAGAGCACGCTCGCGCACACGCCTTCGCTCGAAAAACTCGCGGCGGACGGAATGCGCTTTGCGAATTTTTACGCCGCATCGCCGCGCTGCACGCCGACGCGCGTGGCGCTGTTCACGGGGAAAAGTCCGACGGCGCTGCACATGACGTTCGTTGGCGAGGCCAAGGGCGGAAAGGAGGGTACGTATTCGGAGGAAGGCAGCAAGGTGATCCCGCCGCAGCAGATTTCGCAGTTGCCCGAGAGCGAGGTGACCGTCGCCTCGATGCTGAAGCACGAGGGCTACGCGACGGCGCACTTTGGAAAATGGCACGTCGGTCGCATCAGCCCGACGCGGCACGGCTTTGAGGAAAACGACGGGCCGAACAACAACGGCGGGCCGGAGAACGTGGAGAATCCGAACCCGAAGCAGGCATTCCTGAACACTGAGCGCGGCATGGATTTCATCGCGCGGCAGGCGAAGGCGGGGAAGCCGTTCTATCTGCAAATCTCGCACTACGCGGGGCGCGGCGGCACCGATGCGAAGCCGGAGACTTACGCGGATGTGCGCAGGCGCGCGACGACGGAGCGCGACCAGCGCATGGTCGCCAACGCGGCGGTGACGCAGGACATGGACACGACCATCGGCATGCTCATGGCGAAGCTCGACGAACTCGGCATCGCGAAGAACACCTACTTCATCTACACCGCCGACCACGGCGCGCAGGGCCGCAACGCCAACGGCCCGCTGACGAATGGCAAGGGCACCGTGTGGGAAGGCGGACTTCGCGTGCCATTCATCGTGCGCGGACCGGGCATCAAGCCGGGCGTGTGCTCGCATGTGATGGCGACGACGGTGGACATTTTCCCGACCATCGCGGCCATCGCGCGCGTAAAGGAGCCGCTGCCAAAAGGCATCGAGGGCGGCATCCTCACGCCAGTGCTCGGCGGCACGACGAACGCGACCGTGAAGCGTGCGCGCGAGGAGTTCGTGGTTCACTTTCCGCACTACGACAAGGATGAGCTCGGACCCGCGTCCGCAATCCTGCTCGGCAGCGAAAAGCTGATCCATCCCTACGAGACAAATGCGCCGATGCTGTTCGATCTCTCGAAGGACATCGCGGAGCAGCACGACCTCGTGAAGGAGCGCGCGAAGGAGACCGCCGAGCTTGAGCGTCGGCTGAACGAATACCTGAAGCTCGTGAACGCCGGGATGCCCGTGCCGAATCCGAAATACGATCCTGCGAAGGCGAGGCCATTTGAGCCCCGCAGAGGAGACAGGGGTGGCAAAGGCGGCGGCGGTAACGGCCCGGAGGCGGAAAAGGCAAAATGAAACCGGAGGCGCAGTGAAAGCCTCGCACTTCATAGCATCCGCCGCGCTGATCTCGGGCGTGTCACTGCTCGCATTTTCCGACGACGACAAGCCGTCCGGCCAAGGTGGTGGCAAAGACGGTCAACGAAATGGTGGCAAAGGCGGCAATGGCCGCGACGTTCCCATCGAGGCTCTCGCGAGCCTCTTCCGCACGGAGGTTCCCGCGCACGCGCTCGACATCGTGCTCGTGCGCCCGACGAAAAACTCCATCACCGCCAGCGTGCTCGCGTATGCGGATCGCGAGGGCGTGATTCAGTTCGGCCCGAAGGCCGGTGCGCCCGTTGCGAAGACCGCCACGTTTGCACTGAAAACCGGTGTGCCTGCCGAGATTCCGATCACCGGGCTGCAAGCCGATGCACAATATTTCTACAAGCTCAGCACGCGCGCGGCGAATGGAGCGTGGACGGCGGAGCCAGAGCATTCGTTCCGCACGCAGCGCGCGCCGGGACGCACGTTCACCTTCACCGTGCAGGCCGATCCGCATCTCGATGACAAGGTCGAGCCAAAGCTGCTCGAACGCTCGCTGCTGAACTGCCTCTCCGACGCGCCCGATTTTCTCGTGGACCTCGGCGACACGTTCATGACCGACAAGTATCGCCGCCGCTACGAACTCGCCGCGAAGCAATACGTCGCACAGCGGTACTACTTCGGCCTCATCGGCCACAGTGCGCCCGTCTTCCTCGCGCTCGGCAATCACGACGGCGAAATGGGCGGACGCCGCCACGACGAGAACGAGGCCGTGTGGTCGAACACGATGCGGGAAAAATATTTCGCGAATCCGGTTCCGGACGGCTTCTACACCGGCGACGAATTCAAACACCCGAAGCTCGGCCTGCTCCAGGACTACTACGCGTGGACTTGGGGCGACGCGCTCTTCGTCGTGCTCGATCCGTTCTGGTTCAGCGGCGAGGCGCGCGACGACAACTGGACGCGCTCGCTCGGCGATGCGCAATACCAGTGGCTCAAGCGCACGCTCAAAGACAGCAGGTCGAAGTTCAAATTCATCTTCCTGCACCACCTCATCGGCGGCTCCAGCATCGAGGGCCGCGGCGGCTCCGAGGCCGCGCCGTTTTACGAATGGAGCGGGGAAAAATGCGGACGGCACCGACGGCTTCGCGGCGCACCGCCCCGGCTGGCCCGCGCCCATCCACCAGCTCCTCGTGCAAAATCACGTCAGCATCGTCTTCCACGGGCATGATCACATTTTCGCGAAGCAGGACCTCGACGGCATCGTCTATCAGGAAGTCCCGCAGTCGGGAAACCCGCCGCGCGGCGACATGAACTCCGCGCCGCGCACCGCCGCCGAATACGGCTACCTCAGCGGCAAGCTCCTCGGCAGCCCCGGCTACATGCGCATCACCGTCTCGCCGGAAAAAGTGACCGCCGACCTCGTGCGCTCCGTCCTCCCCGAGCAGGAAAATGGCGTGCGGAAAAATCATGAAGTCGCGTTTTCCTATGCGATCCCCGCACTTTAGAAGCGGCAACTCCTTTCGCTTCCGCCAGTCCTCCGGATCCCTTGCACCCGCGCATCCCGCCACCGAAATAAAAGCGGAGGAGGGCATCCCCGCGGTTCCGGAAATTGCACACAGTCTCCCGGTTGGCTCTTCGATCCGCTGAACGGATCGGATTCGCGAAGTGGAAAAATTCCTTCGCCGGAGCCTGCGATTAGCCCAGCATTGGTTTTCCCCATGCTGTCTCCTGTAACTCGAATTCTGTCATTCATTGCCGGCGCGTCCTTTCTTCACGTCGCGATCCCCTCAGCCGCTGCGGCCGACGCTCCCGCACCCATGCTCGGATTCACCAGCGGAAACGCGGTGAGGCAGATCGAACTGGAAAAGAAATTCGACGGCCGACTCGATCCGGCCGACCAGCGCACTTGGCTCAAACAAATGGCGTCCGAGCCCAATCACGTCGGCTCGCCGCACGACAAGGAGAATGCCGAATTCATGCGCTCGAAATTCCGCGAATGGGGATGGGATGCGCACATTGAGGCTTTTGAAGTGCTCTATCCGACGCCGACGAAGGTCGCGCTGGAGATGGTGGCGCCGAACACGTTCAAGGCGCGTCTGCATGAGCCCGAGGTGAAGGGCGACGAGACTTCGGAACGCACGAAGGATGCGCTGCCTCCGTACACGATCTACGGCGCGGATGGCGACGTGACCGGCGAACTCGTCTATGTGAACCAGGGCCTGCCCGACGATTACAAGGTGCTCGATCGGCACGGCATCAGTGTGGCGGGGAAAATCGTGATCACGCGTTACGGCGGCGGCTGGCGCGGGCTCAAGCCGAAGCTCGCGCACGAGCACGGGGCGATTGGCTGCATCATTTATTCGGATCCGCGCGACGACGGCTACGGATCCGCCGATGTGTATCCGAAAGGCAGCCATCGTCCGCCCGATGGCGTGCAACGGGGATCGGTCGCCGACCTCACCGTCTATTCCGGCGATCCACTCACGCCGGGCGTCGGCGCGACGAAGGACGCAAAGCGCCTGCCGATCGCAGAAGCGAAGACCTTGCTGAAAATTCCGGTGCTGCCCATTTCGTACGCCGACGCCGAGCCGCTGCTCGCCGCGCTGGGCGGCCCACTCGCGCCGTCCGGCTGGCGGGGCGCTCTGCCGATCACGTACCACCTCGGGCCGGGCCCGGCGAAAGTGCATCTCACGATTTCCTCCGAGTGGAGCCTGAAGCCGATCTATGACGTCATCGCGGTGATGCAGGGCAGTGAACGCCCGGACGAATGGATCATCCGCGGAAATCACCACGACGGCTGGGTCTTCGGCGCGTGGGATCCGCTCTCCGCGAACGTGGTGCTGATGGCGGAAGCGAAGGCGATCGGCGCGCTTGCCAAGGACGGATGGAAGCCGAGGCGCACGCTCGTCTATGCGAGTTGGGACGCGGAGGAACCCGGCTTGATCGGCTCGACCGAATGGGCCGAAACCCACGCGGATGAACTTCGGAAAAAGGCGGCGCTTTACGTCAACTCAGATGGCAACGGGCGCGGCTTTCTCAAGGCCGGCGGCAGCCAGTCGTTGCAGACGTTCGTGAATCAGGTCGCCGCCGGCGTGCGCGATCCGCAAACGGGCGTCACCGTGCTGGAGCGCCAGCGTGCGAAGATTCTGGTGGACGGCAGCGAGAAGGGCGCGGAGGACGAGGCGAAGAAACTTGCGAAGCGCGTCACGTCCGGCCCGGCGCTTCCGCTCGGCGCGCTCGGCACCGGTTCGGACTACACGCCATTTCTCCAGCACCTCGGCATCGCCTCGCTGTATCTTGGTTTCGGAGGCGAAGACAAAGGCTCGGGCATTTATCACTCCATCTATGATTCGTTCGACCACTACGTGCGGTTTGGCGATCCTGATTTCGCATACGGAATCGCGCTGGCGCAGACCGCCGGACATGTCGTGCTGAGGGCTGCACAGGCCGACGTGCTGCCGCAGCGGGCCGGCGACTTTGCAGACAGCGTGGGCCGATACGCGGACGAACTTCACAAGCTGGCGGACGACATGCGCGAGCGCACCGCACAGCAGCACCGTCTGCTCGACGAGAATGCCTTCGTGCTCGCCGCGGATCCGACTGAGAGGAACGAGCCGCCGAAAAGGGAATCCAGCGTGCCGTTCCTGAATTTCGCCCCGCTCGACAATGCGCTCGTGCGGCTCGCAAAAAGTGCCGCCGATTTTGATGCCGCCCTCGCCCGTGCCATCCGCTCGGATGTCGCGACGGACGCACGGAAGTTCGATCGCCTGAATGCGATGTTGCAAGGACTTGAGCAGGCGCTCATTCATCCGCAAGGACTCCCGGGCCGAGAGTGGTACCGGCACATGATCTACGCACCCGGCCTCTTCACAGGCTACGGAGTGAAGACGCTGCCCGGAATCCGCGAAGCCATCGAGGAACGGCAATGGGATGAAGTGGATCGGAACATGAAGATCGTCGCCGGTGTGCTTGATGCTTACAGCAGCCGGCTTGATGCTGCTTCGGCCGCCTTGAATCAGTGATTCCAAAACGCGACGGGGGAAGTGTGCGGTCATCCTCGCGTGGCCGTGGAAGCCGCAATACGGCGCGAAGAACTGAGTCTGTTTCCCGGCCAAAAATCCCGGCGGGCTACTTTGCAAACTGCCACACGGGCGGCGGCGCTTTGCGATAAGTGATGCGCGAGTAATAGAGCCCCGCTGCGGCTTTTTCCGCGGCATTCTGGATCGGGATGTCGGGACTGCGCTCGGTCGGGAAATTCATCGCCCTCATGCTCACGCCATGCGCCACGAGCTGCGTGCGCCCGTGCAGTGGGAAAAGATGCGGGAAATCAATCTTCGCATGGGACTCGGGACGGATGGGCAGATTGCCGCGCGCGACCGAAAAAATCTCGCGCCGATTCGATGTCGCAAAGCCGTGCTCCACGTCCACGTCCCAGCAAAAAAGCGGGTTGCGGATTTGGCGCGTGGAGTTCACCCGGATGTCGTTGCAAAACAGCCGCGTCACGCCGTCGGCACAGCGATAGACTGTCAGCGGCACACGTCCGGGCGGATCCTGCGTGAACTCCGGCGGCGACCACGCGGTGAACGGATCCTTCGCCCGCGCCCAGCCGATCTCGGTGGCGCCACGACCGGCGGCGATCCACCCGTCCGCCAAACACACGAGACTCGGTTCGCCAAAGCCGCGCTTCGGATCACCGCCCAACATCGGCCCGGTCTCCACCCACTCGTAGCGGTGGCTTTCCGGATGAAAGCGGTATCTGAGCGCAGCCACCCGGCTTTCATTGAAGGCGTTCGCATCGGCCCATTCCGTGAAGTCATCGTTCGCGACAACCGGCTGGCAGAAGCTCTGGTTCATCCGCTTCACATCCGCACTGCAAAAAGCCTCGCCCTTTTCAAAACCCTTCTGCCGCAGTTGCGCGACGGGCTGCACGATCTCGATGTCGTCCTCACGGTCGTTCAGGCGAAACTGCATCCATTCGACTCGCTGGCCGATGCTGCGATCCACTCCCTCAAACGGCATGAAGCCGGTCTTCACATCAATCGCCCGCCCGGACACGCGCCATTTCGCGACGAAGAGATTCGCGTGCGGCGCGGGCTTGCCGCCGATGAGCGCGCCCTTCGGCACGCCGAAGACAACCCCGTGCCCGAGCTGCTTGTAATAGACGCTCCCCTCCGCGGGAGTCGGCAAGCCTTGCTCCTTCCAATCCATCTCGCTGCGCGCAAGGAACCCCTCCTTCAGCACCGACCCATCCGGCGCATCGCTCCGCACCTGGTAAATGATGCTGCGCTCATCATCCACGCCGCGATAGCCGTGCGTCGCATAGACGATCAGCCAGCGCGTGGCGCTGATCTGGATGCAGTTCGCCGAACGCGGCACCACGTCATCGGCGCGCGTGTGACCGGGCAGCGTGCATTCGCGGACGAGCTGACCGACGTGCTCGACGGATTCGATGTCGCCTGATGTCGGAGGATTGGCGATTCCGGCGTCCGCCGCATTGAGCGCGGTCAGTGCAATCAGGGAAGTCAACAGCAACAGCAAGCCGGTCTTCATCATGTGAATCAGTCTCATGGCGGGGGTCATGTTTCAGTTTGGTCGGGCAGATAGAACAAAGGCAGAATCAGGACACAGAGGGAAGATTTCAAACCGCCACACGGTCCGACATCGCCCGCACTTGCACGAATTTGCAGCGCCCGCTTAATTCGCGGCCCGATGCGCCCAGTCATTTGCAAATGCCCCAACCACACCGGCTGCCTGCTCGGCTACCACAGCGACGACATCGAGATCACCGGCGAGGCGGCCCGCGTGTGCCCCGAGTGCGGCACCGCGCTCATCGCCGCGCCGCGCCCGCGCAGCGACGCATTTTACCAGATTGCAAATCTCATCGGCATCGCCGCCGTCGCCGGTGCAATCTGGTTCGCATGGCCGTCCATCGTGAAGCTGTGGCACAAGGTCACCACGCCTCCGCCAAAAAGCGCGCCGGCGAAACAGCCGAACTGATCAGCGCCGCGCCTACGCGCCCATCCCCGCCTCGAAACTCCCCGCGGCCTGCGGCCAGCAGAGATTTTCCTTCACGTAGCGGATGCCGTCCGCGGAGCAGTATTCGAGATCCTTGTGCGCGCTCTCGGCCTCGACAACGAGCGGCGCGGACTTCGTGCCGTGCAGCTTGCAGTAGCGATCCTGGTAGCCGACGTGCAGGAGCAGTTCCGCGTAGCGCTGCATGTTGATCTCGCCGCTGCCGAGGTCGGTGAACTGCATCGCGCGCTTCGGCCAGGTCCACTCCATTGCGCGCAGCGGCAGCCCGCGGCGCACGACGAAATTCTTGATGTGCGCAGCGTAAATGCGCGGGCCGACTTTCAGGAAACGCGTCTCCCAGTCCTCGCCTTCCCAGCAGTGCGACGGGTCGGCGTTCACGCCGAGCACCTTGTCGCCGTCGCAGATGTTCACGAGCAGGTTGAAATCATCCGCCGTGCTCGCACCCGTGCCGGGATGGATTTCGTGGCAGAGGTAAATGCCGAGCTTGCGCGCGTGGTCGCGGAGCTTCTGCGTCTTTTTCACGAACCGCTCCTTGCCCTCGGCGAGCAGATCGAACGATCCTTTTTTCGATGTCGGATCGGGCCCGGCCCAGAATCCCCACGGATAGCCCGTCGCGAGTTCCCAGCCGAATGCGACGCCCCAGAACATCGGCAGGGATTTCACCCCGAGCGATGCGGCGAGATCCATGAGCTTGAGCAGATACGTCTCGTGCCATTTTTCGATTTTCTCCGGCGAGAGCTTCACCACGTCCGCGGGGATGAAGACATTGCCGCTCTTCGTCCCGCTCCAGATCGAAGTGTGGACCCAGAACGGGCAATGCGAACTGATGCCGTCGAGCCGCATCCCGCGCGACTCGAATACACCCGCGATGTCCTTCGCCTTGCGCAGCGCGCCATCCGGCCCTTGCAGCATGTAGTTGCTCGGCTGCGCGCCCTCCGCGCCCGCGGTCTTTGCGTAGTCGAGGAAAGCTTCGAGCGATTTCGCGCCGTGCTGTGCGCCTTCGATGGATGGATGATATGCGTTGTGGGACATGGTGTGGAGTGTTGGGGATGTGAAAAATCGGGGAGCCGCGGCATTATCGCGACCGGTGTTTCTTTGCAAACGGAAACCTCGCCGCGCGCCGCTTTGGGACAATGGTGTGAATTGATGTGAATAACTCCGCCGCGCCGGTTGACACAAACCGCACCGCCCTCTAGCTTCCGCGCACTCTCCGGGGTGCCATGCTCCTCAACCGTCCAGTTCTCGTCTTGAACAGGCTCTGGCAGGCGATTCACGTCTGCTCAGCGCGACGCGCCTTCTCCCTCCTGTGCCAGGGCCACGCACAGGTCGTCCACACCGACGACGGCAGTTTTTCCACGCACGACTTCGACAGTTGGCGCAGCCTTTCGCAGCGCGATCCCGGCGCGCAGATGGTGCAGACCGTCGCGTATAAAATCCGCCTGCCGTCCGTCATCGTCCTCCACCTCTTCGACCGCATGCCGCGCAAGGAGGTGAAATTCACGCGCCACAACATCTTCGAGCGCGACCGCAACACCTGCCAGTACTGCGGCAAGACGCTGGATCGGCGCGACCTGAATCTCGATCACGTCTTCCCCCGCGACCGCGGCGGCCAGATGACTTGGGAAAACATCGTCTGCTCGTGCATCCCGTGCAACACGCGCAAGGGCAACCGCACTCCCGATCAGGCGCGCATGAAGCTCATCCGCAAGCCGGAGCGGCCCAAGTGGCGGCCCTTCGCACACCTCACATTTGGAGCGGAGCACCACGACAGTTGGAAGCACTTCGTGGACTTCGCGTATTGGAACGTGGAACTCGGCGGCTGAGGTTTTCGAGGTTCGTTCACGGCTCGTTCGTTCGGATAAGAATGAGATCCGCGACCGGAAAAATCACGCCTGCGGATTTTCAAAAAAGTCACCCCCGGCGAGATGCTCGCCAACAATTCCTTCAAGCGCGATGCGATCCGCTTCGCCAAATGCTCCCGCGTCGAAGCTGTCCACATCGAGCACGCCGACCACGCGCCCGCCGCGCGCACGCACCGGCACGACGATTTCAGAAAGGTCGCGCGGGTCGCACGCGATGTACGCTGCGCCGAGTTCGCGCACGTCGCGCACCACGAGCGTCGTCCCCGAAAGCGCCGCAGTGCCGCACGCCCCGTGAAGCCCGATCGGCGAACACGCGGGTTTGTCGCGGTGCGGGCCGAGGATCATCTCAGTCTGGCGCAGCAGGTAAAACCCCACCCACGACACCGGACGGTGCGGGCCGAATTCATCCCAGATCGCATCCACGATGATCTGCATGCTCTTTGAAAAATCCGTCTCCGGAAAAATCGCGCGTTCAAGCGCGCCGGAGACTCGCGCGTAACGCTCGCTCAACTCATCGCTCATGATTGGGATAGCCTCCGCCTTCCACACTCAAAAGCGTGCTCGCGATGCGGTGACTGCGATGGTGAAAAAGATGAAGACGATGAAAATACTGATCAGGACGATCACGACGATGCCCACGTAGCGCCAGAAGGCGCGGTGTTCATTTAATGCAGCATCGAGATCCGCTGCGCGGCCGCTCTGGAGCAGCGCACCGATGCGGCTTGCGTAGCTGTTCAGCTTTACCGCCGGGTAAAGGTAGAGCAGGAGCATTACCGCAAGGCCGATGAACTGTCCGACGCGATCGGAGTCGCCGAAAGACCGGCTCGACGAATTCAGGATGACGATGTTGTTGATGACGGTAAGGCCGAAATTGACGAACATCAGCACTGCGATGAAGCGCACCCAGCCTTTCGTGCGCGACATGATGTCCAGAACGCGCGGCGATACCCTACCGGACATGCCTTCGGATCCGTAACCCGATGTCGGAGGTCTGTAAGGGCCGTCCATTTTTTAGCGTAATGAAAACGCGGCGACCATGCCGACGATGCCAAGAATCAGAAAGATGAGCATGGTCACACCGGCGAACACCCAGAAGCTCCGCTGCCGGTCCAGCGCATCCTCGAGGTCGCGCTCCTGCGCGGAATACATCAGGCGCTGCACGGCGGAAGAAAAGCCGCCGAGCTTCACACCGAAAACGAGCTGCAGCACTCCAATGACACCGTAGATCAGCATCAAAAGCCCGAGGATTCCTCCCATCCCGCGCACGGAACGGCTCATCGTGGAAAGCTGGCTGCCGCCAAAAATCGCCACAACCAGCAGCAGGCCGCCAAAGATGAAACACAGCACGCTGATGAACCGCGTCCAGCCTTTCGTCCGGCGCAGTTGCTCGACGACGCCCTGCGTGACGCCTCCGGTGTGCGCGGCGAATGTCTCGTTTCCGCTGAGGTTCGCGGATGGTGCCTCGTAAGGATTGTCAGCCATGATTTCCTGATGCGTTGGGGTTTCCGGGTCGTAGCCGGGACGCCACGCGAACGTCAAGACTGGAAACCCGGCCTTGTCCAAGCATCACCGCCTGCTGGCGGCATTATCAATCGTGCCCGTTCAGCCGATCAGTTCGCGCAGCGCCGTGCCCTTGTCCGTGATCCGGCGCGGACGTCCGGCGGGATCGAGGAACTCATGCGCGGGATTCAGCCCGAGCAGATGGAAAATCGTCGCCGCGAGATCCGGCGGGCGCACGGGACGCGACTTCGGATATGCGCCGATGCGATCGCTCTCACCGATGATCTGCCCGCCGCCGATGCCTGCGCCCGCGAGCACGACCGAGAAGACCGAACCCCAGTGATCGCGTCCGCCCCCGGCGTTGATTTTTGGCGAACGTCCGAACTCGCCCATCACCACCACGAGCGTCTCATCGAGCAGCCCGCGCGCGGCGAGATCGGCGATGAGCGTGGAGAAAGTGAGATCGAATTGAGGGCACAGCACGTCGCGCACGCGGGCCGCGTTGTTCCGGTGCGTGTCCCACAGCGGGCTGCCGCCGACTTCCTTCGTGCCCTCGCGCGGCCAGTTCACCTGCACGAGCCGCGTGCCCGCCTCCACAAGCCTTCGCGCGAGCAGCACGCTCTGGCCGAATTTATGATCGCCGTACGCCGCACGCAGCGCGGGCGTCTCCCGCTCGATCGCGAACGCCGCACGGCTCGCATCCGAATGCAGAAGATCAAATGCCTTCTGCCGCATGTGGCCGAGTTCCGCAGCCGCACCGCTGCGCACGGCGGCCTGGAATTGCGCCTCCATTTGCGTGAGCAAATCAAACCGCTCCGAAAGCCGCGCGTGCGTCATCCCCTCCTCCATGCTCATGCCCTCGATGCGGATCGGCACCTTCGTCGGATCGCAGTTCATCACCATCGGGTGCCACGGCGCTCCCATGAATCCCCCGTTCTGCCCCGGCCACACGATGTTCCCGTCATTGTGAATGCTCTCCGGCAGCACGACCGATGACAGCGGCGAACGCTCGCTCGGCTTCAGCGCGCCGACGACCGAAGCGATGCTCGGCCAGTCCTGCGGCCCCGCAGGCACATTCTCCACCTTGCTCGACGGCTCGTAGCCCGTGAGCATGAACGCACCGCTCGTCGAGTGCGCGTTGATGTCCGTCGTCATCGAACGGATGATCGCGAGTTTGTCCGTCACGCGCGCCGTGTGCGGTAACGTCTCGCAAAGATGGATGCCCGGCACCTTCGTCGCGATCGGGCGAAAAGTACCCCGCACTTCGAGGGGTGCATCCGGCTTTGGGTCGAACGTATCGTGCTGCGGAGGCCCGCCGCCGAGGAAAAGAATGATGCAAGATTTTGCCCTGCCAAATGTGCCACCGCCCTTCGCGAGCGTCGCGCCACGCGCCTCCAGCAACCCGCCCAGCCCGAGCCCCAGCAGGCTCATCCCGCCGACTTCGAGAAAGCCGCGCCTCGACAACGGGCCGGAACATTGTGCAGGCGAAGAATGAGGGCGGGGCATGGACAGAGCGGGCGGAAGCAGGGGGAGTCGTTCCACAATACGAACCCGAAACTAAAAATTTCTTATCCTCGAAGAACGCCTTACGATGAAGAGCCACCGTCGAATTTGCCGCCGGTGATTTCTAGGAAGCGGGCTTCCAAGCTGGCGCCTTCGTTCACGCTGCGTGGAAAAAGCCCGTGGCGTCCCAGCACCTCGTAGAGCATTTTCATGGCGTCGGTCTTTTGGCCGGGATTCTCCAAGTTCAGTTTCAACTGGAAGGAAAGGTCATCTTCTCGGACGATGCCCGCCACAAGCGGATGGGCGCTGAGTTCACCTTCCGCGGCCGATGCGAGAGGGCGGTCGAGCGTCACACGCAGGAGAAAGGACGAACTGGTGAGATGATCCATCGTGCCGCATTCCATCACGCGGCCCTTGTGCAGGATGCAGACATGGTCGCAAATCTGCTGCACTTCCTGGAGGTTGTGGCTGGAGAAAATGATGGTGCGATCCTTTTTATATGCTTTGACCAGTTCACGGATGCGGCGTGCGTTGTCGGGATCCAATCCGGCGGTCGGCTCATCGAGAAAGATCACTTCGGCGTGACCGATGAATGCCTGGCAGAGCGCGACGCGCTTCAGCATTCCGTGGCTCAGGGCGCGGGCGTTCTTTTTTGCG
Organism: uncultured Spartobacteria bacterium; assembly: GCA_903882875.1. Lineage (GTDB taxonomy): Bacteria > Verrucomicrobiota > Verrucomicrobiia > Chthoniobacterales > Chthoniobacteraceae > SXWH01. The sequence continues at coordinate 9,240 of CAIRYQ010000111.1, read as the reverse complement.
ACATCCGGGAGCCCGACAAGTTCCAAGGCGTCTGCCGCGGCCTTGGCGGCGGCAGGTGCATCGAAGCCATTGAGCCGGGCGAACAGCGTGAGCTGGTCAATGACGGGAATCCCGCTCTGGAACGAGGCGTCCTGCGGCAGCATGGACATGCGGCCCCGCAGCGCGCTGATGTTTTTCACGTTGATGCCCTGAACTTCGATTTCCCCCGCGGTGGCCTTGAGGAATCCTGCCGCCACTCCGAATAGCGTTGTTTTCCCGGCTCCATTCGGGCCGAGCATTCCATAGAGGGTGCGGGCCGGGATGTTCAGGCTCACATTATCCAACGCGACGGTCCGGCTGAATTTCTTGGACAGGTTTGTGATGCGAACGGCGATTTCAGACACGATGGCGTTCGGGTGATAGTTAGAGATCGCGTTTCTCGAAGGTTCTCAGGCCGAGCCAGAGAAAGAGCCCGGTGAAGCCCGCCATGGCGAGATAGGCCAGCGAACGCGTCTCGATCTTGCCGGAGAGCAATTCATATTTCCATCCCCACGGGGTCAGCCGTTGAAGCCAGTTCAGGTCGCCCGGCTTCATATTCAGCGAGACAGTGCCGACGGATTGAAACAACGTGATCAGCAACACGGTGAAACCTGTGACCAGCAGGCAGATCGCCAGGGAGCCAAACGCGGAATCCAGTGCCGCCGAAAACCACGCGCAGAGCGCGGCATAAGGGAGGCTGAGGGCGAGGATAGCCAGCAGCCCTTGCGAGGACCAGAGCCATATTGCAAGGCCGGGGTAGATGCCGACCTTGAATTGCAAGTACAATGCGACCACGGCCATCGTGAAGATGCTCGATATCACTGTGAACGACACCGCGCCGAGGAACCTCCCGAAGAAGATATTCCGCCGTTCGGTGCGGAGCAGAAGATAGCGGAATCCACGGTTCCCGATGTCTCCTGCCGTCTGATTGAACGCTCCCAGACAGGTCGTGTAAGGGATGAACATCAGCAGAAAAAGGAGGATGGCACTGAGCAGCGCCGGCTTTTCCGTGATGAGATAGGTACTCTGTGCTTGATCTGCGCCGGTAATCCATGCCACCGCACCCTTGATGGTGTCCGAGGTTGAAATCATCCGATAAGTCTCGGCGACGGTTTCGGCAGAGGAGACGCCCGACTTTGTCAGCAGCGATTCGACAGGGCTGATGAAGAGCGACGCGATGCTGAATCCGACGGTCAGCAGGACCATGATGAAAATGATCCCCCCGCCGGTTCGCATGGCAAACCGCATCGAATACAGAGCAATGAGCCCGATGTGCGAATTCATGTGGAGCCGAGATCCGCTCGTGCTACAATCAGGAGGCAACCGAAATTCTCGGTGCCCCCTGTGGGATTGGACTTACGGATTGACGAAGTCTTCTTTGAACGTGGTGTTCAGAAGATACAGCGTGAGCACCGGATAGGTGAGACCGATGATGGTGCCGATTCCAAAGCCTGATTTGAGAAAGACAATGCTAAGGACTGTTTGGGCAATGGAAACGATTCCATAGATGGAGCCAAGACGCTGGCCGAGAAATTTCTTCTGCCCGAGGTATCCGATGCCGGAGACGATGAGCAGAGTCACAGAAACCACCAAGAGGATCAGGGAGATGAGGATAGTGGTGCCTCCTACCTGCGCGATCGCATTGGCTGCATTCGCCGCATCCTGTGCCTGAGCTGTGCCCTGAGCGGCCACAGCCGCCCCTTTTGCCACTGCATTCACCGCCGCATAGATCGCCCAAAGGCCAAGGACGCCAAAGCCGCCAAAGACAAAATTCAAGACTGCGAGAGCAGTCAAACCACCGGGACGTTTTACATCATGACATGTTATGATATGAGTTGAGTTGAGTGTTTTGGGATTTCCGAGCCGTGATTGGCTTGGACGGACGCGGATTCAAACGAGTCTTTCATTTTCGACAAGCCAAATCTCTGTCCATATGGGATTTTTTTGCGCTGCCAAAATTAGGAACCCCGCAGGGGGCTCTTTGCAAAGGACAGCCCCAAGCGAAATCCCGTCGAACCTCGTCATCAAAACGAGGTTCGGGCTGCGGGCGATTTCGTTCACGCGCTGCGGTCGGCTCTCGATGCCAGTGGAACGCAGCGTTCCGCATACTATTTTGCTTTTACCGTTTTCGCCATGCCGTGCAGGGCGACTTCGAGGATGGCGAGGGGCTTGACGCCTTCGGAAAATTGCACGGTCTGCGGCTTCGCAGTCAGGTTCCATGCGATGAAGGTGCGCGTGCCTGTCGCGGCATTTGAATATGCCATCGAGGTCGCGCTACTGCCATGAGCGGTGAAGTCCGCGCGGCCGATTTCGGTGAGCGCGCTGGCCTGCCAGTAGGGGTTCAGCATCCATTCGTTGTGCATGACCTTGTCGCCGGGTTCGGCCCATAGATTGTCCAATTCCATGCCGCGCGCATTGTGCGCGTGGGTGAGGAAAGCGAGGAGGAAAAAATTGCGCAGGCGACGATTGCGATTTGGCGGGAGTGATTGATTGCAGAGAGATGTGCGGAGTGGCGAAGATTTACCGGAATCACGACTGCTTTCTTCGTCGGACGCACGCCGGGCGCACCATGTTTCACTCGATGAAAAGCAGATCGATCGCGTCGAGTTGCGGGAGGACCACCGTGTTGCCCGTGACGGGCAGCGCGCCGTGCGTGAGGGAGCGGACGGACTTCACATTGCCAGCTCCGGCGAGGCTGATGCGGAGCGATTTCACGGGCGCAAGTTCGCTGGTGGCTTCGGTGCGGTGGTAGGCCCAGTTCATCAGCGCCACAGAGCGATTGCCGTCCTTGTTGAGCAGCACGGCTTCGACGAGCGGGTCTTCGGGCTGCACGGGTTGCGCGACGTGTTTGTTCAGCGCAGGTGCGGCGATGAGCTTGCGCACGTTCGGATCAAAGTCCGCGCGCATGTCGAAGTCCGCGCGGCGCACTTTGGCCGAGTAGGTGAGTCCGCTCCAGAAGCCGGCGACGAACACTTCGCCTTTGCCGTGCGCGTTACGCGTGAGCGCCGGTTTGCCGTCGGCAAACTTCGCGAGCACTTCGGCAGTCTTCGCATCGAGCGGTTCGCGCGCGATACCCGCGTGCAGCGTGACTCCGCCAGTGGTGAATTCGGCGTGTGCGGGCGCGTCCGTCTCCGTGAGCGGCTTGAGTCCCGCGGCACGATAGCCGGCGACGCTGCCCCACGTTTCAAGCGAGCGATTCGCGAGGCCGAGCATCGGCGCGATTGCTGTGGCGGGCTGGTTTGCCTCATCGCGCGAGAGGCCGAGTGCGTCGGTGAAAAGAGTGCCTCCATTCCGCACCCACCGCTCGACTTTTGCAGCGGCATCGCGGCGCAGATTCGGGCCGATGATGTAGATGGCCTTGTAACGATCCAGGCCGCCCTCGGCGAGCTGCTGCTCGCTGAGGATGTCCATCGGGATGTGCGCGTGCGTGAGCGCAAGCCACACCCACTTCGCGTTTTCAAATGCGGTGACATTCAGCTCTGAAGCCTTGCCCCAGATTTCCGACGAACGCGGAGACACGAAGGCGACTTCCGGCTGCACCGCCCACTTCGCGCCGTAGAGACGATCCTCGCCCGCGCCGAGCAGCCGCGTGGCGCGCGCGACTTTTTCGAGGAGGTCGGGCCGCTGCGAAAAACTGTCGCCCTTCGAGTAGTCGGGGCCATACGTGTACCATTCGAGCGAACTCACGCCGCGCGCGACGACCGAGAGCATGCGCTGCGCAGCGGCGCCGCGGTGCGGTTTCACGAGACAGCCCATTTTCATCCCGTGCCGCGCCGCGATGCCGCGCGCGATGTCGCCAAGATACGACTCGAACTGCCACACCTGTGCGTCGCGGTTCGACGTCTCGAAGACCATCGCGGTGTTCGCGTCGTGGTCGTAAAATTCGTGCCAGTCGAGGCTCGATCCATCCCAGCTCGGCGTCGGCCCCTGCATCGCGTAGAGCGCGATTTTTGCGGCGGAAAATTCCTTCGCAGCTTCCGGAAAAACCTGCGCCGTCGCGTGCGTCATGAAGCGGAACGTCCAGTAGTACCTCATGCACTCCGCGGCGCTCGTGGGCGCGGCGGACATGCTCGATGCGCCCTTCACTTTCTTGTCGGCACCGACCCATATGTTGAATGGTTTCACCTCCGCCCGTTCCTTCGCGCCGACTTCGGTGAGCGGCACTTTGTTCGTGCGCAGGTATTCGCGGAACTGCTCCGCGCAGCGATCGCAGTGCGCGATATGTTCCTTTGCAAACACGCCGATCTCGTCCGTCCACAGCGCCCACGATTCGCGCGCGCCCGTCTCGCGGTGCTTCGCGATTGCCGCCTGCACGTTCTCCTTCATCAGCGGCTTGAGCTTCGGATCAAAAGGGCACGCGTCCGGCGTGTCGTCTCGTCGCGCGCCCTTCGTCAGCAACGCCATCGGCGATCCCGAGCCGGGCGATCCCCAGAAAATGCGGCGGAAATCCTGCCCCACGCCCGCAGCGTCCACGAGGTGCATGGAGTCCGTCATGCCGTTGATGCCGAGCAGCCGAAGCGTGCGGCATTCGTCCGCGAGGATAGCGGGATTGCAGTGGCGCACGCCGTAACCCGCCGCACCTCCGAGCCCGGTCACCGGGTACTCGCCGTAGCCGCCGAGATGGCCGATCACGCCGAAGAGCTTCGGCATCGGCGAGGGTTCGGGAAAAAGTTTCTCCAGACCCTCGCGACGCGCATGTGCGTGTCCGCTGAGCCCGTTGAGCTGCGCGATGAAATCCGCATTCACTTTTTCCCCGAGCGCCGCGCCGGGAAATGCAAAGCCGACCGTCGCGCCTTTCGGTGCCGTCTCCGTGAAACTTTTGAAGACCTTGCCCGATTCCGCGAATTCAAACTCCACCGCAGTCTCCGAGATCGCCTGACCCGCTTTCGGCGCCTTAGCGCTGTCCGTCGGCTGCGACGCCACCACGAGCGTCGCAAAGCCGAACCCGCGCACATTTCCCACCACGCCCGCGACCGGCACCCATGCGCTCCACGCATTCAGAGCGAGATCGGGCACTTGGGCCTCCGATGTGAACACGCCCTTCACCACCATCCCGCCGAGCCCCTCGCCGCCGTGCCGCCACGACACGCGCACGACGGACTGCTCCGGCACCGTCTTCACCACGCGGATGCGGAACGTGAGCCTGCTCACCGCGCCCGAGCCGCGCGCGACCTTGTCGCCGAGGTCCACCTGATCCTGTGAATGCAGCGGAGCCGCGGCGAGAAATGCGCACGGGAGCAGCGCGACGAGACGGGTAATGAATGGCAGGGGATTGCGGGGAGAGGTCATGAGGCCGTCCCATGCCTATCCCGTTGCGGGAAAAATAACGAGAGCATCCGGCAGCGTCCTCAACGGAATCGCCATGAAACTTTCGCGGGCTCATAACGTGCATTGTGCGGCGTCCCCGACGCTCGTTGGTGCTTATGAAGACAAGACTAAGGCAACTCCGGTATCTAGCCGCCATCGCCGTATTCCTTGTTTGCGCGCCGGTATCCGCCGTGCGGGGAATCTTGCGATCTGGAATGACCGCCCACCTGGATCCCGCACCCGCACACGGGAATTAGCAGACCGTTGAAAAACCGATGCGCCGCGAAGTAACGATTGACGATCGTGTCCGCGTTACGCCGCGTCCCGGTGGCGTCAGTCCGCCCGCCGCTAGTCCTTCGGAATGATGTCCGCTGGCAGCGAAGGATACTTCTTCTGAAGGCGTGCGATGTCCGTTGCCGTCGGCGCGCGGCTTCCGTCGAGGTTGTCGTCCATCTTGGGCATCGCCATCACCGCCCAGCGTCCGTCAGTCAGGTGCAGCAGATAGCCGTCATTTTCGCCGAAGGAATCCTTTGAGTCGGACGATTGCGGCTCCGGTTGGATCCACGCCCAGCCATTGTGGACCTTCAGGTAGTTCACGCGAAAGGTAATCCTGCCCTTCCACGGCGCGGCGTTCGGATACGGGTGGGCTTTGTAGTATTCGCGAAGCCCGTCCATGATGCCCGTGCGCTCGGCGCTCCCCGCGGCCGGCGTGTGCAACTTGTCCGCAGCTTCGGCCGGCTGCTTCTTCGGCGCGGCCAGCATCGTGGCAGGCATCAGGGCGACACAGGCGGAACACAGCCAACGGAGAAGCAGGAGAGGTTTCACGCTCGCATTCACCGGAGGAGGCCGGTGTTCGGCAAGGCCGAATTCAAACGAACCATCCGCAAGCCACGCCCGTCGGCCATCGCAGGCCACGGCTTCATGCCGACGCGCGCGACCTACCGCGCAGACTCACCCAGCACACAGCGGAAGCCGAGGTCGAAGTGACGATACCTGGGGCTGTGGGAAAGACGGTATGATGACCGGGTGTTGTTGCCGTCGAAATTGTTGAACGAAGCGCCCCGCGTGGTGCGCTCGGTGGTGCCTGAGAGTGAAATCAAATCCTCGACCCACTGCCACACATTGCCGCCCATGTCGTAGAGGCCATACTGATTGGGCTCAAAGCTCCCCACGGGCGAGGTCGTGGCGAAGCCATCCGAGTAGCCCTCCATCCATTTTTCCTGCGGAAACTTCTCGTGAAACGATTTGTCCGCGTAGTTCCCCACGTGCGGCCTTGATGGAGGAAAACCGGTTCCCCACGGATAATCCGTCCGGTTTTTCTGACCCCGCTCGCCCGGCGTCGCACCGTCCTCCTTTGCCAATCCCACCGCGCGGCTCCATTCCTCATCCGTCGGCAGCCGATACTTCATCCCCTGCGGCAGCTTTCCTTCCGCGCTCTCCTTTTTCGTCAGCCATCGGCAGAACGCATTCGCGTCCTCCCAATACACACCCACCACCGGATGATGCGGATCGCGCCCGACCGGCACGCCGTCCTTTTCCTGCGTCTTCCACGCATCATCCACCACATTCGCCTTCGCATACTCCGCGTAGTCCTTCACCCGCGTGTCCCAGATGCTGAAGAGCACCTGCGTCCCCGGCACCGGGACGAAGTTCATGCCGAGCGCATTCACGAACGGCGCGTCCTTCGTGGCGGTGGCGGGTGTGACGGCTGCGGCGGGCGCGGGGGATGCGCCGCGCAGGAGTTTCCCCGTGCCCGTCACCTCGCGCACGGAGATGTCGTGGAAGGTGGTCTTGCTGGAATGAATTCCCAGTCCAATTCGGTTCGCGGCGCGCAGAGCCCACAGAAGTTGGCTGCTCATGTCGGAGTAGTCCGTTTTCCACTCGACGATCTTCTTTCCGTCAATATAGCCGGTGATCCGGTCACGACGAACTTCCACCAGGGATTCATACCGCTGACGGATCTTCGGCGGTGCGGACAGTTGCACACCGGAGGGCGAAAAATTGACTGGGCGACCATTGACATTGTCAAATCCGGCCCATGCACCCGGAAAGGAGGCGGTCGTCCAGCGAAAGCCGTGTCCGCGTGCCGTGAGAAGCTGGATGGCTTCAGGATTTCCAGTGGTCACAGTGTAGGCAATGCGAAAGTCGTACTCTTCGGGCGGTTCGTAAGGAAGTTGGAGTATCCCCGGTTGTCCGCTTGCAGCGTCGCCGAGCATCCCGTCCGCTACGCGCGTCCACTGGCCCTTCACCGCATCCGCATCTGGATCGATCTTGTCCATCAGCGAAATCCAGCCGCTGGCGGAAGCGGCAGGCGTCGCAGCCTGCGCCACACCGGGTGCGAGCGATTTGATGCGGATATCCTTGAATTCGGCGGAGACCTCGGTGTCTCCGTTGTTCGTCAGCCGGAATCCAAACTGGCGGAACGATTCGCGATGCGCGGCGGGATCATCGAACACCTCCGCCTCCACGACGCCGTTGCAGGTGAAAACGTAATGATTGCCCTGCACGACGAGGCTCACGTCGTTCCAGCCGCCCTCTTTCCAATCGGAATGCAGGTTCGTTTTCTCGACGAGATTCTCGCCGCCGCGCGTGACTCGGACACGCTCCCCCGCCTTGGCCAGACGTTTGTCGCCATCGGCATAGATGATGTGACCTCTCGTCCTCACGGAAACTGGGTAGAGTATGTTGCAATCTCCCAGCGGTGCGCCGGGCGTCTGGTTCGCCCGAAACTCAAACCCCGGACCGCCGCTCCCGCTGCGCAGGGCAAACCGGATCTCGAAGTCCGCAGGCATGGGAGCCGACGGGCGAAGCCGGGTGGTGTGCGCGCCAGCGTCGGACCTGCAGCTCAGGACGCCATCGGCAAATTTCCACGTCGCGCCGGTGCCGATTTGTTTCCAATCTTTCGTTCCATCCGCTCCGAAGAGCGGGGCAAAGCCGGACTCCGGCGCAACGGGAACGGCGCCGGGAGCGGTGATTCGCCGGATATGGATGGATCTGAATTCGACGGTGACGGGGCCGTTGTTGTCGTTTTGCAGGCAGAAGCCGATTCCGCCGGAGCGAATACCCGCATACGCAGGGTCAACGATAACGTCGGAGATTTGCGTTTCGTTGAGTGAAAACACAAGATGCCCGCCCTGCGCGAGGAGATGCACTTTGTTCCATTCGCCCTGCTTGCAGAGGTCGGGCCGGCCGGGTTTCAATGTGGAAATGCTTTTGACCGCGGTCCCCGCCCAGATGACATCGCCTCCCCATCGCACGTTCATCGGGTCGAGCATGAAATAGCTGGCACCCGCATTGCCTGGCATGGGCACCGGATCGCGAAACTCGAAATGGGGCTTCCCATTGCTGCGAAAGGAAAACTGGATTTCAAAATCCGCGAACGACGGATTCTTGGAAAGCAGACGCGCGTAGCCCTTCGTGTCGAGGCGGCCGGCGAGCACGCCGTCGCTGTATGTCCACGCGCCTCCATTTTGACCCCAGTCTTGCAAACCATCCGCACCGAACACGGGAACGAAACCGGATTCCGATCCAGCGGAAGCAGAACCGGAGGCCGTGCGCTCTTTCCCGGCGCGCTCGGCTTCGGTGAGTTGCCCGCCCTTTTTCCACAGGGCGAACCAGAACAGCGCGGCGATGGCGGCGAGCAGGGCGAGACCGCCGCCCACGAGGGCGGCGACGGGCGGGCTTTTCTTCGTGACGACGGGTTTCTTTGCAGCGGGCTTTGCAGCGGGTGATTGCCGCTCCGCCTGTTTCTGCGCCACGGGCTGCTGCGTGACGGCCACCACGGCTGGCATGGTCGCACTGGTGAGCGCATCATAGGCGCGGCGCAGGTCCGTGATGACTTCCCCGTAGCTCTGCTGCCGCGCGGCGGGCTGTTTGAGCATCATCTTCATCACCACGCGCGCGAGTTCCTCCGGG
>CAIRYQ010000110.1 GCA_903882875.1 uncultured Spartobacteria bacterium | reverse complement strand
GGGGCTGGAAGGCTTGCTTGCACTGCGAGGAAGCGCGCGCGGAGCGACGCGCTCCACCGGCGTCTTCATCCAATGATGGCACCACTTTGCTTTCACTGAATCCGCCCTGTCGCTCCAGCGACCGGGCAAACGTCACCGCCCTCGCACACGCGCTCATTTTCCCCGGAAAGGAAAAACCCCGGCACCATGACGGCACCGGGGTTTTCGAGATTTTCTGGAAGCTTCTGGAAGCGTGTAACTGCGCCTTCGAGCCGGCCTTTTAGGCCTTGGAGTAAAGCTCGACGATGAGCTGTTCGTTGACGATCGGCGCGATTTCGTCGCGGGTCGGGATGCGGGTGACCTTGCCCTCGAAGGCGTCCTTGTTCACCACGAGCCAGTCCGGCACGGGGGCGATTTGCGTGAGTTCGAGGTTCTTTGCGGCGAGGCGGCGCGAGGCGGGCTTGTCCTTCACGGTGACGGTGTCGCCCGGCTTTACGGTGTAGCTGCTCACGTCCACCTTGCGGCCGTTCACCTGGACGTGGCCGTGGCCGACGAGCTGGCGGGCGGCGTTGCGGCTATTGGCGAAGCCGAGGCGATAGACGACGTTGTCGAGGCGGCGTTCGAGGAGCTGGAGCAGGATTTCGCCGGTGACGCCGCGGGTGTTGCTCGCGGTCTCAAAGGTGAGGCGGAACTGGCGCTCGAGCAGGCCGTACTGGTAGCGGAGCTTCTGCTTCTCGGCGAGGGCGAGGGAATACTCGCTGGTCTTGCGGCGGCTGCCTTTCGGGCCGTGCATGCCGGGCGGGTAGTTCTTCCGCTCAAGGTATTTGGTGGGGCCGAAAAGGGGCGTGCCGTAGCGGCGTGCGACTTTGTCTTTGGGTCCGGTGTAGCGTGCCATTGGGAATTTAGGATTTAAGAATTAGGATTTAAGATTTGGAATGCCGACGGTCTTCGACTTCGACACCCGACCTTCGGCTATTAGACGCGGCGGGCTTTGGGCGGACGGCAGCCGTTGTGCGGCACCGGGGTCACGTCCTTGATGATGGAAATTTCCAAACCGACGGCCTGGATGGCGCGGATGGCGGATTCGCGGCCTGAGCCGGGGCCCTTCACGCGAACTTCGACTTCACGCACGCCGTGGCCCATCGCCTGACGGCAGGCGTCCTGCGCGACCATCTGCGCCGCGTAGGCCGTGCTCTTGCGCGAGCCCTTGAAGCCGACCTTGCCGGCGCTCGACCAGCCGAGGACGTTGCCGCGCTGGTCGGTGATGCTCACGACGGTGTTGTTGAAAGATGCAAGCACGTGCGCGATGCCGACTGCGACGTTCTTGCTGCCCTTCGCCTTGACGACTTTGATCGGCTCAATGCCGGCATTCAGGTCAAGCGAGAGGTCCACAGCGGGTGCAGCGGCAGCGGCGGGTGCGCCATCGGCGTCCTTCTTTTTCGCAGGAGCCTTCTTGGCAGTCTTGGGTTTTGCCTCGGCGGCAGCAGGAACTGCGGCAGCGGCGGGTGCAGCCGCTTCGGGTGCGGGTGCGGGTGTGTTTTCGGTGTCAGCCATGATTCGGAATTCGGTGAGGTTTGGAAATTAGGCCTTCGCAGCGGCGGGAGCATCCTTGGCGCGCTGGACGCCGACGGTCTTGCGCGGACCCTTGCGGGTGCGGGCATTCGTCTGCGTGCGCTGTCCGCGCACGGGCAAGCCGCGGCGATGGCGCAGGCCGCGGTAGCAGTTGATCGCCTGAAGGCGCTTGAGGTTCATCTGCAAGTCGCGGCGAAGGTCGCCCTCGATCAAAATCTTCCGTGCAGAGATGGCGTGAATGATCGCGTTCAACTGCTCCGGCGAAAGATCCTTCGCGCGCAGGTTCGGATCCACGTTCGCATCTTCGAGCACTTTTTTCGCATTGCTCGGCCCGATGCCGTAAATGTATGGGAGCGACACTTCGATTCGTTTGTCGCCTGGGATGTCAACGCCGAGAATTCGTGGCATGGGTGGTGTGTGTTAGGATTAGCCCTGGCGCTGCTTGTGGCGCGGGTTTTTGCAAATGACGCGCACGACGCCTTTGCGACGCACGACACGGCAGGTTTCGCACTGCCTTTTGACTGATGCTCTGACTTTCATGATTGTTTCTTAGTTGGTTTCGAGAGGACAAAAAATCGCCCGGGGTGCCCGGCTTTGGAGTGCGGGCGCCTCGTGCGTTAGGTGGCTACTTGCACCGGTCCGCGACCGGTCTTTGGTGAAGCCGAATCGCAGTTACTATCAGAACTCCGGATGATGGCAAGCTGTGAATGCACGGATTTTGGAAAAAGTTTGGGTGTCATTTTGGCTGCACTTATTTGGCGACCATCTTCTCGCGCCAGGTGAGAATCTGCGGCTCCCCTTTTGTGATGAGCACGGTGTGCTCGAAATGCGCGCTCGGCATGTGGTCCGCAGTCACGACAGTCCAGTCATCCTCAAGCGTGCGGACTGCCGCGCCGCCGAGGTTCACCATCGGTTCGATCGCGAGCGTCATGCCGGGCTTCAGTCGCGGGCCTGTGCCGGCACGGCCGAAGTTCGGGATCTGCGGCTCTTCATGCAGGTTCCGCCCGACGCCGTGGCCGACAAATTCGCGGACGACATTGTAGCCGTTCGCAAGCACTTCGTCCTCGATGAATGCGGAGATGTCTCCGATGCGACGCCCGGCCTCGGCGATCGGAATCACGCGATCGAGAATGTCCTCGGTGACGGCGAGCAGCCGCGACCACGCAGGCTTGATGGCACCGACAGGCACGGTCTTCGCCGTGTCGCCGACCCAGCCGCCTTTGATCACGCCGACGTCGAGTTTCACGATGTCGCCGTATTGAATGCGCCGGGTGCCGCCGATTCCGTGAACGACTTCTTCGTTCACAGAGATGCAGATCTGGCCGGGAAAATTCCGATAGCCAAGAAACGCGCTGCGACACTGCTCGTCGGACATGTAATCAGCCGCCGCCTCATCAATGTCGCCCGTCGTCACGCCGGGACGCACCAGCATTGCCAGCTTGTCCAGCACCTTTGCGGCACACGCGCAGGACTCCCGCATCTTGTCAATCTCACGCTCGGACTTGATGGGAATCATCCTATGATTAGCGTGAAAAGACGGGCCTGACCTGCGATGGAAAACAAAGCACTCAAGCCCCCGCCTAATGTGCAAACTTGCTCATGAAGAACGCGACGATGCCCGCGAGCACAAGAAGCGCCGCACCGACTGCCAGCCAGACCAGCGTCGTGTTGCCGATGGACTCGCCGCGCTGCTCGGGGCTGCGCTCGAAACGTCCGCGCAGTTTGCCCTTCCGCAGGAATCCATCGTAGTGCCGCTGAAGCAGGTGCGTCTCGATCTGACGCATGGTGTCGAGCACCACGCCGACCACGATCAGGATGCTCGTGCCGCCAAAGAATTGCGCCGCCAGCATCGGCACATTGGCCTGTCGGCTAAGCATCGCCGGAAGCAATGCAATCACGAGCAGGAATATCGCACCGGCGAAAGTCAGCCGGGTCATTGATTTGTCGAGAAATTCAGCCGTCGGCTTGCCAGGTCGCACTCCCGGAATATAGCCACCCGCCTTCTTCAGATCATCCGCGATTTGCTGCGGCTGGAACTGCGTCGCGACCCAGAAATAGCTGAAGAAGAAAATCAGCGCACTGTAAAAGACATAGTAGAGCCAGCCGGAATTCAGCGCCTCCGAAAAACGCTTTGCCCACGGCGCATTCGGAGCCATCATCAAAATCATCGTAGATGGAAACACCAGCAAAGCCTGGCCGAAGATGATGGGCATGACACCCGCATAATTGACTTTAAGCGGCATGTATTGCGCAACTCCGCCATAGACCTTCCGACCTACGACACGTTTCGCATATTGGATGGTCACCCGTCGCTGCGCTTGCGTGAGACAGATCACCCCCGCGATCACAAGCACGAGGAAAGCCAGCATCAACACGAGTTTCATCGGTGCGACAGCCGCAATGTTCGCCCCAGACGGAACAACCGTCTTCCAAGCCTGCACCAGTGCCGCGGGCAGGCGCGCAACGATGCCGACCGCAATGATTAGCGACATGCCGTTTCCGACTCCTCGGTCGGTAATCTGATCGCCCAGCCACATTAGCAGCATCGTGCCAGCGGTAAGGCTGACAACACAAATTAGCTGAAACCAAAACCCATTCTCTGGAACTAACTGGCCATAATGCGCCATCGTATCGCGAATCCCCGGAAGAATCGAATCGGAAGGATTCACGAATTGCTTCGTCATCAACAATCCCTGAAACACGCAGAGAATGATGGTGACATAGCGGGTGTATTGCCCGATTTTCTGTCTGCCGCCATCTTCTTTGGACAATTTTCCGAGCTGCGGAATCACCGCCGTCAGCAGTTGCATCATGATGCTCGCGCTGATATAAGGCATGACGCCAAGTGAAAACACCGCGCATTGCTCAAGCGCACCGCCGCTGAAAATGTTGAAGAGCGCCGCGGCACCGCCGCCGTCGCCGCTGTTGCTCATCCGCTCGACGAAGTAATGCTTCAGGACGCTCGCATTGACGCCGGGGCAGGTAATCGAGCAGCCGACCCGATAGAGCACCACCATCAACAAGGTGAACAGAACCCGGTTTCGGAGTTCCGGTATCTTGCGGATATTGAAAAATGCAGAGATCATTCGGCGGAATTTTCAGGGAGCCAGACTTGGTTTGTCATCCCTGTCACGCGACAGTCTTGGATGTCCGCTGGCAGAGTCCCATGAGCCTTATTTGATGGTGAGGCTTCCGCCCGCCTTCTCAATGGCCGCCTTCGCAGCAGCACTTGCGTGGTTCGCGAACACGGACAGCTTCTTTGTCAGATCGCCGGATGCCAGAATTTTAACGCCATCAAATGGGCGGCTGATAACGCCAGCTTTCAGCAGAGCATCCTGATCCACGGTCGCACCCGCATCAAAGCGGTTCAATGACTCGAGATTGACAATCGCCCAGTTGGTCTTAAACACTGCGTTATTGAAACCGCGCTTCGGGACGCGACGGATGAGCGGCATCTGGCCGCCTTCAAAGCCGAGACGGATGCTGCCACCGCTGCGCGCCTTCTGGCCTTTGTGTCCTTTTCCACAGGTCTTGCCCTTGCCGCTGCTTTCACCGTTGCCGAGACGCTTGACGCGATGCTTGGCACCGGGACGGGGTTTGAGGTTTGTAAGGTTCATCTTTTAATGTTCTCTGGTTGGTTGTCTCGCGTCACAGGCATTCGCTGCGACTAATGGAGACACCCGGATGATTAGTTAGCTGACAGGCTGAGGCTTCGGAGTGATCCCGCGGATCTTCATCACCGCGTCACGCTGCCTGAGTTTCCCGAGTGCGTTCAGCGTTGCCTTCAGCACGTTAGCGTGGTTCGAGGAACCGAGACTCTTCGCGAGGATGTTCTTGATACCGACTGCGTCACATACGGCACGCACCGCACCGCCCGCCTTGATCCCGGTTCCGGGACTTGCAGGCTTCAGGATGACATGCCCGCCGCCATGCAAACCAACGACCTCATGCGGGATGGTCGTGCTGCTGATGGAATAACGGTGGAGGTTCTTGCGACCCTTGTCGCCAGCCTTGCGGATGGCTTCGGAGACTTCATTAGCCTTGCCGAAACCTACGCCAACGCGTCCCTGCTTGTCGCCGATGACGAGCAGTGCGCTGAAACTGAAACGGCGACCGCCCTTCACTACCTTGGCGCATCGGTTGATGAAGACGAGCTTTTCGATGAGTTCGGCCTGCGGCTGTCCGGCGAACACGCCATCGAGCACCACGCCGCGATCCACGGGCTCGGACGGTGTGCGCGATTGCTGCGGACGACGGCCCCTTGGGCCGCGGGAATTGGAATCGTTTTTGGAATGAGCAGCCATAGTTGATTAGAATTGCAGTCCGCCCTCGCGCGCCGCGTCGGCGAGCGCCTTCACTTTGCCATGATAGATGAAACCGCCGCGATCAAAGACCACCTTGTCAATGTTCTTGGCTTTCGCACGCTCGGCAACGAGCTTGCCCACTGTGGTCGCCGTGGCGGCGTTTGCGCGCGGCTTCTGGGCCTTGAGGCCCGCCTCGGTCGTATTCGCGCTCGCGATGGTCTTACCGACACTGTCGTCAATGACCTGAGCATAGATGTGCTTGCCACTGAAATGGACGGCGAGACGCGGACGCTCCTGCGTACCGGAGACGACCTTGCGGATGCGCTTATGACGCATCTGGATGCTTGCTTTCTTGATGTTCTTAGCCATGGCTTACTGGACGGTTTTTCCTTCCTTGCGGATGATTTTCTCGCCAACGTAACGGACACCCTTGCCCTTGTAGGGCTCAGGCGGGTAATAACCCCGAACCTCGGCGGCGAGTTGCCCGACGAGCTGCTTGTCAATTCCCTCAATACGCACCTTCGTGTTGTCGGTGACAGTTACTTTCGCCCCCGCGGGAATCGGGTGGTTGATCTCGTGCGAATAGCCGAGGTTGAGCTGGAGGATGTTACCCTTCACCGCGGCCTTGAAGCCGACGCCCTGAATCTCCAATTCCTTCACATAGCCATTGGCAACGCCGTTGACCATGTTGTTGATCAAAGCGCGGCTGAGGCCGTGGAGCGCATTTGCGGCCGGCGAGCTGCAGGCGACGGTCACTTTCGTACCCTCCACCTTGCCCGTCACCCCGCTGGGGAGCGTCCATGCAAGCTTGCCCTTCGGGCCTTCGACATTCACCTGACCGTCCGCGCCAATCTTGACGCTGACCTTGGCTGGCAATTCGATGATTTTTTTTCCGATTCGCGACATAGCTGATTACCAGATGAACGCCAGCAATTCACCGCCGACGTTTTGTTTCTTTGCCTCACGCCCGGACATCAGGCCTTTCGACGTGGAAAGGATGCTGATGCCAATCCCGCCAAGGACGCGCGGAATTTCATCGGAACCGACATAGCGGCGCAGACCGGGCTTGGACACGCGCTTGAGACCGGTGATGGCCGGGGCACGGTTGACGAATTTGTTGACGACCTTCAGCTTGGCATGGGTGCCTTCACCGGTTTCGACTTCGAAGTTCGATATATAGCCCTCCTGCTTGAGGATGCGGGCAATTTCCGCCTTCATCTTCGAGTAAGGTGCCAAAATCTCGGTTCTGCCTGCGGAGCAGGCATTGCGAAGGCGGGTGAGAAAGTCTGCGATGGGATCGGTAAGTGCGCTCATTTCTGGTTAAGCGGTCGGTTGTTCCTGCTGTTGTGCGCGCTTCAGGCGCGCCTTGTCGGAAAATGGCATGCCCAGTTCGGTGAGGAGGCTCTTCGCCTCCGCATCCGTGCGGGCGGTGGTCACGATGGTCACGTCAAAACCGATGTTACGCTTGATGCGATCCAATTCGATTTCGGGGAAGATGGACTGGTCGGCAACACCCAAGGTATAGTTGCCATTGCCATCAAAAGCGCGGGTGCTCACACCGCGGAAATCTCGAATGCGGGGCAATGCAGTCTTGATAAGGCGCTCAAGGAACTCATACATCCGGCGGCCACGCAGAGTGACCTTTGCGCCGATGGCCTGATCCTTCCGTAGTTTGAAATTCGAGATGGCCTTCTTCGACTTCGTCTCAGCGGGCTTCTGACCGGTGATGGTCGCGAGTTCGTTTTTAGCGTCCTCAAGCGCCTGTTTGGCGTCACCGGTGTTCAAGTTGACGCAGGTATTCACGACAACCTTGTCCACCTTTGGCACCTGGTTGATGTTCTTATAACCATGTGCCGCCTTGAGGGCCGGGATCACACGGTTCTTATATTCTTCCTGGATTTCGACAGACATGGCTTACTTTTTCTTGTTGGATGCCTTCTTGGGCTCCACTTTTTCGACGAGCTTCACATTGGAGACATGGATCGGGCCTTCGCGTTCGACGATGCCACCTGACTGGTTCTCCTGACTGCGGCGCGTGTGCTTTTTGATGATGCGCACACCTTCCACGAGCACCTGCTGCTTCCTAGGCAGCACTGCGAGAATTTTCCCGCTGGCACCTTTGTGATTGCCGCTGATGACGGAGACGGTGTCCCCTTTCTTGACATGAAAACTAAGACGGCTGGACATGTTAGAGAACCTCCGGGGCCAGTGAGATGATCTTCATGAAATTCTTTTCGCGAAGTTCGCGTGCCACAGGGCCGAAGATACGGGTGCCCTTGGGATTCTCGTCTTTGTCAATGATGACAATCGCATTGTTGTCAAAACACAGATAGCTGCCGTCTTCGCGACGGATCGGCTGCTTGGTGCGGACGACGACTGCGCGGACGACTTCGCCCTTCTTCACCTGTCCGCCAGGCTGCGCTTCGCGAATGTGCGCGGTAATGACGTCACCGATGTGCGCGGTGAGTGTAGGCTTGCCAATCACGCCAATCATCTTGGCCATGCGGGCGCCTGTGTTGTCGGCGACATCGAGTCTGGTACGAATTTGAAGCATAGGAAATTGTGCTGCCCAATCGGGCTGCGGAGTGGTTAGTGCTTGAGGATTTCGACGACACGCCAGCACTTAAGCTTGCTGAGCGGGCGGGTTTCCGCGATGCGGACGAGGTCGCCAACCTGCGCCTTTTGTTCCTCATCGTGGGCGTAGAATTTTTTCACGCTCTTGATGATCTTGCCGAACTTCGGGTGCGGCACACGTGTGGTCGTCTTTACGACCACCGTCTTTTGCATCTTGTTCGAGACAACCTCGCCGACGCGGGTCTTGCGGAGGCCGCGCGTGCTGGTTTCAACTGTTGCAGTTTCGCTCATGGAATATGGTTACTTGGCGGCGGTGACCGCGATCTTGTTTTTCTGGGTGAGCACCGTCTCGATGCGTGCCACCTCGCGGCGCAGGCTGCGGAGTTCGCTCGGCTTCTCAAGCTGCCCGCCGGCCTGCTGGAGGCGGAGGTGGAAAATCTGCTCGCGCAGCTCACGTTTGCGTGCCCGGAGTTCATCGGGCGTCAGTTCGCGGATTTCTTTGTTCTTCATGCTCGGCGGTTAGTTATGGCGCGTCAGGAATTTTGTGCGCACCGGCAGTTTGTCTGCGGCGAGTCTCAGCGACTCGCGGGCGAGCGTCTCGGAAATGCCGTCAATTTCAAATAGGACATTTCCCGGGCGGACCGTCGCCACCCAATACTCAGGCTGACCTTTGCCTTTGCCCATTCGGGTCTCCGGCGGACGTGCGGTCACCGATTTGTCGGGGAAAATACGGATCCACATCTTGCCTTTGCGCTTCATGTTGCGGGTCATCGCAACGCGGGCGGCTTCGATTTGGGTATTGGTGATCCAGGCGCGCTCAATGGTCTGGAGTCCAAACGATCCGAAATCCAGATTGATGGCGCGGGAAGCTTTGCCAGCGCGGCTTCCGCGGTGGGTCTTCCGATATTTAACTCTTTTTGGCAACAAAGGCATTGGGGTTCCTCCTTAAAAAATAACTGATGAATTAGGCTGCCGGCTGCTGCTCGGCGGACTCGGTCTTTTCACCGCTGGCCGTTGCCTTCTTTTCTTCTTGTGCGAGGACGGCTGGTTTACAGATCCAGCACTTCACGCCAATAATTCCATAGGTGGTGCGGGCCTCGGCAAAGCCATAGTCAATCGGCGTGCGCAGTGTGTGAAGCGGGATGCTTCCCTCGCGATACCATTCCGAACGGCTGATCTCAGCACCGCCGAGTCGGCCCGCACAGCGGACTTTGATGCCCTTTGCTCCCTGCTCCATCGTGATCTGCAGCGCCTTTTTCATCGCGCGACGGAAACTAATACGGCGTTCCATCTGCATCGCGATGTTCTCCGCGACGAGCTGTGCATCAAGGTCGGGCGACTTAATCTCAATGATGTCAATCTTCACCTGCTTGCCACCCGAGAGCTTCGAGATTTCCTCGGTCATCTTCTCGATTTCCGATCCCTTGCGACCGATGACGATGCCGGGACGCGCAGTATGAATCGTGACACGGAGGCTGTTCCAAGCGCGCTCAATGACGATCTTCGAGACTGCGGCAAGGCGCAGCTTTTCCTTCAGCAATGCGCGGATCTTGATGTCGCTGGCGAGAAATTCAGGAAATTCCTTGCGGCTGGCGAACCATTTGGAGCGCCAGTCCTTGTTGACCGCGAGGCGGAAGCCGATTGGATTGGTTTTCTGTCCCATGATTATTCGTTGGATTTCTCTGCGGATTTCTTGGATGCGCCCTTGGCTACCTTCTTGGTGGCAGATTTGGCACCCTTTGATCCCCGCTGCTTGACTGTGATTTCGTCCGAGAGCGTGATGAAGATATGGCTTGTGCGCTTCCGGATCGGGCCGGCACTGCCGCGCGCCTTCGGGGTAAAACGTTTGATGGTAGCGGACTCGCCTGCGACCGCCTCCTTCACGACGAGCTTGTCGGCACGGAGGTTGTGGTTGTTCTCGGCATTGGCGATGGCGCTTTTGAGCGTCTTTTGCACGAGAAATGCGGCCTTCTTCGGGCTAAATGCCACGATGTCCAGCGCCCTGGCGACAGGATGACCCTGGATCTCACGCGTCACATCCCGCAGCTTAAAGGCGGACATGCGCGCAAATCGGTAGATGGCTTTGACTTCCATTTTTGCGTTAAAGTTAGTGGCTTAGGTTGTTGTTAAATATTAGTTGAGCTGGGCGTCCACCTTTACGGTGTCCCCGAGCTTGATTGGGTCTTTGTCTGAAACAAGATTCTGAATGATTGTGCCCGCAAATCCCTGCCGGGCGTCCACCACTCTGAGTGTGGCGATTAGTCTAGTTCCGCGGCGAACTTGGAAAGGCATTCCAACTTTGACTCCGTGGCTGGAGCCCAAATTGATTACGACGCATCCAAGCTCCGGCTTCACCGCGCTTACCTTCCCATTTTGGAGGTTCGTCGGCACTTCTGCGACTTTTTGTTCGAGGGCTGCAAAGTCACCGACTGCGGCTTTCACGAGGACTTCTTCTGCCTTTTTTAGCTCAGTTTGGAGCACTAACTTCGACTCGGCGTCGGGCTTTTCGACAAACGCCTGGGTAAGCTGAACCATTCGCATCAATTCCGCACTTAGGTTTTTTCTGCTGCGGTCACTGAGCTGGAGGTCATGCACTGCCTGAAGCAGTCGTTGCTCAAGCTTGGAAGGATCGGTTGTACTGCTTCCGAGGGCTTCCATGCGAAGCGCCATTTCCTGAACCTGTCGTTTGAATATCTCGGACTCTGCGGTCGTATTGGCAGCCAGTTTTTTGGCTTCTTCCACTTCCGCGCGGAGCCTGCGGTTTTCCGCAAGGAGTTTCCCGAAGGCCGCCATTGCGGTCGCCTCCGTAGATTCAGAATCTATATTTGGCAAAGAACTGTCGTCGGCTTGGCCGACGCTCGCGCTGAGCGCGAGAAAAGTGATGACTAGCAGGATGGCCGTGTAGGATTTCATTTCTGATACCCGGCACGCGGCCGGCCCTGCTACTTCGCCACTTTGGCGGTGTGGGCACCGTGCTTCTTGAAGATTCGCGTGGGCGAAAATTCACCAAGCTTGTGACCCACCATGTTTTCGGTCACGAAGACCGAGTTGAAAACTTTCCCGTTGTGCACGAGGAACGTGTGTCCGACGAAATCGGGGATGATGGTCGAGCGGCGCGACCAAGTCTTGATCGGCTTCTTCACCGGTGCCGCGTTCATCTTGTCAACTTTTTCGAGCACATGCTGCTCGACAAACGGTCCTTTTTTGAGGCTGCGTCCCATATTCGTTTAGAGTGCTGCTTTCTTCGTTGAATTCTTGCGCTGAACGATAAAGCGGTCGCTGGGCTTGTGCTTCCGGCGCGTCTTGAAACCTTTTGAAAGCTGACCCCAAGGACTCATCGGGTGATGGCGTCCGCCACCGCCCTTGGATTTGCCCTGTCCGCCACCCATCGGATGGTCAACCGGGTTCATCACCATGCCGCGAACCGTCGGGCGGACACCGCGCCAGCGGCTGCGACCAGCCTTGCCGGAACTGACATTCATGTGATCGACATTGCCGACCTGCCCCATCGTCGCATAGCAGTTGACGTGGACGCGGCGGATTTCTCCAGAGGGAAGCTTGAGCAGCGCGAAGTCACCTTCACGGTTGTTCAAAATGACGCCTGCGCCTGCACTGCGGGCCATCTGGCCGCCGCGACCGGGCTGGAGTTCGACATTGTGAATCGTCGCACCGAGCGGGACTTCCTGCAGCGGCAGTGCGTTGCCTACCTTAGGCTCGCTGCCGGGACCGGCGGTCACCTTGTCGCCCACAGCGAGACCGACGGGAGCGAGGATGTAGGCCTTCACCTTGTCCGGATATTCGAGCAGCGCGATGCGGCAGGTGCGGTTCGGATCGTATTCGATCGCGATGACATTCGCCACCTGACCGCGCGTCTTGCGCTTGAAATCAATGATGCGGTACTTCTGCTTGTGACCGCCGCCGATGTGACGGGTCGTCAGACGACCGTTGTTATTTCGGCCACCGGTCTTCGGCTTGGCTTCGACCAGCGATTTCTCGGGCTTCTTCTTCGTGACTTCGGCGAAGTCGGGAAGAATCTTAAAGCGGTTGGTCGGCGTGAGCGGACGGAAAGTTTTGAGTCCCATGTTAGTCTCCTAGTTAGGCGAGTTCGATTTTGTCGCCGGGGGCGAGGGTCACGATCGCCTTCTTCCAATCGCTCGTGCGACCGGGGTGCTGAGTACGACCGCGCTTGGCTTTGCCGAAGCAATTGATCGTGTTCACACGGATGACCTTCTTCTTAAAGAGCTTCTCGATCGCCTGGCGGATTTGCACCTTGTTCGCGGTGGGCAGCACGCGGAACACGTACTGGTTTCCGGTCTCCGAGAGGATGCTGCTCTTCTCAGTCAGGTGAACGTTTTTGATAATGTCGTAGTGCTCGTTCATTTGTTGATGCGTTCAGCGAGTTGAGCGAGGGCGTCGTTGGTGATGACGATCTTCTTGAAAAGGAGCAGATGCTCCGAGTTCACATCCGAAGCGCTGGTGAGCACGGCGGGCTGCACATTGCGTGCGGCGAGGCGCGTGTTCTCGTCGAAATCCTTGGCAATGATCAGCGTCTTCGGCTCGGGCGAAAGCTCAGCGATGAGCTTCACGAATTCCTTCGTCTTCGGCTTCGTGACCGCAAAGCTCGGGACGATAAACACGTCGCCATTGAGGATGCGGGCGCTGAGCGCCTTGCACAGTGCGATGCGACGGGTCTTCTTGGAAACCTTCTTCGAGTAATCGCGGGGATGCGGTCCGAAAACCACGCCGCCACCGCTCCACACAGGGCTCGACTTGTAACCCGCGCGAGCCCGGCCTGTGCCTTTTTGATTCCACGGCTTTGCGCCGGAACCATTCACGGTGGCCTTGGTCTTCACACTGGCGGTTCCGCTGCGGCGGTTCGCGCGCAGGGCGACCACGGTGTCATGCACGGCCTGGGTGTACTTCCCGTTCGTAATAACTTCGATATTAGCGGCCTTGGCGGCCTCGGCTGTCAGAATTGTCGCGCTCATTTGGATTTCTTAGCTGCCTTCTTGGCTGCTTCCTTCGCTGCCTGCTTGACGGCTTCGGGGTTAATTCTCTTCACCTTCTTCGCAGGGCGAATGACGACGTAGCAGCCGGGCTTTCCGGGCACCGCACCGCTCACGAGGATGCAATTGTCGTCCGCATTCACCTGCACGATGCGCAGGTTCTGGACGGTGATGCGCTCATCACCCATGTGACCGGGCATGCCCATGTTCTTCCACACGCGACCGGGCGTCGAACGATTGCCGATTGCGCCATTGCGGCGGTGCATCATGTGACCATGCGAGGCGGGCTGGCCGCCCATGTTGTGCTTTTTCATGACGCCCTGAAAGCCATGACCCTTGCTCTGGCCGATGACGTCCACGACGTCGCCGACGGCAAAGTGATTCACACTGAGGTCCACAGCATCGTCGAGCTTCACATCATCGGGCAGGCGAAACTCGCGGATATAGCGCTTGGGTTCCGATCCGGCCTTCTTGAAGTGCCCGAGCAGTTGCTTGGTCACGCGGTGCTCCTTCTGTCCGTCGAAGCCGACCTGAATTCCGTTGTAGCCGTCGTTCTCCATCGTCTTCTTTTGGAGGATGGTGTTTCCACCCGCCTCGATGACAGTCACGGGAGTAATGACACCCTTGTCGTCATAGACGCGGGTCATTCCAACTTTTTTGCCTAGTAGTCCAATCTTCATCGCTAGTTAGATCTTGATAGTGATGTCCACGCCCGCGGGCAGGTTGAGTTTGCGCAGTTCGTCCACCGTCTTCGCGGTCGGCTCGATGATGTCGAGCAGGCGCTTGTAGGTGCGGATTTCGAACTGATCCATGGACTTCTTGTCCACGTGCGGCGAGCGGTTGACCGTGAATTTCTCCACACGGGTGGGAAGCGGGATCGGACCGGCGACGCGGGCACCGGAGCGCTTAGCCGTCTCGACGATGTCGATGGCCGATGCGTCCAGCACGCGGTGGTCAAATGCCTTGAGGCGAATGCGTATGCGTTGTCCGTTCATGGGTAATTATTTTCCTTTTTGGTCGAGCACGGCGGCCTTCACGTTTTCAGGCACCTGTTGGAAATGCGACGGCTCCATCGTGTAGCTGGAGCGGCCCTTCGAGAGTGAGCGGATGGCGGTGGAGTAGCCGAACATTTCGGCGAGCGGCACCTGCGCATTGATGTGGCAGAGGCCATTCTTGGACTCCATGCCCTGGATGACGCCGCGGCGGCGGTTCAAGTCGCCCATGATGTCACCCTGATATTCTTCGGGGGTCGCGTTCTCGACCTTCATGATGGGCTCGAGCAGAATCGGGCTCGCGTTCTTGAACGCGTCCTTCACTGCGAAAATCGCGGCCATCTTGAATGCCATTTCATTCGAGTCCACCTCGTGATAGCTGCCGTCAATGATGTCCACCTCGACATCGATCACCGGGTAGCCGCCGAGCACGCCGTTGAGCACCGCTTCTTCGATGCCCTTCTTGCACGCCGGGATGTAGTCCTTTGGAATCGTGCCGCCGACAACCTTGTTCTCGATGACGACACCCTTGCCGCGCTCGCCGGGGCGAACGTCCACGATGACGTGGCCATACTGACCGCGTCCACCGGACTGCTTGATGAGTTTTCCATCGCCGTTCGCGGGCTTGGTGATGGTTTCGCGATAGGCGATCTGCGGCTTGCCGGAGTTGGCCTCGACCTTGAACTCACGGAGCATTCGATCCCGGATGATTTCGAGATGAAGCTCGCCCATTCCGGCGATGATCGTCTGGCCGGTTTCCTCGTCGGTGTGGACGCGGAAGGTCGGATCTTCTTCAGCGAGACGCTGGAGCGCGATGCTCATCTTTTCCTGGTCCTGCTTGGTCTTCGGCTCGACGGACATGCTGATGACCGGGTCGGGGAATGACGGCGGTTCGAGCATGATCTCGACGTCCTCGTCGCAAAGCGTGTCGCCGGTCGTGACATTGCGCAGGCCGACGATGGCCGCGATGTCACCCGAGAAGCACGTATCAATGTCCTCGCGCTTGTCGGCCTGAATCTGAATCAGGCGGCTGACGCGATCACTCTTGCGGGTGCGCGGGTTGTAAATGGTGTCGCCCTTGCTGAGCTTGCCGCGATACACGCGGAAGAACACGAGCTTGCCGACGAAAGGATCGCTCCAAAGCTTGAACGCGAGGCCGATGAACTTCGCGGCGTCATCCGGAGGTGTCGGGACTTTCTCCTCGAGGTTGTCCACGTTGTGACCTTCCTGCGGAGGAATATCAATCGGCGACGGGAGATAGTCCACCACCGCGTCCACGAGGAACTGCACCCCTTTGTTCTTAAAGGCGGAGCCGCCTACGACAGGGACAAACTTGTTTGCAATCGTCTGGCGGCGGATGGCCTGCTTGATCATCTGCGGTGTGATCTCGGTTGCGTTGAGATATGCGTCCTCCAGCACGGGATCAATGTTGCAGAGCGCTTCGACGAGCTGCTCGCGCGCAGGCTCCACGATGGCCTTGCCCGCGTCATCAAGGTCTTCGACGTGATACGTCGAGCCCATCGAGCTGTCGTCCGCGTAAAGCACCGCCTTGCGGTTGATGATGTCGTACTGGCCTTTCAGCAAATCTTCCGCGCCGATCGGGATGAGCACCGGCCAGGCATTCGCCTTCAGCTTGGTGCGCATGTCGTTGATCGCATTGGCGAAGTTCGCACCCGTGCGGTCCATCTTGTTGACGAATGCAATGCGCGGCACGCCGTACTTCGTCGCCTGACGCCACACGGTCTCGGACTGGGGCTGCACACCGGCAACCGCACAGAACACCGCAATCGCGCCGTCCAGCACGCGGAGCGAACGCTCCACTTCGGCCGTGAAATCCACGTGGCCGGGCGTGTCAATGATGTTGACCCGCATTTTCTGGTTCTCGTAAAGCTTCAGCACACCCTCGTGCTTCTTTTGCTCCCAAAAGCACGTCGTCGCGGCGGACGTAATCGTGATGCCACGCTCGCGCTCCTGCTCCATCCAGTCCGTCACGGTCGTGCCTTCATGCACCTCGCCGATCTTGTGGATCATGCCGGTGTAAAAAAGAATGCGCTCAGTCAGCGTCGTCTTGCCGGCGTCAATGTGCGCGGCGATTCCGATATTGCGCGTCTTCTCGAGCGGATACGCACGATCAGGCGAGTTCGGATTCGAAGTTGGTTTTGTGGCGACTACGGAAGACATATAGTAACTCGGCGAGTATTAGGTTCGTCGGGGACTAGAAACGGAAATGGGCGAAAGCACGGTTGGCCTGCGCCATCTTATGGGTGTCGTCGCGCTTCTTAATCGCGTTTCCCTGGCCGGCGGCGGCCTCCTTGAGTTCGGTGGCGAGGGCCTTCTTGAAGGAACCCTTGCGAGCCGACGCGTAATTGACGATCCAGCGGAACGCCAGCGCCACCGCACGGGCGGGTGCCACTTCCATCGGGACCTGATAGGTTGCACCACCGACGCGGCGGCTCTTGGTTTCGAGACGCGGCTTCACGTTCTCGACGGCCTTGTTCAGCGTCTCTAGCGGATCCACGACATCACTTCCTTGGCGGCTCTGCTCGATGGCGTCATACACGACGCGCTCCGCGAGCGACTTCTTGCCGCTCTTCATCACCGTGCCGATGAGGCGGGCGACGAGAGGCGAGCCATAACGGCTGTCCAGTTTCTCTTCCTTATGAATGACGCGACGACGACGTGACATGGTGTAAAAATCGGTTGCTTACTTCTTCTTCGCCTCGGCACCCGCTGCAGCACCGGCCTTCGGACGCTTGGCACCGTATTTGGAACGGCTGCGGCGGCGGCCCTCCACTCCGAGAGAATCCAGTGTGCCGCGGACGATATGATAACGAACGCCGGGCAAATCCTTCACACGACCGCCACGCACGAGCACAATCGAATGCTCCTGCAAATTATGTCCCTCGCCGGGGATGTAGGCGATCACTTCAAAGCCATTCGTCAGACGAACCTTCGCGACTTTGCGCAGTGCGGAGTTCGGCTTCTTGGGCGTGCGCGTCATCACCTGCAAGCAGACTCCACGGCGGAACGGGCAGTTCTTAAGCGCCGGGGACTTCGACTTGTATTTGACCTGCGTGCGGCCCTTGCGGACTAGCTGGTTGATCGTTGGCATTGAAAAAAGTTTGTTAATCGTTCGCACCAAATCCGGCCCGACTGGGCCCTTTGGCATCCCGTAAAGGACAGCAAATCCGCCGTGGTTTGGTGCGAGCCACCTGCGGCGGGGCGCGGAAATTAGGAGTCGCGCAAGTTTTGGCAAGCACTTTTCTCACATTCCACACTTTTTCTTTTTTCTCCCATCTGGCGACACGTCCTGCGGTGCCAACTCCGGGCTTGAAAAGCCCGTCGCCAGAACCGCGGTGCGCGTGAGTAACGCCAGAGCGCGGGAAAAATCGGACGCGCTGTATAGCCTCCCGAAAAAATGCGGCAACAACTTTCTTCAAAAATCTTCACTTCCCCCTGCCTCCACGAGTGAAAAAACCGCTTGATCCGCCATTCGCGTTTGCTTGCATTTCCCGCCATGCCCGAGCCTGAACCCCTCAGATGCGACATGACCCTCCCCGACGGACAACCGCTCCGCTGGGACACGGGGCCGGAATTCACCTGGGATGGCAAAGTGCCCGCGCGCTACTACCAAAACCAAACCTCCGACCCCATGACCCAAGACCTCATCTCCGCAGACATCGCCCAAGCCCTCGCCGACGAACTCATCGCCGACATCGCCGCCCTCCGCGCCAAGCAGGCCGCCTTCCTCCTCGCCCTCTCCGCCGCGGACAAGGCCCACCTCCTCAAGCTCGGCACCGGTAACATGGCCCTCGAAGGCATCATCCGCACCGCCGCCACCGAGAGCCCCGGCCAGCTCGCAGCCGACTTCCCCCTCACCAAATGGGACCAGGACCGCAACTTCGCCGCGACCTACCGCCCCGTCGTCGCCGCCATCCAAAAACTCACCAGCGACATGGAGGACACCCTCCTCGCCGCCGACAGCGACGCATGGACCGCCGCCACCGAAGCCTACGCCGACCTGAAAGGCGGCGCAGTCGGCCCTGCGATTGACCAGGCCCGCGCCCTCATGCGCCAGCGCCACGGCCAGCGCACCCCAAAACCCGCACCGGCGCCCAAGCCGTAAGGCTCCCCCGCCCGCCCGAAAGGCGACCCCGCTAGGCAAACCGACGACTCGGCTCGCCTCGGAGACGACTCCACTCGGCAAAACGCCCACTCCACTCGCCCTTCTGCCCACTCGACTCGGCAAAACGACGACCCGACTCGGCAACCGGACGACTCCACTCGTCCCCCACCCGACTCGACCCGGCAAAACGCCCACCCGAGTCGTCTTTTCGCCCGCTCCACTCGGCTCGCAGCCCACTCCAGTCAGGGCAAGGCCGACTCCGCCGCCCCCCACCTAGCGCGCAGACTCAGCCAGCACGCAGCGGAAGCCGAGGCGGATGAGGTTGCGAAAGCCGGGTGCGAAGTGAAGGCGAGACGATGACAGCAGAGAGCCGCGGTCGTAATTATACCACGAAGCACCGCGGGCCACACGGTCCTTCTGGTCCTTGTCGTACCAATCTTCACACCACTGCCACACGTTGCCGCCCATGTCGTAGAGGCCATATGCATTGGCAGGGAAACTCCCCACCGGCGAGGTCGTCGCATAGCCATCCGTGAAGCCTTCGATCCACTGGTTCTCCATCCGGTTTTCCTTCTCGTTCTTTTTCAGCGGGAACTTCGCGTGAAACGTCTCGTCCGCGTAATTCCCCACCTTCTTGGTGGGCGGCCAGTCCTTGCCCCACGGGAAATCCACGCTGTTCTTCTCGCTCTTCTCCGAGGGCGTCCCGTCCACCTCCGGCGGCAGGCCCACCGCCAAGCTCCATTCCTCGTCGCTCGGCAGCCGATACGTCAACCCCTTGGGCAGCTTTCCCTCCGCGCTCTCCTTTTCCGTGAGCCATTGGCAGAAGGCCTGCGCATCCTCCCAGCTCACGCCCACCACGGGGTGGTTCGGCTCGCGACCCGCAGGCACGCCGTCCCTCTGCTGCCTCGTCCACGAATCATCCACCTTCTTCGCGCCCGCACTGGTCGCATAGACCGCGTAGTCCTGCACCCGCACGTCCCACACGCCGAAGAGCACCCGCTGCCCCGCACTCGGCCCGCTCACAATCGGCACCGGCACAAACTTCATCCCCAGCGTGTTCACGAACGGCTTGGCCTTGGTCACTGTCATGGGCGTGGCGTCGGGTGCCGGAGCCGCATCGGCGGTGATCTTGACCGTGCCGCTTACCTCGCGCACTTCGATGTGGTGGAAAGCGGTGCGGCCTTCGCAAGCGAGGCCGATGGCGTCGGAGCTGCGCAGCCTGAAGTGATCGCCGACGCCCATGTCGGCGTAATCGGTTTTCCAGGAGGCGATGAGTTTGCCGTCGAGGTAGCTTTTCACGCCTGTGTTGCGCACTTCGACGAGTGCAGTGTAGTGGCGGTCAGCAGCAGGCGTCCCAATTCCGATGCCGGTGTTGTTCAGTTTGCTCCAAACGGCCTGCCCGGCGATCATCTCGAAGCCGGCACTCTGGCGACCGGTGCCGGCGAAGTAATTTGCGCTGAACTGGTGCCCGGCCTTGCTGAGAATCTGGCAGGCACCGTGGCCGCTTACCGGGGTGAACACGATGCGGAAGTCGTATTCCGCACGCGGCGCGTAGGGAATCTGAAGCGTGCAGTATTTGTCTCCGTCGCCGACGAGCGCACCGCCCTCGAAGCTCCATGTGCCGCGCACAGCGTCACGCTTTGGGTCAATGCGCGCCATCAGATCAATGCCGTCCTTCCACGGTGTGAAGACTGGTTTGGCGGAAGAAGGCGATGGAGGTTGTGCCAGATTGGTCTGAATCGTGGTAGAGTTTTGACCGGCAGAGGCGGCCAGCACGCAACGGAAGCCGTGGTCGGTGCCTCGGGCGGCGGGGGCGAGGGGAAAGCGGCTCGATGAGAGCAGGCTGCCCCGCCCGGAGTCATTCCACGACGCTCCGCGCAGCACGCGGAACCTCTCCTCCTTGTCGTGCCAGTCCTCGCACCATTGCCACACGTTGCCTCCCATGTCGAAAAGGCCGAAGCGGTTCGCCGCGAAAGTCCCCACCGGTGCAGTCTCCACAAAGTCATCGCGGTAGCCGGCCAGAACACCCCGGATGTAAGGGTATTTTCCGGCAGCGAGCACGGGACTCAATTCCTCCCCGGCAAAATTTCCAGCGCCCGCAGGTGGAGGCCACTGCGCGCCCCACGAAAATGTGTCGGTGATTTTTTGGCTCTTGTCGCCGGGCAGCTTCGCCGCGTCTTCCCGCTCAGCGATTCCCACCGCGCAACTCCACTCGTGATCGCTCGGCAATCGGTAACGCTCATTCGCGCCGAGCTTGCCCGCCGCCCGCTCCCGATCCGTCAGCCATTGGCAGAAAAGCTGCGCGTCCTCCCAATTCACGTCCACCGCAGGATGAGTGGCGCCTTGATGAAAGTCCGGCCTCGGCCACTCGCGCTTGGTTTCCTTCGCGAAGATCTCGTAGTCCTGCACCCGCACGTCCCACACGCCGAAGAGCACCCGCTGCCCCGCACTCGGCCCGCTCGCAATCGGCACGGGCACGAACTTCATGCCGAGCGTGTTCACAAACGGCTTGTCCTTGGTCGCGGTGGTGACGGACGAAGACGAGGGAAGTTGTGAGACCGCCTGGGCTGGGAGGGTGCCGGCGGCGACGGGACGAAAGCGGACGTCCGAGAAGACGATTTCCGCCACTGCACCCGTGGTGGAGGCGGAAGCCCCGAGGCAGACGCGGTCCTTTGGCTGGTGACTCAAGCTCGGATGGACACTCAATTCCGAAGCCGGACCGGTCCATTGCGCCGAAGGCTGGCCATCAATGATCGAGCGCAGTGAGGCTTGTCCGTCGGCCAGCGTCCGGACCGAGAGCAGAACAAGGTGCGGCTTCCCGTCAACAAACGGATCGGGAACGCTCGCCGGGCCGGTGATAACGTCGGTACTTCCGATCCTCTCGAAGCCGCAGGTCTTCCTATTGAGCGTCGCCCAAATGACTTTCTGCCCGCCGACGGGCAGACCGACCGAGGCGGTGTAAGCGCCCGTTGAGCGGGTGAGTCGGAGTTCCACGTCGTAATCCGACCCGACAACGGCCGAGGTGACCACTACCGACCCGCGTCCCGAAGTCATGCGTAACGAACCCCCGCTGAGTTCCCAGTGGCCCGGCTTGTCCAGGTCATAGGTGGTATTGTCGCGAACATCGTCGGGCAGTTTGATGCCGGGAATCAGGTCTTGCCACGGCTCGGGAGACACACCGGATGATTTCGATGCAACGGCGGGCGGAAGCGTGCCCGGCGCAGCCACTCCACGGTCGCTCGTTTTCCACGGCGCAAAATGGAGCAGCGCGGCAACGGCGGCAAACAGCACTACTCCTCCGATTGCGAGTGCAACGACGGGCGTGCGTTTCTTCGCGAGGACGGGTTTCCTTGCAACAGGCGGTTGCCGCTGCGCCTGTTTCTGCGCCACGGGCTGCTGCGTGACAGCCACCACGGCTGGCATGGTCGCACTGGTGAGCGCATCATAGGCGCGGCGCAGGTCCGTGATGACTTCCCCGTAGCTCTGCTGCCGCGCGGCGGGCTGTTTGAGCATCATCTTCATCACCACGCGCGCGAGTTCCTCCGGG